>WSYE01000003.1 GCA_009773665.1 Desulfovibrionaceae bacterium | reverse complement strand
CGAGGCCGTGAACGTGGGGGTCAGGCATGAGGACGGCTTCGTGCTGATCGACATCCACAACAAGGGCGTCATTCCGCAGGACATCCGCGAGAAGTTTTTCCAGCCCTACGTCACCAGCGGCAAAATGGGGGGGACGGGGCTTGGGGCGCACAGCGCCCTGCTGATAGCCCGCGCGCACGACGGCGAGATATCGTTCACCTCGGACGAGGCAGAGGGCACGCACATCCTGGTGCGGCTGCCGGAATCCAGGAAGTCCGCCTCGTAACTCTCTGCCTTCCCGTCGCAAGCCGGACGAATCCGCAGAACCCGTCAGGGTGTCCAGAGGGCGAAGCCCTTTGGCCGCCGGAGGCTCTCCTGACGTCCCAACAATCCCACTGATCCCACATGGCCGTCACTTCGCGGAAGGAAAGGCCCCATTCCGAAGCTTTCCTGCGCCTGATCCCGACACCTGTCGACGTTGCGCCCGCCCGGCATGCCCATCCGGGCCGACTCTTGCGCCACGGCAGTTCTACCGCTCCACCACCTCGTCGAACACATCCTGAAGCTTGAACTCGTTGTAGTAGCGGCACTCCACGTCCGAAAGAAGCTCCATCACTCTCTCCGCCTGTTCGCGGCAGCCTGCTTGAGCCTCGTCCCCCTTCAGGTATCCACCAAGCGTCCGCCTCAGATCGTCGAAGATGTGGCCCGCAGCTTCCTTGACGACTTCCTTGGAAATGAACTGGGCGTACTGCCGGGAATAGTGCTCACACGAATTCGAAGTCATATTCTAGAAATCCTGTTGGGTCTGAAGGTCCGTGCCGTCGAGCTGGCCCTTGAGGGGCAGCTTCACGGTGCAGGCCACTCCTTCGGGGGTCTGCTCCAGCGTCACGCGCCCGAAGCATTTGCGCGCCGCTGCCCTGGCGATGGCCAGTCCGAAGCCGGTGCCTTGTGGTTTGGTTGAATGAAAGGGGAGGAACAGCTCGTCCACTTCGCCTCCCCTGGGGAGCTCGCCGCTGCCCAGGACTACGATGCTCAGGTGCGAGGGAGTGGCCTGGTCCACGCGGGAGGTGACCCACAAGCTGCGCTCGGTTGCGGGCATGGCCTGGATGGCGTTCATCAGCACCTCCTTGAAGAGCTCCTTGAGAAGCGCCGGGTCGGCTTCGATCACGGGGTGCTCCGGGTCCAGGGCGAGCGTTGTCCGCATGCCCTCGGGCCAATCCGGCCCGGAGGCCAGGCCGTCCAGCACCTGCTCCAGGAATGTGGTTATGGGCACTTCCCGGATGGTCGGTTCGGCCATCTCCAGGGAGTTGTACGTGGAGATGTCGCGCGTCAGGCGCTCCAGGCGCAGGGCCTCGTCCAGGATGACCTGGGCCATGCCCTTCACCTCCGGGCCGCCCAAGCGCATAAGGCGCATGGCCGTGCCGCCGATGATGGTCAGGGGGTTGCGGGTCTGATGGAAGAGCCCCTGCAGGAGCGGCTCGGCGCACTGGGAGTTGTAGGAGGCGTGACCCTTGACGCGCACCATGAGGCACAGGTCCAAGAGGTCGTTGACGGCGGAGGCCACGGGGCCGCGCTCGTCCAGCGGCACGTCCTCGCGCACGGCGCGGATGAAGAGCTGGCGGCACTTGACCTCGCCCAGCATCATGTACTGGAGTTCAATGCCCATCCTGGCGGAGTAGACGCCCTGGCGCCAGAGATCCGACAGGAATTCGTCGTCCCAGGGGCGCGTCCACAGTTCGGAGTACCAGCGGGTCCAGAACTCTCTGAGCGTGCCGTTGAAGTATTCGAGCGTGAGCTCCATCCGGGTGCGGGGGGCGACCCTGCGGAAGAGCGCGTCCAGATAGGCCCCGGCCTTGCGCGCCCTGGCTGAGAGCCTGTCGGCGTACGGGCGGATGGCCGTGAGCTTTGTCGCGTCCAGGCCGATTTCCTTGCGGAAAAACTCCAGCCGGGTGAGGGGAATGGCGCCGTTCATGGCTTTGTCTCCTCTGGGTGCGGAAACCACGTCGCGCCCGCGCCGGTCGCGGAGCCTATCCCGGCAGCTTGAAGGACTGCCCGGCTGCGAAGGCCGAAGCCCAGGCCCAGTGCAGATTGTAGCCGCCCAGCTGCCCCGTGACGTCCATGACCTCCCCGATGAAGTACAAGTTGGGCGCGGCCAGACTCTCCATGGTCTTGGAGGAGATGGCCTTGGTGTCCACGCCGCCCGCCGTCACTTCGGCCTTCTTGTATCCGGCCAGCTCCTTGGGGGTGACCTCCCAGGCGGTGAGGCGCTTCACGAGCCACGCGGCCTCTTCCTTGCGCAGCTGGGCCACGGGCTTGGCGCCCATCTCCGGCGGTACGACAGAGGCTGCCAGCCGCGCGGGAAACAGCCGCGAGAGGATGGTTTTCACCTGGGACTTGGTGGTCCTGGCCTTGTTGATGACTTCCTCGGGGGAGACGTTCGGCACGAGGTTAATGCTTATGGGCTTGCCGGGCTGCCAATAGTTGGAAATCTGAAGGATGCTCGGGCCGCTCAGTCCCTTGTGGGTGAAGAGCAGGGCGTCCTCGAAACTGGCGGAGCCGAAGCTTACCCGCGCGGGCACGGCGATGCCGGAGAGAGTGGACATCTGCCAGCCGGGGCCGAAGTTCAGCGGCGTGAGCGCCGGGCGCGGCTCCACGAGCTCCATGCCGAAGGTCTCGGCCACGCCGTAGCCGAAGCAGGACGACCCCACCTGGGGCCAGGCCAGGCCGCCCGCAGCCACCACGAGGTTGCGCCCCGGCACGGTGCCGCCGGGGTAGGTGACGCGGAACTCCTCGGTGCGCTCGATGTTCTTTATGCGCACGTCCATGTAGAAGTGGACGCCCGCCTGACGGCAGAGCCTGTCCAGCAACTCGGCCACGCTCACGGCTCCCTCGCGGCAGAAGAGCTGGCCGTGGTCCTGCTCCACGCTGGAGAGCCCGTTCTGCTCCAGGAATTCCTTGAAGGTCAGCGTGCCGAAGCGGCTTAGGGCCGACACGCAGAAGTGCGGGTTGGCGCACAGGAAGTTTTCCGGGCCGACGTGGGTGTTGCCGAAGTTGCAGCGGCCGCCGCCGGTGACTTTCAGCTTCTTGCCGGTCTGGGCGTTGTGATCGAAAACGGCCACGCTCAAACCCCTGCGGGCAGCGGTGAGCGCACAGAACAGGCCGGAAGCTCCGGCACCAATGATGACGACATCGTAACCTAACATCCGGCTCTGATACGACATAGCCGGGCGCGGGGCAAGCAGCGCGCCGCATGGGGGCGGCCTGGAGGGACGGAATGGCCATGAGGAACGCGGGAGGCGGCGCGGCCGAAAACGCCTACAGGACGCGCCGCGCGCCTGCGTAGAGCTTGTTCCAGAGCGGATCGTCCAGGTCGCCGACCTTCACGGCCCCGCCCGAGGACGCGGCGTGGATGAATTTGCCATCGTCCAGATAAATTCCTACATGATTGACGCCCTTGCGCCCGAAAAACACCAGGTCGCCTTTGCGAAGTTTGTCGCGCTCCACGGGCGCACCTTGGGAGTACTGCTCGCGGGAGCTGCGGGGCAGGTCCATCCCGTTCTTGGAATACACGTAGCTTGAGAGCCCGGAGCAGTCGAAACCCTGGCGCGGGCTCTCGCCCCCGAAAGAGTAGCGCTTGCCCAGTTGCGCCGAGGCGGTCTTGATGAGCGATTCCAGGTCCCCTGTCTGGCCAGGCTGGCTTGCCTGGGAGTTTGGGGCTGCCTCGGCGGCCTGGGCCGGTGGGGTGTCGCCACGTGACGGTGTCTTGGCGCTTGCGCCCCGGCGCGGCGGAGCGCTGACGCGCGCGGCCACGTGCAGCAGGGATTCCTCTTCCGGCGTGAACTGGGCAGGCTTGTCCGCCGGCCCAGGCGCAGGCCCGGAAGCGGGTGAAGAAACAGGCTGGGGAGCGGCTTCGGGAGTCTTGCCGGGAACGGCGGGAGCCTTCTCGGCGTCATCTGTGGGCAGGATTATCCTGCCGCGCACTTCGTTTCCGCTTGCGCGGTTGTCCGCCTGGGTGGTCAGCAGTATCTGGCCGCGCACCTCATGGAACCGGGATGCTTGCGCTTTCGCGGCATAAGGCGCGGACGCCCCGGCGTCTTTCCCTGGACCTGCCGTCGTGCTGGCCAGCGTGTCGGCCAAAGTGTCTTCGAAAGCACGCACCCGCGTGGACCGGGGCCTAAGCCTCGGATGAAAGACGGGCTCCGTCGTGCTGGCGGCGGATTGCGCTGAAAGTTGGGCGGACACGTCTACGGCCATGGGAATCCTCTGCGGATTTCCAAGCAAGCGCCGTGCCTAAAGCGCGAGCTCCAATCCCACCGGGCAGTGGTCCGACCCCATCACCTCGTCAGCTATCCAGGCCCGCGCCACCTTGGGGCGCAGCTCCTCGGACACGAAGAAGTAGTCGATGCGCCAGCCCACGTTTCTCGCCCTGGCCTGGAAGCGGTAGTCCCACCATGTGTAGTGGCCCCCGCCCGGCTCGAACATGCGGAAGGTGTCCACGTATCCGGCAGCGATGAACCGGTCCAGCCAGGCCCGCTCTTCAGGCAGAAATCCCGAGGTCTTCTCGTTGGATTTGGCATTCTTCAGGTCAAGCTCGGTGTGGGCGGTGTTGAAGTCGCCGCAGGCCACGATGGGCTTGTGCTTGCGAAGCTCCTGGGCGTGGGCCAGGAAAGCCTCGTAGTAGGCCAGTTTGAAGTCCAGCCGGTGCTGGCCCATCTGGCCGTTGGGGAAGTAGACGTTGAAGAAGTGGAACTCCGGATATTCCAGGTGCAGAAGTCGTCCTTCGCCGCCGAACTGCGGATCGGGCAGCTCCGCGTTGACGGCCAGCGGAGCGGGGCGGCTGTACACTCCCACGCCGGAATAGCCCTTCTTGACCGTGCTGGACAGGAAGTTCACCGAGTAGCCGGGAACCTGCGAGAAGCCTGCCTCGTGGTCCTTCTGGAGTTTGGTCTCCTGGATGCCCACCACGTCGGCCCCGGATGCCTGGAGCCATTCGTTGAAACCCTTGCCCGCAGTGGCCCGCAGGCCGTTCACGTTCCAGGAATAGAGGATCATTTGCCCCGGCGCTCCCCAGTGTTTGCTGTACGAAGTTCTCCCGTCACTTTGCCGCCGTCGAATCCGATGAGCACGTAGCCGCCGGAGGCCAGATCGCCAGGATTGATCACCAGCGTCTCGCCGATCAAGTCCGTGCCGCGCGCCTCGTGGATGTGGCCGGTGATGCACAGCTCCGGCTTCACCCGCTCGATGAAGGCGCGCACGGCCTGCGAGCCCACGTGCGTTCCCGGCCCGATGGCGTCCGTCGTGGTGTTGAGGGGCGGCGTGTGCGACACCAAAATCAGGTGTTTGAATTCTCGGGCTTTCTCATACGTTTCGTCCAGCCACTCGGCCAGCTGTCCGTCCGGAGCCTCGCTCGGCGTGCCGAAGGGCGTCGGGCTGGACCAGCCCACGCCCATGAGCCCGAGTCCCGGAGCAAGCTCCACGGCCTGTGCGTGGATGCCCCGGCCTGATTCGTCCAGCCAGACCTGCACCGGCTCATAATCCATGTTGCCGATCTGGGCCATCACGCGCGGATTGATGGCCGCCACGGCCTCGACCACGCGCGCCGCTTCCGTGACGCCGCCCCGGTTGGTCAGGTCGCCCGTGATGATGACGCCTGCGGCTCCCGGCAGTTCCTGTATGTCCGCAAGCCGTTTTACATGGCCGTGAATGTCGCCGAAGGCGATCCAGTAGGGGGTTTGGGTGGGCATGGGCGCTCCGGTGCAAAGGTTCTTTTCGGCTGCTCGGTTGCCTGCTAGCATGGAACGCGATGCCTCACAACGCGCCCCCACACACGATGGACAAGTCGTTCTTGCGCAAGGCCATGCTGGCCCGGCGCTCCGCCCTCGCGCCCGCAGACGTGCGCGAGGCCAGTTTGCGAACAGCCGCCCAGGTGGAAACCCTTGATGCCTGGCAGCAGGCCCGCGAGGTGCTTGTTTATCTGGCCTTCGGCGGCGAGGTCGAGACCACGGACCTGCTGGACGCGCTGTTTCGGCGCGGCGTGCGGGTGTTGGCCCCGCGTTGCCGGCCCGGTCAAGCCGGACTTCTGGATGTGGCCTGTCTCACCTGCCTGTCGCAGCTGGCTCCTGGCGCGTACGGCATCCCGGAGCCGCATCCGGAGTTGTGTCCGGCGTTGGATGATTTTTCGCCCGGCGCGGCCCTCATCCCCGCCGTGGCCTTTGACCGGCGCGGCGGCAGGCTGGGCTTCGGGCAGGGCTACTACGACCGCCTGCTGGCCGGGCCGGAGTTCGCGGATACTGTCCTGATCGGGCTGGCGCACGGCTTCCAGGTGGTTGAGGCGCTGCCCGTGGACCCCTGGGATCGGCCCGTGCACGTGGTCGTGACGGATGAAGAGATTCTTCGGGTTGAGCCCGGAGCGTAAGAGGAGCAAAGCATGTCAGTCACGGTGATACCGTTCAGTTTCCCAGGCCTGCCCGGCGTGCGCGTGGCCTTCACCACCGCCATGAGCGGCCCGGACAGGGGCAACATCTCCTATAATGTGGAGTGCGACCCGGCAGCGGTGCAGGCCAACCGTGAGTCGCTCCAGGCGGACCTGGGCTTCTGGTCCTGGCATTCGCTGCGGCAGGTGCACGGCACGGACATGGTCTTCGAGCCGGGGGCCGTGGGCTCAGGCGAACCGTCAAGCCTGCTGGCCGACGGCTCTGCCACCAGCCAGCCCGGCATGGCCCTGGTGATAAAGACCGCCGACTGCCAACCGATTTTGCTGGCGCACGAGAGCGGGCGCTTCGTGGCCGGGCTGCATGTGGGCTGGCGCGGCAACGTGCTGGAGTTTCCGCAGAAGGGTGTGGCGGCGTTTTGTGAGCACTATAGGGTGAAGCCGGATGAGCTGATGGCCGTGCGCGGACCGAGCCTGGGGCCGTCCGCCAGCCAGTTCACCAACTTCGAGGCCGAATTCGGGGCCGGGTTCCGCGATCACTTCGACCCGGCCACGCAGATCGTGAACCTGTGGCAACTCACCGTGGCGCAACTCATGACCGCCGGGCTGAGAAGAGAGCGCATCTTCGGCCTGGACCTGTGCACCCACAGCCTTCGGGCGTTCCATTCCTACAGAAGGGACAAAGCCCAGTCGGGCAGGCAGGCCAGCCTGATCTGGATGGAATAGCAGTCTGTTGAAAAATCCCCGCTGGCTGCGTTGCACGGAAACAGCCAAACCCTCACGTGTGCCGAATGCGCATCGGGCTTGGCTTTTTCCTGCGCCTTGCCAACGAGTATTTTGAAAAGGCTTCAAGAATCGACTTCCTTAACGGGTCGATAAAGGGCGGCGATAATGAAGAGTTCACCGGGGGCGGGTATTTCCAGGCGGCGTTTTCTCCAGGCCAGTTGTCGGGCCAGTTATTGGGCCGGATGCCTGGCCGTGTGCGGGTGCGCCATCCCCTGGCCCGCGTCGGCCTCGGCGCAGAATTACTACGCTGCGAACCGGACGCGCCTGCTGGCGGACTTCAAAGGCGTCTGCGACGGCGTGCGCCAATACGTCGCTGCCGCGTATCCCGGCGTGGCTGCGCCTGCGGTCGCTGCCGACGCCATGGTCGCCTTCGAGTCCATGCTGCCCGACATGGCCGATCTGGGGGGGGACGCCAATCGCAACCAGCTCTATCTGATACAGGCGGGCTGGCTTGCCGCCATCCACGCGGCCATGAAGTCCCACGGCAGGACCGCTGCTGATTCGGGTCGGCTGTTTTACGACCTGAACGCCATGGATATCGCCAATACCCCCAGTCCGGAACTCACGGCGCGCGGTGAAGCGTTCTTTACCCCGCAGAGCCGCCACTCGCTTGTGGCCTGGGCGCAATGGTCTGAGCTGCGCACCTACCCCGGCGACTGGGTCGGGCGGGCGTATGTCGAAAACGGCTCCGGGTTCGACCTGGGGTACGACATGCTGGAGTGCGGCGCGGTGAAGCTGTTCAAGGCGCAGGGCATGATGGACGTGGCGCCGTATTTTTGCCTGAACGATTTTCCCCGCTCGAGGGCGGAAGGCACGGGGCTTGTGCGCACCGGCACCCTCGCGCAGGGGGCTGCCCTTTGCGATTTCCGCTACAAGAAGGGGCGGGACGTGACTCAGGGCTGGGAGACGGAAACGGGTCGTTTATAATGTCGCAGTTTTGAAAAACATGGATACGTTGCTCCATGGTTGATCGCATGTCTTGTCAGGGACACGCAGAGGGGCGGGGGAATGCGAAGGATTCGAAGAGATGCGTCTGCGCCGGGGATCACTTGCTTCCTGCACGAACGGCATCGATGGCGGCGTTGATCCGTTCGATCACCTCATTGGGCACTCCCTTCCCGCAGAAGATGAAGCGTTCCCTGCGTTCGTTGAGGTCGGAGAGCGGCATGGTCAGGAAATCCTTCTTCTGCTTGCCTGAGAGCCTGATGATCTCGTCGATTTCTGATCCCCTGGCCAGGGTGTACTGGAAGCGTTCGGTGGCCAGCATGAGCCCCTGCTGCATAGTCGACGGAATGCGCATCACCTGGGCATTCTGTTTCTTGATGACGCCATCGACGTGTTCCCCATAGGACCAGGACGCGATGAGGCCCAGCTTGAGATTGTTGGTGGCGGCGAGTTCCTCGAAGCTGTGCTTGCCGACGAACAGTTTCTGGTTTTTGGAGAGAAAAAGGGCCACCAGGGGGCTGTCCTCGAAGATGGGCCGGGTGAATGTTCCGTATGCCTCTCTTCCGGGAATCTTGAGCCCCCCGACAAGGCAGCACTGGACGTCTTCGCGTTGCAACTCTGCGAAGATTCGCGGAGCGGGCATTTCCGTGAAGGTGCCCTCGACCCCGGCCTTGAGCAGGATGATCCGGCTGAGTTCGATAAGCAGGCCTGTGGCTTGGCCGTTTTGAGTGTAGCTGTATGGCGGGCGTTCCGGATAATAGAATTCGATGGGCTCGCTCCGTGCCGGAAGCGCCGTGAGAAGAATCAGGGCTATGGCAAATGCAGCGGGCATTTTCACTCGCACATTCATTTGGGAACAGGTTCGTTCATGAACGGCCATATGATTGTCATATAGAGCCGTCGGCCCAGGCGGGCAACGTCTTTTTTCTTGCATCAAGCGCGAATGTGCATCCGGGATGGACTAAGAGCTGATTCGTGCTTGATCAAACTTTGAAAAAGAACCATGAGGATGCCATGAATCCAATCCTTCTCCTCCCTCTTCTCGCTACGCTTATTTCCCCGGGGCTTTGCTTCGCCCAGGTCACCACCCTGGAGCAGCAGCTGGCCATATACGACCAACTGTTCCAGACCTCCGGCTCCGACCCGGCGGCGCTGGTGTCCAATATCGCCGCGCTCGTGCCGCAGTACGGCAACTGGTGCGGCGTAAACGCCACGCCCATGGGCACTCCGGCCATCGACTGCGTGGACGCCGCCTGCCGCGAACACGACCTCTCCCCCGGCTATTCCCTTTCCACGCCTACTTTGGAGCAGGTGGCCCAGGCCGACCGCCAGTTCATCGCCTCCTTGAGCTTTACGCAGGCCTCCACGGCCTATGGCGAACTGTTTCGCGCCGCCGCCATTCCTCTGTTCGAGTCGAAAACAACATACGAGCAGGCCAACCGCGTGAGCCTCATCACGCCCTGCGCGAATTGCCTGTCGCAACCGTAACGCGACTTTCGCTTGCCAGCAGGGCTTGCGGCCCGTATGGAGGGGCCTCCCAAATATATCGGAGATCAATTCCAATGAACATGTCTTCCAACGACAGCATTCGTAATATTGCGATCATCGCCCACGTCGACCACGGCAAAACCACCCTGGTGGACGCCCTGTTCAAGCAGTCGGGCACCTTCCGCGAGAACCAGGACGTGGACGACCGCGTCATGGACTCCATGGACCTGGAGCGCGAGCGCGGCATCACCATCGCCGCCAAGAACTGCGCCGTGTCCTGGAAGGGCGTGAAGATCAACATCATAGACACCCCCGGCCACGCCGACTTCGGCGGCGAGGTTGAGCGCTCCATGGTCATGGCCGACGGCGCGATCCTCCTGGTGGACTCCTCCGAAGGCCCGCTGCCCCAGACCCGCTTCGTGCTGAAGAAGGCGCTGGAACGCGGCCTGGCCATCATGGTGGTGGTCAACAAGATCGACCGCAAGGACGCCCGTCCCCAGGAAGTTCTGGACGAGGTCTACGACCTGTTCATCGACCTGGACGCCAACGAGGAGCAGCTGGACTTCCCGGTGCTCTACGCCATCGGCCGCGACGGCATGGCCAAGACCAGCCTTGAAGGCGAAGGCACCGACCTGACCCCGCTCTTCGACGCCATCCTGGAGCATATCCCGGCTCCGCGCTACGACAAGACCGCCCCCTTCCAGATGCTGGTGGCGGACCTCGGCTATTCCGACTTCCTGGGCCGTCTGGCCATCGGGCGCGTCATAAACGGTCTGGCCCACCAGAACGAGACCCTGGTGTGCATCGGCGAGAACGGCGAAGTGAAGCCGCTGCGCGTTACCCGCCTCCAGACCTACAAGGGGCCGAGCCTCGTAGACGCCACCGAGGCCACCCCCGGCGACACCATCGTGCTGTCCGGCATCGACAACGTCACGATCGGCGACACCATCTGCACCGCGCAGGCCCCCAAGGCTCTGCCCCGCATCACCGTGGACGAGCCCACGGTGTCCATGAAGTTCGGCATCAACACCTCTCCCCTGGCCGGTCGCGAGGGCAAGCTGGTGCAGTCGCGCAAGATTCTGGAACGCCTGGAGCGCGAGTGCCTGGCCAACGTGGCCATCAAGGTGGAGCAGAACGAGGACAAGGACAGCTTCATCGTCAAGGGACGTGGCGAGTTCCAGATGGCCATCCTCATCGAGACCATGCGCCGCGAGGGCTTCGAGCTCTCCGTGAGCCGCCCCGAGGTCATCTACAAAGAAAAGAACGGCAAGCGCCTGGAGCCCATCGAGAGCGTGTTCGTGGACTGCGAGGAGACCTTCCTGGGCATTGTCACGGAGAAGCTGTCCATCCGCAAGGGCCGCATGGTGAACCTGGTGAACCATGGCAAGGGCCGGGTTCGCATGGAGTTCTCGGTACCCTCGCGCGGGCTTATCGGCTACCGCGACGAATTTTTGACCGACACCAAGGGCACGGGCATCATGAACTCCCTGCTGGAGGGCTATGAGCTGTACCGGGGCGATTTCCCCACCCGGTTCACCGGCTCCCTGGTGGCCGACCGCACCGGCGTGGGCGTGGCCTACGGCCTGTTCCACCTGGAGCCGCGCGGCGAGATGTTCATCACCGCAGGCGACCCGGTGTACGAAGGCATGATCGTGGGTGAGCACAACCGCGACAACGACCTGGACATCAACCCCTGCAAGGAAAAGAAGCTCACCAACATGCGGGCCTCGGGCAAGGACGAGAACTGCACCCTGACCCCCATCCGCCCCATGACCCTGGAGCGGGCCATCCACTTCGTGCGCGACGACGAACTGGTGGAAGTGACGCCTTTGTCCATCCGCATGCGCAAGGCCGAACTGAACGCCGGAAAGCGGCACCTGTTGCACGGCCAGAAGAAGCGCGACAAGGCTTAGAGCAGCAACCAATTCCTGCATGTTCCGAGGCCGGGATCAGCTTGATAGAGGCTGGTCCCGGCCTTCGTCTTCTTGCCATATGGCCGCAGATGCACTAGCTGTTTTCAATGGGACGTATCGAAAAGGTCTTGGCCCGCATGCGGGCCAACTCTCGTGGGGATTGGCGGATTGAGGACTTCAAGCGGGTCGCTCAGTCCATGGAAATCGATTGGGACCACGACGGCACGAGCCATGTGGTCTTTCGGTCCCCCGATGGGGCGCACGTGAGCGTTCCGGCGCACAAGCCGATCAAGTCCATTTATGTGAAGAAGTTCCTTGCGCTGGTCCACAGGGTGGAGAAAAACCATGAAAACTCCTGAGTTGCCCTTCGAGATTCATCCCCTGTCCGAAGAGGACGGGGGAGGGTGGCTGGTCACGTTTCCCGACCTGCCCGGCTGCATGGCCGACGGCGATTCCATAGAACAGGCCGTGGTCGAGGCGGCGGACGCCGAGCGCGCGTGGCTGCAAGCCAACGCCAAATGGGGCGGGAAAACCCCTGCCTCGGGCGGACGCATCATTGCCCAGGTTCCCAAGGAGCTTCTGGCCAGCCTGGAAGCCAGGGCCAGCGAGGAGGGCGTCAGCCCGGATCACCTCGTGGCCGGGTTTATCAGCCGTGGGCTCGCCGGGAACGAGCGCGGGACGGCCTGACGTTTTGGGACAGTTTGCAACCTGCGGGGGCGTGATGGCCTGGGATTGGCTTTTCCCTTTGCTTGGTGGGATCGGACTGGGGAGTTTGTTAAATACAGCTCTCCAATCATACTTTAAGCGTAATGCCCAGTTCACTCAGCGAGTCTTTCAGGAAAAGAAAAAAGCTTATTTAGAAGTCTTGGCTGCGTTGGGTGACGTGGCAGCAAAGGGAAGTGTTGAAAGTAAAATGCGATTTGCTGTGGCTGTTGAACGAGCTACGCTTGTCGGGTCACCAGATGTTGTTCGATTGGCAAGAGGATTACGCATCACAGTCGCGAATTCTACAGATAGAAATAAGACCCAAGATGAGCTTCTTATAGCTATGAGGGATGACTTAGGTCTTGACCCTCGATCCGTCGAGAAAAGTCTCGGCGTGATGAAGTGAGCGAGTCTAGCCCGTTGTTCAGAGAAATGTTTGGAAACACACATAGTCGGGCGCATGGAGTTTGAAACATGCGCCTTGTTAATTTCCCCACCCCCAAAAGACATGATTGAGCCGCACACATGATGAAAAGAATTGTCCTCCTTCTAACAGTGCTGCTCTCCGGCGTCCTCCCGTCCCACGCCGCCGACCTGACCACCCGTGCCGACCAGCTCCTGGGCATCCCGTACCGCCCGGACGGCGTACGCGACGAGGCCGGACGCTGGACGCTGTTCGAGCATCCGGAGCAGACCTTTCCGACCCCTGGCCTCAACTGTTCCGGCCTGGACTACTGCCTCATGCGCATGATTGCCCCCTCCGGCCCGCCCGCACGCCAAGCCGGGCGCGACCGCCTGGGCGATTCCGGCCCGGCAAGCGCCATGGGCCAGGACTGGGACTTCGGCTACGATCTGATCCTGAATCTCTCCGAAGGCTTGCCCCGGCGTTGGCTGCTGCCAGAGCCCCGGCAGGTTTTCCCGCAAGAGAGCGGCAAGACGGCCTTGGGCTTTCCCGTGGCGGATCAGGCCGCCTGGAAGAAAGCACTTGCGCAGATCAACCCGGACCAGGCCTGTCTGGTGAGCTTCAGTCAGACCGGGCGGCGCAAGGGCTATACGCTCCAGCACTACCACGTTGGCGTCATCCTGCCGGACGGCTCGGGCGGGCGCTGGCTGTATCAGGCCCTGCCCAAGTCGGGCGTCACCAAGCTGAATCTGGCCGACCCGGCGGGCATGGCCCGGTTCCAGGGAATGTTTTCCGGGGGCGACAAGCGGGTGCTGCTGCTCGGCGTGACCTTGCCTCCGGGGCGATAGAAACGCGTTTATGAAAAATACGAAGTGTTTTTTATAAACAAAATACATTGTTCTCTGCGGTTCGTTTCTTACTCTGTGAGCGGGTGTTGAGTCCGTACTGCGTCGTGGGCCGGGGCATCGGGCAAGGACGTTGCCCCCCAGGCTCAAACAGGCTACATCCCAGCCCCAGCAATTCATTCCCAAGGAGCATCGCGTGGGCAAGGAAAACATGAGCCTGGAGAAGATCGAAACCCAGCCCGAGTTCGACATGGAATACTACATGGAGATCAGCGGGCTCATGCGCCTTGAGCGCGAGCTGACCGAACTTCTCGAACACTATTGGGACAAGTGGCAGGGCCAGGTGCAGGCCTACAAGATGGAGCCCTCCGACGGCCAGGACGGCTTCCTGCTTGTCTATCTGGACGCCCAGACTGAAAGCGAAGTGCAGCAGGCCTTCGAGAAGAACTCCCACCACGGTTTCGCCTTCCACCATCTGGCCATCACCCTGGTGATGTGCGCCGCCCAGAGCGTGATGCCGGAACTGATCGGCGGGTGCATGCCGCTGCCCACCCCCACCCGCGAGGTGAAGAAGAAGTTCAAGAAGCTCGACCTGGAGTGGGACGACAAGGGCTGCCTGAACCGCATTTACGCGGTGTTCACCGGCTACCCCTACAAGGGCGGCTGCGAGGACTGCTACTCCTGTGATACCTGTCCCTCCAGTCAGACCCGCGAGATTGGCCGGATCGACTAGACGGCACTTCGCCTGAGCTTATCGTGCGTTCTGCCCCGGCCATCCCTGAGATGGCCGGGGCTTTTTCTTTCGAGTGGGGGGTGGATCGCCGAAACGCGAAAAGGCCCCGAAGGGCCTTTCGATCGAAATGAAAGCAACGCGCCGCTTAGTTGGCGGGGGCGGCCTTCTTGGTCTTCTTGGTTTTCTTGGCCATCTGCTCGGTGTAGGAGCCCTTGTCGGAGGTGGACTTGGAGCCTTCGAAAGCGAAAGCGACGGAGCTGAACAGCAGGCAGGAGGCAACGGCGAAGATAACGGCCTTTTTCATTTTCTGATCTCCTTGGATTAACAGTCTTTGAGGTGGTTTTGTCGAAAAACCGGCAACCGGTGTGGGGGGAATCCGGCTGCTTTGCGTGGGAAGAGAGCTACTCCAGCATTCATTACCAATCCCTTTCCTGGCTATTACACAATTGAAAGGCTCTCGAAGGCCTGATCGCGTTGACAGCCACGGTTGCCGGGTCTATCCATCCAAACCATGCGCATCCTACTCGTGGAAGACGACCCAAAGATTTCGGCCTTCATCGCCCAGGGCCTCAAGCAGAACGGCTTCGCAGTGGATCAGTGCGCCGACGGTGCGGACGGCCTGCACATGGCCCTCTCGGAAACCTACTCCGCCGCCGTGATCGACCTGATGCTGCCGGGCATGGACGGCCTGAAGCTCATCGAAGAGATGCGCAAGAGCAGGGTGAACACGCCCGTAATCATCCTCTCGGCCAAACGCTCCGTGGACGACCGGGTCAAGGGCTTGCAGTCCGGCGGGGACGACTACCTGGCCAAGCCCTTCTCCTTTGCCGAACTGCTGGCGCGGCTTCAGGCCCTCATCCGGCGCTCCACCAGCAGCGCCGAGACCACGCAGCTGGTGGTGGGCAGCCTGAGCATGAACCTGCTCACCCGCGAGGTGATGCGCGACGGGACCGTGCTCACCCTGCAACCCCGGGAGTTCTCCCTGCTGGAATTCTTCCTGCGAAACCCGGGCAAGGTTCTCTCCAAGACCATGATCATGGAGCACGTCTGGAGCTACACCTTCGACCCCCAGACCAACGTGGTGGACGTGCTGGTGTGCCGCCTGCGAAACAAGATCGACCGCGACTTCCAGCCCAAGATGCTCTCCACCCTGAGGGGGGTCGGTTATGTCCTCAAGCCTCCTCGGCAGGATTAGACGCAGCACCGCCTTCAGGCTGACCGCGATCTATGCCTTGCTCTACATCGTCAGTTCGCTGCTCCTGTTCGTTATTGCCTACGTGCTCCTGGCGGGGGTGGTGCGCTCGCAGGATCAGAAGCTTCTCACAGAAAAGTTGAATGAATACAGCTATATAGAGCGAACGAAGGGTTTGCCCGCCCTGCTGGACTTCATTCGGCGCGACACCGAGGAATACGAGGAGTCCGAGTACTTCGTGCGCATCCTCGACCCGTCCGGGGGCGAACGCCTGACGGTGTCCCCCCCCGGCTGGGAGACGCTGCCCCAGGCCAAGCTTGAGCCACGCTCCCTGGAGGCCGCGCAGTGGCAGCTGCTGGAGCAGCCTGGACCGGGAGGCGGCGTGTTCGAGGTCACTTCACGCAAGCTGGGAAGCGGAACCTTTCTCATCGTGGGGGGCGACGCCCATCAGCGTGAGGCCCTGCTTTCGGAATTCAAGCGCATCTTCCTGTTTATCACGGCCACGGTGATCCTTCTTGGCGTGGTGGTGGGAGCCATCCAGGCCGACAGGTCCCTGGCCCCCATCCGCGACCTGATAGCCACAGTGAACTCCATCGGGGGCGGCAGCATGACCGCTCGCGTCCCCACGCGCGGCACCGGAGACGAACTGGACGAACTGGCCAGCCTGTTCAATTCCATGCTGGAGCGCATCTCCACCCTGATTCAGGGGATGCGCGACGCCCTGGACAACGTGGCCCACGACCTGCGCACGCCGCTCACCCGAGCCAAAGCCGTGGTGGAAACGGCGCTTCAGTCCAACCTGTCGCAGCAGGGTCTGCGCGAGGCGCTCATGGACATCGCCGAGGAGAACGAGCGTATCCGCACCACATTGAATACGCTCATGGACATCTCTGAGGCCGAGACCGGGACCATGCGCCTGTCCATCGAGCGGGTGGACATGGCGGTTCTGGTGGAAGAGGGGGTGGAGATTTACGATTACCTGGCCCAGGAGCAGGGAATCATCCTGATCTGCGACGCCGCGCCGGGGTTGTTCGCCCTGGCCGACGCCGGGCGGGTGCGCCAGCTTTTGGCGAACCTTCTGGACAACGCACTCAAGTATTCGAAGCCCGGAGGGCAGGTGCAGGTCAGCGCCCGCATGGACGACGGGCGGGTGCGGGTGACGGTGCACGACCAGGGAGAGGGCATCCCCCCGGAAGACATCCCGCGCATCTTCGAGCGCCTCTACCGGGGCGACAAGAGCCGCTCCCACAGAGGGCTTGGCCTTGGGCTGGCGCTGGTGAAGGCGGTGCTCACGGCGCACGGCGGGGACATCACCGTCAGCAGTACGGTGGGGCAGGGCAGCGAGTTCGTGTTCAGTTTGCCCAGGGCGTGAAGTGATGAGTGGACGGAATAATGTGGAGGAATAAATGGATGATTATAGTAGTTTGTTTGGAAGATCCCAACGGCAATGTCGATCCCTTGACCATCTTTGATACTTCGAGAGGTCAAGGTTGACCAAGTCTTTATTAAACTTTTCAGTGTCAAACACCTTGGGAGGGCATGGAGGTGTGGCAAGCCATTCTATGTAGTCAGCATGCTTACGATGCGTCTTGTTATTTATTGCATTGCAAAATTCTTCATAACCTCTGACACCTCCCACATCTTCAGGGGGGCACGCCCGTTCACCATCAGTGCAAAAAAGATGCTGTTGCTTAATGTCTACAGGATAATCGTTGTCTATCAGTGTGATCATATGATCCCATCCGTCTCCAAAATCATACAAATATGTAATGCTTCTCCCCTGCCTTGTTAATAATTCATCCAAAGTGTGAAGCATTGACTCAATGCCGTTGTCGTTGTGCTCCGGATTCTCAGTATACCGCTTGTTTGAGATGACGAATTCATGGAGGTGACAGTCGTTCCACCCCATGACAATTTGAATCACATCATGGAGTCTGTCTAACGATATCGAAGAAGGCACGACGAAGGTCCGCCATATTTCCGGGGAGATGTCAGATAGAGATATATGTAGCAGGTAGTATGATGTCGGCATGTATGTGTTTTGCACTTATTGCTGGTTTGTCAATGGGCAAGGTCGAGGCATGTCACGTAAGACTTGGGCACGCGATTCAGGTTTTTGAGACAAGCACGCCCCCTACATCGGCCCCTTGGGCCAATACTCCGAACGCTCCCTGAAGATCTTGTCCAGCCGGGCCAGCTCCTTGCGGTCCTCTTCCGTGCGGCCGTAGTTCCTGGCCTTTTCCATCTGCATCAGGGACTGGCGTGCGTCGTTGGAATACACGGCTGCGTAGGCCAGATTCAGGTGGGCGCGGAACATGTCGCCCGATTCGCCGTAGATGCGCCCCAGCATCTGGCGCACTTCAGCTGATTCCGGGGCGAAGGTGGAGACCTTGCGCATGAGCGCGAGAGCCTCGGGGTAGCGGCGCTCCTGAGCCAGGATCATGGCGTATTCCGCCGAGGCAACCATGTCTTTCGGGTTTAGTTCCACGGCGCGGCGCAAGAGCGTGCCTGCCCGGTCGAAATCACGCAGCTTCAGGAAGAACCGTCCCCCCTCGCGCAGCCACAGGGCGTCGTTGGCGCCGTCCTTCAGGGCTTCGTCGAAGGCCTGGCGGGCGCGGGCGTTCTCGTTGGTGCGCCCCAGGGCCATGGCCAGCCCCAGTCGGTCCAGCCGGGTCATGGAGGACCCTCTTTTCGCGTAATAGGCGATGGCGGCGGCGGGGTCGCCGTAGCGGGCTCGGATGATGGTCTGCACGCGCAGGAAACGCTCGTCTCGGTCCGGGCGGGACACCACATCCTTGGGCATGCGGTTCACGCGCTCGGACAGGTAGCCGATGCGCTCAATGATGTCCGGGTGGGTGGACAGATAGGCCGGAATGGAGCCGTATCCCTTGAAGATCTTCATGCGCTGCATCACGTCGAAGGCCTGGGGCAGCCCGCGCGGCGGGTATCCCGCCGAGGAGAGGTAGTTCATGCCTACCTCGTCGGCCTCGCGTTCGTCGTCGCGCGAGTAGTTGAGCATGGCCTGGGTGGCCGCAGCCTGGGAGCCCATGATCATAGCACCGCCCGCGTCGCGCTGCCCGGTGGTCGCGCCCAGGGCGAACCCGGCCAGCATCCCCAGGATGGAGGCGATGCTCAGGATGCGCCCCTGTTCCACGCGTTTGGCGATGTGGCGCTGGGTGACGTGGGCCAGTTCGTGGGCCAGCACGCCCGCAACTTCGGAGTCGTGGTTCATGTTGAGCATCAGGCCCGTGAACACGAAGACGTAGCCGCCGGGCGCTGCAAAGGCGTTGATGGCGTTGTCCTGCACCACGGCCACGGTGAACGGAAAGGGCTGGGGCGGCATCTGTCTGGCCAGCCGGTCCACCACGTCGCGGACGTAATCCACCACCTCGGAGTCCTCGATCATGGGCAGCTTGGAGCGGATGAGCACGTTGAACTTGTCGCCGAGTTCCTTCTCTTCCTTGATCCCGAAGCTGAAATAGCTGGCGTTGGCCGGGGTCACGGACAAGGGGGAAGGCGCAATCAGCGACATGGCCAGGATGAGCGCCAGGGCGCGGGCCAGGGTGCGGACCAGATTGCGCAGCATGGCCTGGAGGGTAAGAAGAAAGCGTCGCGGCATGGCCTTGTGTATAAACCCTTTGGGGATGTTGGCAACCGGGGAGAGTGGGGTATGCTTGAGTGTAGCCGCTTTGGCGTCGTGATTGGTTACAGGGGCGGCGAAATAGCCTGCCGGACGAACGTTCCGATCTGGGCGGCGTTTCCTGGGCGCCCTCTCACCAGAATCAGCGAGTCGCCCGGATCATCGGACGTGAGGGCATGTGCCCTCCTCTGAAGTGTGACCCCGTGGATGACGCGATCGGAAAAATAACAGGTGTTCATTGACTGTCGTCAAGTATCTCCAGAAAAACCAAAGTTTGGTTCAGAAGCTGCGCGGCAATTTCGCCAAAGGTGATGGGACCCGAAAATGGATCGGTGTTTTTGCCTTCCAGCCCGGAATAGAGGTAGTTCAGGATACAATTGCAGGAGAATCCGATATGGTCTTCAGTGATTTGTTGTTTCGCTTTCAAATGCTCCTTGAAGGCTGTTTCGTAACTGGAGACAGGGCGGGCGTGCTTGTATACAACGTCTTTGAACACTGGTGCATAAAACGTCACTTCTTCAGAAATGTCGTCAACATTCTGGAAACTGGTGTTGGCCATTATGCCGTTGTATTTGGCCACAAGAGGAAGCTTGGTGTCGAGTTTATTTCGAGTGATGTATGCCGCGAGATTGTCCTTCTCACCGTTGACGAAAACATCCCTGGCGGAAAAGCCGTCAACCGGAAATGTCAGGCTGTCTCCGTCGCCCTGCTCGAAGAGATTGATAATGCCCAGCCTGGCCGCCTTCCCTGGAATCAGATCCGCATGGAGCACGAGCGCTCCTTCACTCAGGGCCGCGCCGGTCGTTCCGTTGTAAACTTTGGGGGTGATCTCGCCCAACTCGTCCAGGTGAACGCCGGATATCCACCCTACGAGAGGGCGTTTGCCGAAGTCTTGATAGCGGGGGGCGTTCAAGGCGAAAGCCAGGTGCGCTATGCTCCGGGCGGGAATGATGATGAAGCTGAATGCGTGGTTCGCCCCGTTTGTGAAGACCTTGGACAAATTGTTGTGATCGTAACGGACGATCTCCATGGTCTCTACCACGTCGCTGATGTCCGTGGCGAAAAGAGCCGTGCGGGACATCATGCCGCCCTGGTCGTGGGTTATGAAATAGGGGATCGTCCCGCCTATCCAGTTGCCCTTGGGGAGTTTGCGCAGCACATTTTCATCTCCGGCCAGGAGCAGCTTGCGTCCCTCTTCGATTTTCGCCTTGGCCTGCGCGACGGTAAGGATGCATTGCCTCATGGTTCCTCCAGTCGAAAATGGTTTGTGTCCCTGGTTCCTGCTCAGGTAGTTTGCAGCGGAACCAGGACGTTCAGCTTCTCTGGAAGCTTGAAACTCTCGCGCATTTTGGAAATCCTGAGCAGGGCGATTTCAGTAATCTCCTGGCCCTTGGCCATGATCAGAAGATTGCTGTCGTCGAAGATGTCCTGGCGCAGGATCATGCCTGCGTGAACTTCCTTGAAAGCGATAAGCCTGGGTATGAAACCGTCATCGCAGAAGACCGTCTCCTCGAAGCTCTTGAATAGGGCAGGGAATACCGCAGCCCACTTGTCGCGCAGGGATTCTATGGCGGCTTCCTTGTCCACGCCGAGCAGGTCGAGGTCATCATATTCCAGACACAGGTTCAGAAGCACCGCGCCTTCCGGCAGTATCGCTATTTCCACGTTTGCGAAACAGTCCAGCTGGTTTCCGATGATTTCGCCCACGTCGTTCATGCGCGGTATCTGGGAAAGAAGGGTGGTGGCCACCGTGGCGTGCATGCGATAGATCTGGGCTTCCTCCGGCGTCAGTTGCTCACCGCGAAAACGCTTGAAAATTATGTCCTGGGGGACCGCCACCATGCCTATCTGGGAGAGCATGCCCGCTAGTTCGAGTTTCAAGGTGTTGGTCAGTCCGAGCCGTTTGGCACACGCCATGAGAAGCCGCTTGACCCGCTCCCCCCGGCTGAAGGCTTCCGGGCTGACAAGATTGAGAATGTCCACAAGTACCTTGATGCATCCCCGCAAGGTTCCCCGCAGCAACTCCTTTTCGGCCGTGACCAGTTTATGTTGGGCAATCCCGGCATCCAATGCGCGGATAAGAGTTTCCACAGGGCAGGGCTTGGTCATGAACCGAAAGACACTCCCCTCGTTGACGGCGGTCATTGCCGCATCCAGGTCTCCGTGGCCGGTAAGCATCATTCTTACGGTGGTGGGCTCCAGTTCCCTCACCTTCTCAAGAAAGCGGACCCCATCCATGCCCGGCATCCGTAGGTCCGAGATCACAGCAGCGAAAGGCCCTTGCTCTTTGACAGCTTTGAGGCCCTTGTCGGGGCCGGTGGCCACGACGATGGTATAGCGGCGGCAAAGGCCGCGACGCATGGAGTCCAGGAGATTTGTGTCGTCGTCAACTATCAGGATTTTTGTGTTCATCTGAACAGACCTCCTTTAGGGCTGCCTCGGCGTAATTCTTCCACGCAGGCAGGCGATCCGCGAAGCCGAAGTGATCAATTGCGTCAAGATTCCATCTATCCTGGTCATAATTGGGGTTCTCCATGTTCAGTTCATGGTCAAGGGCGTTGGCCACATGGACAATAGTTGCATGGAGGGGATAATCTCCAGAGTACCCCATAAGGTGATGGTGGTGGAAAACACTTGTAATCGTCTTGTCGGAAAGGCCCCATAGGCCTAATAGGTATGCGCCAAGCTCCGCGTGGGTGCATTCGAGTTGATCGCGTTCAGCTTTCCATGTTGCAATATTTTCTTTTCTGCATGTAGAAAGAACTGTTTCATAAATGTCTTGAGCTGAACATAACAGGATTAATTTGCCTACGTCGTGAAGAAGGCCAGTCACATAGAGTTCGTCTTGTTCCGTCTGGGTTAATCCCTCAGCTTGCGCCAAGGCTTTGCACATACACCCTGTGCTCAGGCAGTGCTTCCAAAGGCGGTCAAGGTCGTATCCTTTATGCAGTGTTACATCGAATTTTGAAAAGAGCTGCACCGTGAGCACCAGTCCTGATATCACGTCCAGTCCAAGCAAGTTTACTGCGTGGGTGGGGCTGGAGACCTTGGTCCGCAAACCGAAAAACGCCGAGTTCACCAGTTTCAACATGCTGACCGACAGCCCCATGTCCTGAGAAATCAAATCAGCAACGAGCTTCATGGACGGCTCAGGCGCGTTCAGTTCGGCCATGATGCGTCTGTGTACGTCAGGAAGGGTGGGAAGTGTGTCAATTCTGGTTATCAGCTTCTGCACGCAGGGGCTTACAAATACCACGCGCAGGGTGACAACGCGCTCAATGGCGCGTTTCAACTCTTCGGACTGGACTGGCTTGGCCAGGAACTGGTGGGCATAGCGTGATGCCTTCAGGGCAAGTTTATTCCCTGAATGCCCGGAAAGCACGATACGGGCCATGTCAGGGTAGCGGGCATGGACTTCCGCAAGGAGCTTCCCTCCGTCCATGTCCGGCATAAGAAGGTCGGTGACGAGGATGTCGTGCTTCTTTTTCGCCAGTACGTTGAGCGCTTGGAGCGCGCCCAGGCAGAAGGTCATGTCCCAGGTTTGGCGCATCGGATAGAGCAGACGCTTGAGGGCGTCCAGAATGTTGGGCTCGTCATCTACAAATATGATTGAAGGCTTCATTGTCGTGTCTCATTTCCTTCCTTTTGGAGCGGGAAGCGCAGAAAGAAAGTCGTGCCCTGGCCAACTTCAGAACGCACATCAAGAGAGCCGCCATGTTTTTTCACTACGATGTCGTGGCAAAGCGCTAACCCTTGCCCCGTGCCTTTCCCGACCTCTTTGGTAGTGAAGAAGGGGTCGAAAATGCGGTGAAGATTTTGCGCCGGGATGCCGCAACCGGTATCAGTCAGTGACAACACAAACCAGCTTCCATCGCACCTCGTTTTGACAGTTATGGTCCCTTTGTCTTTGCGATCATGATATTTGTCAGTGTTTGCGTGGCTGGCATTCACCAAAATGTTGAGAAGCGCCTGGTTGAAATCACCAGGAAAACAAGAAAGGAACTGCACTGACGGATCAAGGTCGAGTTGGATTTCCGAGTGGTATTTCCACTCATTGCGGGAAATCATGATAGTATTTTGAATTGCTTTTGGCACGTCCAGCAAACTCTTTTCCCCTCCGCCGACATGAGAGAATCGCTTCATCGCACTGACGATTTCAGCCACGCGGGCAACCCCCTCGCGGGACTGGGTCAGCGCCTTGGGTGCTTCTTCCATGAGAAACTCCAGGTCCGAGTCGTTGCCAGTGCTCATGGTGCGATCTGTTCGTTGCGTAAGAGCCGAAGCCAATTCGGCCCATGCTGTTTCCAGAAAGCTCAGGTTGTCCCCGATATACTGGATGGGAGTATTGATTTCATGCGCAATTCCGGCAGCCAGGCCGCCGATGGATTCCAGTCGATGCGCCAGTGCGAGCTGACGCTCCATGCTCTTTCTGTCGGTTATGTCGAAAATAATCTCGAAAATAAGGAGTTGGTTGGAGCGCATCACGGAGATGACCGTCTTTATCACGGGGACGGTTGTTCCGTCTAAACGTTCAACCCTGTATTCTTCGTCGTTTATGTTGCCATCAAGCAGAGGGCACGATTCCTCAACTGCCCCGTCTCTTTCACGGGTCCACTTGAAACTGCGGCATGGTCTGCCAACAATCGCAGCCTTTGACTCACCCAATATCTTCTCAGCGGCCTCGTTGACATCAAGTATGGAAAACGTTTTTGGATCGACGATGATAATCCCCGCATTAATGCCTTCGAGGATCTTTCTGAGAGTGGCCTCTCGCTCTGCAATCTCACTCTCAGCACACTTTCTCTCTGAGATGTCGGTCATGATGGCGATCAATCCTCTGACATTGCCTTCCGTATCCATGAACGGAGCCTTGTTGAAAATTATGTCCCGTTGTTCTCCACTGAATGTTGTGGTTTGGGTTTCGTAAGAGATGGATGCTCCGCTTGCGTACATCTCTATTTCTTTGTTCGAGTGGAAATCAGCAGTTTCGCGAGGAAGTATGTCGTATACTGTTTTGCTGTATAAATTTTCTTTTGTCGATCCACGAAGAGATTCATAGGCTCTGTTGCAAAGAATATAATGACCAGAAACATCTTTGAGGTAGAGCGGTGATGGGATTGTGTCGATAAGTGTATTAACAAATTCAAGCTGGTCGTTTATCTCTTTTTCCAGTCGCTTTGTTTCAGATATGTCCTTTTCCACGCGGAGCAGATATGATTTACCACCTGTTTCAATGGCGGCGAAGGTGCTCTCAAGATATACTACTTTCCCAAATGAGCTGGTGAATTTGTTGTCCGACTTTATCGTGGTCTTTTCGTCAAGAACACGTTCCGCCTGTTCAAGGCGTCCTGTCGATTTCCATGTGTCGAGTTCCCGGAAGTTCTGCGCGAGAAGATCCTCCACTGCGCCCCCAAGAAACTCCGCAAGTGTTTTGTTCGCCAGCGCGCAGCGCCCGGTTTTTGCACTGTACACAGCAATCCCAACCGTAGCGTGTTCCAGGATCGTGTTGTTGAATACCAGCGCCTTCTTGAGATTTTGCTCATATCGCTTCCGCTCAGATACATCCCGTATGACCACACTGGCACGATCCCCCTTTGAAATTCCTGAAATGATTGCCGAGGAAAGTTCTCCTTCAAAGATGCTTCCATCTTTACGGCGAAAGCGGAGTTCTCCTTTTGCTTTCCCAAAGTGATCTCTCTCTTGGAGAAGCCTCGCAGCGCGAGTGTCTTTTGAATCAACAAGGCCTTTGCGCCCAGCGCTCTGTAACTCATCACTTGTCATGCCGAATAGGTCACATGCCGCCTTGTTGGCATAATGAATGGTGCCGTCGGTGGACTCGAGTAACGTTGCATCCAAGGTTGTGTCGACAAGGGAACGAAATATGTGACTGCTTTCCGCAAGCTGCTGCTCAAATTGCTTGCGGAGCACGAGTTCCCATACTCCTTTGGAGAAGAGCTCAAGCTGGTGGACGTGCGCTAATGTATAATCATCCTTCCGGTTCCCTACGCCTATCACCGCAACGATAGATTCGTTGTGGAATACAGGTATGGTGAGGAAGTTTTTCAGTGCCACATGGCCTTCAGGCTGCCCTCTTTTAAGGGGGTGAGGAGCAAGATAATTGTTTACAATGATAGGCTCTCGCTTTCTGACCGCTTCTCCCCAGAGACCTGTCTTTTCCAACTCATAGCTTGTTTTCTTTTCAACAACCGCACATGAAGCCATGGCCGTGTTTGACCATGAATAGAGCGTGAAAAGACGAGTGGCCTCATCATAAAAATAGATATAGCCAACGTCGCTTTCCGTGAGCGACAGTGTCTCTTCAAGGGCTGAATCGAGGATTTGTGTAATGGATTGACCTGAAATCCGGTACAACCGGATAAACGCTTCAAGCGTTTTGTTCGCCGGGGATGCGGAGTCTTCTTTGTTCTGGTGATTGGACAGTTTCTCGGTCATCCGTGATCCCCTAGGTCGCACATTGGTCTAACAAGTCGCTATTGTAGCTGAGGATATGTAGAGCTGATATACTCCCCAGCCTTGCCCTGGAATCGGCGCATGAAGGCTGAGTCCATAGATACCACCTTCTTAGCCTGATTCCTGCCTATGCGCTAGGGGCTGGCGTATCGTGTAACACTCTCTTCCTTCATCGTCGCGACCAGGCCTGAAATGAGGAACCCCTCCTGGGTGACCTGAAGGGGTTCGTAGCAGTCTGCGCGGAGAGCCGCAGCGCTCCGACTTCTGAGTCACTCCCGAAGCGTCAGGACAAACGGTACGTTTTAGGCCAGCGCCTTGCGCGTGCCGCCCGGCAAGACGGAGCCCTGGCGGACGGCGTGGGGCAGCTGCGTCTGGGAGCCGCCCTCGGATTTCATGGCCGTGATGAGGTTCTGGAGCACCTGGGCCTGATGGGCCAGATCCGACACTGCCTGGGCGGCCTGGGTCATGGCTTGGGCGGTTTCCGAGGAGATGGTGCTCACCTCCTCAATGGCCCGATTGATCTCTTCAGATGCGGCGGATTCCTGCTCCGAAGCCGTCGCGATGGACCGGACCTGGTCGGATGCGGTCTCAATAAGGCGCACGATGTACCCCAGGGCCTCGCCGGATTTGTTGGCCTGCCCAGTGGCCAATTCGATGGTCTTGACTGTGCGTTCGACGTTCTGGATGTTCTTGGTCGTGCCGTCCTGGATGCCGTGGATGGCGTCGCCCACTTCCTTGGTGGCCGCCTGGGTCTTCTCGGCCAGCTTGCGCACTTCGTCCGCCACGACCGCGAAGCCTCGTCCGGCCTCTCCTGCCCGCGCCGCCTCGATGGCTGCGCGTGGGGGGCTATCCTTCTGATTTTTCACGGTTTATCCGTGAACGATGTCTTGACCTTGAGAAATCCAGAGATTTCCGAGTGTTATGCTGCATTTTCTGGCGCTTAAAGTCTCTCTGTAGTCTAAAAGATCATTATTTTTCAGCATGTTACAAACACAAGTCGAAAGTATCGTCGCTTGATTTTGTAGCAACAGAAAAAGGCGCTGTTAAACTACGCCAGCCCTTGGCTGTCCTTGCTTCCGGGGATCACTCGGCTTCGATCGTTCTAGGGAGCCCGATCCCCCTCTCTCCCTGCCAAACCCTCCACCCGACTGCCGCCCGGCACCTGGCCGGGCGGCCGCAGGCATTCCTTCGCGGGACGAGGGTTCATGCTCCTCTACCTCATTCCAGCGGAAGATCAACCAGGGCAGGGCAGCCCACCTCAGGAAGTATGCTGATGAAGGAATTCTTCTGTAAGACGCGCGTCCTTCGGACTCGCAGGGACCGGATGTTTCCGAAGACCACTTTCCAACGCAGGTATGCCGACCAGCTCCATGTCGAGTCATGGGCCGGGTTCACTATTGCGGAGGCTTTGCGCAAGGGATCGTCGCCTGACCAGGCGGTGGCGAAGGCGGCACAGCTCCTGACGGCAATCGCATTTCACTCGCAACGGTTGAGGAAAACGCCTTGCTGAGCCGGTTAAATGGGATTTTCCCGGCTGGGGTGGTCGCCGGGTTAACACGAGCCCCTTTCCCGGGGTGCGGGAGAGGGCCAAGGCGAAACCGCCCTTCGGGTCGGTCGGTCGGGCGTGGTGTCCCGGTCCTGACGAACCAACCGCTCGGGCAGCCTGGTGGCCGTGGGCACCTTGCAGGCGGTGTCAGACAACAATCATCACTATCACAAGGATCGTCGTTATGAAAACTGGCTTCGGACTCATCTGCCTCATGCTGTTGATACTGCATGGCGGCAGCGGACATGCGGCAGAAAAGAGCATCAAGGCAACGAACAGGATTTTGTCAAACCATCCTTTTTCATATGAAGTCAGCCTGACCGCACCTGTCGATACATTCATTGTGTTGGAAGACAGGAGTTTCGGCGTACCGTTGGAATTATTGCAAGGCCAGACGGTTCATTCAACTACAGGAACATTGCTTCTGATCCTGTCTTCGGTTGAGCATGCCTATTTCAAAGAAGGCAGGCTTATGCGCTATCTGTACATGCGTGATCCGCAGAAGCCGCAAAGAGCTTTGCCCTCCGTGGAGTTTCGGCTTGCAGCGCAGATAGGTCAGAAGGCCTTCATGCATTATTTTGAGCCGGATCATTTCAGTAGCCTGCCGGACTCTTCCACGCCTTTTGTTATCGAAACAATTGATGGAAATAAGTTTGGCGTTACCTACGACGCGGCAACCAAGACCTACGCCTTTACTGTGGGGAAGAGTGAGTAATGGTCGTGTCCGGAGTGTTTACATCCGCACCTGGCCCTGCTGCCAACTCCACAGGGTCAACGTCAATTTTAAAACTGAGGAAGCTTTGCTTCCATGTCGGGCACACGATGTTGACTGTGTACGTCCCCTGCTGGACGGCCTGCGTTCCAGGGGCAGAAAATGTGTACCGGAGAGCATCATTGGTAAAGACGTACGCTGTACAGTCATTCCCCATGCTGATGGTCAAAGGAGTCAGCGAGCTTTTGTTTGTAGATTTCGGGGCACAACCAGCCAGGAGCAAGAGAAATGCAGTGGCAATACAAAGACTGATGGAGCGCATGAGGCCTCCCGTGGTTTCAGCTGGCATGCTTCTTCCGTTCAGTAAAACTTCTTCGGCGAAACCGCCCTTCGGGGCGGTCGGCCGGGCGTGGTGTCCCGGTCCTGACGAGCCAGCCGCTCGGTCAACAGTCCAACCGGGAGCACCGGCGACGAAACAGCGACTGGCCTGAAAAGGCGAAAGCCTCGGGTGCAACCGAGGCTTTCAAAAGCACGAAAGGCAAAGGCCATTCACAATTGGATGGCCGAACCGTACCCGAAAGGGGAGGTCCCGTCAAGGGGTCTGAGTGTTTTTTGTACTTTTCTCTCCAAGTCGCAAGGGCTTGAAACAATTGGAAAATCTCACGGGATGGGACGCGAAACGCGACCATGTGGAGGAGTTTGTCATGAGAACATTCGACCTCTCGTTTTCAGCGGTGATTCTCTACGGCTGCCTCATCAAGCGGTGCGGGCCGCGCGGCCATTGCTGGCCAGGCCAGGCCACCTTGGCGCGAGACATGCGCAGGAGCGTGCGCTCCGTCCAGGCAGCGATCCAGGACCTGAAAAAGGCAGGGCTCATCGCCGTGGAGAACGGCGGGCGGCGCAGCAACATCTATCGGCTGGTGCTCCATCCCGCGATCCTGGCGGAAAGGGCGCGCCGGAGGCCGAGGGCCGTTTCGAGGCAAGGCCAGCCGGATCAGGCCGGAAGACACGGAAATGGATCGTACCAAACAAGTTCATGCCGCACGCAACCTGCTGTTTATCCCGCAGAAAAGTGCGCACGAAATAATAAAGAAGAAATACAGAAGACCCCCCTACCCCCCGCAAGACGGGGGGAGGCGATGGAGCTGGCACCGGTACCCGCTTTTGCCGGGAGCGACAGCCGCAGAAGACCGAAGGCAGTTTTACGCCAAGTGAAGAGATCGGAGAAAGCAGGGCGCGTCGCCCGGCTCAGTCAGGACGAGCTTGCCGAGGCAGACAAAACGTTCGGGGTGATCCTGGCGGTTTGGCCTGAAAACAAAAATCCCGATCCGGGCAAAGCCAAGCGCCTGTGGCGATACCTTTGGCGCTCCGGAGTCCTACCCGATGCGGCCTTCCTGGTGACGACCATCAGGGAAAACCTCGAACGCAATTTCCGTTGGCTGAGAGGCTATGCCCCGTACTTGGCCAACTGGCTCTGGGCCAGGCGCTGGGAGGAGGAACTTCCTGAAGCGCCGAGGAAGGCGCTCCAGGATGGCCATGAGGCCGAAGGCCAGGAATCCACCGGAGCAGTAAGCGCGCAGGCGGATACCTCGAACAAGGCTGGGCACGCTCCGAACGTCCAGGAGAATGCCAAGGGCCACCGCCATGAGGAAAAGCAGGGACTTCCCGCCAGAATCCAGGAGGCCTTGGACGCCATGGCGCTGGGTCTGGGACGCGCCCTGTCCGGCCGGGAGAGATCCACGGCAATCTCGGCACTCATCCGGCTGGGCACCAGACGGTCTTATCCGGCCCGGGAAGCCTTGAGGCAGGAAGCACAAGCTTATGCCGCCTTAGCCGAGGAGGAGTTCTTCGCATGGATTCGAACGTCTCTTGTTCCATGGGCCGAAGACCACTGTGAAACACATGAAACCACGGATGCAAAGGCAGCGTAAATGGAAAAACTCACAGGGAGTGATGTCATCAAATTCAACATCACGGATTTCGTCACGGAAGGCTTCTTGATCTCTCCGGGGGCGAAGCTGCTATACTTCGTGATTGTCCAGAACTGTGGCGAAAACGACGCAATTACAGTTTCGCTGGAGACGCTGAGAAAGAAGATCGCCGTCAGTAAGCCAGCCATGCGCTTATACATCGGTGAAATAGTGAAGACCGGGCTGGTGACGTTGAAACGCGAAGCCCAGAAGAAGTTCACGTTCCAGCTGCGGTTGCACCCAAGGATCGTGGCCGAAATTGAACGGCAGAAGGCTGAAGGCAAGTCATGACAGGCGGGAAAGGCACAGAGGCCCCCACCGGCCCCCACCGGCCCGAAGCGGGCCGGAGCCCGTGCCTGCGGGTGGCCAGGTTCAACCAGCTCGACCCCAGGTCCGTTCAAAGGCAGGCCTGGGAAAAGGTAGGGTTTCTGGACTCCCTTCATAGCCTGTCGCGGATCGAGAGGCGAGCGTTCCCTGTTTGTGCTGGGTACGGCTCCGCCGAAGAGCCTGCACGCCGAAGCGGCGTGAAGAGGGGCGAGGGGCAAGGGCGTAGTCATGAAACCAAGTCCTGAACAAACGCCGCACAAGTATGCGAACAAACGCAATCTGGCACGTGTGGAAACAGTCGAACTGATGGACGACATACTGAAGTTGCTGTTGAAGAGCCACACACTGGCTGAGGTGTACCGGATGTACATCGTTCAGAAGAAGATTTCGCAATATTGCTTCAAGACATTTCAGAAAGCAGTGAAAGAGGTTTTGAAAGCCAAAGGTTACACCCTGCATCGCAACGCACTTCCAATGGAAGTGATAGTAGCGGCCAAGAGCGGGCAAGAATCACAAACGCTGGTTCCGGCTGCGGGGAGTTCCACACCAGGGACGGCGAACACCAACTTACCCGCTGTTAAGGATGATTACGGAATCCCGCGCGGGGTGAAAATCAACGGATGAGAACATGAAACATGTGCATTGGATTCTTCAGGGCAAAGGCGGCGTCGGCAAGACGTTCACAGCGTTCGTCCTCCATCAGTATTTCCAGGCCAAAGGCATGGAAGTGATGGGGGTGGACACCGACGTCGTGAATCACTCCTACGCGGCATACAAGCAGTTCAATGTGCATGTGCTGCCACTGCTCAAGGACGAGGACTTGATCGACAAGGAGAAGTTCGACGCAATCGTGGAGATGGTCAGCACGATGCCGGACTCAACGTGCATGGTGGTCGACTCCGGGGCGTCCACCTTCTATCCGGCGACTAAGTACCTGAAGCAGCAAGAGATTCCGCAGATGTTCGGCGAAATGGGCGTACGTCTGATGATGCACACGGTCGTCACGGGTGGCCAGGCGTTGCAGGACACCGTGGACGGCTTGGCCCTGGTGATGAAGTTCTTCCCGAATGTTCCCATCGTCGTGTGGCTCAATCACAAGGACGGAGTGGTGAAGCACGACGGGAAGCGGTTCCAGGAGTGGGATTTCTACCACGAGAGCGCAAAGTTGATCCACGCGGTGATCGACCTTCCTGAGCGCGACGAATCGACGTTCGGCAAGAACCTGCGGGAACTTCTGGCGCGCAACCAGACCTTTGAAGATGCGTTGGCCCCGGAGTCGGAACTGTACCTGATGGTGAAGCACCGCTTGAAGATCTACTGGCGGGACATTTTCACCGTCGTGGACGCGGCTGGGCTCCTGGAGGAGGCGTGAGTTCCCGGAAAGCGCCGAAGGCGCGGGAGGGACAGCAGGAGGAAGAGCAGGCGGAATCCATCTTCCTCAGGGGAGAGGACGTGGTGGCTGCGATCCAGGCTCAGCTGGGGGTCAAGGTTTTGGATGACGATCCCGTGCTCCTGTTCATGCCCACGGCCATGAACATGCTGATCGGGAAGTTCAACTTGCTGCTCAGGAGACACCGCGAGGAGTTCAAGGAGCTGCTCGACCGGAACGTGACGGATTACTTCACGCAGAGCCAGGCGGCGGCCAACAAGATCGGCCAGGCCCTGGAAGCGACCTCGATCGGGGCCATCCGCACCATCCTTCGCGACTTCCGCAACAGCATGCTGCTGTTGCTGGCCATCCAGGTCGTCATAGCCTGCATCACCGTGATCGCGGTCATAAAGCTGAGGTAACGCGATGATTGACGACCGTCTCTTGCGAAACCTGGAGCAGGCCATGGGGCCAGTGGCCATGGAAGCGCTCCGCGATCCGGACGTGCTGGAGATCATGCTCAACCCCGACGGCCGGCTGTGGCTGGAGAAGTTCGGCGAGCCGATGTTCGAGGCCTGCCGCATGTCACCTGCTGAGGGACAAAAAATCCTCTCCCTTGTGGCCAGCGCCCTGGGCGTGACAATCACGGCATGCTCACCCGTGGTGGAAGGGGAATTCCCTATCGACGGAAGCCGGATAGAGGGAGTGATTCCTCCCCTGGCTCCTGGCCCCTCCTTTTGCATTCGGAAAAAACCCGCGCGCGTGTTCACCCTGGCCGAGTACGCCGAGGCGGGCATTATGGATGCCAGGACCAAGGATTTCCTGGAAGAGGCGGTCCTGAGACACGCCAATATCATCGTTGCGGGTGGCACTGGCTCCGGCAAGACCACCCTCGTCAACGCGCTCATCGAAACCATGTCCAGGCTGTGCCCGCATGACCGCGTGCTGGTCATGGAAGACACCTGCGAAATCCAGATTTCTAGCCAGAATGCTGTCTCTCTCCGCACCGCCGAGGGCTGGGACATGCAGAAGATCACCAAGGTCATGATGCGCATGCGCCCGGATCGGATCATCCCGGGCGAAGTGCGCGACAGGGCCGCCCTGGAAGTCCTGAAGGCATGGAACACCGGCCACGACGGGGGGATAGCAACCCTGCACGCGAACAGCGCCCTGGAGGCGCTGAGGCGCTTGGAGCAACTTGTAGCGGAAGTGACGCCTGCCCCCATGCAATGGACTATCGGTAGCGCCGTGGATGTAGTCGTTTTCATCGAGAAGAGCATGGAAGGCAGAAGAGTGTCGCAGGTAATGCATGTGGATGGCTATGACGAGCAAAGCAAGTCGTATTCCACGAAGTTCATTGTGAACAATCGGCACTCATCCCGTGCCGAAGCATGGCATGAAAAATACATCGTTGGAGAAGCAGCATGAGAAAACTGTATTTGTCCCTGACCAGCGCGACCATCCTGACGTTGACGACCTGCTCCATGGCGTTGGCTTCGTCCGCCAGCGGGCTCGACCAGTTCACCAGCCCTCTGGAAAAGTTCATCGGCTACATCACCGGGCCTTGGGGCAGATATATCGCCATCGCGGGCATCGCCTTGGTGGGGTTCTATTTCATCCGTCACAAGGAGGATCTGACCGGTGGCGTGAAGCTCGCGCTCGACGTCATCCTGGCCATCTGCTTCATCGCCCTGGCCACGAATGTGGTTGACGGCCTGTTCAGCTTCAGCGGGGCGCTTGTATGAGCATCGCGCCGCGCAAAACCCCCATCCGGCAATCTCTACACCGTCACAACCACGTCATGGGAGCGGAGCGCGATCCGGTTCTGTACCTGGCGCTTGCGTCCTTCATGGTGGCCATGGCCGGGATGAACAAGATCGGGGCGGCCGTGGCCGTGCTGCTCTACATCAGCGGGATGTTCGTCCTGCGCAGGCTGGCCAAGGCCGACCCCATGATGTGCCGGGTCTGGTGGCGGCACAGCCTGCAACAGCTCTACTATCCCGCAAAATCCAGCATCTGGAGCCTCGGATCGCAGGACTGGAGGAAATCCTGATGCTCGACCTGAGACAGTTCCGGTCGAGAAACCGGGGCCTGGGAACCGTCTTGCCGTACGCTGCCCTTGTTGAACCGGGCATCGTCATGTGCAAGGACGGCACGTTTCTGGCCGGGTTCGAGATCAGCGGTCACGACACCGCATCGAGCACGCCGGATGAACTGGCCGGCGTTTCCGCGCAGTTCAACAACGCGACTCGGGTCCTGGGCACCAACTGGCTGCTCAATGTGGACGCCGTACGTGCCAAATACCGGGCGTATTCTTCGCCTGAAAAGAGTTTCTTCCCCGATCCGATCACCCAAATGATCGACGATGAGCGCCGGAGCTACTTCGGCGGTGATGTGTACCGGACACGCACATGCGTCACCCTGGCGTTCAGGCCGGATTTGGGAGTGCAGAAGGTGGCTGCGGCCGCACGGGTCGGAGGGGCCACTTCCAGCGCTCTTGAACGATCCCTGGCCGTTTTCAAGCATACCCTCCTGGAGTTCGAGGACGCCATGTCTGCCGTTCTGGCGTCCATGCGCAGGCTGGAGGACTACCCGATCGAGGAGGAGGACGGGGAGGTCTGGTACAGCGAACTCCTGTCCCACTTGCAACTGTGCGTGAGCGGCGTGGACCAGCCGGTGCGCATCCCGCGATGCCCCATGTACCTGGATGCGTTGTTGGGGTCCGAAGATCTTGTCGGTGGCTTCGCCCCCCGGCTTGGCGAAAAACGCCTCGCCGTGGTGGCCATCGACGGACTGCCGCAGGAGAGCTGGCCATCCATGCTGGCCAGCATCGACGGACTGCCTTTGCAGTACCGGTTTTCCACCAGGTTCATTTGCCTGGACCAGTATGACGCCCAGAAGGAGATCAATACCTACCGGAAAGCGTGGAAGCAGGGCGTCGTCGGCTTCTTCGACAAGCTCTTCAACCACGCGAATCCGCGACTGAACCGGGATGCCCAGCTCATGGAGGCGGACGCCGAGGAGGCGCTCACAGAGGTCCAGGGCGGGTATGTCGGAGCCGGATACGTCACTTCCAACGTCGTCTTGATGCATGAGGATGAAACGGAGTTGCGCGACTGGGCTCGCGAATTGCGCCGGACGTTCATCACCATGGGTTTCGGATGCCGCATCGAGTCCATCAATGCGATGGAAGCGTGGTTCGGTTCGCACCCGGGCAACTGGTTCGCCAATGTCCGCAGGCCCATGGTCAACACCATGAACCTCGCGGACTTGCTCCCTCTCTCCAGCGTCTGGACCGGCGAGGAGTTCTGCCCCTGTCCGTTCTATCCGGCCGAGTCGCCACCGCTCATGGTCTGCACGACCGATGGCGCCACGCCGGTCTGGATCAACCTCCATGTGGGGGATGTCGGGCACACGCTGATTTACGGGCCTCCTGGCTCCGGTAAGTCCACATTGTTGGCCCTGATCGCCGCACAGTTCAGGCGATATGAGCGGGCGCAGATATTCGCGTTCGACAAGGGTATGAGCCTGTATCCGTTGTGCACCGCCACGGGCGGCACACACCACGAACTCGGCAAGGATAAGGGACTGGCCTTCGCTCCCCTGCAACACATTGACGATCATGCCGACCGCGTGTGGGCCGAGGGTTGGATTGCCGACTTGCTGGTGTTGCAGGAAGTGAAGGTGACTCCGGCGATCCGCAACGCCATTCACGCGGCCATGGAGCTGTTGGCGGGGAACCCGCGCAACATGCGCAGCCTGTCGGATTTCGTGAACCAGGTCCAGGACGACACGGTGAAGGAGGGCCTTCGGTACTATACCCGCTACGGGACCATGGGCCACCTGCTCGATGCCGAGTCGGACACCTTGGATATCAGCTCCTTTCTGACCTTCGATGTCGAGGAGTTGATGGGCATGGGGGATAAAACCCTTATCCCAGTGCTGTTGTACCTGTTCCGACGCATCGAGCGCGCGCTCACGGGCCAGCCCACGGTCATTCTCCTCGATGAGGCTTGGATCATGCTTGGCCATCCCGTGTTCCTGGCCAAGATCAGGGAGTGGCTGAAAGTGATGCGTAAGGCCAACTGCGCGGTTGTTCTGGCCACGCAGAACATTTCTGACGCTGCCGAATCAGGCATCATGAACGTCCTGGCCGACTCCTGCCACACGAAAGTGTTCCTCGCGAACGTTTCCGCCCGTGAGATCAACCAGCGTCCCTACTACGAAGCGGTTGGCCTAAACGACCGCCAGATCGACATCATTTCCACCGCCAGGCCCAAGCGGGATTACTACTGGGTCACGCCTGAAGGTCGGCGGCTCGTGCAGTTGGGATTGCAGAAGAAGGCCCTGGCGTTCGTCGGCGTCAGCGACAAGGAAAGCATCGCCAGGATCAAGGTCCTACAGGAAACCCACAAGGAATCGTGGCCACAAGAGTGGCTCAAGGAGAGAGCGGCATGAAAAAGGTGATGGTGAGATCATTTTTCCCGTTGGTGTGGCTGCTTCTGTTCTCAACATGTTCATTTTCGCAGGCATCTCCTGTCGTGTTCTGCACGAATTGCAGTGATAAGTTTACGCAAATGATAGACAGGATAACGAACGTTGAAAAGCTGCAAGAGGCATACAAGCAGGTCAGCGAGGCCATGCAGCAGACGCAGAAACAGATACAGATGGTCCAGACGGGTTTTGATCAGTACCAGAACATGCTGAAAAATACGGCTTCCCTGCCCTCAAGCATACTTGGGCAGTTGCAAGGACAGTTTAGCCAGGTTTCACAGCTGTCGAAACAGTTGAAGCTCAACCGAGGCGATGCCTCGGCGTTGAGCCAGATATTCAACAAGATTTATCCGCCCAAGAAGGGGTTGACTCTGCCTTCCGCCGATGGCGGCAGCGCGAAGCCGTGGAAAAACCCCAACGAGGTCGGCGAGGAGAAGGACGCCATTGACCAGGCTGCCATGGATGCGCAGCAGGCGGCTTTCGAGGTGTCTGGGCAGCAGATCGAAGACATCGAGCAGAACGCAGACCAGCTCGACACGGACGTGCAGCAACTCATGCAGACCCCTGACGGCCAGGTGAAGGCCGTCATGGCGGGGAACCAGCTCCTGGGCCGACTGCTTCAGGAGAGCCAGAAGCTGAGGCAGCTCTTTGCGGTCTCCACCCAGGCCCAGGCCCAGCAGGCCATGAACGAGCGCAAAAAGGTGCTCGACCAGGAAGCGTGGGGGCAGGCCACGAAGACTGACAAGCTGAACGCTCCGACTTCAACTACACCTGCCGCCGGATTTTAAAATCCAGCAGCGGGACCTTTTGAAGCAGGCTTGTCCAAATGTTTTTTAAGTTTGTCTGTGTCATACATGTGTTGAATGGAATAGACATCCTTCTTGTCTTTCTCGCTGACAGGGCAGCCATTGGCGATGTTGTGTTCAACAGCCTTCACAAACTCATCACCTTTCAAGCTGGAAGTGTCTTTGCACTTGCTGCTCTGGTTGCATCCACCAACGCAAAGGATGACGAGGGTAATGCTAATGCATAATTTGAAGTTCGTCGTCATAACAACAGTACTCCTGTTTTTCGGAATTGCCGTGGCGGTCTATGCGGTGGAAGCACCACCGTCTCCTCTCAATCCGTACGATGACCAGTGGACACCTGAGGCCGACGGGTATCCTCCCTCGGGAGATGCGACACCAGCGCCAACTGGCGGAAGCGGCGGACCAAGCACTGATATAATAGTGCAAATCGTTTCCAAATTCAAGGAAAAGACCGACGCTTGGTCTAGTGTTCTGACAGGCGTCGCCATGAGTCTGTTTCGGACGTGCGTGATCCTCAACATCCTCGTCTTTGGCGTGCGTGCAGCTCTCAACAGATCAGCTCTAGACAACATTCTGAAGGAGTTTGCGCTCGTAATTCTGTTTACAATGTTCATGTGGGCGGTCATCGCCAATTATCATGAATGGTCGTGGAATATCATCAACGGGCTGAAAAAGATTTCCGGACAGCTCGGTGGCGCAAGCATGGTCGAGTCAGGTCCGATTGATGTGGGCCTTGCGATAGTCAAAAATATATTAAATGGAATAACAAAGTGGGAACCTATGAATGCGTTTGGAATGGTGTTGTGCGCGGCACTGTTGCTAATCGTATTCGCGCTCATAACAGCACAAATTGTCTTCGTGAAGTGTGAGGCCATGATCGCCCTGAATGCGGCGACGTTACTACTAGGGTTCGGCGGCCTGACGTACACCAAGGAATATGCGTTTAACGCCATGCGCTATGCACTCGCGGTCGGAATCAAGCTCTTCGTGCTGGAAGTCATCATAACCATCGCAATGCAGTTCGCGGAAGAGCTGAAGGGTGCCCCAGCAACTTTTGAAAGCATATTCGTCGTACTCGGCGCATCAATTGTGCTGTTGGCACTTTCCAAAAGCATTCCGGAGGTTTGCGCCGGGATCGTTTCTGGATCGCACGTGAGCAGTGGTCATGCGCTGGGGAGCGCGGTGGCCGGGATCGCGGGCGCTGCTGCGGGAATGGCCATTGGTGCGGCGGCGACCGGAGTGCGTGGGGCATCGGCCACGGCCCAGGCGGCGAGCATGGCCAGCGCAGCCGGGAAGACCGGCTTTGGCGCAATGGGGCACATGGCCGGGTCCATGTTCAAGGCCCATAAGGATGCGTTCATGCAAGGCGACAAACGAACCCATACCGGTCGAGCTATGCAGAACTTACGCCGGATGCATGACAACATGAAGAAGAAGTCTTGAAGTCCATAAAGAACACTGGGGGATCACGTGATGTTTTTCCGTAAGAAAGAGAGTCCTGCGGCGCAACCGCCCAAAGAGAAGTCGTCATACGTGAGCGGACGCGAAGAATGGCTTGAGCGTTACGGCAGCTACATCAAGAGGGAAGCGTTTTGGCGCACGACGGCGATCGTGACGCTGGGAATCTGCTTCATCTCCGTGGCCGGGAACGTGATGCAGGCCACAAAGAGCAAGATCGTACCCTACGTGGTCGAGGTGGACCAGCTGGGGCAAACCATGGCCGTGGGCAGGGCGGACGAGTCCACCGGGCCTTCGACGAAGGTGATCCAGGCGGAGCTGGCCAACTTCGTTATCCGCTGGCGCACGGTGAGCCCGGACCTGGAGATTCAGAAACGGTATGTGGACCAGCTCGATGCATTCTTGGAGGGGGCGGCCAGGGGCCAGGTCAAGGAATGGCTCAAGACGTACAATCCCTTTGAGCGAGGCAAGGACCGCATGGTCCAGGTCATCGTGAAGACACTCCCCTCCAAGGTGAGCGCGGAATCCTGGCGTGTCGAATGGACGGAAGTGACCCGCAGTTATGCGGGCATCCAGATGAGCAGCGAGAATTACCAGGCCACGTTGACGATCCAGATGCAACCTCCGGCCACCGATGCGCAGGTGCTGAAGAATCCGAACGGCATCTACGTGGTGGCCATGTCGGTTTCCACGGTCATGGACTCTGGCGCACAGGGCCGGAAATAGGAGCGCCAGATGGTCAAAGCGCCTGAAAAAGAGAAGCCCGAGGACGTTCTTCAGGTCGAACGCATGGCCAAATGGCCCCTGTATGCGTTGCTGGCCGTGGGGCTGGCAGTGGCCGTCTTCATGCTGTTCATGATGGACTCGGCGGACTCGAAGAAAAAGAAGGAGCAAGCACCGCGTCAGACGGTGAACACGACGGAGACAAAGGCTCCCTTGTTGCAGGCTCCGCAAGGAAGCCTCATGCAGCCTCCGCCGCAGCCTTCTGCGGCAGCGAAGAAAGAAGAACCGAAGCTGGTGACGGTGGTCACGAATCCGACACCTCTCGACAACAAGCGTGAGCTGGACGAATTGCAGAAGCGCAAGCACCAGCAGGCCATGAATGCCTTGTCGTCCCCGCTTCTGTTGAAGCGGGGCAACGAGAAGCCCGAGAAATCCGGGGAAAAGGATGCGGCACAGGTTGCGAGCACGCCGATCCTGGCCAGGGAGGTGGGGCAGCCCCAGGCCCCGCGCGAACTGAACCTGGAGAGTATGATGCCGACCCGGGAGGGGGCATACGACCCGGCGGCGGACAAGGACAAAGAGGGATTCTTCAACCGGGCGAAGACGGACGGCCGGTGGGTTTCACAGGAAACCCGTGTTCCCGGGTACAAGTACGAGGTGAAAACCGGCTGGGTCATCCCTGCGGTGATGGTCGGGGGAATCAACTCGGACCTGCCCGGGCGCATCACAGCCCAGGTGAGCCAGAACGTCTTCGATACGGCCACGGGTGAGAACCTTCTGATCCCGCAGGGATCGAAGCTCCATGGATCGTACGATTCACGCATCGTCTACGGCCAATCGCGCCTGCTTGTCGCGTGGAACCGGATCGTGTTCCCAGACGGCTCGTCCGTCACCCTGGAGACGATGCCGGGGACCGACAGCGCCGGTTACGCCGGGTTCAGCGACGATGTGGACAACCATTATTTCCGGTTGTTCGGCTCCGCCATCCTGATGTCGCTGATAGCTGGCGGCACCTCCTGGGCAGTGGATACCGTGACCCCAGCGAGCACCGCCTCCCTCGGCTCCAACAACTCGCCTTCCCTCCAGCAGCAGATGGCCTCGTCGCTTGCGACGCAGCTCGGCCAGACCACGTCACAGATGCTTTCCAAAAACATGAACATCAAGCCGACCTTGGAAATACGGCCCGGATACCGTTTCAACGTGACCGTTACCAAGGATTTGGTGTTCAGGGGGCCGTATGCAAATTGAAAATGATGGTGGCCGGTCATGGGGCCGGGATGCTGTTGCTGGCGTAGGTGAGTTCATTGCCGAGGTACTGAAGTGTTTTTGGAAGTGGACGTTGCGATTATCCACCATCGTCCTCGCATTCCTGTTCGTCCTGTACTTTGGCGTTGTTCATCTCCATTTGCGGTTCAACTTCACGTCGTCAATGCCGCTAGGCATCTACCGCGTTGCTCCTGCTGGTTCTCCTGTCGTTCGTGGGGATTACGCGACCTTTCGGCTTACGGGGCCGCTTGCGGCCTTGGCCATGGAGCGCGGCTACCTGGAGGCCGTGCCATGTCCAGGCGTCAAGACAATACTCGCTGAGCACTGCCCAGCGCCGCTGCTGAAGGCCGTGGCCGGTGTGCCCGGCGACGTGCTTGAGATCGGCCCGGACGGCATCCGGGTGAACGGGATCTTGCTCCAGGAGAGCCGCACCCGTGACACGGATAGCCGTTTTCGGCCGATGCCGGAAAGCCTGCTGCGGCCTGGGCCAATCGCCCAGGGCATGGCCCTGGTGATGTCGGATGCGAACCCGCAGGGATTCGACAGCCGGTACTTCGGACTGGTGTCCTTGGCGGGGTTGGAAAAGGTGCAGCCGGTTTGGACGTTCGGAGAGAAGGGGGATTTATGAGCCCGCAAGCAGGGTCCATGGTCCGGCAAACGCCGGGCCTGAGTTGGTGGTGTCTGGCCGTGATGTATTGCCCGGTGTTGGTCGGGATGATCCTGGCGGCCTTCGTGGCGGCGGCCGAAATCGACCAAGGCGGGAAACGCGCGGCGGGCGTCTGGTACGCCCCGAGTCTGGCGGTAACTGAACCCGAAAGGAAGGCGGAGTGATGAGAAGACGTAAGGCGATCTTGTTGATGATCCTGACCTGGTTGTGGGTGCAGCCGGTGTTCGGGGCGGACGCGCCCGGCCGGGGCAAGGGAGGGCAAGGCGACGGCCAGACGATGGACCTGAAATTGCCCATCAAGCCCTTGACCCCTGGCGACTACATGAGCCCGGACGTCAAATTGAGCCCGCGTGAGCAGCAGGCGGTGAAGCTGGCCCGGGAATGGGAGAGTGCCGGCGTCCCGCCAGTCCAGGCAGGCGGAAAAGTACTGTTCACCTTCGGGGCATCCGTTCCTGTCGTGGTGGGTGCGCCGAACCAGCTCTGCGTTGTGGAATTGCAGCCTGGCGAGGCGGTCAATGAAGTGCTTGTCGGTGATTCGGCCCGTTGGATGTGCGAGGTGGCCAAATCGGGGCCTGCCGCGCACATCGTGATCAAGCCCGTGGATGCGGGGTTATCCACGACAGCTCTCATTACTACGGATCGACGCTCTTACTACTTGCAGCTTGTGAGCCAAAAAAACGGTCATACGCCGCGCGTAGGCTTTTTATACCCTGATGAAGGAGCCGCCAAATACCGGGAGAAGCAGGACAAGGAGGCCAAGGAAAAGCAGTGGAAGACGGCCGAGGCGGCAGGCGAGCCGAAGGACTTGAGCCAGTTGAACTTCAGCTACGAGGTCAAGGGCGATGCTCCTTGGAAGCCCGTCCAGGTCTTCGACGATGGGCGTCAGACGTTCATCAAACTTCCGGCGGCTGTTCAGACCGGCGACGCGCCGGTCCTGTTCTCCCGTTCGGGCGGGCAGGACCAAATGGTGAACTATCGCATGAAGAACCTGTCGATGATCGTGGACGGAATTTTCCCGGAGACGTTCCTCATCTCTGGAGTTGGCAGCAAACAGCAGCGCGTGACCATCCGGAAGAAGTGAGGCGTGAAGATGGCAAAATACTTACTGCTTCTGGTGTTGTGTCTGTCCGGATGCGCCATGCAGGGCCGCCGTGCCGAGATCGGCGGAATGCCGGCATATGACGGCGTGACGGACACGTATCCCGGCGATGCCGGTCCTTTGGCGAAAGCTGCCGCCGACAACCTGGCCGAACAGTATCCGCCTGGATCGACCTCCGTGAGCCTGGCGAAGGTGAAGACGCCCTTCGGCAACGCGCTGGAGGCGGCCTTGCGCGAGAAAGGCTTCTCGGTCTCTTCCGACGGCAACGGCATTGCCATCGGCTACACCCTGGACATGTTCCAAGGGCAAACGCCGCCGACGTGCTACCTGCGGGTGCGCACAGCCGATGGCAACAGCTTCGGGACCGTCCGGGTCGTGGGCGTGGCCACGCCTCTCCAGGCCGGAAACCCGGCCTCTCCCGTGGAGTCAAAGGACTTGCCGCAAGAGCAGGCCGTTGAGGATCGCCCGGCCACGACTCCGGTTGCTTCCTCTACTCCGCCCCAGCCCCATCCCGAAAGAATGATGCCCGTCTCTGGGGGTCGGGCCGCCCTTGAAGCGGCGCGAGGCGATGCGACACCGGTCCGGAGCAAGGCCACGGCGGCGCGGATCGCCAAGCGTAATCGCATCCAGGTGGCGGACTTCTGCCGCTGGAACTCCGTGGCCCCGGAGAGCGTTTTGGAGGTCGGAAGGCTTGTGTATTTGCGTGAGCCTGCCGCCGGCGCTCCTGCCGCTGTGGCCAAGGCAGAGGCTGTTGCACAGCCTGTGGCCAGGACTGCTGATCGTCCCGCCAAGCCCCTCGCATCCTCTCAGCCAGCAACCGCGCCTTCCCCTGCTCCGGTCCAGGTTTCAGCGCCCGAGGGCAAGCCTGGCGCGCCAGCCTCTGCCCCTGCTCCCGCGAAAGCCACGGTTCCGGCCGGGAATTCGGCGGGGACGCCCCCTGCTGTCCAGGCCGCACTTGCAGAACTGACCCCGCCCTCCGCCGGCGCTGTGGAAAAGGTGCTGCCGGAAGTGGCGGCTGAACCGACCTCCGCCAAAGTATTGGAATGGGCGGTAGAGCCGGGCGGTGTGAAGCGACAGATGGAGGAATGGGCCGTGCGGGCGAAGTATCGCCTGATTTGGCGCTCGAAGCGAGACTACGTGTTGGAGACGCCAGCCCGTTTCGGCGGGTCGTACGAGGAGGCCGTGAAGGATTTGTTCACGGGGTTGCAGCGGGGCGGGCATGCGTTGCGCGTCACCATATACCAGGGAAACAACGTCGTTGAAGTGGCTGAAGACTAAGCCAGCAGCCATAGAAGGAGGAAGTAGTTGTGACAAGAAGTAAAATGCTGGTGCTGGCCGTAATGTTGCTGGTGTTGGCCATGAGCGGCTGCGCAAAACCGCAGAAGCATGAAGTGGATATAGAGCGCCAGGGGGAGAAGTTCAGGGAGCAAAGCCGTTCACGGGCCGTGATGGTGACCACGGAGCCATACATAGGGGCCAAGGCGGTTGAGTTAGGAACGGATGCGGACCCCGTGCTGAACCGGCATGTGACGCTCAAGAAGAAAGGCACCCTGTCGCAGATCACCGCAGCCATCGGCGAGCTGGTTTCACTGCCCGTGCAGGTGGGCGCTGATGCGGAGGGAACCATTAGCCCTGCGGCGCAAGCGCCAAAGCAGACTCCCCCGGCCATTCCCCAGGCTGGCCAGCCTGGTGTGAACCTGGAACTCGAGTCTTTGCTGAGCGTGCCCGGGGGGACTGGAAAAGCTACCACCCCCGCGCTCGATGCGCTGTCCGGACGCCAGCTGTCGATATCCTACGACGGCCCGTTGCGGGGACTCCTGGACCAGGTGGCCGTGGCATCGGGTTACGGCTGGGACTTTGAAAAGCAGAGCGGAAGCATCGTGTTCGCCCGGATGATGGTCAGGACGTTCACCCTCCTCGGCGCTCCGGGAACGGTCACGTTCGAGAACAAGGTCACGAACAAATCCAAAGAAAACAGCTCCTCAACCATCAGCGGATCGCAGGTCAACAGCGCCGTTTCCAGTTCGGACACGGCTGCGCAAACAGCGCAGTCCACCGGAACGAAGCTGTCCTTCGACATCTTCGGTGACACCGAGAAGGCCGTGAAGGCGCTGCTGTCGCCGAAAGGCGCAGTGGTCATCAACCAGGCTGCGGGAACTCTGACTGTTCGGGATACTCCGGACTCCGTCAGGAGGGTGGCCACCTTCGTTGAGGACATCAACAGCAGGCTTGGCCGTCAGGTGGCGCTCACGGTGCAGGTGTGGTCGCTGTCCATCAGCGACAATACGGACATTGGATTCAACCTCCAGGGGATCTTCGAGGACAAGGAACTTTCGATCGCTGCCGGAAGCCTTACCAATGTCGGCAATCTCAACACGGCGACCGCCACGATCGTATCCGGCAAGCTCAAGGGGTCCTCGGCAGTGCTCCAGGCATTACGCCAATGGGGAAATGCCTCTCAGGTGACTTCTGCAGGCGGCCTGGTCATGAGCAACCAGCCGGTGCCGGTCATGGCCATCGAGCGGCACGCCTACCTGGCCAGCGCCGGGACCTCCACCACGAACTACCAGCAGACCACGGAGTTGACGCCCGGCGAGGTGACCACGGGATTCGCGATGACCGTCATCCCGCACATCCTCGATCAGCGCCGCGTGATCCTCCAATACAACATCAATCTCTCGGCGCTCGAAGAAATGAAGGAGATCGAGACGTCGGACATCACACTTCAGTTGCCGCAGACTTCGACTCGCGCTTTCGCACAGCGTTCAGCGATGAGAATGGGGCAAACGCTCGTGCTGTGCGGTTTTGAGAAGCAGTCCACGGATTCAAGTACATCACTTGGAATACCAACCACAAAGAGGACGGCGAAGTCTGGAAGAACGCTGCTGGTTATCACCATCCAGGTGGAATCGGCGGAGGTCTAGGTCATGCGTGAGTTGGTCATTGGCAACAAACGTTATGCGGTGGGGCTGCACTGGCGTCCTGATTCGCCGCGTCCGGGCATGGAGGCGTTGCGGCGCGAAGCCCGCAAACTGGACCCCGTGGCGGACATGGTGACGTTCAGGCAACGCCAGCACGGGTTCGGCTGGAGCGGCGGGGATGAGCGCCGTTGGCGCGGCGTGAGGCCCTTGGCATCGAGTCTGCGCATCCCGTCGGATGGATTCCTGGGCTTTTTCCGCCTGGAGGATGCCCAGGGGCCGTACTGGTGGGTGTTCTCGCTGTTCCGTGGACAGATCGACGTGAAAGGCGACCTGGTGTTTTCGGAGCAGGACAAGGCCGAAGCCTGGTTCCAGGGACTTGCGGGGATACCTGAGACGGAATTCGAGTCGAAGCGCTGCGAGGACGTGGAAGAAAGCGTGCGGTGGATTACCGCCCTGCTGCCGCAGTTTTCACTGGAGCTGCCCTTCGTGCGAGGGGCCGCGCTCACTCCATTGCGGGACGGCTATGGGTTGCGCCCGGGCATGCTGTGGGCGGCAGGCGGCGTGGTGGTCCTCATGTGCGGCGGCTTCGGCTTGAAGCTGTACCTGGAGCATGAGGAGCAGCAGCGCGCTCAAGCTGCGGCGCAAGCGCTGCTGGTGGGAAAGGAGGAGCGCCGGCGCGAGATCGAGGCGCGCCCGGAGATGTATTTCCCGAAGCAGTGGGAGTCCGCGGGCGCTGTTGGTCCCATGCTCGATGCCGGTATGGCCGCGATCCTGGGGCTGCCCGTGACGGTGAGCGGTTGGGTCCTCGATGGCGCATCGTTCACGGGCAACGAGGTGTCGGGCTGGTATGCGCACCAGCCTGGGGCCAGTTTCCTGGCCCTGCCGGCAGGAGCGCGTCTTGAGACGCCGCAGAAGGCGGTGCTGTCCTGGCCGGTGCGAGTGCCCCAGGGGGAACGCCCGAAGGGGCTCCTTCCCCGGGAGCAGGCATCCCGGCGGCTGTACGAGAGCGCCCAACTGCTGGGAGCACATCTGAAACTCTCCTTTGCCGGGGCTCAGCGCCGTGAGGTGGATGGAATCGAGGTTTGGTGCCCGTGGCTTGAGGGGCAATGGGAGCTTGCGGGGGTGCCGTCGCTGGTTGTGTCGGACGGTTCGTTCCCGGAAGGCCTCACATTATTCCCGGGACTCACGCTTTCGAGTGTTTCCAATGACAAAGGCGCATGGGCGCTCAAAGGGAAGATTTATGCCCTCAGATAAAGACAACGTGATGCTTCCAGGCAAGGGCGACGCGCCCGAGAAGAAGCCCTCTTCACGCGAAGCGTGCAGGCTCTTTGCGGAGCGTACCCAGCCCGGACAGGGAACGCCAACTTCAACAAGCTGTCCCTATTCCCCAGGGCAAGCCTGTCCACCTCGCGCCCTCCCAGGCCTGCCTTTGAACAGTCCAGGCAGCCGAGCTGGCAACACTGCCCGGGCGAAGGGCACGGGCTCCGGCCCGCTTCGGGCCGGTGGGGGCCTGTGTGCCTTTCTCCCGGAGGCGCCTGAGCAGCAGCGCAGAGAAGAAGCGTACCGGAAGGCCATTGCTGACGCCATGCGTTCGGACCCGAGCGTGCTGTTGAGCGGTGAGATCAGATTCCCTGAGGAGGCTTCCAATGCTGCTCGGTGAAGGACGCAACAAGCGCAAAATCATTATGTGGATCGGGGCGCTGGCGCTGGTGGTGCCGTCGCTGTGGATGATCGTCGGGGAGGTCAGGCAGAGCTTTTCCCCTCCAGCGCCTCCAATCAAGGCCGGGGCGTCGGCTCCTTCTTCGCCTGGCGTAAAAACCTCTTCCGCTCCGGCTTCCGCGCCGAAGGCCGAGGCCCCGGGCGCAGCTACAGTTGCGCCGTCTCTCCAGGCTGGAGCGCCGTCCGTGACGGTGCCGGTGGCAGGTAATCTGAAGGAACTGACGAGGTTGCGCGCGGAGTTGGAGGAGGCGCGCTTGCAGGCTTCGATAGCTCAGGAGCGGGAGAAAGGGGCTCCGAAGGCGGCGGCTGCTCCGGTTGTGATCGCACCTCCTCCGGCCGTGACCTCACCCGTGCACAAGGAAGCCCAGACCGGGCCGGTGGTTGAAAGCGTCCAGGGAGCGGATGGACGCCTGACGGCAAGGGTCCGGCTTGGTTCCGGGAAGGTGGTGGGGGTTCGTCCTGGCGACCGGCTGGCCGACGGCGTTGTGGAAGCTGTGGGGCGTGACGGAGTTTCAATCCGGAAAGGCCGAAGCCTAACCATGATCGGATTTGAATAGGGAGACGCCCATGGAGACCGCGAAGATATTCGAAAAGATTCCGTCCAAGCTGCGCAGCCGTGTGGCGCTTGTGGACGGCGTGCTGCACGTGAGCGCCGAGGTGCGCGACGAACCAGAGGTACGGGAATGCTACAGTCATTTATACCACTCGTGGGGGGCTATTAAATACGAATTCCACCCGCCTGAGGAGTTCGACAAGCAATACGCCAACCAGTCCGCCAGGACCGGACAGGGCGAAAACGACGTGGTGCAGTACGCCATGGACCTTCTGGCCAAGGCGTACGAAGCGAACGCGACGGACATCCACATCATCGACTCCGGCCCGTATACGATGATCCGGTTCAGAATACTTGGGATGCTGGCGAACTACACGCACCTGGAAGGACCGTTCGGCCGCCAGGTGATCGCGTGCCTGTACCAGAAGATGGGGCAGTCGTCGGACACGAGCTTCAGCCCGTCGGAGCGGCAGGAAGGACGCATCGCCAAGCGGGAGTACCTGCCGGGCCCCGTGCATTCGGCGCGTGTTCACTGCGAGCCCATCGAAATCACCCAGGCGCAGGATAGCGTGGGCACGTCCATGGCCTTGCGGCTCCTGTACGACTCGACGCTGGCCCAGGGGAGCCTGGCCGAACGGATGGGACGGCTGGGATTCACGCCGGAGCATTGCGAGACCATGCAGTTCCTCACCCGGCGCACGGGTTTGACCATCATCTCCGGCCCGACCGGGCACGGAAAGTCTACCCTGCTCAAACACATCATGGAGGCCATGGTGGAGCGGACTCCGGAAAAGGCGTTCTTTTCGGTGGAGGACCCGCCTGAGTATCCATTGCGGGGCGTGCGGCAGGTCCTGATCGAAAAAGTCAAGGACGATAACAAGCGAGCCCAGGCGTACAAGGACGCCATTGCCGGGGCCATGCGTTCGGACCCGGACGTGCTGATGATCGGCGAGATTCGCTATGACGCGGCGGCATTGGCGGCCATAGACGCGGCGCTGACGGGGCACGGAGTGTGGGCCACTCTGCACGCGAACAACGCCTTCGGGATCATCGCCCGCTTGGTGAGCATCCTCTCGGGAAAAGCCATGAACGCCTTGGATCTTCTGTGCGACCCGAACGTGCTGGCGGGCCTCACCTATCAGCGCCTTTTGCCGGTGCTTTGCCCTGAATGCAAGGTGAAGATGCTGGAAATGAAACCCAAGGAGCTTGCGCGGTTCGTGCCTCGGGATGTCCAGCAGCGGCTGGACATCGTTTTGGCCGAGTGCCATGGGCTCGGGCTGGTGTCGCAGACAGTGGCGGCGGAGGTGATCGCCCTCGACCAGCGGATGCTGGCGCACCTGCGTGCGGAAAAGATGGCCGACGCATACGACTACTGGCTCAACGAGAAGCACGGCAAGAGCTACGTGCAGCACGCCTTGGACCTGATCCGGCAGGGAGTGGTGGACCCGTACTTGGCCGAAGAACGCCTTGGGGTGCCTCTGGACTTCAACCAGATGTTCCTGGAGGGGCGGCCGTGAAAAAGACGGAATACCTCTCGGCGCGCTTGAGCTTTGGTCCGGGCGTCCGCCAGCGCGCATGGCGCAAGCTGGCGGCGCAGACGAACCACGGCCTGAACCTGCTGCGCGCGGTGGAGCTCTTGCGGGCAAGAGCTGAACAACGCCAGTCTCCGGTGAGGCTGGTGTACGCTCAGGTGCTCGAATCGCTTTCGCTCGGCCTCGACCTGGGGACGAGCCTCACCGGTTTCGCCAGTCCGGAAGAGATCATGCTCATATCCGCCGGCCAGCGCTCGGGCACACTGCCCGAGGGCCTCCAGCTGGCGGCCGGACTGCTCACGGCCAAGGCTGCCATGCGCCGCGCAGTGTTCTCCGCCTTGGCCTACCCCGTGTTCCTGTTCGCCATGGTGGGCGTCGTGCTCGCCGTGGTGTCGATCATGGTCATGCCCAACCTGGCAGCGCTCTCCTCGCCCTCTTCCTGGACCGGCGCTGCCTGGGCTCTGTACGCGCTGACCAGCTTCGTCGCATCGCCGGCAGGAGGCATGGCCCTCGCGGTGCTCCTTGGGGCCATCGCCTGCGGAACAGCTGCCCTGCCGTTCTGGACCGGCAGGACGCGCCAGGTGGCCGACGCGATCCCGCCCTGGTCGATCTACCGGCTCACCGTGGGCTGCACCTGGCTCTATACCCTGGCCACCATGATGCGGGCCGGCGTGCAGCTGTCCCGTATCCTGGAGAGCATCCTCGATTCGGAATCGACCACGCCGTACCTGCGTGAGCGGGTTTTGGCGGCTTCTCGGGAGTTCGGCATGGGCAAGAACCTCGGAGAGGCCTTGTATGACTCAGGCTTTGATTTCCCCGACAATGAAATCGTTGACGATTTAAGGGTGTACGCGGCTTTGCCGGGCTTCCACCTGCGAATGAACGAACTGGCCACGGAGTGGATGGACGATGGGGTGGAGCGCGTGAAACGGCAGTCCCGTGTGCTCAACCTGTTCGCTCTTGTGCTGATTACGGGTCTGGTAGGCCTTATCGCCGCGTCGATAGGCTCTCTGCAAACACAACTGCTGCAAGCTGGAGGAATGTAAAATGAGCTTTCTTGAAACCATTGGCGCGATTCTCGTGGCGCTGATCGTCCTGGCCGGAGCGGCCTTGGGGCTGCAAAAGGCTTTTACCGGCGTGAAGCTCAACGACACCGAACAGAATTTAATCGTCTTGCGCATGCAGACGCAGCAGTTGTTCTCGGGAAGCCCCGGCTACACGGGTCTGGACAATACCATGGCGCTGAACGCGGGCCTGGTTCCCAAGCAGTTCGTAAAGGGCACGGAGCTGGTCAACCCATTCGGGGGAACCATCACCCTGGCCGCGTCTTCGGACGGCTCGTCGTTTACCATCACACTCACTGGAGTCCCGAGGGAGGAGAGCACCAAGTTGGCCACCTTCCAAGCGGACGCATGGCTTGGCGTGAGCGTCAATGGCACGGACGTGACCGGAGGCAGTGTCTCGGACATCCAGTCGGCGTGCAGCAGCTCGAACAACACCATCATATTTGCTGCGAGGTAGGCATGCCGTTGTCGGATCTTGTGTTCTCCGACCTGTTGATCCTGCCGGACGGGACGGGGCGGCTGAAGGGCTGCCCCGATTCGGGGCAACAGCTGGTGGAGCTGCCCGGAGAGTATGCGGATGAGATATCCGATCTGCCCAACAAGCTGACGGGAGCGTTCCTGACCTCGCGCCGTGATCCGGAGACAGGGGCGCGCGTAGGCAAAACCACTATCCGGTTCCTGCACCAGGACGTGCACTACCGGGCGGCGGACTTCGAGGACGTGAACGGCGGCCGAACCTGGTTCTTGCGCCGGCTGCCCGAAAAGGTGCCCGGTCTTTCGACGCTGGGGCTACCTCCCTACTTATGCGAGTGGCTGCTCATGCGCCAGCAGCGTCACGGGCTGGTGTTGGTGGCCGGAGCGCAAGCCTCCGGCAAGACGACCACGGCCAGCGCCCTGGTGGCAGGCCGTCTGGAGCACTTCGGGGGCCATGGGGTGACGTTTGAGTGCCCGGCGGAACTCCCTTTGGCCGGGGCCTGGGGGGAACACGGCTACTGCTTCCAGACCGAAATCGACTCGGAAGCCGAGCTGGCCGTCCACATCGAGCGGGCGCACCTGTACGCCTCGCCCAACGTGATCTTCATCGGGGAAATCCATACGCGACACGCGGCCACGGAGTCATTGCGGGTGGCCATGGGATCGCGTCAGCAACTGGTGGTGGCCACCATCCACGGCTTTGATGTGCAGGCCGCCTTGGAGCGCCTGCTCAACTGGGCCAGGGAGACCGATGGAGCCAATGCGGCCGGGCACCTGGCCAACTCGCTCCTGGCGGTCATCTTCCAGGACCTGGAGTGCGAGGAGCGGTTGCAGAAGGTGCCTCAGTTCCTTTTGCTGCCATTCCCCTATCCTGGCCAGTCGAATGAATCCCTGATGCGCGTGCAAGGCACACGGGCCAAGCTTCGCAGTTGCCAGCTCCACTCCCTTGGCGACGACATGCGCCAGATCAAGAACATCATCGGCCGCGACGGGCTGGAGGCCATATGAAGGCCTTGGCCATTTTGATGGTGCTCATGGGGGTGATGGCCCTGATCCGGTTCGTGGAAGAGGATGCGCCGCAAGCATTGCAGGCCCGGGCGGTGGCCACGAACTACGCGGTCTTCAGAAACGAGGTCTACCGCTACGTCTTCGACGGGCACAAGGGCGCTGGGGACGTGCCGACGGCGGCGCTGACGCTGCCGGCCGGCTACGTACCCCTGCGGCCCTGGCGAGCCCGGGTCGATTCCGGCTGCCTGTATGTCTGGGGGACTGCCTCATCCGACGAAATAGAAGCCACACGCGAGCTGTTCTGGGGAAGTAAAGCAGTGGGCCGCGCAAGCGCCGGCTTCATGGTGCCGGATGGCGTGACGCCGGTCCCGGGCTTCGTCCCCGAGGGGAGCTTGGTCAGTGTCACAGGGACGGAATAAGGCCCGGAGGTCCAATGAAGATCATTGAAGTCATAGCCTCACTACTCGTGATGTTCGTGCTGTTGCCCGCGATCGCGTCACTGTGGCAGCACGGGGCCACGGAAATGCAGAAGCGCCAGGCTGCGGACCAGTTGACCCAGGTGAGCCGCGCGGCGGCGTCCTATGCCCGCAAGCACCAGACCACGTTACTGGGCTCTACGACCGCAACCAGTGGCCCCGTGATCACTACCGGCCCGCTCGTCACGGAGCAGTTCCTTCCGGCAGGCTTCACGGGGAAGAACGTCTGGGGTCAATCCTATCAGGTCTATTTCCGCCAGCCGTCGGCGAACGCGATCCAGGCCGTGGTCCTCACGACGGGCGGCCTTGGCCATGACCCGGGCCAGCCGAAATTCGGGACCGCAGTTGTGCCGTCGGCCGCATCCATGGCGGGCGGTACGGGTGGCTATATCCCGACAGGCGCGATCACCGGACAGTCCACCGGCGTCCTGCAGGGAGCCTATGGAGGCTGGACCCTCGACCTGGCCAGCGTGGGCGTCCCTACGCCCGGAGCCGGGCATCTGGGCACCCTCTCGACCTACGACTCCAGCAGCCTTGGCCAGGATTTCCTCTACAGGATCGCTGTCCCGGGCCATCCAGAGCTGAACGCCATGCAGACTGAGCTGGACATGACGGATCACGCCATCCGCAAGGTCCAGGAGGTGCAGTTCACTGCGCGGACGCTTGGCACGGAAACCTGTGATGCCGACACGGAAGGCAGGGTTTTCCTGGATGTGACTCAGGGCCTCTACATTTGTCGTAATGGGCAGATGGAGGTTGTCGCTGATACCGGGAACTCACTCCTGCTCAAGGGGACCCAACTGGCGCAGGATGGGGACCTCATCACCATGCCGTCCTGCCCCCCCGGCACCGGCATGACGCCACAGATATTCGTGACTCCCACTCTCGCAGCTGCCGGAGCTGACGCTCCTCCCATCACAGCGTTCCAGAGCTGGGCCGAGACTGCCAGTGCCACACAATGGCGGGTTCGTTTGCGCCTGCTCACCACGGACGACAATCTCGGTTGGGTCAACCCTGCGTCTTCCTACGGGCGAATCCTGGTTTGCACAACATGCGCCAAATGAAGTCACGGAGTATGAATATGAGAAGATGCATCTTTTCGCTTGTTACAATCGTCATGCTCACGGCTGCCCACTCCCTTGGGTTGGCCGCCGATTCGACCAGTTTCAACCCCACAACGGTCCCGATCACTGCGCAGAGCACGATCGCCGTCGGGACGGTGGTCGCTTGGCCTGCGAACTCCAGTCCCTTCGATGTGTCCAAGTGGCTCGAATGCAACGGCCAGGCCGTTCCGGCAGGCAGCCAGTATGACCGCTTGCGCGTGGTCTTGGGCGGTGGGGCGGTTCCTAACTTCAACGATCAATTCCTGCGCGGCACGACCACGGCAGGGCTCGTCGGCACGCAAGTTTCGGACACCATCAGGTCGCATACCGTGTCCGTTCCTGGGCAAAACGCACCTGTCAGTGGTGGGTTGAATTCGACATCTTTAAGCGGATCAGCGTCATCCCAAACATATTGGTTTACGCAGACAGTAGTTAATACAGGAGGGGATTATACAGGTGGTGGAGGCATGGGTGCTGTTACTGGTGCAAATTACAACACAGAAACTCGTTCAACATCAGGCGGCTCAATTTCCGGGTCGCTCAATAGTGGATCGTTGACGGGCACAGCCTTTGTCAGCGCTCAAACCGGGACATACTCCGGTAGTTCCGAAACCGCTCCGGTCCACACGCGGGTCCGGTATCTCATCCGCGCGGTCCAGTGATGCAAGTCCACCCCCAGATGATGGCTCACAACCTGCTGAGGTCGATGCAAGGACCTTTCCCGGCTCTCGATGAATTGAGGATCGGGCGGGCGTTTCTTCTCCTGGAGGTCTCTGCTGACGGCCAGCTCCATGTCGCGGAAGTGATCGTGCGCCAAGTACGCAACCTCCAACAGGGGGTCCAGGTCGTCGTGTTCATTGTCTACTCCACTGACGGGCAAGTCCTGACCCCGGGCGATACCATCGAGCGCCAGGTGGACCTGGAAGCCGAACAGAATTGGACGCTGGCCCAAATCCATTACTACTAGCCGCACGGCGAACAGGTCTCATGACATTCCATCCCGTAAACTCCCATTCGGCTGATCCCATGACACCCATCCTGGCCATGCTGAGAACCCTGGCGCCCTGCACCGCGCTGATCCTTCTGCTCGCCGTGTCTCCTGCTCACGGCCAGGCCCTGGACACGCTCTTTGACGCGCCATGCGAGCGCTACGGCGTTCCGAAGCAGCTGGCGCTGGCCATCGCCACTAAGGAATCCGCCATGCGGCCCTGGGCGCTCAACATCCAGGGCCGGACGGTTCAGACATCGAGCAGGGAACAGGCGCTGGAGGTGAGCCGGGCGGCCATGGCCGCCGGACTCTCCTTCGATATCGGCGTCATGCAGGTGAACTCCCAATGGCTGCGGCGCTACAGGCTGCCCCTGGAGAGCGTTCTTGACCAACCAGGCAACATCCAGGTCGGCGTCTGGATATTGGGCCAGGCCATCAAACAGCATGGCCTGACCTGGCGCGCCGTGGCCGCTTATCACACGCCGGGCGTCGATACGGAACGCGGCCGTGCCTATGCCGAGGATGTCATCAGGATTCTCAGAGGCGAGCCGAGGGCTCGCGCCGTGACTGCAAGCCCGAACGTGTCAGCCGCGTCGGCTGCATCGCCGATGCTGGTGAAACGGTATCGGGTCGTGGCCGAGGATACCGAGCGTGTGGCCAGGCCTGATGGCAAAAGGAACTGAGTGGGGCTTTCTCTCCGAGCCCTGGCGGGCGGCTTTGCGCCCGCTGGGGCCGGAGAGTCCGAGCGGAGCGAGGGGGGCCATTCCGGCGGCCCGGAGCCGGTGCACAGGCCACACAGGGAACGTCAGGCAGATCAAGCCAGGTTGACCAGGTGGTTCGAGCCGACCACTCCGCTTTCACAGGCCCATGGTCGAAATGGCCAGAACCGGAACGAATTGGAAAGGAATTGCCCTGTTCCGGCACGTACTGGAACCACATTGGAACAAGCTTCCGCGATTCGGACAGAACTGGAGCGAATTTACATGAACCAGAACGGTATTGCCCCCAAGTGGAACGCAATGAACCTCATTTGGAGCGTAGTGGACACTATGCAGGTGAAAACGGCCTCGCAAAGCCACCTAACAGACGCGGCGGAGGGGCTGAAAACCCGAACACAAACCCGAATCCGGGATTCGGGTTTTAAAGGCAAAATAGTGAATGAAATCATATATTAGAGCCCGCCGCCCCGTTCCAGACCACCCCCTCCCAACAAGTTGAGAGAGGGTGGTCTGGAACGGGGCGGCGGGGAAGAAGAAAGACAGTGAAAGACAGTGAAGAGTAAGAAGTAAGGAAGAAGAGTTATTAAGAGTAGGTCAGTAGAGTTAGTAAGATAATGAAAAGAAAGAAAAAGAATTAAGAATAAGAGGGGTAATCAGCTGATGGGGTAATGGCACTCGAAGACTCGTGCCGATTACCCCATCAGCTGATTACCCACCGAAGGAAGGATGTGCCGCGCTGGATGATGCGGCACATCGAAAGGCAGAAAGGCACAAAGACAGAAAGGCAGGAAGACGAAAAGGCAGAAAGGCGGGAAGACGAAAATACAGAAAGGCACAAAGGCATGAAGACGGAAAGGCATAAATGCGAAAATCCGCAGAGAGACGGAGGGGGCGTTCGGAAGGCGCGGTTGTGAAGAGTACGATGCACTTTTCACAGCAGGCACAGAGAGTCGTCCCATTCGCATGTGAACGTACCAGGATCAGAAAGGCGGCGTTGTGACACGGAAAGAACAGGAACTCATCGAACTCGCGCATCAATGGGGATACTGCACCCTGGATGATGTGACGCTCTTCTTGGAAGTGGCGAAGTCAACTGCGAGCGAACGACTTAAGCGGCTCGTTTCAAGCAACAAGCTGAAAATGACGCAATCCCGGCTCGGCGTGAACCTCTATCATCTGGGCAAAATGAAGTTCAACATTTCGGATTTCGACCACGACAGGAAATGCAAGGAGCTTTGCAAGCACATCCTCGGGAAGCTCGATTGCGAATACATCGGCGGCGCGAAGCTGCGGAGCCTGATCATCGAAGAAAAAGGAAGGAGGGGCCTCACCGAGAAGATACCGGACTTCGTGATCACATTCCAAGGGAAGAGCGCCGCTATCGAGGTCGAACTGTCGCAAAAAAGCCTGAAGCGGCAGGAAGAGAACATTTGGAAGTATGTGGCGGCATTGCGCAACGGTGAATACTTCAAGGTCGTTTATTATTGCGGGTCGGAGGAAATCAGGGACCGCGTGTTGATGCTGGCGAGCGACAAGGTTGTTCGCGATTACATTGAAGCGAAAATGATGCCGCTATGAGGAGTGTTGCATGATCAGAAAAGACGACGCGAAAACGACCCTGCTGGGCGTCCTGCCCATCGCATACTTCATCTTCAACTTCTGGTTGTCTCCCATCCCATTATTCTTCGGCGCGGTCGCGTACTGCCTGGTCATGCTTCGCATGAAAGACCCGGACACCAAGCGGACGCTAAAAAAAAGTCTGGCAGTGGCCTTTGTGGTGTTATTTTCAAGCTCGTTCATTCTGTACCGAGGCAATGCGTTTATTCAGACTTTGGCAATCTGGCACTACGAATATTTCAGCATGGAGGCCATTGCAAATACCGACGCGCGAAGCATTCCTTACTTCTTCACCCATCAACCCATGTATGACTGGCTGGTGGTTTTCATCGTTCCGTCCATCCTGCTTGCCCTGACAACCGCTTGCGCCTGTGGGATGGCCGGTCTGTCACTCAAGCAGCATGATTCCATCAAGGGTGTTCTCGCGCAACACAGGGGCGAGAAGCGGCTGAAGCCGCGTCACTGGAAGCGCTTCACAAGGCAGACGGAAAACACCGTGCCCATCGGGTTGAGCTTCAAGACGGCATTGCCCGTGGCCATTCCCCACGAGTGGCTCACGCAGCATCTCTGTCTCATAGGGACTACAGGTGCGGGCAAGACCGTGAGCCTCTACAACTTCATCATTAACGCCGCGCTGAATCGAAAGGCCATCGTCTTCGTGGATGGCAAGGGCGACCGTGGCAATATCCGAAAGTTCAAATCCACAATGGCTGACTATGGAATTCCCTGTTCCGTCATCACCATGGACGGAGATACCGCGTACAATGCCTTTTCGTCAGGCACCCCGGATGAACTTACGGATAAGATCATCGGCCTGTTCGACTGGAGCGAAGAACACTACAAGCTCGGAGCCAGGAGCTTCCTGCAACAACTGCTCATCGCGTTCACATTGCGCGGAAAACGCCCCTCCCTTTCCAACGTGGTGGAATACTGCGATCGCCGGAACGTGAAGCGGCTTCTGGGCATAAAAGACGATCCCAAGAAGGCAAAGAAGCAGAAGGAGGACGCGAAGGTCGAACCCTTCGGTCCTGAGGACGTGGACAGGAAAATGCCTGAGCAGGTGGTGGAGCCTGAAGCGCTCCGCTGCTGGCGGCTGATGGAGAATGTTGATCCCAAGGCCGTATCCGGCCTTCAGGGACGCATTTCAGCGCTGGCCGAAGGAGATCTTCGGCCGATCTTCAAGGATGGCGGGTTGAACCTGGCCGACTCCATCGAGCGCAAGGAGGCGGTTCTCTTCAGCCTCGACAGCCTGAGGTATCCTGAACAGAGCCGGGCGCTCGGGCGGCTCATCGTCAACGACCTGAAAACCGCCATTTCCGTCCACTCCCGAAACAGTCAGGAAACCCCCGAGCCGGTGGCCTTGTTCTTCGACGAATTCAACGTCTTCGCTTCGCACCAGGTCGTGGACATCATCAACAAATCCCGCAGCGCGGGATTTGAAGCGCTCCTCGCCTTCCAGAGCCTGGCGGACATCGACAAGCTGGAGAGCGGCGAGGCTCTTCGCCGGCAGATCATCCAGAACTGCAACACGCTCATGGTGCAGAAGCAGAACGACCACAAGGATGCCGAAGAGCTTGCAAGCTTGTTCGGCACAAAGGAGGCGCTCAAATCCACAGCACAGTCAGACGAGGACGAGTTCACCGGCATGATGAGCAACCGCCTGGTGCGGGAGTTCGTCGTGCACCCGGACGACATCAAGCGGCTGGAGACCGGGCAGGCCTTTGTCAGGCACGGCGTCTATGAAGACAAAGTGCAGATGGCTTCCAACTAGGACGGGGAAAGCGAGAGGGGGTGTCGCCCCCCTCTCGCGCTCTCCCACGACCATGGCCAGAGCCTGGCCCTGGACCCGGCGATTGCCCCGGACGCTTGGGGGGTCCGGGGCGAAGACCGGCGGCTCCTCGCACGCCTCAAAGACATACAGCCGAAGGCAGGAACCGATGAACAATGAACCGCTAGGCGGTGGCGGGCTGAAGGCTTGGCCAAGGGCAATGCACGGCTTCGCGCCAAGCCCTCCGCAAAGCCTCCAGGCTTGTCACTCGCCCTGCTACCTGCCCTCGGCCAACAGCCCGCATTTTCCAGATTTCGCGGCCCTTCGGCGGGATGGGGGAGGGGCAGGCCTTTTGAAGATGAAAGGCCCTGCCCCTCCCCCCCTCCGCCGAAGGAACGGTGGGGGTAAGGCAGAAAGCAAAAGACGAAAACCCTAAAGGCATAAGGAGTAAAGACATGAGCAGCCTGAACAGCATGAACAAGGTGTCCCTCATCGGCAGATTGGGCCAGGACCCCAAGCTCACATACCTGCCCTCCGGGCGTGCCGTGGCCGAAATGAACGTGGCCACCAGCGAAACCTACAAGAACCAGGCCGGGGAGAAAGTCCAGGCGGTGGAGTGGCACCGCGTCAAGGTGTTCGGCGAATCGGCAAAGTTCTACGCCGAGCATCTTTACAAGGGCCGCCTGGTCTACGTCGAAGGCTCTTTGAAGACTCGTTCCTGGGAGAAGGACGGCCAAAAGCACTACATGACTGAAATCGTTCTGGCCAACGGCTCCCACTGCATCAAGTTCCTGGAGAAGAAGAAGTCCGAGGGCGAGGACAGCAAGAACAAGTCAGGGGGCGAAGATGACTACGGTCCGGCTTTCCCGTCCGAGGCCTCGGGCATGGATGACGTGCCGTTCTAGGGAATAGGCAAGGGCGGCGTGTCCGGCTGGATGCGCCGCCCATACGGGATGATGGGACCTAAAAGTGTTTCGTACTAATCAAGAGGAAGATCATGGGCGCTAAACCGGAACTTACTGGCAGGGAATACACCGGAATCGAGCGTGCTTACGCCTTTTTCAATGAGCGCCTGTTCGATGGTGAGCTGCCCGATTTGCTCATCACCTACCAGCGCAAGGCGGGCTCGTGCGGGTACTACTCGCCGGGACGGTTCGAGCGCCGGGACGGTTCCGGCAGTGTCCCGGAGTTGGCTTTGAACCCCGCAGTCTTTCGGAAGCAGACGGACGTTGAGATATTGCAGACCCTCGGGCACGAAATGGCCCATCACTGGCAGTGGTGCTTCGGCAAGCCCACCCGGGGCGGCTACCACAACAAGGAATGGGCGGGGAAGATGGAGGCAATCGGACTCATACCTTCCGACACTGGCCAGCCTGGGGGCCGTAAAGTCGGCCCGAGCATGTCCGACTATGTGATGCCCGGCGGACTGTTTGAACAGGTCTGCCAGGAGCTACTTGCCGCCGGTTTCCGCTTCAACTTTCAGAGCGTGGATTGCTTGCCCACGGCACCGGTCCAGGCCGATGGCGAGGAGGGCGAAGGTGGTGAGCCCAAGCCCAGAAAGCCCAGGCAAAGCAAGCTCAAATACACATGCCCATGCGGGCAAAACGCCTGGGGCAAGCCCGGTCTGGCCATGATGTGCGCAAAGTGCGAGGGGGCTTTTGTCGGGGAAGGTTCTGCTTAAGGCTGGACAACCCCTGCCAGGGATGAGTAAGGAGGCATTGTGACGGCAGTATTGAAGCGTTTCGCGGATGCCTTTGAAAAGGTCGCGGCTGGCTCTTTGTTGGTAGGCTTCTTTCAAGATCGGCCGTTGGGAATTTGGATAGGCATTGGATGCCTAGCAATTTCGCAAGTTATAACCTGGAGGGTGTGCAAATGACATACACCGAAACCCTCTTTGTCGTCGTGTTGGCGCTCATGGCCACAGTCGCGCTTATCCTGACCTTCCGGCTTCCGCCACGGAAGGGCCGTCACCGCCGTCACTCGCACAACCACTGTTGATACCCCGGGCCGCAAGGCCCGGTTTCCCCCTTTTGAGCGCGCCTGGCGTGAAACGCCGGGCGCGCTTCATTTTTACTGCTTCAATCCGCAGCCGGCGAGAGGGGGGTGCCCCCCTCTCGCGCTCTCCCGCGACCAGGGCCGGTGCCCGGCCCTGGACCCGGCGATTGCCCCGGACGACCGGGGCGGAGATCGGCGAGTTCTCGCCTCCTCAAATCCGAACAGCCAGAGCCCAGGAGTCTAAGAGCAAAGAACCGCTGGGCGGTGGCGTGCTGAAGGCTTGCCCGTGACCAATGCACGCCTTCGCGCCAGGCCTACGCAAAGCCTTCGGCCTGTCACTCGGCCTGCTACCTGGCCACGGGCAACAGCACGCATTTTCCAGAGTTCGCGGCCTTCCGGCGGGATGGGGGAGGGGCAGGCCTTTGAAGAGTGAAAGGCCCTGCCCCTCCCCCCCTCCGCCGGAAGGATGTTGGGGGGAGAGAAGGCAAAAAGCAAAGACACAACCCCCCGGAGAAGAGCCATGCAGACCATGACCGCCACATATTCGCCCGAAGACAACAAGTTGCGGCTGTACGCCTCAAGCCGCCTGGACGCCGGAACATACGCCCGCGTGAAGGCCGCCGGGTATAAGTGGGCACCGCAGCAAGAGCTTTTCGTTGCCCCGATGTGGACGCCCGAGCGTGAGGATCTCGCGCTTGAACTGTGCGGCGAGATTGGCGACGAAGACACCAGCTTGGTTGATCGTGCCGAAGATCGCGCCGAGCGGTTCGAGGGCTACTCCGAAAAGCGGGCAGCGGATGCGCACAGCGCCCGCAAAGCCGTTGACACGCTCGCGGACGGCATCCCGCTTGGCCAGCCGATCCTTGTGGGGCACCACAGCGAGAAACGCGCAAGAAAGGACGCGGAGCGCATCGAAAACGGCATGCGGAAGGCCGTAAACCTTTGGGAAACGTCAAAATACTGGACCACCAGGGCAGCCGGTGCCTTGGCCCATGCAAAATACAAGGAACTCCCCGGCGTGCGCGCTCGCCGCATCAAGACCCTTGAAGCAGACAAGCGGAAGCAGGAGCGCAGCAAGGCGCAAGCGGAAATGTTCCTGAAACTGTGGGCCAACGACGCAGCCGCTATCAAACGTAAGGACGGCGAGCCCCTGACCTTCCGCGAGCGGGCGCTTTACATCACCGACCGTGACCATATCTCACGCTGCTTCCCGCTCTCCGAGTACCCGCGCACGGAAAACACCTACGAAGGATCGCGAAGCCTTTGGAGCGCCTTAGAGGATAACATAATCACGCCCGAGCAGGCCCGCGACATCGCAGTGGAAGCACACTCCAGGATGATCCCCTGGCACGACCGATGGATTGCCCATTATGACAACCGGCTGGCCTACGAAAAGGCCATGTTGGAAGAACAGGGCGCAAGCGCGCTGCTGGAGAAGAAGCCGCGCCCTAAGCAACTCCCCATCTGCAACTATCGCGCGCCCGAAGGCATCGCCATCACGAGGTTCGACGGACGCGGCCAGTCTGAGCCCTTCGCACAGGTAGAGATGACGCAAGCCGAATATGCGGCCATCTGGCGCGACTATAAAGGCACACGAATGGTGGACAATTCCCACCGCGTCAGGATCGCCATCGTCAAGAGCGCGCTTGTGTGCGTCTACCTGACCGACGCCAAAGTGCACGAACGCCCGGCCACGATCGAGGTTGAGGCCCCCAAACCCCAACCGCGCCCGATTGTCCCCGCGCCGTCCAAGGAAGAAAACGAAGACGACAAAGCCTTTCAGGCTCTCAAGGAGGCTGCCAAGAAGCCCGTGGAGGTCAAGGCCGTGCCCCAGCTCTTCCCCACCCCGAACGCGATCGCCGAGCAAATGGTGGACCTGGCCGACATCCACCCCGATCACCGCGTGCTTGAGCCCAGCGCAGGCACGGGCAACCTGCTCCGGGCCATCGGCGACCAGCCCGACAAGGTAGCCGTGGAAATCAACCTGGACCTCGCCGAGGGCCTGACGCGCTTGGGCCTGTCCGGGCTCCACATCCACCGGGCGGATTTCCTGGCCTGCAACGGCGACCTTGGCACCTTTGACCGGATCGTGATGAATCCGCCCTTTGAGAACGGCGTGGACATCAAGCACATCAAGCACGCCTTGCACATGCTCCGCCCTGGGGGCGTCCTGGTGGCCCTGTGCGCCAACGGGCCGCGCCAGAATGACGAGCTGAAGCCCCTGGCCACTACCTGGGAAAACCTCCCGGAGGGCTCCTTCAAGGAAGCGGGAACAGGCGTCAGGGTCGCCCTGCTCACCATCAGTAAACCCCATGTCCGGGAACGTGCTGAGATGCAAAGCCTGATCTAGTCCTTCTACCTCTTCCATCGTCCAGGCCTTCAGGCCTGGACGGGGAAGGGAACTTCAAAATCGGGCGAGAGGGGGGAGTCACCCCCCCTCTCGCGCTCTCCCGCGACCAGGGCCGGTGCCCGGCCCTGGACCCGGCGATTGCCCCGGATGAACCGGGGCGGAGATCGGCGCCTTGTCGGCTCCTCAAATCCAAACAGCCGGAGCCCAGGAAGGCTAAGAGCACAGAACCGCTGGGCGGTGGCGTGCTGAAGGCTTGCCCGTGGCCAATGCACGCCTTCGCGCCAGGTCCTCGTCAAAGCCCGAGGCCCTGTCACTCGGCCTGCTACCTGGCCACGGGCAACAGCACGCATTTTCCAGAGTTCGCGGCCTTCCGGCGGGATGGGGGAGGGTCAGGCCTTTTGAAGATGAAAGGCCCTGCCCCTCCCCCCCTCCGCCGGAAGGATGTTGGGGGGGAGAGAAGGCAAGAAGCAAAGACACAAAACCCCGGAGAAAAGCCATGCAGACCAAAGCCCCGAACTACTACAATGGACTCAAGCCCGAAGAGCTTTGCCTTGTGCGTTCAGTGTACGGCGGTTTGCACTACGTGGCCGCGTACCAGCTCGCGCAAGAGAAACGCCCGGCCCTTCGGATGTTCAACCGCGACGGATTCCCTACGAACACGGACGGCGGAAAATGCGGCTCGATTCACCGGGACAACATCGCCACAATCTACCCTTCAAAGTCCGAGCAATAAGGAGTCCCCACCATGCCCACGAACGAAGAACGCCGCGAACGCGCAATGCAGGCCCTGGAATTCTACAAGGCGCAATGCCTCGGGGAAGGTGGCCAGGTCGGGCAAGACGACTTGACCGATCTTCTTTCGGACCTCCGCCACCTGGCCGCTCACGAGGCCGAGGACTTCGATTTTGCCGATGCGGTGCGCCTGTCCGAAACGCATTTCGAGGAGGAACAGGACGAAAACCCCGACACCGAAGACTAACGGCCCGTTTCTGGCCCAGCACGCAATCCAGGCGCGTCTGTGTGCCTGGATTGAAGCAGGAACAGAAACACTAAATTGAGGGAGCAGTGTCATGAACATCAATTGCCTAGAGGGCATGGTTTGCCCGAAATGCGGCAACGAAGGTCCGTTTGACATCGTTGGCACGACTACCTTTCGCGTCTCGGACAATGGTGTTGAAGACTACGAGGGCGCAGAATGGGAAGACACCTCTTTTTGCGCCTGTCCCGAATGCCACCATAACGCCACTGTGGGGGCCTTCAAAAGCCCCGAGACGGTTGACCAGGTTTGAACCGCAAACCAGCCCACCAAGAAAGAACGCCGTAAACGCGCAATGCCTGGCCCTGGACGCTTTCGCGAAAACCTCAGCGCGACCGTCCAGGGCTGCCCTTTTCGGGCGGCTACCTCCAGCGAAAAGCACACAGGCCCCCACCGGCCCGAAGCGGGCCGGAGCCCGTGCCCGCGTATGACCAGGTGCAGCATGTTCGGCTACGAGGACCATTTTAAAGGCAGGCCGGTGAGGGCGCGGGGTGGACTAACGCAAGCCATACTCTAGCGCAGCTCGTGGCCATGGACCGACGCTGTATGGCTTGGGTACGCTCCGCGAAGAGCCTACACGCCGAAGCGGCGTGAAGAGGGTTTTCGCAGAGCCAGGGGGTGCCTTAGGTTAGGGCCGGGGCCGATGTTCCTGGGAATCTATGAAGGCTCGCAAGGCGGCATTGATCTTGGTTTGATACCCGCGCCCACGGGCACGGAACCATGTCACCACGTCCTGATCCAGCCGCAAACAAACTTTTGCCTTGGTAGTTGGCAAAAAATCATCCAGGCGCATCCGTTTTGCTTGCGCCAACTCTTCGTCCGTCATGGGTTGGGCGTCAGGGTCTTCCAAAGCAATTCGCTCTATGTCAGCGTCAGACATGGCCCGAACGCGGCTAAGGTCGCTTTTGGTGGGATTTGGCATACGCTTCACGCTCCTTTCTATTGGCCGGGCGCATGGAAATGATGCGAACTGCATCCCTTCGGGGCGTGAAGGCGATGTAGACTATCACTCCGTCAAGCTCCCCCAAGGCTTTGTATCTCAGCTCGCCATAGTCGCGCCGCGCATCCGGCGTTATCACGACAGGACGGGAAAAAACTTTCTTGGCATCCTCGAAATCCAAGCCGTGCTTGTCCAGGTTAGCCTGAGCCTTTGTTTTGTCCCATTCAAATTGCATGGTCAAAATGTATAGACAATTCCGCGTCGTGTCAACCCCCCCGGCCAGATTTGTGATGAATCGTACCATACAATTATCAAATTCTCATTTTACAATTTATTACTTGACGAAAGTATGCCTTTGTGGAAATATGACTCATCACATTTAGTGAGGTGCCAATATGCGCAAAATAGCTTTTGTGAACCAAAAGGGCGGGGTCGGGAAGACGACGACCGTTCAGAATGTCGGGGCGGCCCTTTCACGGGCAGGGTGCCGTGTCCTGCTGGTGGACCTGGACGCCCAGGGCAGCCTGACCGCATCGTGCGGCATCGAACCGGATGAACTGGAAGCGAGCGTCTATGACGTCATGGACGGGCGGGCCAGCATGGGGGAGGTCGTCCGCAAGGGCGAGCTGGACCTTCTTCCGGCTACCATGAGCCTGGCGCAGGCCGACCTTACCTTTGCGGGCAGGATCGGGCGAGAGAACATGCTGAAGAAGGCGTTGAGCGACATCGAGGCGTATGATTTTGTGCTCCTGGACTGTCCGCCGAACCTGGGCCTCGTCACCGTCAACGCCCTGGTGGCGGCGGATGAGATCGTTATCCCGGTACAGGCTGAATTTCACGCCCTGAGGGGGCTGGAACTGCTCCACAACACTGTGGCCATGGTGCGGGACCTTAACCCCATGCTGCGTGTCCTGGGCATAGCCGTGACGTTCTACGACAAGCGCAAGACTTTGAACCGCGACGTGTTCAACGAGTTGCGCCGAGCCTTCCCGGACATCCTTTTCGAAACGAAGATTCGCGATGCCGTGGCCTTGGCCGAGGCACCCAGCCACGGCAAGGACATCCAGGCTTACCGGCCAGGAAGCGCTGGCGCTGAGGACTACGACAGGCTTGCAAACGAAATCGCACGGAGGGCGTGACATGGTACTCGGGAAAGGAATCAAGGGCGGGGAGCTGTTCAAGCGGACGGACGTGACCGAAGAGGAGGGGGGCCAGTCTTCACAGATACGCGATGGTGAAAAGGCGCAAGGTCGTGAAGACGCAAATCCTGATTTGCGTAAGTCTGGCAAGGCGAAAAAGCAAAAAGGCGATGATGATAATTTGATCAAAGACACAGATACGAAAGAGCAAAAAGGCGAAGTGAGGAAGACCGTCGTTTTCTCAGATGAGCTTTATGACCGGCTGCGGAGCTATTGCTACAACCAGCGCATGAAAGAAGCCTGGGCCGTTCGCGAAGCATTGGACGAATATCTTCGTAAGCACGGCTTTTAGGGCGGAAGCAAAGGAGGTTCCCATGCTTATCATCAACTGCATTCTCGTTGTGGTAGTCGTGCTGTTTCTGATTCGCATAGGAGTCAACATCCTGTATTCCTTCATCTTGGCATTGGTCTGGATAGGTGTGCTCTTCGCGGGTGCGGAGGGACATCACATCCCTAAAAGGTTTCTGCTGTACAACTCAGAATTCGTAACAATGGCATTCGCCAGCCTGCTGATCACCGTTGTTGTCGTTATGATTCAACGTACGGTCAACTTTGAAAAAAAGATGCAGAATGGTGGCGTGGACGACGAGGAAGAAAGACCCACCCTCCCCGGAAGATACGTGTACGGGAAGACCGATGAGGAGACTTGGACCGTTGGCTTTTTCCTGCCGGACGGAGCCTGGATGCCGGAGAGCGACCACACCGATCCTGATGCGGCGGCCGAGAGGGTGAACTTCCTGAACGGGCAGGAGCGGCAAGGCGTTCTGCGTAAGGCTGGCAAAATGGTTTCCACGCCTGAAATAGCAAGTTCGGAAACACCAAACGCAAGATAAGGAGAAGTACCGTGCGTGATGAATTAAATTGGAAAGTACTGGTTGGAATTGTTGCATTATTTGTCGTTGTCACGGTTATGTTTTCGAATTGCACTGGCAGCAATTACGACGAAATAACGGCTGATCAGTATGCCGAAGTCGTCAAGCTCTCTGAAGCGTGCCCGAGTGTTTTGGCGATCAGCAAGAATTTGATGGAGGTTGGACGCATAGTGAAGAAGGATTACGAAAAAATTATAGAGGCCGGAGAAGAATGCAAGAAGGATGGCAAGGCCAAGAGCGATGCGGCGAAGATAAAAGAGCAGAAAGACAAGCTGCTTAGGATGATGAACAACCAATGATCTTGATTCCATCAAGAAGGAGTACTCATCATGCCTGACTTCGATCACGTCGAATATATTTTCGATGCAAAACCGGACGATGAAGTTTTGGAACGCTTTGAAAGGCTTGGCCTGGACCATGGATTCGCCGGGGAGTGGTACGTCTTCAAAGGGGCTCTTGCACCACGAGAGGCTTACAATGCGAGGCGGTATGTTGATAGCCTCAGAAAGAAGATGCCGGACAATAACATCATGGAGCATCATCTGACGGTTTGAGTCAACCGGCGAAAGACGCACAAGCAAGGCAAAAGAAAATGAAAGACATGAAGAGAATCTTCCCGGCGTTTATTGCGCTGATCCTCACGGTTCTGGTGCTGCCGGTGGTGGCCATGGCGTGGGAGGCTGGCCAGGTCAGGAAGGTGAGCGACGGCGACACGTTGCACGTTGGGAATGCCCGCGTGCGTCTGTACGGCATCGACTGCCCGGAGAAGGACCAGCCTTTTGGCCAGGAGGCCAAGGACTTCGTGACATCAAAGATCGTCCAGGCCGGGGGCCAGGTCTTCCTGGATGTTATCGACAAGGACCATTACGGGCGCTTAGTGGCCGTTGTGCGGCTGGGCAAGCCCGATGGGCCTGTATTGAATCAGGAGCTGCTTCGGGCAGGCCTAGCCTGGCACTATACCCGGTATTGCAAAACGCCGACGTGCGAAGCCTGGAAGGAGACTGAGGCCTCGGCACGCACCGCCAAGGCCGGGCTTTGGGGCCAGCCCAATCCTACCGCGCCATGGAATTGGCGCAGAAAGCATTAGCAGCAAAAGGCGCAAGACATGAAGGCCAGGAAGCAACGGTACAAGAGAGCAAAGCCGGGCGAGTTGTGCCTGTCCTGGGGCTGGCATCCTCACGAAGGATACGACTTTGTAGCGGATCATGGTGAAGGAGTGAACAGAGCCAGCGCCAACTACCTTTTGAACGTGCTCAACGACGACGTGCGCACGGAACTGGAGAGGCGCGGCTTCGACCTGTCCACCTTGAAATTCAGCATCATGAAGAAGGCTCCGGGGGACCAGGCTCCGAGATCGTGAACATCTTCCCTCAAGAGGCGCAGCCTCGAAGAGGGAGCTTCTCTGCTTAGCTGCGGGCGAAGGTTTATAGCGCCATTTGGGCAGAGCATATGAAGCATTCGGAGGTGTATTAGCTATGCTCAGTATTATTGGCTTAATTTTGAATACAGTTGGCTCAATCTTGATTGCTGTTTATGGATTGCCTATTTCTAGGGTGGTTTCTAAGGATGGTAGGATAATTATCCCAACTCTTGAGTTGCCTGATGAAACAGAGTACGTTGAACTTTCTCGTACTAATGCAAAACAATATTCCACGGTGAGAATTGGTGCAATAAGTGCTATCTGGTTAATGGTTGCTGGTTTTGTTTTGCAATTTGTATCAGCAATAAGCGATTATTTTCCTGCGGTACAAAAGCTCTTAGATAGCTTATACCCCGTGGATGCGTGGGGCTTCATTCTGACCATCCAGGCAAGCGGCCTGTTGCTTTGGCTCTTTGTCCGGTATGCGTTCAAGTATTCGGAGTCTTGAACTCCCCCCCAAGGGGCGCAGCCTCGCAGGGGGCTTGGGTTCCCTGTCCGCACAAGAGAACAGCCGAAAGGCAGAAGAGAAAAGACATGAAACTGAACATCACCATTGCCCTGGACATCGAGGAGTCCGACGACCTGGGCCAGGTCATCCCCGACCTGTTCAAGGCGCTTGCTGGGGAATATGCCCTGTTCCCGAAAGACGCTTTGGCCATAATGGCCAGACACGGGATTGAATCGACCCTCTCCGAAGACGCGGCGGGAAAGCCCACGGGAACGATCAAAATTTCCACGGCCAGCAGTGACACGCTAGATGTTTTTCGTGGCACATCGTAGCACGATTCCGGGTGGCCACCGTGCCGGTGACGGGGTTTGCAGGACAGGGGGCGGGGACCGTCCAGGTGGACGCGCAAAGTCCTGCCCAGGCCCGACAGAACGGGGCTCATAAGTGGTTTTATGTAGACTTCGGCAAGAATTTCAGCGGTTGAACCAGCATAGCACGAATCAAGGGAAAGGAACCATGCCGTGATCGAATATCCTGAACTCGTCGCCCAACGCATCCAGGCCATCCTTAACGCAGCCCCCGAAAATGGTCCTATCAAGGCCCTGGCCGAAGACGCCTTGCAACTCCTGACGGCTCCCGAGGCCTACGGCATGGCCGAAGAACTGGCCATGACCGAAGAAGAACGCGAGGCAGCTTACGCCCGGCACCAGGAACTGGCCTGGACCGTCCAGCAACTGAAAGACAAGCTGGAAGATTTAAACCCCGAGGCCAAGATCGTCGCCACCTTTTACCGGACCTTGGACAACTCTGCCGAATGCACCCACTTCGTAGGCCTTCAAGATGGCCGGGTGGTCACTCTGCTTATCTCCCAAGACCCGGAAGACAGTCTCACGGCTGAAATAGGGAAAGAATAGCGCCCAAGTCTTCCCCCTTCGAGCCTGGCGGCTCTCAGGGGGGCATTCGCGGTGGGAAAACGCACCGCTCAGAACCCTACAATTGCCCCCGTGAGTGGGAAGGATTTAACGCCGTTGACCTCCTGCAGGAGCTGGCCAGGCCGAATCCACCTAGTGCGCCCAGAAGCTAAAACCCCGAAAAGACATAACTACGTTCGTGAAAAAATTTACCACTTTTACGCAACGCGGTTTCAAGTTCAAAGTGCAACACCCAGTCCTTGGGTATTGGCGTCTTCTAAAAAAACTTCATAGGGTGTCTTAAACCCAAGGCATTTTCTAGGCCGCCAGTTCAAGCGGCACATTGCCGCTATGATCTCATCTTGCGTGACCGATGCCAAGCTTACCCCCTTGGGGAAGTATTGGCGTAGAAGGCCATTGGAGTTCTCGTTCAAGCCACGCTCCCACGAATGGTAGGGGTGCGCAAAAAATCCCTGAGCCTCGAGTGTAGCTGACACATCGGCATGGTAGCTGAACTCCTTGCCGTTATCATAGGTAATAGTCTGAACAAAGTCCTTAATGGGTGTCAAGAGTCCTTCAATGACCCGCCTTACTTCGCTGGCGCTTTTGTTGGGAGCCTTGCCAAACAGGAAAAGACGACTTTTACGCTCTGCAAGTGTCACCAAAACGGGGCCTCCTTTACTGCCTTCAACGGTATCAGCCTCCCAATCACCAAGGCGTGAGCGCTCGGCAACAATGGACGGGCGTATGTCTATGCTGATACGCCCCTTGATTTGACCTCGTCTGTCGGGTTTGCCATATCGTCGTTTGCGTTTGCGCTGGCAGCGCAAATGGCTGTGCAGCGTTCCTCCTCGTTTTTTGTCCGCCAGAATGTACTGGTAAATGGGGGTATGAGCAGCTGAAACTGTACGGCGTGTATGTACAGGAACCGCCCCGCCCCCTGGACCCGGCAGAAACGCTGACCCCCTATCTGGAGACAACCATCTACCGCCTGGACCGCACCCAGGACGGCATCGGGGTTGTCAGCTTTAAGGCTGGGCACGAAAAGCCTTTATGGCGTCATGTCCAATCGGCCCCGTGATGACACGCGTTATGTGCAAGGTTCGCCTGCAAGCGAACAGCCCCGCCTGCTTTTAGCACGAGACGTTTCGGCTTGTACGTACGGGGGGAAAAAGAGCGCCACCCGCGTGTATGCATCACGGGCGGCGTTTTTTGTTTATTGGCAAAAAGCCAGGTCGCAAACGTTTTTCAGATTGTGTTTACGGGATTTCGGGGCGCTTTGCCGCAGAGCACGTCCACAATGTTGCGGGCTGCTTCCATGGCGATATCAATGCGCACCTGTTCCACGGCCGATCCAAGGTGCGGGGTGAACACAGTGCGCAGACCGGGGTCCCGCAGGGCCTCGGGCACATCGCGGGGGCGGTCTGCCAGCCCCCAGTCTTCAAAGGCAAAGACGTCGGCGGCATAGCCTGCAAGATGGCCTTTTTCCAGGGCTTCTGTCACGGCCTCTTCGTCCACGCACGAGCCGCGCCCGGTGTTGACAAGAAACGCGCCGGGTTTCATAGCGGCCAGTTCGGCCGCGCCCAAAAGCCCTTTTGATTCAGGGGTCAGCGGGCTTACGCACACCACCCAGTCGGCAGTGGCAAGCAGCGTGGGCATATCTGTTTGCGCCAGCGCAAGTTCGCGTTTGCGTTCATCCGGCAGTTCGGCAATGTCATAGCCAATAAGCTTCACGCCCCAGCCTGCCAGGCGTTGGGCCACGGCCTGGCCCAGGCGGCCCAGACCGATGATGCCCACGGTGGAGCCGTGCAGGCCCTGGCCGTAAAAAATGGGCCGCCAGCCTTCAAAAGCCCCGCTGCGCACCCGTTTGTCCCCTGGCAGCACATGACGTCCCAGGGCCAGCATAAGGGCAATGGTCAGCTCTGCCGTGGGAATGGTCAGAAGGTCCGGCACGTAGGAAAGCCACACGCCCCTGGACGTCAGCGCGTCCACATCAAAGTTGTCATAGCCCTTGAGGGCTGCCCCCACGATTTTAAGGCGGGGGGCATTGTCCAGCAGTTCGGCATCCACCCAGTCAGGCATAAACATCATGGCGGCGTCCGCCTCTTTGAGATGGTCAAAGAGGATCTGGCGCGGCCAGGTTTCGCGGGTTTTGTTAACGACAAGACGGCAATGCGGTTCAAGATAGTTGATGATTTCAGGGTGCACCCAGTGGGTGACCACACAAAGGGGTTTTTGACTCATGCGCATTTTCCTCGCAACCACGACCCAAGGGCGTCTACCAGTGTCACCATGACAAGAATAAGCAATAATATCGCGGACACTTCGCGATATTGCATAAGCCTGAGGGAAGCCATAAGTTCAAACCCTATGCCGCCAGCGCCCACCATGCCCATGACAGTGGAGGCGCGAAAGTTATATTCCCAGCGGTACACGGTAATGTCGGCCAGTTGCGGAAGCACCTGCGGCATGACGCCGTACACCAGCACTTTCAGGGGGTTCGCGCCCGTGGCCCGGATGGCCTCAACGGGTTTGGGGTCGCAGTGTTCCACAGCTTCGGCAAAAAATTTGCCCACCATGCCCACGGAATGCAGACCCAGGGCCAGCACGCCCGGTAATGCGCCAAAACCCACAGCCGCCACAAAAAGAATACCCATGATCAGTTCCGGCACGGCGCGCAAAGTGTTCAGCAGGCTGCGTGCCAGACGGTAGACAACGGGGTGGGGCGAAACGTTGGCCGCCGCCAGAAAGCCCAGGGGCAGCGAAAGGCATACGGCCAGAAACGTACCGGCCACGCTCATGGCGATGGTGTCCATAAGCGGACCCAGCCACGAGCGCCAGTTGCTGGGGTCCGGGGGTGTCATCTCGCCCAGCAGGTGCCACAGGGCGGGGCCGCCCTCAAGAATGCGCGGCACATCTGCCAGGCCGGAATAGGCAACGCACAGGGCTATGCCCAGGGCGATGCAGCCTATCAGCACCAGGCGTTCGCGGTAATTTTGGGCGACGTTGTTGACAATAAAGGTAGATTCCACCGCGGTCATCCTTACATTTTAGCCAGGTCAAGGTTCAGAATCTTCGCCAGGTCGCGCACCACGTCGTAATCTTTGTCGGTGATCCGGGTAAAACCGTCGGCTTTGAAGGGCTTCAGCACCGCGGGATCAGTCAGATCGACAAAGGCATCTTGAATGCGTTTTTTCAGCGCGGGGGAAAGGTCGCTGCGCATGGTCCAGGGGTATTCGGGAAATTCTGCCGACACGGCAAGAACCTTTACTTTGTCTTTGGAGATGGTGCCTTTTTCCACCAGGGCTTCAAATATGGTTTCTGAAAGGCCGCCAGCCTGGGCGTTGTTGTTTTGGACATTCAGGGCCACGGCATCGTGGCTTCCCACAAAGTGGGCTTCATAGTCGCGGCGCGCTTCCAGACCCTTTGCCGCCAAAAGTGACTTGGGGATCAGGTGCGAAGAGGTGGAGGCGGTGTCGCCATAGGCCATCTTCTTGCCCTTGATGTCTTCCAGGGTGTTGATGCCCGCGCTGGTGTTGGCGATAACCACGCCGCGATAGGTATTCTTGCCTTTTTTCTGCATGGCGGCAAACGGCTCTATGTCGCATTTGGACTTTGCCATGACATAGGAAAGAGGACCGAAGAAAGCCAGTTCAAGGCGGCCGTGGCGCATGGCCTCAATCATGGAGGAATAGTCGGTCGTCACGACCAGGTCGACTTTTTTGTCCAGGGCTTTTTCAAGATAGGCCTTCAAGGTCTGGTTGTTCTTGATGATGGTACTGGGGCTTTCGTCGGGCAGCAGGGCCACCTTCAACACTTTGGGGTCGGCGTCGGCGGCCACGGCTGTGCCGTGGGCAATAAGGGCGCAAAACAGAAAAAGGGCGACAAGCAAACGATGCACGGTGGTATCCTCGCAAAAGAAAGAGTTGATGTAGATATAAAGACCTAACGGAAAGGCCCGCACAGGGTTCAACTGGCCCGCGCGGTTTGGTTAAAAGCGACAGGCGGTTCGGTGGGGCGTTGCGGTTTTATGGCAGAACAAAGGGGTGTTTCAGTCTGTGGCGCATAAATGTGCGTCAGGGCTTCCTGCGTCAGAACCTCTGGCGTACCGTCAAAAACGACGCGGCCCGCGCGCAGGGCAATGATGCGGTCGGCAAAGCGTTTGGCAAAGCGGACCTGGTGCAGGCTTACCACCGCGCACAGGCCGTCTTCGCGGCAGATGTTGTGCAACAGACCCAGCACTTCTTCTGCCCGGGTCGGGTCAAGGCTGGCCACAGGCTCGTCTGCCAGAAGTATGCGAGGCTTTTGCATAAGCGCACGGGCAATGCCCACGCGTTGCTGTTGCCCGCCGGAAAGGCTGCCGGCCCGTGTCAGGGCATAGTCTTCAAGGCCAACGCGTTCAAGGCAACGCAGGGCGTCTTCTATGTCGGCCCTGGGTGTGGGAAGAAGGCCCGCCCAAAGAGGACGCGCGCCCACGCGGCCATTAAGCACGTTGGTCAGTACGCTTTGCCGCAAAATAAGCTGGTGCTGCTGGAACACACAAGCCGTCATAAGGCGCAGCTGGCGGCTTTGGCTTTGCGAGCGCACAGCACCTATGCCGTCAGCCTCTACATATCCGGTTGAAGGTTCCGCCAGAAGGTTACAGGACCGCAACAGCGTGGATTTGCCCGCGCCCGAAGGCCCCAGCAGCACGTTGAAAGCGCCGGGCGCAAAGGTAAGGGTAGTGTTATGCAGGGCCACATGGTCCTGGTAGTGTTTGGAGATGTTGTGCAGTGTCAGCATGTTGCGCCTCCCACAAAAGTGTGTCTGTACATTTGCGGGAACTATGCCTTGGAGCTGTTGCACAACCATGTCGGGCCTGTGGCGTTTTTGTGTCGTCACAGGCCCTGTGGAAAGTGGAAATCGCTTATGCCGTCATATCCACCCCGCCCCGTGACAGCACGCGTTCTTCCAGGCGGCAGGCCGTGCCACTGGCCTGGTGGGCTGTGCGCACGGCGCGCACCAGGCCGCCGCAACAGGGTACTTCCATGCGCAGCACCGTGCAGGACCGAAGGTCTGCCTGCCGGAATATGGCGGTCAGTTTGTCTACCGTTGCGGCGGTGTCTTCAAATTTCGGGCAGCAGATCAACAAGGCTTTGGACCCCAGCAATTCTTGAAACTGCGGGGTAACGGGCGCGGCGCAGTCCGCCGCGATAAGCAGGTCTGCACCATGCAGAAAAGGCGCGTCCGGCGCGACCAGGCGCAATTTGACCGGCCAGGGGGCAGCCCCTGGCGTCCAGCCCGGCCCAGATCCGGGGCGGGTGCCGGGACAGGTGCCGCGCAGGGGCGATGCGCCCAACTGGGGCGTTAAGGCATGCAGGGACGGTGCTGCGTGCGGGGAAGGTGCAACACCATTTTTTCTTTCGTCTGTCTTCAGCGTGGCAAGCTGCGCCAGGGCAGCGGCCTCGTCAAAGGGGGGCGCTTCGCGCTGGATAATGCGCAAGGCGTCGGTCGGGCATCTGCCGATGCAGGCCCCCAGTCCGTCGCAAAAGGAATCGGAAATAACCCTGGCCTTGCCGTCTATAATGGCGATGGCCCCTTCGGCGCAGTCCGCCACGCAGTTGCCGCAACCGTTGCAGCGTTCTTCGTCAATTTCAATAATATGAAATGCACAGCTTGCCCATACACCGACCCAGACCTGGCCACCGTGGACCCGACCGGAAATCCGCCGGAGCTTAGAGGCGAATCAGGGTACGGCGTGCGGATCGAACACCGCCACGGCCCCCCATGGAGCGATGGTGCGCAGCACCGGCCGCCACCCGGCATCGTTCGCGCAGGTCATAGCGATCTCGTATTCCATTACCACCACTTGATCGAAATGTTCGCCCAGTTCCCGAAATCGCGCGCATTCACGGATGTCGAAGACTTCGCCGTCTATGCGCGTCAAGGGGTTATCCTCCCCTGTGACCACCCAGCGATGTTCGTTGAAGAATAGCACGGGATACACCCAACTATCCTCACTGGCTGCAAGTAGAATATGGCGATTCGGAAACATGCCGCGCGCCAAGTATTCCAGGAATACGTTGCTGTTGAAATGTTCATCGTACACGCCACGGCGGTCACCATCCCTTCGGGAGAGAGCCTTGGCCCAGTCAAATTTATCTCCGCCCAGGACCTCGTGGTCCAGAAGGGGCTTTCCCTGATTGAGGACCAGCGCGGAGGCCAGGACCAAAAGGCTTGTGCCCAACACACTTCGCCTGATCCATTCGTGACCCCACCACCAGGGGGCGGCCCAGGCCAAGCATGCGGACGATGCCGCGAATACCAGGGCAAAGAACCGGCCGTTGAAACTCATCCATACCACGGTCCAGACCAGGAAAACCGAAGTTATCGCAAGGGTCCAGGCCACTGCGCGAGCAAAGCGGTCGCGGGAGAAGAGAGCTCCAAACATGCAGGGGATAACCAGGATGAATGCAACGGGACCGAACCAGCCCACATCCTCTGACCACCAAGCTCCTAGACCATGGAGGGGCACGAAATCCATTGCCGCCCCCGGGCCACGAACCGAGCCGATAATCCATGCGTGGGTTTGGCTGATCACGCCAGACCACCAAGTTCCTGGCAGGTCTGGCAGTTGGAGCGCGTAGCGCAGCAGGTTGGCCGTGAACCCCGCAAAGCCATTTAGGTTGCGATGGGCCGATACGTGAGGCTCGGGGCCGAACGGATTGCCGAATTGCCAGAGGCACACGAACTGGCTGGACATAGCAAGGCATCCCCCGGCGGCGAGAAGCAGGATTCCAAGGGCGACACTCCGGCGGGAGTTCCGCCAAGCTTGCATGGACATATCCAGCAGTTCACGTCGGAAAATAGCCCCAATCGCCAGGGACATCGCGAGAGCAAAAAAGGCGAAATAGGTTTTCACAGACAGCCCGAACACAATACATATACCCAAAAACGCTGCGTCCGACACGCGCGACCGCCGCATCAGCGCGCCGACCCCCAACACGCAGGCGCATGCCATGGCTGCGGCCCCGATGTCATTCTTGGTGGACGTGGCTTGCAGCGCCAGGAGCTTGAAAGAACCCGTCACTAGCGCAACGGCCAAACCCAGCGATTCTGGGCCTTGCCGTCGGCCAAATGAATAGGCCGTCGCGACTACGCAGCACCATGAAATCCAAGAAAAAACCGCTACGCCAATGTCTGTACGAAGCCGCAAGAAGAAAAAGTGAAGCAGATCAAACCCAGGGCTAAAGGCCAGTTGCCTGAAGGTACTGTAATTTTCCAAGGCAAGTGTGTTCTCCTGGTACATGAGGAGCACGCGTGCTAGATTATAAGTCATGGAGTCCCAATTGGCGGGCGGGACGGCCAGGGCCTGAACCAACAGAACCAGAGCCGCAAGGATTATGCAGTAGGCCAAAGGCTCGCGATGCAGGAGCAGAACCGCTCTGAGATCCGACCCCAGGGAGCGCTGCCGCCGCCGCATTGCATGGAAGGCGAAGACAGCAATCCCGACGTCTAGGGCATGGTGCAAGTGAGTCAACCGCGCGGAGAAAAGGGCTAAAATGGCTAAGCCCAGGGAGGCCAGGGTCAAAGCCATGGCGCGGGCCAGGGCCTCGGAGGCGGGCTGATCCCGGTCTTGGAGAAGGTACCAAGAGGCAGTGAGCAGGCCGAGTTCGCCCAGGAGGATGGAGGTCTTAATAATGTGCATTGTTGCGCCAGGTTAAGGAATTATGGCCGACGGCGAATGAAGGGGTGCCCAATGTTTCGGATTGGACGACCAGAGCAGGATGACCTGAGTGGAAGTGCTCTACCGAATGAGCTACGCGGGAGTTGCGAGGAGGATTTGTTCGCTTATCCTGGGCAGTTCGTCAACCTTCTGGATTGTAACTGACGGAGCAATACCTGTCGGGAACCAAGTTCGCGGTTTGAGGTCCCAAAACCGCGAACCTGAACTCTAATAGTAATGGATCTTCGCGAGGGTCCAGTTCATCCTCTCGCCGTTGGCCAAGTCCACATGGCGCTCAATGGTATTACCCGGAGGCAGAGCTTGGCCGTCAGTGGAGTAGACGATAAACACGGCGACCTCGACACCCTGTTGAACACTTTGGGGTCTGCTCACGAAACGGAGTTTATTGTACGCTAAGGGGCGAATGCCCGCTTAGGGTATACCTCAACCGGGCGTCAGGCTTGGAGCGTTGAGCACGTCAGATTAGGGCCGATTTTGCATTTTCTGACATCATCCGCCCGATCTCTTAGGCTTCAACCTGACGGTTTGGCCGCTAACGTACGATTTTTTCCGTTTCGTGAGCGGACCCCTAGAGGGGCCATTCGCGGTGGGAAGTCGCACCGCTCAGAACCCTACAATTGCCCCTGTGAGTGGGAAGGATTTTGCGCCGAAGACTTCCTGCAGGAGCTGGCCAAGCCGGATAAACCTGGTGCGCCCAGAAGCTAAGACCCCGAAAAGACGCAACTACGGATCGTGAAAAAATTTACCACTTTGAACAATCATCGGCGGGCACCATAAATGCGGGATATATTTCATTGCAGGCAATGCGGGCGCTGTTGTCTCAATCTTGTCGGAGCGAGCCAGACAAGTTGTTGCGATGAGGACTGGAAAAGATGGAAGCGAGAGATGCGTTTTGACATCCTCAGCCGTATTGAACCGATCATAGTAAACGGCAGGGTTTTGGCTCGTGATATGTGGTTTAAGCTTACCAGGGACGGATACCGTGGTGAAATGGTAGCTCGGTGTCCTTGGCTGAGGAAGAAAGGAGACATTTACATCTGCCGCATCCACGGGACCAAGCCGGTGCATTGTCGTGAGTTTATTCCTTCGCCAAGCTTGGCGGAAAGGATTGGATGCCCAGGATGGGATGAAGAGTAAGCGGCTGACAGCTAAGAACCCTGAATGAACAAGCACGTTGACTCTGTTTTTAGGGCGCAAGACATCCTGCCGGACGACGTGAGCAATTAAAGGCCATGACCTTTAATTGCGAAAGTTTCCGGGATAAGGAGAACTGTCCAGGAAGAGACAGAGGTACTACTTAGAAAGGAACAACTTCATATAGCTGAATGGGGTTGAATCCTCAGCGGAATTGAATGTGACTTTGAATTTGTCAAGGCTGCCCACTCCAGTGATCCCCGGAGGCCAATCCATCACGTCTTGCAGGCAAAGAAAGCAGGGATCAACTATGGATTGGAACGTTGACCTGAAGAGCAGATTTCTATTTATGCAGCCCGAACAAGGCTGAAGGTTCTGGGCAAAAGTCATACGCGGTGCGTGCGGTGCCTCACTGGATGTTTGCGCTTTAGACTGATCTTCCGCCGTCCCCTTCGTGGGCAGGGCAGCGGGCTCCTTGCTGAGCGAGAGAAGGGCGTCAACCGCATCTCTCCCTTGCTTTGGTGCGAGATGTGAATAGCGCATGGTCATCTCCGTGGACGTGTGCCCCAGTAGCTTGCTGACCGTGAGCAGGTGGACGCCACGTTGTACAAGCCAGCTTGCGAACGTATGTCTCAACGTATGAAATACGACCCTATGCCGTCTATCCGTGACGCCTAAGTTGAAACCGCAGGCCTCGACCGCTTTCCAAAAAGAGTTTCCAGGACGATTTAGCCGTTTTCCATTGTACGTAAATATGAATTCTTGTTTTGACTTGTTTAGAAGCAGCACCTCATACGCCTTGTCATTTAATGGTATGCTCCTGTTGTTGCATGACTTGGTATCCCGTACATGAATTATTCGATTTGATTCGTCAAAATTATGCGCGCGGAGATTGCGCATTTCGCCAAACCTGAGTCCAGTATGGACGCATAGGACTGTGATGTCATGCCAAAGACGAGACCGACTTTTCAAAACTGAGAGCAGTTGTTCGACTTCATCTTCGGACAAAAAACGATCGCGCTTATTGTCAAACCTCTGAATCTCAAATTTCGGGACAGACTTAATCATTCTCCATTCAAAAGCACGGTTTAGCACCCGACGCAACAGGCCGAGGATATGCCGGACAGTCTGAGGGCTGATGTTTTTAGTGGAAAGAACCCCACGGAACTCAAGTATCTTTTCAGACGTAATCTTGTTGAGCTTGCAGCCTGCCCCAAAAAAGGGTAATATGTGATTGTTCCACATGCCATGGTCAGTGCGTAAAGCGTGCGGCCCTGCCCCATGCCGGACAAGCCTCAGGTAAGTGGGCCAAATTGTTGAAAGAGTCGCAACCGTCATGTTTCCTCCTTAAGGACTGGCGGATTAAGGATGAAGAAGTACAATAGCCTAAATCCCCTTCAGAAGGAAATTCCCCCACTCGCGCCGCCTCGATGGCGGCGTTCAGGGCCAGCAGGTTTGTCTGGTCCGCAATGTCTGAGATGACGTTCAGAATCTGGCCGATGCCGGAAGCCTGCTTGCCGAGCGAGTCCATGTCCGCCTTGAGCTCCACGGCCTGGCTCTGGACGTCGCCGATGCCCTTGACCACCTGGGTGACGATGGTCGCGCCTTCCTCAGCCTTGGACTTGGCCTCCTCTGTGCTCTGCGACGATTGGGACGCATTCTTCGCGACCTCCAGGATGGTGGCGTTCATCTCCTCCATGGCGGTGGCGGTTTCTGATATGCGCCGGGCCTGCTGCTCTGAGCCGTGGGAAGACTGCTCGATCTGGGCGGAGAGCTCCTCTGACGCCGAGGTGACGATTGCCACCACGTCCTGAAGCTGCTCGGCTGCCTGGAACATGCCCTCCGCCTTGGCCCGCTCGGCCATGGCCTTGGCTTCCTGCGCTTCGGCGGTGGCCTGCCTGGCGGTTTCGGCTTCCCTTGCGGCGTCCTCGGTTTTGCGGTCAGCCTCGCCAATCTTGGCTTTCAGGTTCTCCACCATCTTGATGAGCACAGCATAAACCCCGCCCGAGCCCGAGACCGGCTTGAACTTCAGGTCGAGGTTGCCCCCCGCGATTTCGGTGGCCACGTTCTGCAGATAGCCGGGGTCCTCCCCGAGCTGGCCCAGCACGTTGCGGGTGATGAGAAGCGCCAGCAGCGCCCCTGCGGCGATGCAGACGCACAAGGTCAGGATGATCCAGAACCTGCCGGAACTGAAGGCTTCTACAGCATGCTTGGCGCTGTCTTCGCCGCCTTTGAGGTTCACCTTCACCAGCGTCTCCAGGTAGCTCTGGGCCTTGCGGAAGGAGTCCCGGGAGGTGGTGGAGATTAGCTTCGCCGCTTCCTGGTTTTCGTTTTTTCTAGACAGTTCCAGGATGGCCTTGGACTGGTCCATGAACGTAGCCCACTCGGCGCGGAACTTGGGGTAGTTCTCCCGCTCCTCGGGCTCGGTCATCATGGGCTCGTACTGCTTGGAGAGCTTCTCCACCGCCTGAGCGGTGTCTGCCATGTCCTTTTCGTACTGTCGCATGTCCTGATCGGAGGTGGAGAGGGTGTGGACCATCTGGAACCGCCGAAAACGGTTTGTGGCAGCTTCCAGTTCACCCACAACTTTGATGGTCGGCATCCAGTTGGTGGCCAGATCGTTTGCGTCCTTGTATATGCTGGACATTCCGAAATAGCCCACAGCCCCCAGAAGGCAGGAAGTAAGAAGGATGAATGAAAAGGAAAGGATGAGCTTGTGTGAGAGTTTCATGTCCCCCCCCTGCCGGGATAAGATGAGGAAGGATAACCTCAACGAACCTGGTTATCGCGAAAAGTGGCGCCCTGCCGGTGTGTCCCTCAGGACGACTCAGAGGAGGGATGGATTGAACATACATTCAAAACGGAAGAATCGGCAATAGAAAAGACGTTTCCGGTGCTGACGAAGTGTGTTCGTGCGGGCAACGGGTCAGGAGCGCGGGAGCGTGCTTCCCCTCACCAACGCCCAGATTGCGTTGAAAGGCAAATTGCAGGGCAAGGCGCGGCAACAAAAAAGGGGAGGCCCAATGGCCTCCCCGGTGATTGCGTGCTTGCTGGACGGACCGGCTAGCGGTTCATCATGTCCAGGAATTCCTTGTTGCTCTTGGTGCCGCGCATCTTGTCCAGGAGGAACTCCATGGAGTCGATGGAGCTCATGGGAGCCAGGAACTTGCGCAGAATCCACACGCGGTTGAGCTGGTCCTCGGGCAGGAGCAGTTCTTCCTTGCGGGTTCCGGAGCGGTTGATATCGATGGCGGGGTAGATGCGCTTTTCGGAGAGGTGGCGGTCCAGGTAGAGTTCCATGTTGCCGGTACCCTTGAACTCTTCGAAGATGACCTCGTCCATGCGCGAACCGGTGTCGATGAGCGCGGTGGCCATGATGGTCAGCGAACCGCCTTCTTCGATGTTGCGCGCTGCGCCGAAGAAGCGCTTGGGGCGCTGCAGGGCGTTGGCGTCCAGGCCGCCGGAGAGCACGCGCCCGCTGGAGGGGGTCACTGCGTTGTAGGCGCGGCCCAGGCGGGTGATGGAGTCCAGGAGGACCACCACGTCGCGCTTGCGCTCGACCAGGCGCTTGGCCTTCTCCATGACCATCTCGGCCACCTGCACGTGGCGCTGGGGCGGCTCGTCGAAGGTGGAGCTGACCACCTCGGCCTTGACCGTGCGTTCCATGTCCGTGACTTCCTCGGGGCGCTCGTCGATGAGCAGCACGATGAGGTACACGTCGGGGTTGTTGGCGTTGATGGAGTTGGCAATGGTCTGGAGCAGCATGGTCTTGCCGGTGCGGGGCGGGGCCACGATCAGGCCGCGCTGTCCCTGGCCGATGGGGGCCATGAGGTCGATGACTCGGGAGGAGTAGTTCTTGTCCCCGTTCTCCATCACCAGCCGGCTGTCGGGGTAGAGGGGGGTGAGGTTGTCGAAAAGGACGACGTTCTTGGAGGCTTCGGGGGGCTGGAAGCCTATCTCGGAGACGCGCAGCAGGGCGAAGTAGCGTTCGCCTTCCTTGGGGGGGCGGATCTGGCCGGAGATCACGTCGCCCTTGCGCAGGCCGAAGCGGCGTATCTGCGAGGGGGAGACGTAGATGTCGTCGGGGCCGGGCATGTAGCTGTACATGGGGGAGCGCAGGAAACCGAAGCCGTCGGGCAGGATTTCCAGCACGCCCTCGCCGAAGATGGAGCCGTTCTGGGAGGCGCAGTTCTGCAGGATGCCGAAGATGAGTTCCTGCTTGCGCATGCCGCTTGGGTTCTCAACGTTGAATTGGACGGCCAATTCCATGAGTTCGGGCATGCTCTTGAGCTTTAGGTCGGAGAGATTCATCGAGGACTCCGTGAGGATGATGACGAAGGCTGGAGGGTTTGCGCCTGGGCACATGGCCCGGTAGGCGGTGTCGGTGCGTCAGTAATTTCGACGCAATGGGGAATAATCACGGTTTTGGGCATGGTAACTCGCCGGAAGACGAACGCGATACATTGTCGGGGGATCGTCTGGCTCCTGCGGCAAGCCTGGAGACTCGCCGGATGGCGTACAACGCGGCCTAACAACTTTGCCTTGTCTCACGAATTACCGTTTTAATGCAACACAACCGACTGGGCCGTCAGACGCGACACGTCGCAAAGACTGTTTTCTGCTTCAGTGCATACAACGCTTTGCTGGTGGTTTGCGACGAAAAGTGGCGTGGTTGAATCAATGGCTTGCCCAATGGCTCCATATCTCATTTTGAAGTGGTGTCAAGGGCGAGGCCGGGAGGTCCGAAAAAAAGTGGCTCCAGTGGGCATCATTCGGGGGTCTTGGGCTTCAAGACGTCCTCGAAAAGGGTGTTGATCTCGTTCTTGACGTCGTCCTGGGGGATGTTCAGCGCGTAGGCCACTTCCAGGGTCAAAAGTCCGGTGGCCTGCTCCAGCAGGCGGCGCTCACCGAAGGAAAGTTCCTTGCCGCCGCCGATGAGCAGCAGTTCCTTCAGAACGTATGCCACGTCGGCCAGGTCGCCGCTTTTGAGCTTTTCGGAATATTCGCGGTAACGTCGGTTCCAGTTCTGGCCGGTGTAGCCGGTGAAGGTGGAGCGGTCCTTGAGCGATTCCATGATCTGCGTGGCTTCTTCCGCAGGGCAGACGTGGCGCAGGCCCACGTTGGAGGCGTTCATCACCGGCACCATCAGGGTCACGTTGTTGGTCAGGATGCGGACAATGTAAAAATTAACCAATTGCCCGCCAACGGTCTGGGACTCGATGCGCTCGACTTTGCCCACGCCCTGGGCCGGATAGACAACCAACTCATCCAGTGAAAACACTTGGGAGATACTCCTTGCTGTGAAGGGCGGCCAGCGTGGACGCGGGGATCTGTCCGCCGGAACCGGGCCGGTCTGAAACTCGGGGCCCGGAGTGCAGCGAACCGCGCACTGGCGAGGACGTGTTACGGCACGGTTGACTTGTTACCCCAAGTACACCAAAGAGTCTACCCTTGCGCGTCCGGTTTGGGGCATGCGTTGAACTGCCCAGTCTCGCGCATGGCCGCGTCCAGGCCCTGGGCCAGATACAGCCGCACGGCGGCCACGGACGCGGGCAGCACCTTGGCCACGATGCCCTGTTCTTCGGAGCGGAAATCCTGCAACACGTAGCTGGCCACGTCCATTTTCCCCTCGGGGCGGCCGATGCCCAGGCGCAGTCTGGCGAAATCCTGCGAACCGGTCTCGGCCGCGATGGATTTAAGGCCGTTGTGTCCGGCCAGTCCTCCGCCCATTTTCAGTCGCAAGCGCCCCAGCGGAATATCCAGCTCGTCGTGCAGCACGATAAGGTCCGCCACCTCCAGCTTGTAGAAACGCAGCACCTGGGCCACGGCCCTGCCGGAGAGGTTCATGAAGGTCTGGGGCTTGAGCGCCAGCAGCTCGCCCTCAATGCCTGGCAGGCGCAGGGCGTGGAGCTCGCCGTCCTTGCCCATGGAAAGCGGGCGCGAGGTCCCGGCGTCCAGCAGGGCGTCCACGGACATGAACCCGTAGTTGTGACGGTTGCGGGCGTACTTGGGACCGGGGTTGCCAAGGCCTGCAATGAGCATCTTGCGGACAGAGGGTGTATTCATGATATGCGCGGGTAGGAGAGGGTATGGCTTCGAGCGTTAAAAAAGTACCTTACCCCAGCAAGGGGCTGCTGGCAATCAGCACGCACGGGAGGAGTTCGCTCAGGCGGCCCGCAAGCGTGGCATGTCATGTCTTCGGGAGGGGGGACGCGACACCGGGGAGAAGTCTGGCAGGTGGGCTATTTCCCCAGGTCGGGCCATCTCGCGGCAATGGCCTGACCGACGGCTTCGTACCCCAGGGCGGTGCAATGGGTGTCCCCAGGCTGATAGTAGAGGCAACGCTCAGGTGATGCCGCGAGGATCGGTGCAAGGTCCAGCACCTCGAAGCCGTGGCGGGTGAAGGCCTCCAACGCGATGCCCCGGACCCGCTCCAGGGATTGGGCGATCGTCGGGAGGTCCTGGGCCATGCGGCTGCCTGGCTGAACCAACGAGTAGTCCACGTCCCGTGCCAGAAGCATTGGTGAAGCCGGAATCAGCACAATCTTGATGTTCAGGCCTCTCGCCCTGAGCGCGGCCATCTTGTCCACAAAATTCAAGGCCAGGGGAATTTGGATCTCTTGGTTCTCCTCGATGAGGTACGTGGCGTATCCGGGATGCCAGGCAACGGGCAAGTTGCCGGGAGTCTGGCAGGCCATGGGGACCGGGGCGTAGGCCCCGGCGGGCGCGGCAAAGGCGGGGCGCACGCCGTAGGTGCTCAGCAGGTACTTTCCCCAGGCCCTAAGAGGGCCAAGGCGCAGCTGCCAGGACAGGGCGTCCTGCGAATACTGCTTGCGAAGGGAATACAGAGTCATGTCCGAGGTGAGGTCGTTGCCGAGATAGACGAGCACGACCACGTCCCGGCCTGTGAAGCGCTGGTCTTCAGGCAAACCCTGCGTGAGTTTGTCAATGATGCGGACATAGTGGTTCAGGCTGTATCCGCCGTTGCTGCCGCTGTAGACCGGGGTTCCGGTGATGCGGGAATAGACGGCCGGAGGGGACAGGCGGCTCCCGGCTGAAGCGCCGTTGCAGAACGAATCGCCCACGAAAAGAAGCCGTGCCTGGCTCGGCAGGATTGCGTTGGCGAATCCCAGGAAGTCGCTTGCGATGTCGTCCGAGGTGGCGTGGACGGTTTCTCCATAGGCCAGGTAGGAGTCCATTGTGTAGACCGGGTTTCGCGGTTCGTTGGGTGCGCGCACGAAGCCCATCAGCCATTCGCGGTACAGCGGATGCGAGTTCGCCGACACCACGCCCGTGGAGATCAACTGGTCGCGTTTGGCTTCCGGCAGCATTTCCAGAAGGCCCCAGGGGGCATGGAAGATGGCCGCCGCCAGCAGGATCAGGCAGACGTAACTGGCGGTGACGAAGCAGAGGGCCTTCCCAATGCGCGAGGTCAGATATTTCATCGGAGCCTCATGATGCTGAATGCCTTGGTAGTCAAGCGAAGATTCCATGCAGTCCGTGAATGTGCGGCCTGAGAAGGGGAGGCGATGCGCGGGGACAAAGTTACAGGGCGGCTGCCGGTTTGCGAGTCCATTTCTCCATAAAACCGTTGGCGGAGGCTGTCGGTTCGGCAACAAAAAAGCCGGGGCCGCCCAAAGGACAGCCCCGGCATGGGAGCGGGAGTGTGCCAAAGGCTATTTGGCCTTGGCTTCTTCCTCGGCGACTTCGGCAGCCGGGTTGATGACGCCGACGATGGCGTAGGACTGCTCGTACACGGCCTTGACGCCTTCGGGCATGATCACGTCCTTGACGTTGATGTGCTGGTTGATGGCCAGCTCTGTCACGTCGATGACGATCTTGTGGGGGATGGCGGCGGGCAGACACACCACTTCCATGGCCTCGCGGTAGATCTCCATCTTGCCGCCCACGGTGACGCCCTTGGCCTTGCCCACGATCTCGATGGCCACGCTGACGTGGATGGGCTTGGTGGGATCGACGCCGTAGAAGTCGACGTGGTCCACCTGGTTCTTCCAGGGGTGGTTCTGCACAACCCAGATCAGGCTGGGATGGGTGACGACCTTGCCGTCCATCTCAATGTTCAGGTCGAACACGTGAGACTTGCCGACCTTCTGGAGGATCTTGCGGAAGGGCAGGTCGGCCACCACCACGGGGATGTTCAGGCCCTTGTCGTCATAGTAGACGCCGGGGACAAGTTTCTGCTCGCGCAGACGGCGGTTGGGGCCTTTGCCTCTCTCGGCGCGTGCCTGCACGTTGAGGCTGAGTTGTTCCTTCATGGGATATCTCCTTGGTGTAGCCTCGCGTCGAGGACTAGCTGATCTTGTTAAAGAGGACGCTCACCGAAGATTCGGTGTGGATGTTGTGGATGGCCTTGGCCAGCAGCCCGGCCACGGACAACACCTTGATTTTCGGGCAGGACATTCCCTCAGGGCTTAACGGGATGGTGTTGGTCACCAGCACCTGGGAGAAGGGCGAGTTGCACAGCCGCTCAATGGCAGGACCTGAAAGCACCGGGTGGGTGACGCAGGCCATCACTTCCTTGGCGCCGTTCTCCAGGAGCACGTGTGCGCCCTGGACCATGGTGCCGGCGGTGTCGATCATGTCGTCCACCAGCACGCAGGTCTTGCCTTCCACGTTGCCGATGACGTGCATGGCCTTGGCCTGGTTGGGGGCGTCGCGGCGCTTGTCCACGATGGCCAGACCGCAGCCCAGGCGCTTGGCGAAGCTGCGGGCGCGCTCCACGCCGCCTGCGTCGGGGGACACCACGGTGAGCTCACCCTGGACGGTGGAGCCCACATACTCGGCCAGGATGCCCGAAGCGTACAGATTGTCCACGGGACCGTTAAAGAAACCCTGGATCTGACCCGCGTGCAGGTCCACGGTGAGCAGGCGGTGCATGCCAGCCACCTGGAGGAAGTCCGCCACCAGCTTGGCGCTTATGGGCGCGCGCGGCACCACTTTGCGGTCCTGGCGGGAATAACCGTAGTAGGGCACCACGGCGGTCACGCGCGAGGCGCTGGCGCGCTTGAGAGCGTCCAGGATCAGGCACAGTTCCATCAGGTGGAAGTTCACCGGATTGGACGTGGGCTGAATGACGAAAACGTCCGAACCGCGAACGTTGGCTCCGATCTCGACCCGGATCTCGCCGTCGGAGAACTTGCTGACCATGGAGGGCAGCAGGGTGCAGCCCAGATGATCGCAGATGGCTCTGGCCAGTTCCGGGTTTGCGTTGCCGGTGAGAATCTTCAAATCACCATGGGTTGCCATAGGTGTCCCGTATGAAAAAAGTGGCTGGGGAGGAAGGACTCGAACCCTCGAATGCGGGGACCAAAACCCCGTGCCTTAACCAACTTGGCGACTCCCCAACAAAAAAAAACTTTACAGACGCGCAGAAAAGACCGCCGTATCAGGTCCTTCGAGGACCGAAGCTGCGGCGTCCGCCCAGGCGGCATGCCGGAAGATTCCGAATACCGCCGATCCCGATCCGCTCATGCCCGCAGCCGCCGCGCCCAGAGCCAGCAGCCGTTCCTTAAGGAGCCGGACCGCCGGAGTGTGATTGAACACGACAGGCTCGAAGCTGTTGGCTGTGAACGTGCCGGAAACGCAAAAAGGCCGCATAGTCGCCGGACAGAGTCTTGTCAAGGGGGGCGTCGGCCCTTTGCCCGCTTGGACTGCGTGGAGCCGGTCCCACGCGGCGTAGGCCCAAGCCGTGTTGACCCGCTCGGAAGGCACGGCCACAAGCATGGTCAACCCCGTCAGATTGCACTGCGCAGGCTCAAGTATTTCCCCTATTCCCGTGGCCCAGGCCGGATGGTTCAATAGGAAAAAGGGGACGTCCGCGCCCAGTTTTGCGGCCAGCTCGGAAAGTGTCGGGGCGGTCAGCGCCTTGTCCCCCGCGTTGGCGTTCAGCCAGCCCAGAAGAGCCGCCGCGTCCGCGCTGCCGCCGCCAAGCCCCGCCCCCGAGGGGATGGACTTGCTCAGGTGCGCCCGAAGCCCAGGTCGCCAGTCCGATTGCGCCGCGAAGGCCTCGTAGGCCTTGGCCACCAAGTTGGACGGGCTCTCCAGGGCCTTGTCCGAACAGGTCAGGATCAGCCCCGGTGCGTCGTCCGCCCGGTCCAGTTCCAGGACGTCGTGCGGCTCGGACACGGGATGAAAGAGCGACTCCAGTTCGTGGTAACCGTTCTCGCGGACCCCGGTGATCTCCAGAAACAGGTTGACCTTGCAGCCAATGCGAAGTGTTGCGCGCAGCGTTTGGCTCATTTCTTTTCAGGCAGCGGCACGGAGCGGAACAGGGTCTGCTGGCCGCGTTTGACCAGGAGCAGCACCACGCCCTTCTTGCGCGCGTCCTGGCTCAGAACTTCATTGAATTGCGCCAGAGAGTTCACCGGGTTCTGGTTGGCTTCCAGGATCACGTCGCCGGGCTTGAGCTCAGCCTCGTCAGCGGGAGAGCCGGGGGCGATCTCCGTGACCACCAGGCCCTTGCCTGCTGCCACGCCCAGGGCGCGGGACTCCTCGGACTTCAGGGAGCGAAGCGCCAGACCCAGTTCGTTGCGGGCCGGTTCCTCCTCCTTGGAGCCAGGGCCGCCCGGCTGGGACTGGCCCAGCTTGGCGGTGTCGCGCTGGCCGAGCACCACCGTGAGCTTCACGGACTTGCCCTTGCGCCACACGGACAACTCGGCCTTGCCGCCGGGCTTGCTGGAGGCGATGGCGCGCAGCAGTCCGTTGGCGTCCTTCACGGGCTGTCCGCCCACTTCCAGGATCACATCGCCCACCAGTACACCTGCCTTGGCCGCAGGTTCGCCCTCCATCACCGTGGTGATGAGCGCGCCTTTGGGGTCGGGGAGGCCAAGCGCCTTGGCGGTGTTCTCGTCCACGTCCTGGATGGAGACGCCAAGCCAGCCGCGCTTGACTTCCTTCTGGTCGCGCAAGTCGGCGATGACGGCCTTGGCCGTGTTGGAGGGGATGGCGAAGCCTATGCCCTGGCCGCTGGCGATGATGGCCGTGTTGATGCCGATGACCTTGCCGTCCAGGTCCAGGAGCGGACCGCCGGAGTTGCCGGGGTTGATGGAGGCGTCGGTCTGGATGAAGTTGTCGAAGGGGCCGGCCCCGATCACCCGGCCCTTGGCGCTGACGATTCCCGCCGTGACCGTGTTCTGCAAGCCGAAGGGGTTGCCGATGGCCATGACCCAGGAACCCACGCGCATGGCGTCGGAGTCGCCGAATTCCAGGAAGGGGAGGTCCCCGCCGTTGTCGATCTTGACCACGGCCAGGTCGATCTCGGGGTCGCGCCCGACCACCTTGGCGGTGAGGGGCTTGTCCTGGCCGCGCAGCTGGACCTTTATCTCGTCGGCCTCTTCAACCACGTGGTTGTTGGTGACGATGTAGCCATCCTTGGAGATGATGAACCCGGAACCCATGGAGCGCTGGCGGCGCGAGGGGGAGTCTTCCTTGAACTGGCGCTCGAACTGGTCGAAGAATTCCTCGAACGGCCCGCTGCGTGGGTGGTTCTTGAAGAACTCGCGCAGCTTGTCCTGGTTTTTCACGGCGCGCGTGGTGCTCAGGTTGACCACGGCGGCCCCGGCCTTGTCGGCCAGGTCTGCGAAATCGGGAAGGTTCACGCGGGCCTGTGCGGGCGCGGCCGAGAGCAGGCAGCACAACGCGCAGACGATGGTGAAAGCGGCTATCAGGCGTGCGGAAAGAGCGCGAGGCATGGGGGTCTCCTGGGGTTGGGCGGGGCTTGCGACACACCCGCGAGGCGGCACTATAATCGTCTTGAACGGAAAGTAAACCGCCCAGGCTCAAGGGTACTGGGACACGACCCCGAAACGGGCACTTGGTGAAATGTCGCGTGATGCCGGGCGGAGGCAGACGGAGGGGACGCTTGCGGGCTGGCGCTTGAGCATGTCCCTGCGCGTCCCTCTTGACCTTCGACGGGGCGCTCTATATGAAGAACGCCCTCGCGCATGGTCCCGTAGCTCAGGTGGATAGAGCGACCGCCTCCTAAGCGGTAGGCCACAAGTTCGAATCTTGTCGGGACCACCATGATGGAAATCAAGGGCTTGCAGTTTAATGCTGTAGGCCCTTTTCCCGTGTGAGCTCTTTCTCCATCCCGATTCGGATTGTGTGTCCGTGCGCTTCCTCACTCGCGCCCTGGCCAGGCCGTGACACGGCTCCCGGTCACGCCGGGGCGCGGTAGTCCTCCTCGGGGACCATCTCCAGCCAGTCGGCGGTCTTGCCGTCCAGTTGCTCCTGCACCGCTATATGGGTCATGGCCGTCGTGGGGGTTCCGCCGTGCCAGTGCTTTTCGCCAGGCTCAATCCAGACCATGTCCCCCGGACGGATCACTTCAACAGGGCCGCCCAGGCGTTGCACCAGGCCGCAACCAGCCGTCACGATAAGGGTCTGGCCAAGGGGGTGGCGGTGCCAGACGGTCCTTGCGCCCGGCTCGAAAGTGACCACGGTGGCGGTCACACGGGATGGGTCGCGTGCATCAAGGATCAGCGGGTCGATCCGCACTGCCCCGGTATACCGTTCGGCGAGCCCTACGGCAGATGCCTGTGATCCGGCTTTCTTGATCTCCATGTCAGTTCCTCCTGTGACTATGCTCTTTCGCCATCACGTTTCGGCGTTCTTCGCACATCTTCCGGCACTGGACAACGCTCGTTCACTGCTTACTTAAAGAGTGTGTCGCTGGCGATTCGAGCAACCTCAACGGAGGGAGTTCCATTGGGCAAGTTGGATGACCAGACCGGCAGGCAACAGGCGTAGCGCAACAAGAGGCCGAGAGAGCATGGGAATAATACCCATAAGCCCCGGCAAACCAGACGGAGTGACCGTCACCGAACGCTACCGGAACCTGTTGCCCCGGCAACTGCAAGTACCGGCATCTCAGAGTCAGAACGGAAAATTTGGAAAAGGAACGCATAATTCCTGGACTTGATTCTTGAAGCAGCCTTCCGACCGCGCCTCGTCCCGACATTGGGACGGGGCGTTTTTATTATGTCCGCTCGACAAATCTTTGGGTACCGGCGCCACGGGCCTGGAGAGGCACACGGATGATGTGGTTCGAGGGTGGTGAGGTGAGCGGAGAATGTCCTTGAGGCGCATGGTCTTGTTGTTCAGGCCAGAGGGGCTGTGAAATTCAGACAGACGCTAGTGCATCTGCCCTGCCTGGGTACATCGCCATCATAACTGGACTTATGCGGTATAGTTTTGATGGCTCTTGACCTTGATTCGTAACTATGGCCCTTTATCAGCTTGTAATCAACCCGATTCACTGGGACGTATCGGGTGCAACACGATAAATTCATTGCAGGTAAACCATGAGAGTCAAAGGTGCATCATCCGAAACAAGGGGGGATGAACAGGCGACGGATTTTGTTATGGCCAGTCATCCCATTTTTACGCGCGATATGGACGTCTTTGCGCACGAACTGTTGTTCCGGAAGTGCCGGGAAGACGAATGTGCGGTCATTGACAACTTCGATGACGCGACAAACAAGATCATCGCGGACGGGTTCGCCTTGGCGTCGAACCGCCTTGGCAAGCAGGGCCTGTTGTCCGTGAACGTCGGGTACGACAACATCATGTCGAAGTTCGTGCTGGCCCTGCCTCCGGGGCGTGTCCTGCTGGAAGTTCCGGGAGACGTGAACGCCTCGCCGGATTTCCTTGATGTCTGCAAGGAACTCAGGGGCTCGGGCTACCGCTTCCTGGTGGACAACTACGTGGAGGCCAATCTCGGCTCACGCGAATTGGTGCGCCTGGCCGACTATCTGAAGGTTCCGGTGGACGGTGCGGACGGGCAGGTGATTGCCCGCATCAGAAAATCCCTCTCCGGCTGGGGCGGCAAGCTGGTGGCTTCGCGCGTGGAGAGCTGGGAAGCCTTCGAGGGCTGCAAGTTCCTGGGGTTCGACTATTTCCAGGGGTTCTTCTTTTCCTATCCCAAGGACATGGTGGGCAGAAAGATCTCTTCGCACAAGGCTGCCAGACTTAATCTCATGCGCCTGCTCTCCGATGAGGACGTGGAACTCTCCCGCGTGGTGGACGTCATCTCCACCGATCAGGCCCTGAGCGTCCGGCTGCTGCAATTCGTCAACTCCGTCGCATTTTCCCTGGGAAACAGGGTGGATTCGCTGGGCCGCGCGGCGTCTTTGGTGGGGCTCAACACCTTGAAGAAATGGGCCATGGCGGCGGCTCTCTCCGATGTGGACCCCAGCGACCGGGGCGTTGAACTCTCCGGCAGGACCATGCAGGGGGCGCTGTTTTTGGGCATGCTGGGGGACGCGCACGCCAGCAACGCTCCCGAGGCCGATACGCTCTATCTGCTGGGCCTCCTGAACAACGTGGATGCGCTCATGGGTATGAAGATGACGGACATCGTGAACGACATGCCCTTGAAGAGCGGGGTCAAGAAGGCCCTGGTACGTGACGAGCGTGAGCCCCTGACGCGGTATCTGATGCTGCTCGACGCCATCTGGCGCAACGATTGGAGCGAGGCCCGCGCCATCCTGCACGAAGTGGGCGTTCCACTTCCCAGGGCCGCGCAGCTGTACATGCAGGCCGGGCACAACATGGCGGAGTTGATGGGGGCGCTGAGTTCGGCCACGCATTGACCGGGGTTCGGTTCGTCGGCCGAATTGCGCCGCGCAGGTTGTTTCGGTCGCGCCGGGCCGAACGGAGCATGCTGTTGCAGCGATGAAAATGACGAAAAGGGGCTCTGCCGGAATCGGCTGGCCCCTTTTCGTGTCTTGTCAGTCTCTCGCGCTCGGGCGTCTGTATGCCGGAACCGGATGCGCGTGGTATTCCGTCATAGCTGTGGTCGCCGCCTTTCCTCGTTGACCCTGTTCGTCTGGCGTGGCGTTCTCAAAGATGATTATGCATTCAGTCCTAGGGTAAATCCCATTTCAAAGTTCGTGTTTTGAAGCTCGACTTTAGCTGCTGCTCTCGCTTTGGGCGTCCAATTTTTCGGTCTGCAACTGGGCCAGCTGCGAGTTCAGGTCGGCCAGCTGGCTCTGCAGGTTCTTCGCCTTGTCCATCTTGGATTCGTCGGCCTTGGCCTGCTGTTCGGCCTGCTGGACCTTCTTTTCCATCTCCCTGATCTTCTGCTCCAGTTCCTCGATCTGCTCCTCAATGTCCTCGACGGTGTCCTCGGTGCTGCTGGAGCTGCTCCCGCCGCTGGCTGCTCCGGACTTGGCAGAACTTTTGGCCGATGTGCCTGATCCGGAAGACGACGAGGCCTCCCCGGTGCTGCCTGAGTCAGCCGAATCGCCCGATCCACCTGACGTGCCCGAGGAACTGGCATCACCGGAGCCGGTCGAGTTGTCCTGCGAGGCCAGATCCTTGCCCTCGGTGGAGATGGTCACCGTGTCACTGCCGGAGGATCCGCCCGACTCCTGCGCCGTGGCCAGAGAGGGCGGTCCTGAGGAGATGTCCTTGAGGCTTGCCATATCGCCGGTTTCGGCGGCTTCCGCGAATTTGTCGGCCATGTAGGTGAAGGCAGCCTTCTGGCCGGGGTCTGTGGCCTCCTGCGCGCTCTGGGTCAGGTTACCGGCGATGGTCTGGGCGGTGGCCGTGAAGGCTTGCGGGTCCGAGGTGGACATCTGCTGGAGCTTGCTCATCAGCTGCCCGAACTGCGAGACCTTGGCCTGATCCGTATCCTTTGCGGTCACGGAGCCGGTCGCCGAATCCGTCGCCTGGGTCTGGCTCACCTCCTGGGCCTGAGCTGAACTGGTCAGCAGCTGGTAGGTGGAAAGCGTTCCGTATGCAGTGCCCGTCGAACTGATGGTGGACATGGGTCGATCCTGTGGATGTGTTGCGGTTCGTATCGGCTAAGTGTTGTCCAACATTAGGCCTGATGCGAAATAATGCAGAGAAATTGTATGATTGTATCATCAATTTACATGGATAATATGTCTAGAGGCTTTTTCTTGCCGAAAAGTTACAGTCAGCTTGAAAAAAAGTGAGGCTTCGCCGTAGAGGGCGTTTTCAGGCATTCGCGTGATCCTGGAAGGAATATCCGCGGAAGTTGTAACTTTCTGCCAACGCGCCTTCTCCAACTTGAGTCCGCCAGGTGAGGCCGAAGAGCTCCCGGCGGCTACAGGCCGCGCCTGCACTCCCTCGCAGAGCCGCATTTCAGCGCGTCAGGCCTGCAAGTAAGGACAAGTATGTTGTATATAGCCTTGAAAATGCTTCTCGAAGACAAGACCAAGTATCTGGGCATCATCACCGGCATCGCCCTGGCCTCGCTTATCATGATCCAGCAGCCCGGCATCCTGCTCTCCATGCTCACCCACATCTATGGGGTGGTCTCCGACGTGGGCCTGCCAGACATCTGGGTCATGGACCCCAAAGTGGAGATGATAGACGACTCCAAGCCCATGCTGGACACCCAGCTCTACCGGGTGCGGGGCGTGCAGGGGGTGGACTGGGCCGTGCCCTTCTACAAGGGCGGGCAGAAGGCGCTCCTGGCCGGGGGCGAGACCGTGAACATCCAGCTCCTGGGGCTGGACGATGCAACCATGATCGGCGGACCCGCCGTCATGGTGCAGGGCAGCCTTGAGGATTTGCGCCAGCCCGACGCGGTGATCCTGGACGAGAACAGCGCCAACGGGCGCATGGCGGGCGGACCGGGCGGGCCAGGGCATGATCTGGCTCCCATCCGGGTGGGCGACACCTTCGAGGTGAACGAGAAGACCGCCCGCGTGGTGGGCATCGCCAAGGCCAGCCAGGCGTTCGACTCGCGGCCCACGCTCTACACCACCTACACGCGCGCCAAAAACTACGCCCTGAGCGAACGCAAGATGCTCACCTTCATCCTGGTCAAGGCCAAGACGGACGAACCTGCCCCGGACGTGGCCCGGCGCATCACACGCGATACCGGGCTGGCGGCCTACACGGCGGACGAGTTCAAGCAGAAGTCCCTGGACAATTTCCTGCGCCACTCAAACATTCTGGTCAACTTCGGGTTCGTGGTGCTCATCGGCTTCGTGGTGGGCGCAGCGGTAACGGGCCAGCTGTTCTACAACTTCACCATGGAAAACCTCCGCTACTTCGGCGTGTTTAAGGCCATGGGCGCATCGGACAGGCTGGTGATCGGCATGGTGCTGCTCCAGGCGGCGCTGGTTGGCTCCGTGGGTTTCGGCATCGGCGCGGGAGCCAGCGCGGCCTTCGCCATGAGCACCAAGGGGAGCGGTGGGCCGTCGCTGCTGCTCAACTGGCAGCTTCTGGCCGGGTGCGGCGCTGCCGTGTTCGTCATGGTGCTGGGGGCCGCGTGCATCAGTCTGCGCAAGGTGCTCACGCTGGAACCGGGCGTCGTGCTCAAGGGCTGATGATGGACACTTCCAATGAAGTTGCGGTGCGCTGCCGGGGCGTCACCAAGTCTTTCGGAGTGGGCGCGGCCTGCACCCAGGCGCTTCGCGGCGTGGACCTGGACGTGCCTCCTGGGGAGCTGGTCATGCTGGTGGGACCCTCGGGCTGCGGCAAGACCACGCTCATCTCGGTAATAGCTGGGATAATGACCCCCGACGAGGGCCAGTGCACCCTGTTCGGGCGGGACGTGTCCAGCCTGGACAAGCGCGAGCTCTCGCGCCTGCGGGGCCAGACCATCGGCTTCGTGTTCCAGGCCTTCAATCTGGTCCCCACGCTGAGCGTGGCCCAGAACGTGGCGGTGCCGCTTCTCATAAACGGCGTGCCCCGCCCCCTGGCCCTGGAGCGCGCCAGAGAGTGCCTCTCGGACGTCGGGCTTGGCGACCGCTGCGAGGCAAAGCCGCTTGACCTCTCCGGCGGCCAGCAGCAGCGCGTGGCCATCGCCAGGGCCGTGGTGCACCGCCCAAGGCTGGTGGTGTGCGACGAGCCCACCAGCGCCCTGGATCACAAGACCGGGGCAAGCATCATGGAAATGCTCAAAAGCCTGGTTGTGGGCGACGGCAAGAGCCTCATCATCGTCACCCACGACCAGCGCATCTTCAACTATGCCGATCGGATGGCCCACATGGACGACGGGCGCATCGAATCCGTGACGCATGCAGCGACGTGAGAATACCGTGCATATACGCAACAAGATCCTTCCGGCCCTGGCAATCCTGGGCTTCATCCTGGCCGTGTCCTCCGCCCTGAGCGCCCGCAAGGCCCCTCCCGTGGCCCAGCCCGTGGCCCAGCCCGCAGCCGCACCTTTCGAGACCTACATCGGCGGGGCGGGCATCGTGGAGGCCAGCTCCAACAACATCTCCCTGGGGGCGTCCGTGGCCGGAATCGTGTCCAAGGTGTTCGTCCAGGCCGGGGACAAGGTGGGTGCGGGCCAGCCGCTTTTCCAGATAGACGAGCGCGAAACCCTGGCGGAGATCGCCGTGAAGCGGGCCAACGCGGCCAAGGCCAGGGGGGCGCTGACCGAGGCCACGGCCAGCCTGAAGGACTACCGGACCCAGTTCGCCATCGTGAAGAGCGTCACCGACCGCAGGGCCGTAAGCCAGGACGAGGTGGAAAAGCGTCGCAACGCCGAGGAGCTGGCCAAGGCCAAGGTGGAGAGCGCCAAGGCTGCCGTGTTGGCTGCCGAGGCCGAACTCGACGCTGCCAGGACCACCCTGGAGCGACTCACGGTGCAGGCTCCCATCGCCTGCGAGGTGCTCCAGGTGAACATCCGCCCCGGCGAATTCGCCGCCACAGGCGTGTTGACCACGCCGCTCATGCGCCTGGGGAACCTGGACAGGCTGCACGTCCGCGTGGACATCGACGAGAACGACGCGTGGCGCTTCGTCAAGGGCAGCCGGGCCGTGGCTTCCCTGAGGGGCCAGCGGGACCTCAAGGCGAATCTGTCCTACGAGCGGGTGGAACCGTACATACTGCCCAAGACCTCGCTCACTGGCAGCAGCACCGAGCGCGTGGACACCCGCGTGCTCCAGGTGATCTACAGCTTCGCCGGGAGCGACCTGCCCGCCTTCGTGGGGCAGCAGGTGGACGTGTTCATCGAGACGCCTGGCGGAGGCAAGTCGTGAAGCGCCTCGCGGTATTGGCCGCGCTCATGGCGTTCGCAGTCGCCGGGTGCGTCAGCGTGGGGCCGGATTACCGGCGTCCGCAGCTGGACGCCCCGGTCGGATTCGAAGACGGCAACATAACGGCGAAGGCGGCTCCGGGGCTTGAACTGGCGGGCTGGTGGAAGGCCTTCGGGGACCCAGTGCTGGACGAGCTGATGGTCGAGGCCGCGCGTGCCAACCTGGATGTGGCCCAGGCCCAGGCCCGCATCAGTCAGGCCCGCGCCGACGTGACCATTGTCAGGGCTGCCGCGCTGCCCATGCTGAACGCCTCCGGCCAGAGCGCCACCGCCTACACCGACCAGCGCGCCACGGCGGATAATGCCGACACCTCGTCCATGGAACCTGCCTCGCCCAACACACTGTACAAGGCAGGGTTCGACGTCTCCTGGGAGCTGGACGTGTTCGGCGGCCTGCGCCGCCAGCGCGAGGCCTCACGCGCCAGCCTGGACGCCAGCGTGGAAGATGTGCGCGCCACGGTGCTGACTCTTCTGGGCGACGTGGCCGCGAGCTACGTGGAGCTTCGGGAATACCAGCAGCGTCTGGCCATCGCGCAGGCCTCGGCGCAGTCGCAACAGCACAACGTGGACGTGACGCGTGAGCGCTACCGGGTGGGCCTGACCAGCCATCTGGACGTGTCCCAGGCCCAGGCTCAGCTGGCCTCCACCCAGGCCGCCATCCCCACGTACGAGGCCACCGCGCGCAAGGCCATCCACCGTCTGGGCGTGCTGCTGGGGCGCGATCCTGGAGCCCTCACGCAGCGGCTGTCGCCCTCGCGGCCCCTGCCTGCCCCAGAGGCAGCCTACGCAGTGGGCCTTCCGTCGGAGCTGCTGGATCGTCGGCCCGACCTGCGCAAGGTGGAGCGCCAACTCGCCACCGCCTCGGCCAACATCGGCGTGGCTGCCGCCGCGCAGTATCCGTCCTTCGACCTGACCATGGGCCTTGGCCTGCAAGGCAACGTGCTGAACTCGTTTCTGGGGCTGGCAAACTGGTACTGGAGCCTGATTCCCGCCGTGGCGGCTCCGGTGTTCGATGCGGGCAAGTCGCGCGCGGGCGTGGCCAGGAAGCAGGCCGTGTATGACGAAGCCTTGGCCAAGTACCGGGCCTCCTACCTGACGGCCCTGGAGGAGGTGGCCAACGCCCTGGTGGCCATATCGGCGGAGAAACAGAGGAAGCAGAGCCTTATTCTGGCCATCCAGGCCAACGAAGAGGCCCTGGGGCTGGCCAGGGAACGCTACACCAAGGGGCTGACCAGCTTTTTGGACGTGCTGTCCGCTGAGAAGAGCCTGTTCGAGGCCCAGGAGAGCGCTTGCGCCTCCAGCGCCAGCCTTTTGAAGAATCTGGTGACGCTTTACAAGTCCGTGGGGGGCGGCTGGGATTGCCCGGACCTGCCGTATCAGCGGACCGCGCTACGCTGAAGGCGGAGGTTTTGCTGCGGCTGGCGTGCGGCTCGCGGGGGCACTGCATGTGTCAGCTGGTGGCCGGTGTTCCTGTGCGGGGGGATAACACCGGCCCTTGCCTGCCGTGAAGGGGACTGCGTCCCGCAAAAGAGGGGAACTGTCGTTGTCTGCCGGTGGACCGGCATGCACAGGGCGTAACGAAGCTGGTCCCGGCGGGCTGACACAGTCGACACGCGCAGGCCCGTCAGGCGATCACTGCACCGTCATTCTTTCGCAGTAGCTGATGAACTTGCGCGCTTCCGCGAATCCCGGATTGAGCGTGGTGGCGATGTTCAGGATGCCGATGCACTTTTCGATCTCGCCCTTGTCGTAATGGACGCGGGCCAGATTGAAATAGATGTGCTCGTCGTTCTTCTGTATTTCCAGGGCTTTGTTGAAGAACTCGATGGACTCGTCCAGGTATCCCTGCTTGCGCAGGTTGATGCCGAAGGTGTTCAGCTTCTGGCGGTATTCGGTGGAGAACGCGTCGTCCAGCCCCATGAGCACGGTCAGGATACGGCGCAGTTTCAAAAAATCCTTCGTCTCGGTGTACACGTCGCCCAGGCCGTAGTTGGCGGGGACGCTCATCTCGTCGATCATGAGCGCCTTGAGGAACGCTTTTTCGGCGTCGTCTAAAAGCCCCATGGAAAAGAACTTCTCGCCCTGGTCTATCTTGGCTTTCAAAGACTTGAGCGCCGGAACGGTGTTGGCTTCGTAGTAGCGGGGCTCGGGCGTGTAGGACTTCAGGAAATTGGTCAGGGCGGCCTGTTTCCGGATGCCGGAGGGCACGTGATAGGCGTTCAGGGGCTGAAGCTCCACGGCGGTCTGGTCGAGCTGGCGCGCGTACCAGTAGGTGAGCTGGGTGTGGCGCGACTGGGTCGCACCGGTGCCGACGTCATCCGCTCTGCGCAGTGAGAAGACTCCAAGAATCGTGGGAAACTCGTTCGCTTCGCTCATGAGATATCCAGTTTGCATGGAAGAGGGTTGAAGCGAAACGACTGACTCGCCTTTCCTACAGGGCCATGAGGCTTCGGGGAATACGGCGCACCTTCCCCAAAGCCCACAACATGCGCAAATTGCTGCGTTTCGCCAATCCCCTACACGATTTCCCTTCGGGACGCTAGGGAGTCAGGAACCTCCCGGTGACTGATTCCGGGTCGGCCATGATCTGTTCGGGCGTGCCCTGCGAGACGATGCGTCCGCCGTATTCGCCGCCGCCGGGACCCAGGTCGAACACGTAATCCGAGGAGAGTATAACCTCGGTGTTGTGCTCGATGACGACTACTGTCGCCCCGCGCTCCACCAGTTGGTGCAACACCTGGATCAGCTTGCCCACCTCATGCATGTGCAGGCCGGTCGTCGGCTCGTCCAGGATGTACAGCGTGCCGGGCAGGCTGCGCTTGCCGAGTTCCCGAGATATCTTGATGCGCTGCGCCTCGCCGCCCGAGAGCGTCGTTGCGGGCTGGCCCAGGCGCACGTACTCCAGGCCCACCTGCTCCAGAATCTCCAGACGCCGGGCCAGGGGGGGATAGTTCTCGAACAGCTTGCGCGCGTCCGACACGGGAAGGTCCAGCACCTCGGCGATGTTCAGCCCCTTGTAGCGCACTTCAAGCGTCTCGCGGTTGTAGCGTCTGCCGCCGCACACCTCGCAGGTGACGTGGATGTCCGGCAGGAAGTGCATCTCCACGGTGATCACGCCGTCGCCCTGGCAGGCCTCGCAGCGGCCGCCGCGCACGTTGAAGCTGAAGCGCCCAGGCTTGTAGCCGCGCTTCTTGGCGTCCGCCGAGGAGGCGTAGATGTTCCTGATCTCGTCGAAGATCTTGGTGTAGGTGGCCGGGTTGGAGCGCGGGGTGCGCCCGATGGGGGTCTGGTCGATGGAGATGATCTTCTCGATGCGCTCCGCCCCGGAGAAGCCGTCCACCACGCCGGGCAGGTCCACCTTGATGCCCTGAGACAGCGCCATGTGCTTGTAGAGCGTATCCACCACCAGGGAACTCTTGCCGGAACCGGACGGGCCGGTGACGCAGGTCAGGCAGCCCAGGGGGATGTCCACGTCCAGGCCCTTCAGGTTGTTGGTGCGCGCGCCCCTGAGGCTCAGGAAGCCGGTTGGCTCGCGGCGCTTCTCGGGCCGTTCGATGGACAGATCGCCGCGCAGGTACTTGCCGGTGAGCGTGTCCGATTCCAGAAGATGCTTCACATCGCCCTGGTAGACGATCTCGCCGCCCAGTACGCCAGAACCGGGGCCAAGCTCGATGACGTGGTCCGCGCTCTCGATGGTGGCCTCGTCGTGCTCCACCACCAGCACGGTGTTGCCGCGCTTTTGCAGCATGCGAAGCGTCCCCAGCAGGCGCTCGTTGTCGCGCGGGTGCAGGCCGATGCTTGGCTCATCCAGCACATAGGTCACGCCCACGAGGCCTGACCCAAGCTGCCCGGCAAGGCGTATGCGCTGGGCCTCGCCGCCCGAAAGCGTACCCATGTTGCGTCCAATGCTCAGGTAATCAAGGCCCACGTTCACCAGGAAGCTCAGCCGGTGGTTCAGCTCCTTGGTGAGGGGCGCCGCGATCACCGCGCGGGCTCCGTCGAAGCTGCGCTCCGAAAGCCACTTGAGCGAGCGCTCGATGGGCAGCGAGCAGAACTGGAAGATGTTCAGGTCGTCCACGCGCACAGCCAGCGACTCCGGGCGCAGGCGCGCGCCATTGCACACCGGGCAGGGGCGGTTCTGGCGAAAACGCGAGAGCTCGTCGCGCCAGATGGAGCCCATGGCCTGGCCCATCTCCATCATATCCAGCACGCCCTTCCAGCCCAGGTCCGCGTCGCCGTGGAACAGGGCCTGCCAGGCTTCTTGCGAAAATTCCTTGAGAGGCGTGGTGAGCGAGAACCCGTGGCGCTTGCCCAGGCCCGAGAGCTGGTCGCGGAAGCGCGCGAATACGCGCTCGTTCTTCCAGGGCAGGATGGCCCCCTGCGAGAGAGACTGGCCCTTGTTGGGGGCCAGAAGGTCCGGCTCGTAATACTCCACGCTGCCGATGCCCGCGCAGGTGGGGCAGGCCCCCTGGGGGCTGTTGAACGAGAAGAGCTGGGGCGTTGGCGGCGGGACGCTCACCTTGCAGGCGTTGCACACGGAGGTGGTGGAGAAGGTGCGGTCCTGCTTGCGGTCCACGTCGTGGATGATGATGCGCTCCGATCCCTGGGCCAGGGACAGCTCCACGGAGTCGGCCAGGCGTGTGCGCATGTCGGGCTTGGCCACCAGGCGGTCCACCACCAGTTCCACGGTGTGGCGCTTGTTCTTGTCCAGCTCCGGCAGGGGCTCCAGGGCGAGCACCTCGCCGTTCACGCGCACGCGGGCGAAGCCCTGGGACTTGAGCTTTTTTAGCTTCTCGGCCTGGGTGCCCTTCTGGTGCTCCACCAGCGGAGCCAGCACCAGGAACTTGGTCCCCTCAGGCAGGGCCAGGATGTCGTCCACGATCTGGTCCGTGGTCTGGGCGGCGATGGGCTGGCCGCACTGGGGGCAGTGGGGCTTGCCCAGGCGGGCGTAGAAAACGCGCAGAAAGTCGTAAATTTCCGTGACCGTGCCCACGGTGGAGCGCGGGTTGCGCGTGGCGGACTGCTGCTCAAGCGAAATGGCCGGGGACAGCCCCTCGATCTTGTCCACCTGGGGCTTGTCCATCTGGGGCAGGAACTGGCGGGCGTAGGCCGAGAGCGACTCCACGTAGCGCCGCTGCCCCTCGGCGTAGACTATGTCGAAGGCCAGGGTGGACTTGCCCGAGCCCGAAGGTCCGCAGACAACCACCAGCTGGTCGCGGGGGATGTCCAGGGTGAGGTTCTTGAGGTTGTGCTGGCGTGCGCCTTCAATGCGGATGACTCGTGTGTCGCTCATCGGTGCTCCAGGAAAGTGCTGCGAAAAAGCCAGATAAGCCCTGGGCTGAAAAAGGCAAGTATTGATTGTAAACGATATCCGGCAGGAAGGAGGGCATTCACACTCTTACGCAATCAAGCCGCGCGTTCGCGCAACTCCACGGCCACTTCCTGCCCCAAAGCCAGGAAGGCGGCGTCCAGCACGTCCAACCGGGAGGCGTGGTTGAGGTCCAGCAGACGGTCGGCGCTTTGCCGGGGCGTGCCCATCCGCCGGGCAAGCTCCGCCTTGGTGACCCCCTGGCGGCGCATGGCGCAGTAAAGCAGCACCTTGAGCCCGGTTTGCGTGGAGAGGCGCACCATGTGCAGTTTCCCGCTTTGATGCTGCCCGGGTAGGGGGATGTCCTTTTTGTGGGCCATCCGTGCCGCCAAGGCCTCCTCGATGGCTCCAACGGCGTAGCCGAGGGCGTCCTGTTCGTCATCTCCGAAGGTGACTACCTCGGGCAAGTCCGGGCAGGTGGCCAGCAAGGTGTCGTTATCGTCCTTGGTGAGCGTGACGTGATAGTTCAGCATTGGCTCCCTCCTATTTTTTCAGCCCGAGTTGCTTGATGATCGCGTTGACGAGCCCGGTTCCGAGTTCCTTGCCCTGGCCGTGCATGGGCATCTGGGCCGACTTGTCGCCGAGGATCACAGTGATGTGCCCGGATCCGCCCCGATGGGTTTCGAAGCGGCATCCCTGTTTGGCAAGCCATCTTTTGAGCTCGGCGCTGTTCATGTGTGCAACATAAGTGCTGACAGAATGGTTGTCAACAGAAGTGGTGCCTGATGTACAGCCCCTATCCCCCAAGGGTGTCCCACAGCAGCAGCACGTTCAGCCCGATGACCACGGCGGCGATCACGGACAGGATCACCGTGGTGGAGCGCTTGTTGACCCACTTGCCCATCACCTTCCTGGACGACGTTAGGTACAGTTGCAAAAGGATGGTGAAGGGCAGTTGGATGGACAGCACGATCTGGGAGACGATGAGCCCCTGGAAGGCGTTGGGGATCACCAGGATGATGAGATAGGCCAACACCAGAGTCAGGCCCACGCCCACGCGGGTGTGGATGTCCCCCATGTTGTAGGGCTCTTTGAAGATGCCCGCGAAGATGGCCCCTCCGGCCATGCCCGCCGTCACCGAGGAGGCCACGCCCGCGAACAGCAGCGCCAGGGCGAAGACCACGGCCGCCGCGCTGCCCACCAGCGGGGTCAGCATGTTCTGGGCCTGCTCTAGCTCCGACACCTGCACCCCGCCTGAATAGAAGGCCGCCGCCGCCAGCAGGATCATGGAGGAGTTTATGGCCCAGCCCACCAGCATGGACACCAGCGTGTCCGTGAACTCATACTGGAGCTGGTGGTGAATGATGTCGTCGTTGTCCAGGTTCCACTGGCGGCTCTGGATGATTTCCGAGTGCAGGAACAGGTTGTGGGGCATGACCACCGCGCCCAAGACGCTCATGATGATGGGGATGGAGCCGTCCGGAAAGGCCGGGACCACCCATCCGCGCGCGGCCTGCCCCCAGTCGATGTGGACCATGGACAGCTCGAACACGAAGGATATGCCGATCAGCGAAACGAACCCGATGATGTATTTCTCAAGACGCCGGTAGGTGTTGGCAAAAAGCATCCAGAGCACCACGCCGAGCGTGAGCAGCGCCCCCAGCCACAACGGCAGGCCGAACAGCATGCGCAGGGCGATGGCTCCGCCCAGGAGCTCGGCCAGGGCGGTGGAGATCGACGCCAGCACGGCGGTGCCCAGCACGAACCGCGCCGCAGGGGCCGGCAGATGGTGCGCCGCGCCCTCGGACAGGCACAACCCCGTGGCGATGCCCAGGTGGGCGGCGTTGTGTTGCAGGACGATGAGCATCACCGTGGACAGCGTGACCATCCACAACAGCTTGTAGCCGAACCCGGCCCCGGCGGCCACGTTGGCGGCCCAGTTGCCGGGATCGATGAAGCCCACCGTGACCAGGAGCCCCGGCCCGATATACTTCCAGATCTCCAGCGCCATGAAGCGCGGCTTGTGGTGTTCGGACAGTCCGGCGAGGCTTTTGAACAGATTCATGAGGCCCTTTGTTTATGGACGTTACGGGCATTGATTCAAGGGTGCGCCCCCGATAAGCCGTGGGGGCCGGGGGCGCACGTCGTCGTCCGCAGTGGACGTTGACCTCGTGATCGGTTTCGCTGGCGCGGCGTACCCGAAGGCGTGTCATTCCTGGAACGCGGCACCGGCTCTATTTCTTGACGGCGTTCAGGTACTCGTCGGCGGCCTTGGAGACGATGTCGTAGAAGCTGGGCTCCTTTTTGGCGGCCTTCAGCTCATTCTCGGCCATCTGGGCCTTGTGCATGGCTTCGTCGAAGGCCTGTTGATCCAGGCCGCTCATCTCGCGGGCCTCTTCCGGGGAAAGCTGCCCCATCCGGGCGAACACCGCCGCTGTTACTCCCAGAACTTTACGGATGTTCTCCTTGGGCATGGATACTCCTCCTTGCTGAAAGTTCTCGTCGTGCAATTTCTTCCATATATTCAGGATGGCGGTGAAATTGTCCAGCGAAAGAGAAAAATATCCGGGAGTAACGCCCAACGAAAAGGGGGAGCCGAAGCTCCCCCAGGGTACGCACGAAGCGTTGCGGCCGCGTCACGCGACGCGCCAGGGCCGGGCGGGTGTTACTCCACGTCGAACCACTGGGCGGCCATGACCGGTCCGAAGTACAGGGCCTCGTCTTCCAGTTCCTCCTCGATGCGCAGGAGCTGGTTGTACTTGGCCAGGCGGTCGGAGCGGCACAGCGAACCGGTCTTGATCTGGCCGGAGTTCACAGCCACGGCCAGGTCGGCGATGAAGGAGTCCTCGGTCTCGCCGGAGCGGTGGGAGATGACCGTGGTGTAGGCGGCCTGCTTGGCCATCTCGATGCAGTCCAGGGTCTCGGTGACGGTGCCGATCTGGTTCAGCTTGATCAGGATGGAGTTGGCGATGCCTTCGTTGATGCCGTCGGCCAGGATGTCGGGGTTGGTGACGAAGATGTCGTCGCCCACCAGCTGGATGGTGTCGCCCAGCTCGTCGGTCAGTTCCTTCCAGCCGTCCCAATCGCCCTCGGCCAGACCGTCCTCGATGGAGATCAGGGGGTACTTCTTGGTCAGCTCGGTGTAGTAGGCCACCAGCTCGGCGGAGGTGAAGGAGCGGTTCTCGCCGGTGAAGGTGTACTTGCCGTCGGCGTAGAACTCGGAGGCGGCGGCGTCGATGGCCAGGGCGATCTCGGGGCCGGGCTTGTATCCGGCGGCCTCGATGGCCTTGATGATGTACTCGAAGGCCTCGTCGTGGGACTTCAGGTTGGGGGCGAAGCCGCCTTCGTCGCCCACGGAGGTCACGTGGCCGTCGGCGGCCAGGATCTTCTTCAGGGCGTGGAAGGTCTCCGCGCCCATGCGCAGGGCGTCGGCGAAGGTGTCCGCGCCGATGGGCACGATCATGAACTCCTGGATGTCCAGGTTGTTGGGGGCGTGCGCGCCGCCGTTGATGATGTTCATAAGCGGCACGGGCAGCACCTTGGCGTTCACGCCGCCCAGGTAGTTGTACAAGGGCATTCCCAGGAAGTTGGCGGCGGCGCGGGCGGTGGCCAGGGACACGCCCAGGATGGCGTTGGCGCCCAGGCGGCCCTTGTTCTCGGTGCCGTCCAGCTCGATGAGCAGGTTGTCAAGCGCGGTCTGGCGCAGGGCTTCCATGCCTACCACGGCCTCGGCGATCTCGCCCTGAACGTTCTCGACAGCGCGGGTGACGCCCTTTCCGCCGAAGCGGTCGTCTTCACCGTCGCGCAGCTCGAGCGCCTCGCGGGTGCCGGTGGAAGCTCCGGAAGGAACGGCGGCACGTCCCACCGCACCCGATTCCAGGGTGACTTCCACCTCGATGGTGGGGTTGCCGCGCGAATCCAGAATTTCCCTAGCCCAGACAGCAGCGATGGTGCTCATAATGATTTCTCCTTGGGGATGGTCGTTGACTGATTATTGAGAGCGGCGCTTTTCGTTCGCCGCTGCTTCCTCATACACAAGACGCAGGCCGTCGAGAAGAAGTTCGGGCCTAACGTTGGCGATTGCCGGACAAACACGTGCCAATTGCTGGGCAAAGCCACCTGTGGCCACCACCGTGACCGGCTCGCCCATGTGATCCTCCAGGCGGTCCAGGATGCCCTCCACCATGGAGGCGAACCCGAACAAGAGGCCCTGGTTCAGGCTCTCCACGGTGGAGCGCCCGATGGACAGCTTCAAGGACTGCGGCTCCAGGTCGATCTGGGGCAGCTTGGCCGTGTCCTGGGCCAGGGCTCTGGCGGAGGAGAGCACCCCCGGACAGATCAGCCCGCCCAGGTAGCTGGAGCCGCGCACCACGTCGAAGGTGGTGGCTGTGCCGAAATCCACGCTCACCACACAGTGCGAGCTTGCGCAGCGGCGCGCCGCGTAGGCGGCCACCAGCCGGTCCGCTCCGACCTGTTCAGGACGTTCGTAACGGTTTTCCAGCGGCACGGGAACATCTTCCGGCACAAATCGCGGCACTCTGCCTAAAAAACGGTTGCAGGCTTGGCGCAGCATGGGGTTCACGGGCGGCACCACGCTGACGGCCAGGATGGCGTCCAGGCGCTCGGGGGCCAGACCTTCACGGGCCAGGAGCGCGGCCAGGTCCATGCCCAGTTGGTCCGCCGTGCTGGAGCGCGGCGTGGGCAGCACGTAGGACGACAGGCCGGACTCACCCCGGTAGAGGCCGATTTTTATATTGGTATTGCCGATGTCGAAGAGAAGAAGGGCCATGGCTACTCCAGGCGCGGGACAAGCGCCGGGATGGTTTTGGGATGGATGCAAAGACGACCACTGATAGACTATTTTCCAGGGCTTGAAAAGGTGATAGGGTCTGACCAGAATGTCCGTGAACCGCGACAAGGAAACTCTTCGATGGAACCGAGTGCGATGATCCCGGCTGCGGAGGCCATCCCCGCTGCGCCCTGGCTGTTTCGATGTCTTCTGGACGTGACCTTTTTCGTCCACATCCTTTTTATGAACACCATGCTGGGGCTCACGCTTCTGGGCTTTGTCCGGTCGCTCAGATCCTCCGTGGCCCCCCTGGCTCTGGGACAGCAGGCGGGCATGATCCCCAACCTCACGGCGCTCACCGTGAACATCGGCGTCGCGCCGCTTCTGTTCGTGCAGGTGCTCTACGGGCAGTTCCTGTACGTCAGCTCCACGCTCATGGGCGTGTACTGGTTTGGGGTGGTGCTGGCGGTGATGGGGGCCTACGGACTGGCCTACCGCCAGAAGTACGCCCTGCACGCGGGGAATGAGCGCGGTACGCTGGTCTGGGGAATGATGAGCCTGCTCATGCTCTACGCAAGTCTTGTGCAGAGCCACAACGCCGTGTTGCTGGTGCGCCCGGACATGTGGACCGGATATTTCGACAACCCTGCCGGCACGATGACGGCCTGGGGCGACGCGACGCTCCTGCCGCGCTGGCTGCACTTCGTCACCGCGTCCCTGGCCATCGGCGGGCTGACTCTGGCCATGGTCGGGCGCAGGCGCACCCGCCATCACGACCCGCACGGCGAAGAGCTTGTGGCCCAGGGCCTTGCCTGGTTCGGCTGGAGCACCCTGGCCCAGTTCGTGGGCGGCGTGTGGTGGCTGATGGCCCTGCCAAGGCCGGTGATGCTCGGCTTCATGGGGGGCGACCCCTTTGCCACCGGGCTTCTGCTGGCGGGAATCGCCGGGGCCGGAGCCGCTGCGGCCTTCGCCTTCATGAGGCGGCTCATGCCTGCGGCCGCCTGCGGCGTGGCCACTATCGCCGTGATGATCGCCATGCGCGGCGTACTCCGCCAACTCTACCTGGAGCCGTATTTCGACACCGCATCACTTCCGGTCAGGCCGGAACCCAGCACCGTGGCCATGTTCTTCGGCTTCTTCGCCGTGAGCCTGGCCGTGGTCTGGTGGGCCGCGAAACACCCCGTCAAGGACGCGCCCGCTTCCGGCGTGAAGGGAGCCTGATCCATGGACTATCCCGTACTGCAATGGGGCTTCTGGGGCGGCGGCCTGCTGATCGCCCTGGTGGCCACCATCCACGTGTTCATCGCCCACTTCGCCGTGGGCGGCGGCATGTTCATCGCTGTGATGGAGACGCGCGTGCAGCGCCTGGGCCTTGGGGTCATGAAGGATTACCTGCGCCGCTACGCCAAGTTCTTCCTGGTGTTCACCATGGTGGTGGGCGGGCTTACGGGCGTTGGCATCTGGTTCACCATATCCATCGGAGCGCCTGGGGCCACGGCCACGCTGATACACTCTTTCGTGCTGGGCTGGGCCACGGAGTGGACCTTCTTCCTGGCGGAGATCGTCACCCTTATCACCTACATGCGTTCCTTCGAGTCCGAACGCTCCACGCGCCGCCTGATCCTGGCCTGGATGTACGCCGCCTTCGCCTGGGGCTCACTGGCCATGGTGCAGGGGTTCATCTCGTTCATGCTCACGCCTGGGGATTGGCTTACGACGCACCGCTTCTGGGACGGCTTCTTCAACCCGACATTCTGGCCCGGCCTGGTGTTCCGCACGGCCATCGCGGCGCTGTTGGCCGGAGTGTTCGGCCTGATGACCGCCCAGAGCGTGGAGGACGAGAAGAACCGCAAGAGCCTGTCGCGCTTCTGCGCCCTGTGGGCCGTGCTGCCCATCCCGGTGCTGGTGGCGTCGGGCTGGTGGCACATCTCCGTTTTGTCGCCGGAGCAGCAGGCGCTGGCTCTGGGGCGCTCGCCCGAGGTGGCCGCCGGGATGCGCGTGTTCTGGTGGGTGGCTCCCACGGTGCTGGCCGGTGGTGTGTTGCTGGCCGGAGGATTGCCACGAAAGGCCGCCCGCGTGGTGGCCACGCTGACCCTGGCCGCGTCGTTTCTGTTCATCGGCTCCTTCGAATACATGCGCGAGGCCGCCCGCAGGCCGTATCTCATCACCGGGCACATCTACTCCAACGGCATCGCCGTTGCCGGGGCCGAGAAGCTGAACACGGCGGGCGTGCTGGCCTCGGCCAAGTGGAGCCGCAACAAGGCCGTCACTGCCGAAAACCGCCTGGACGCCGGGCGTGAGCTGTTCTTCCTGCAATGCTCCAGCTGCCACAGCCAGGGCGGCCCCATGCTGGACATTCTGCCGCGCTCGGCCAAGTACACGGCCTCGGGCATGGAATCGCTGCTCACGGGGCTTGGCAAGATCGGCAAATACATGCCCCCGTTCTTCGGCACGCCTGAAGAGAAAAAGGCCCTGGCCGCCTACCTGACCGAGGGGTTGCACGGCGTGAAACCCCTCCAGGCCCAGGGACTCCCCCAGAGTGAGACCCCGGTTCCGGCCTTCGACGAGTCCGCCCCGTATCTGCTGACCGCCGTGGCCGACAAGGGCATCAACATGCTCTACGACAACGGGCAGTGGACGCTTAACATCGGCGCCCAGGCCATCACCGCGCACCTGCTGAAACGCGAAGGCGTCCCCGCGCTTACCACCGAAGGCGTCACTCTGACCTATGCCGTGGAAGGCCAGGCCGCTGGGAGCTTCATGGTGGCCGGAAACGCCTTCCGGGCCGAGGGCATAAACGTGTCGCCGTATCCGGCATCCGGAAAAGACAAGGACGGCTTTCAGCCGTATCCCCTGGCCGTTATCCAGGCCACTGACGCCTCCGGCAAGCTCCTGGCTGAAACCACGCTGGTGCTGCCCGTGTCCTCGGAGCTTGGGTGCAAGAACTGCCACGGCGGAACCTGGACGCACGGCGTGGCGGGCATCGCCCCGGCCACGGCCAAGGATGTGCTGAAGGGCCACGACCGCCTGAGCCTGACGGACCTCTCCAAAAAGGCCGGGCAGGTGGACTGCCGCTCCTGCCATGACGACGCCGCCGCAGGGGGCAACCGCTCCCTGAACCTCTCCGCTGCGGTGCACGGCCTGCACGCGGTCTATCTGGCCGGACGCGGGGCCGATGCCTGCGATATGTGCCACCCCACGGACCCTAAGGGCGCGACCCGCGCCCTGCGTGATCCCCACGCCGCCGCAGGCCTGGACTGCACCAACTGCCACGGCCCCCTGGAGGACCACGCTCTGGGGTTATTGACCAAGGAGAAGGAACAGGGCGTAAAGGCCGCCAATGCGCTCATCTCGCTGATAAAGCCCCGAGAATCCGACCCGTCGCCGCGCACGCCCTGGGTGAACCAGCCCAAGTGCGTCACCTGCCACGTGGGCTACAAGTCCCCGGAACAGGCCCAGGCCTACGGTACGTGGACCAGCGGCGCGAAGGACCTGTTCAAGGCCAAGCGCGACGACCTGGACGCCATGACCTGCGCCAGCTGTCACGGCTCTGTCCACGCGCTCTATCCGGCCCGCAACCCCTACGGGAAGGATCGCGACAACCTCCAGCCCCTGCAATACCAGAAGTTGGCGCGCACCATCGGCGGAGCGAAGAACTGCAAGGCCTGCCACACCATGGACATGGACGCGGCAGCGCACCACCCCGGCATGGGGGTGGAGTAGGGCGCTCAGCGGACGGCATGATCGAACAGAGCCCCGGCCAAATCGGCCGGGGCTTTTTTCGTCTGTCGGCCTTGACTTGGGACGGGAAAACAGGTGTTATTATAGTGTAGATATTGGTGTCATTCTGATTAATCCCATAGTTGAAACTACCCGGGAGGATAGTCATGAAGAAAGTCGTCGTAGCGTGTGTCGCCGTGTTTCTGTTTGCGTGTGTCGCCCTGGCCCAGCAGAACGGCACCAAGGACGAGGCCGTAGCCCTGGTGAAGAAGGCCGTGGCCCAGTACAAGAGTGCAGGCAAGGACAAGGCCCTTGCCGACATTAACGATTCCAAGGGGCCATTCGTGGATCGTGACCTGTACGTTGTGGTCTACGACATGGAGGGCAACTGTTTGGCGCACGGGGCCAATGCCAAGCAGGTCGGCAAGAACCTGATGGAGCTTCGCGACCCGGACGGCAAATTCTTCGTGAAGGAACGTGTGGAACTGGGCAAGACCAAGGATTCCTTCTGGCAGGACTACAAATTCGTGAATCCTGTCAGCAAGCAGATAGAGAACAAGAGCATGTATATGGAAAAGGTTGACGGCATGCTGTTCGGGTGCGGCGTCTACAGCAAATAGACACGCCTGAGCGTCCGTGCGCCCCGCACTACGGGGCGCGTCCCGTCACGATCGGCTCACGGGGGAGCACATGCCCAGATTCTCCATAAGCCTACGCATTTATGCGGGTTATTCAGTGATCATCGCCTTGTCCGTGTTCATCTGGTTCATCGGGTATTCCAATTCCTCCCGGCTCGGGCAGGAACTCAGCAACATGACCGATGTGAACATGAAATCCCTGGCGTCGCTTAAGGACGTGCGGTTTAGCGTCCGGGAGATCATCGGGGCGATGCGCGCGCAGCTGATTCCGGCCATCACGCCTGAGTTCCGCGCTGCCCAGCGCAGGCTCCACGCCGAAAACACCGAGGCCCTCAAGCAGGCCGTGGCCCGGTTGGAGAGCCTGCGCGATCCTGCGAAGCCGGACGAACTCTGGCAGGCCTTCGTGAAGGAACAGCAGGCCTTTCTGACCGTGGCGGGCAAGTTGGAGAAAACTCTGGACGAATGGAGCAAGGATACCTCCGATCTGTTGTTAGGGATGGAGGTCCTGGCTCTGGCGGCAGTGGACGTGCAGAAGCAGGGGGAAGCCCTGCTGGCGGCTCTGCAACGCATCATCGCCCGCAACGACCAGGTGATAGCCACGGACGAGAAGGACGCGAAGGAGACGGCCAGCACCGGCCAGCAGACCGCCCTGGCTGCGTTGCTTCTGTCCGTGCTGGTGGCGGCGGTGGTTGGCTGGCTCATCACCAAGCAAATCCGTGACCCGCTCTCGGTTCTGGTGCGCTACGCGGGCGAGGTGTCCGCCGGAAACCTGGATGTGAAAGCCGAGGGCCAATTCATCGCGGAACTCGACCAGCTCAAGCGCAGCCTGGAAGCCATGGTGGAAAAGCTCAAACAGGAAATCCGCCAGGCCGAGAGCAAATCCTGCGAGGCCGCTGAACAGGCGCTGGTTGCCGAACGGGCCAGTTGCGAGGCCAAGACCGCCTTGGAGAGCGCCGAGGTCGCACGCCGCAGCGGTCTGGTAGAGGCAGCGGGGCTTATGGCTTCCATAGTTGAGCAGGTGCTGGACGCCTTGCGAACCCTGGACAAACAGGTGGACAAGGCTTTCCATGACGCCAAGGTGCAGCGGGAACGGCTGTCCGGCGCGGTGGAGACCATGGAACGAATGGACGGCACCACGCAGCAGGTGGCCAGGGGAGCCGAGGACGCCGCCTCCACCGCAGAGGACGCCCGTGCGCGCGCCCAGGAGGGAGCCGAGGTCATCGGCACGGTGGTGGACTCCATCCACGCGGTGCAGGTCAAGGCCACCTCGCTCAAATCCAACATGACGGACCTCTCGGCCAGGGCCGAGGGCATCGGCAAGATCATGACGGTCATTTCCGACATCGCTGACCAGACCAACCTGCTGGCCCTGAACGCGGCCATCGAGGCGGCTCGCGCTGGCGATGCAGGGCGGGGTTTCGCTGTGGTGGCCGACGAGGTGCGCAAGCTGGCCGAGAAGACCATGGCTGCAACGCGCGAAGTGGCCGATTCCATCGCCGGAATCCAGGAGGGAACGAACATGAGCGGCCAGGGCGTGGATCAGGCCGTGGAGGCTATCTCGCACGTGGCCCAACAGGTGGACGGGGGGGGCAGCGCCCTGACGAGGATCGTCAACCTGAGCCGGGACATGTCCGCCAGGATAGGCCAGATAGATTCGGCTGCCGCCGATCAGAGCGCGGCCAGCGGCGAGGTGAACCAGTCCATCCAGGATATCGCCCGTTATGCGGACGAGACCGCCGGGGCCATGGACCAGGCCAGGGAGGCCCTGGACCACCTCGGGGGGCTGGTGTCCGAACTGAGTGGGGTGATGGATAATCTCAAGAAAAGCTAGAGGCGCAATAAATCTTGTGGCTTGCAAAGATGGCAGTTGGGGAACGCCTCCGCAGGCCTTGGGCTGTGCCCTTTGGAATCCGCAATTATCTCATGCTGTTGTCGGCTTGCCATCCTGTTCGGGAGACGGAAGGCGATGAGTTTCGCATGAACCTCGATCAATAAGCATAAAAAAAGCCGCGCCACCCTCATGGGCGGCGCGGCTTCGATCATCTCAGGCTCAATCCCACTCGATGCCCTTGTGCTCGTCGGGGCGGTATTCGATCTCCACGGACTTGGCGGTCTTGCCGGGGCGCTCGGCCTTGAGGGCCTTGGCCGGGCTGTCCGGGTTCTCGGGCTCCGGCGCGGGTTCGCTTCTGGGCTGGGCCTCGGCCTTGGCGGCGGCGGGCTTGCGGGTGCGGGGTTTGGGCTTGGCCTTAGGTTTGGGGGCTTCTCCGCCTTCCCCTGTGCCAGGAGCGCCTTGGGCTTCGGCGGCCTCGACGGCTTCGGGCGTTTCAGGCTTGGCAGCAGCCTTTTTCGGGGCGGCCTTCCTGGGTGCGCGGGCACGGGCCGGAGCTTTCGCTTTCGCCTGCTCCTGGGGGACGGCGTCAGAAGGCGCAGTTGTGGCATCCGCCGGGACCTCGGTCAGGGCCTTTTCGGGCGCCTGCTTGCGGGGTTCGCGGGCAGTCGCGTCCTGCCCAGAGGGCTGATCAGAAGGTTGGGCAACGAGCACTTCGTCGGGGGAAGCAGCAGCCTCGGCGCCGATGGTGCTGTCCTGCGTCATGGTTTCGGCGCTGGAGGGCTTCTTCTTGCGGCGACGGCGACGCTTACGCTTCTTAGTCGGCTCGCCTCCCTCGGCGACGTTACCGGAAGCGTTCTGCAACTCATCCGAGGTGGTGTCGAACGCGGATTCGAAGTCGTCTTCGTCCGGGGCTTCGTCAGCGGGGGCGGTAAAAATGGAGGATTTGGGCTTGGGCTGCGCCTTGGGAGCGGGCCTGGGTTCGGCCTTGGGTTCTGGCTTGGCCACGGGCTCGGCTGCCGGTCGCGCGGGGGCGCTGTCCTGGCGCGGTTCGCGGCGGGGCTGGCGGTCGCGGTCTCTGCTGCGGCCACGGTCGCGGTCACGGTCGTAATCCCGTTCACGGCGCTGTTCGCGCGGCTCCTCGGGAGCGCCTTCCGGCTGGATCTGCACGGCGTGCAGGGTCGCCTGATAGCGCTCGTCCAAAAGCAGGGCCAGAAGGGCAGCGTCTTCGGAAGCGGCCAGTTCCTGGGCCAGGGGCAGGAAACGCTGCAAGCGTACCTTCCTCAGGGGCGCGAGTGTGCGCACTTCGGCTTCCAGAAGTGCCGTAAGGCGCTCAGACACCACGGCGGATACGTCCTCGTCAGTGGGCACGGGCTTCTTGATCAGCTCGATGCCAAAGCGCTGGCCGATGCGCTTCATGGCCAGTTCTTCCATGATGTTCACAAGCGTAATGGCCGTGCCGGAGGCTCCGGCGCGACCGGTGCGGCCCGCGCGGTGCACGTAGGACTCGGGGTCCTCGGGGGTCTCGTACTGGAAGACGTGGGACAGCTCGGGGATGTCGATGCCGCGCGCGGCCACGTCGGTGGCCACCAGGAAGCGCAGAGTCCCCTTGCGCAGGCGCATGAGCACCTGCTCGCGCTTGGCCTGGGTGAGGTCGGCGGAGAGCTCCTCGGCGTCGTACCCGAAGCCCTTGAGCACTTCGGTGACGTAATGCACATTGGCCTTGGTGTTGGAGAAAATGATGGCCGAGGTGGGGTTTTCGATCTCCAGAAGGCGCACTAGGCAGCGGTCTTTGTCCATGCCCGGCACTTCGTAGTAGACGTGCAGGATATCCGCCACGTGAACCTGCTTGGCGGAGAGCGAGAGGAAATTCGGGTGGTCCATGAACTCTTCGGCCAGGCGCAGCACGTGGGGCGGATAGGTGGCCGAGAAGAGGAACGTGGAGACGCGGCGCTTGGGGGGAAGGTAGCGCTTGATCTCCTTCATGTCCGGGTAGAAGCCGATGGAGAGCATGCGGTCGGCTTCGTCGAACACCAGCACGCGCATACCGTCCAGGGTGAGGTTGCGGCGCAGCAGGTGGTCCAGGATGCGGCCCGGAGTGCCCACCACCAGGTGCGCGCCCGCGCGCAGGGCGTCGGTCTGAGGGCCGTAGCCCACGCCGCCGTACACTGTGGCGACTCGCAGCTCCGTGCCCTCGAAGAGCATCTCCGCCTCCATGCCCACCTGCTTGGCCAGCTCGCGGGTGGGGCAAAGGATCAGGGCCTGGGTCTGGTGGACATCGAGGTCGAGCAGATTGAAGATCGGCAGGAGGAACGCCCCGGTCTTGCCGCTGCCGGTGCGCGACTGGACCATGAGATCCTGGCCGGTGAGCAGGTAGGGCAGGGATTTGGCCTGTACGGGCATGAGCCCGGGCCACCCGGCCCGGGCGACGGCCAGGCGCAGGGGTTCGGGAAGATCCTCAAGGGAAATTTCAGGAAGAGACTCCTCGGGTTCAATGAGGGTCTCGAATTCTTCGGGAGTCTGGGATTTGTCTGATGTGTTGTCCATGATGGCCCTGGTTTGAGTAAGAAGCACGGGGGTCGCCTAAATGCAGACCCGCAGAGGGTATAGCTTCTTTCCATGAAAAGAAAAAGGCCCCTCCTCTCGAAGGGGCCTGTACGATGCAGTCGGCAAGAATGTGTTTTAGAAAGCGTACTTGACGGCGAGGTTGCCGCCCCAGTTGTCCGCACCCTTGTTGGAGAAGTCACCAATGTGCTGGTAGCGTCCGGCCAACTGCATGCTGACGTTGTCGGTCAGGAAGACGTCGAAGCCCACTTCGCCCACTTCGGTCAGGTTGGAGCTGTAGCCGTTGCGCGGCACGGGAACACCTGAGAAGAAGCCGCCCAGGCCGATTCCGGCGAACACGCCGAACTTCTCATCGTTGACGAAGTGATAGCGCAGCATACCGATGGGGCTGAAAGCGTTCACGGTCTCATAGTTGCCGTTGCCGCCCCAGGCGGTGCGCTTCTGGGTGATGACGTAGCCCAGGGCCTCGAAGCCCAGGGAGAATCCGTCGGCCACGAAGTAGCCCAGCTCGCCACCGTAGCTGAACATGGAACTGATGCGGTCGTTGGAGTTGGCGTACAGGCCTACCTTCGGTTCGATGTACACGGTCCCGGCAGTCAGGCTTTTCGCCGCAGCCAGGTTGGCGGACAGGCCGAAGGCCAGGATAAGCCCCAAAACGAGAGATCTTTTCAATGCGGTGCTCATGAATTCCTCCTTAAACTGGAAACTCCAGCTGTGTCGACTTTATAAGCGGCTTCGAAGTAAAGTCAAATTCTGCAACATGAAATTATTCTTACAAAATGTTCATCGCTAAAGATTTGTCAAGGTGTAAGATGAAAGGAAACAACGGTTTATGCTCCTGTGAAAGCGTTGAGGTTGGTTCAACGGCAGCATGGATGATCACATCAGCAGCGAGTGTCGCGTCCTTGTGGCCATGTGTTCGTATTTCAAAGATAAATCTTGAGGCGTGATGCTTGTGTCCTCAGAAGGATTGTACTGTAATTGTTGAAGACGCCACACAGGAGATGAACAGGGGGAGAATCGACTGGAAGGAGAGTCAACGCAGTCTCTGGCTGCACCGAGTCCTGCTTGCACGGTAACAGCCCGATACGATAGATATTTAAGACAAGCTCACGCGCGATCCGGCTTTTCCGGACGGCGCGGACGCGAACCAGGAGTCCCGGTCCACAACTATATGGAAAATTTTCGACCTGCCCGTATCGCGACGCTGCTTCTGGGCGTCCTGCTCGTACTGGCTCCCAGGGTTCACGCCCGGAGCCTGGCCTACACCGTCACAGCCGCGCTGCCGCACGATCAGGCTGCTTTCACCCAGGGGCTGCTGTTCTCGGGGGGGCATCTATACGAAAGCACCGGCCTGAACGGACGCTCCAGCCTGCGCAAGGTGGAACCGGCCACCGGCAAGGTGTTGCGCCTGGTGGAACTGGACCAGGAGGATTTCGGCGAAGGGCTTGCACTCTGGGGAGGGCAACTTTATCAGCTGACATGGCGCAACTCCAAGGTGCACGTCTATGACGTCGCCAGCCTGGAGCGCGTGCGGACCCTGCCCTTTCAGGGCGAGGGCTGGGGCGTGACGGCCACGCCCTTCGGGCTGGTGACCAGTGACGGCTCCTCCAGGCTGACCTGGCGTGATCCGGTCACCATGCTCCCCACGCGTACCCTGAACGTCAGCGACGCGGGACGGCCCGTGGCGCGGCTGAACGAACTGGAATGGGTGGATGGGTTCATCCTGGCCAACGTGTGGCACGAGGATCGCATAGCAGTAATCTCCCCGGCGACGGGGCAGGTGGCCGCATGGATAGACTGTGCGTCGCTGCGCACGCGGCTCGGGCCGTTGGCAGAAGACTCCGTCCTGAACGGCATCGCCTGGAACCCGGCCACGAAAAAACTCTATGTAACCGGGAAGCTCTGGCCCGCAATTTTTGAACTCGCCCTGGAGGGGTTGCCGAAACAATGAGAAAGACACGGTGCAGGAACTGTCGATACTGGAAAGGCCCCATCCCCTACTCGAGCCGCTACTGTCCGCCCGAAGAGATGCAGAAGGGCGACTGGGGGTTCTGCAAGCGGCACGCACCGCGTCCGCTGGTGGAAGGGGTTGATTCCCTGCGCGGCAAGACCTTCCTCGCCGTGTGGCCGGAGACCGAGGCCCAGGACGTGTGCGGCGAATTCGCGCTGATACCGCTGCAGAAAGACTAGAGACGCGTTCCTGAAAAACATGAACATGTTTTTCAGGAACAAAGTCAGTGGTTCTCTTGGATAAGGTTCGAAAATTATACGGACCTGTTGTGAAAACCCTAAACTGACGATGTCAAAAAACGGACGGTCGGCGCTTTTACCCTGCTGGGGAAAGCGCCGACCGTTTCTTGCGATGTGTATCGATAAGCCCGGAGCCGCTCAGGGCCGTTCGTCGGCGCTATTTAGTTGCGCTCTGTCGTCCGGCGGACAGCACGCCCTTCAGAATCAGCCCCCCGCCCACCAGGATCATGGGCAGCGACAACAGTTGCCCCATGGTCAGCCAGCCGAAGGCCAGGTACCCCAGTTGCGGGTCCGGCTCACGGATGAACTCCACCAGGAACCGGAACAGACCGTAAAGCGCCAGGAACATGCCGGTGACGCACCCTGCTGGTCTGGGTCTGGATGAGTAGAGCCACAGCGCAGTGAACAGCACCAGCCCTTCAAGGCCGGCCTCATAGAGCTGGGAGGGATGGCGCGGCACGCCGCCAGCCCTGGGGTCGGGGAAGACCACCGCCCAGGATACGCTGGAGGGCGCTCCCCACAGCTCTCCGTTGATGAAGTTGCCGATGCGCCCGAAGAAGAGGCCCGGAGGGGCCAGCGGCGAGAGGAAGTCGCCTATCTGGAAGAAGGTCATCTTGTGCTTGCGCGCAAAGAACCAGACCACCAGACACAGGCCGATCATGCCGCCGTGGAAGCTCATGCCGCCCTGCCAGACCTGGAAGATGGCCAGAGGGTCGCGGAGGTAGACCCCCAGGTCGTAGAACAGGACGTAGCCCAGGCGCGCACCCAGGACCAGCCCCAGCACGCACCAGGTGATGAAGTCGTCCACCATGGCCGGGGTCCAGCCGGAGCCGGGCCGTGCCGCCCGGATGCGGGCCAGAAGCCAGCCCGCTACGAAACCAAGGAGGTACATCAGGCCGTACCAGCGCACCTCAAGCGGGCCGAGGTACAGAGCTACGGGGTCGAAGCCGGGGTGCATTATCATGAAGTGTCCGTGGAACTGCCCGTTGTGGCAGCATTCGAAGTTCGTAAAACAGGCCAAAGGGAGAACCCTTTGGCCTTGTGATGGCGCAGGCGTGTTTAAAGTTTCACCAAGGTCAGTCTACAGTTCGCGCAGCATGGCCTTGGCCCGTTCGAAATTCGGGTTGATGGCCAGGGCCTTCTGCAGGAATTCGGTGGCCTGTTCCCTTCTCGCTGCCCGGTAGAACACCGTGGCGATGTTGAAGCAGACCGTCTCGCTGGCACTCCAGAGGTCAGGGCTGATGGCCAGGGCCTTGTCCAGGAAGTTGTATGCGTCCTGGAACATACGCCCCTCGCTGTAGGCCATGGCCATGTTGTAGTAAAGCCCCGCGTCGTTGGGTGCGATCTTCAGGGCCTTGCGGTATTCCTCGATGGCCAGTTCCGGCTTGCCCTGCTTGCGCAGGGTGATGCCTAAGCGGTTGAAGGTCTCGATGTCGGACTTGTCCAATGCGCCCTTTTTGGAATCCAGGGACTGGCGCAGATATTTTTCGGAGAGCTCCGGAGCGTTGGAGATGCAGTGCTCGGCGATGGTGCGCGTCACACGACCGACCTGAGCCAAGGCTTCCCTGGTGGCGAGCTTGATCGCGTCGTCGAAAATCTCAACGGCTTTGTCGCGCTCGCCCAGCGACATGTAATTGTCGCCGATGCTTATCTTGCGGTCCACGTTGAGCGGGCTCAGCCTGTCCAGGCGCTCGAGGTACTTGGTCTCCTCGCGGACGTTCCCGGTGATCTTATGCAGCTCGGCGATCTTCTTGATGGGGTCCAGGAAGAGCTTCCCGTTGCGAGAAGCCTCCATGTAGGCGTTCAGGGCCTCGTCCATCTTGCCCTGGCCCTTGAAGCTGTCGCCCAGCATCAAAAGAGCGGCGGGGCTGCCGGGTTTTATCTCCAGAATTTTGTGGGCCAAGATGGCTGCGTCATCGAACTTGCTGTTCTCATTAAGCTTTCGTCCTGCTTCGATAAGTTCGCCGATCTGGCCGCGCGGCTTGACCGTAAACGCGATCTTTTCGATGAGCATGTCGGGAGAAATTGGCTTGGTAATGACGTTATTCGCACCGATCTCATGGAGGTAGATGAGGATTTCTCGGGCGACTTCGGTCGTCAGGATGATGATGAGCACATCAGGATACTGGATTTTAAGAAACTGGACCAGGTCATGACAGTATTTCCCGTTGATCTCGCGCTCCACAAAGAAAACTACTTTGTGGTTTTGGGCGATCAACTGCCGCAGTTCTTTGTGAAGCTGCTCCTGATTGGTCACGTTGAAAACGCAGTCGTCTTTTAAGTGCAAGTGCCGCAAGAGCGTGCTGCGCAGGTTCTTGTTGAAATGTGGGTCTTGGGACAAAACCAGAAAAACCCCCCGGTTCTGTTGGATAAAATCCCTGACATCCACATCATACACCTTCATCTGCATCCTGAACCCCCGCCTTGGGAATGAATATTTTGTCAACACCAGCACTCTAAATGCTGAGGGGAAAAAAGCAAGGCTCCATCCAGTGGGTTTTTTATGAGTGGAGGGCAAGGAACACGGAAACGTCACAAAGCGGAAACGCCTTCTCAACGTGCGTGGGGGATGAGGCACGTAGCCAAAGAGGTCGATCCGGCCCTGGAAGGTCCTGGGCCGCAACCGAAACTCCGAACGGGAGGACGTCATGACCACGCAGATGATCGAATCGTTCACCGCCACCCTGACCGCCATGATGGAAAAGACCATGGCCAAGATGCGCGACTCCATGGACGAACTGGCCGGAGAGGACGCCCTGCCGCCGGATCTGGCCGACCGCGCCTCCTTGGAGTCCGAGCGCAATTTCGCCCTGCTCATGCGCGAACGCGACCGTCAGGCCCTGGCCTCTATCCGCGAAGCCCTGGCACGGGTGGAAGCCGGAGAGTACGGCATCTGCGAGGAGTGCGGGGACGACATTGCCCAGGCTCGGCTCAAGGCCCAGCCCATGGCCACACTGTGCGTGCACTGCCAGTCCCGCCGGGAGGACGAGGAGCGCGCCAGGTTCAGCGTGGCCTCTGGATTCTTCCAGTGCTGATAGGTCGCCGGGCCTGATTCCGGCAGGAGTGTTGTTCTGGTCGCGCCGGTTTGATGCCGCACGCAGGCAGTTCTCGGCGCGGGCGGAACGGACGCGCTCACCCGCGCAGCATGCGTGCGCTGATCAGGAACCGATCGGATCGGCTGCGACGTTGTCCCTCAGGAGTTTGCCTTGTCGCCCACCAGCTTTTCCAGTTCGTCGGGCGCCATGTCGAAGCTGTGCTCTCTGGTGGGGAACGTACCGGCGCGGACGTCCTGCGCGAAACGTCCCAGCGCGTCCCTGGCCAGGCCGCCCAGGTCGGCGTAACGCTTTACGAACCGGGGCTTGAAATCTCCGTAGAGCCCCAGCAGGTCGTGAAAGACCAGCACTTGACCGTCGCAGTCCGGGCCAGCGCCGATGCCGATGGTGGGGATGGGAATAGATCTGGTGACCAGCTCGGCCACGGGCGAGGGCACGCACTCCAGTACCACGGCGAAGCATCCTGCGTCGGCCAGGGCCAGAGCGTCTTCCAGGAGCATCGCTGCGGCCTGCGCCGTGCGGGCCTGCACTTTGTAGCCCCCGAGCGCGGCCACGTGCTGCGGGGTAAGACCCAGATGTCCCATCACCGGAATTCCCGCCTGGACGATGGCCCGTATTTGGGGAACGATCTCCTGTCCACCTTCCACTTTCACTGCCTGGGCGCGGGCTTCCTTGAGCATGCGTCCTGCATTGGTCACCGCCGAGGCCACGTCCGCCTGATAGGAGAGAAAGGGCATGTCCGCCAGGATTAGGGAGCGCCGTGCTCCCCTGGCCACCGCCCCGGCATGGTGGAGCATCTGCTCCATGGTGACGCTCACCGTGTCTTCGTAGCCCAGCACCACCATCCCCAGCGAGTCTCCAACCAGCAGGATGTCCGCTCCGGCAGCTTCGGCTATGGCGGCCTGTCCCGCGTCGTAGGCGGTGATGACCACCAGCTTGCGCTGGCCCTTGGCGGCGGCGATGTCGGGCGCGGTGATTTTCATTTTCGGCATGGCTCCTCCCTCGTCGTGTGCGGGGAGAAAGCATAGTCGAAGTGCTCACGTTTGTCTTGGGCGGAGATGCTTCAGGGGCAGGTCTTGAGCCAGACGGCTCGTCCGTGGATGATTGACTCCAGTTTGGAGTGGTCCAGCATGATGGCCGGTATGGAGGGGGTTGCCGCGCGCAGGGTGGCTTTGCGGTTGCCAGCGGTCAGGATTCTGCGAACCGTGAATCCCTCATAGGGGAGTTTCACACCGTAGAGCGCACCGCTGACAAGCTCCCGGTTGTCGGTGTTGATGCCCACGTGGGAATCGCGGGGAATTTCAGGTTCCATGGAGGCGTCCTGCATGACGATGATGGAGAGTGATTGTGTCGCGAATTGTTGCAGAAATGAGGACTGTCCTGGAGAAAATTCGCTGCACGGGGCGCACTCCTGGTCCCCGATGCGCACAGGGTGCAGCCCGACGTATATCCAGTGCGGGTTGATGCGCTCCTTGCGCAAGAGCTTTATGGCCCAATCCGCCGGGATGACGTCGCGACGCTTTGCGTCGGAGATGCTCGACTGCCTGATCTCCAGGATGTCGGCCAGTTCTTTTTGATTTTTGAAGCCGAGGGTGGTTCTCAGGCGCTCGAAACCTGCTTGGAAAGCGGATGCGGAGGACCTCTCCGGCTCATGGAATTTTTCGTCGCTGGGCGAAGAGGTGGACATCGGCCAAACTCCATTTGTCAGTCTATATCGAGTAAAGCTAACGCAAAGACTATCATCATGGTTTTCTGACCGCAATGCTTCTTTTTCAATGCTGCGCAACTAATAACAAGAGGCTATATAGATGTTCGTAACGGGGTCGCGTAGGCATAGTGATATTCATTTTGCGAAAAAAATAAAAAGGCCGCCCCCCTGTTGGGAGCGGCCTCAGGACGGACAGGAGAGGCGGTCTACAGTTCCTGCAGAACCCACCAGACGCGACCGACGATCTTGCCGATGACAGCGGATGCGGGAAGAGACTGTCCGGTCGCGCTGGAATTCTCCGAGCGAAGGATGATCTCGTCCTTTTCGAAGTCGTTGATGAGCCTGCGGATGACCAGTCCTTCATGGGGGAGCACCACGGCGAAGGCTTCGCCGGAACGCAGCTGCTTCTGGTCCTTGTTTATTCCGATGTAGCCGCCTCGGCGGATGATCGGCTCCATGTCCTGCTGCTCCATCTTGAAGACGGTCAGGCCGGGACACGCGAACGATTCAGGGATGGCCAGCATCTCGATGGGCTTTTCTTCCAGGACGCCCTTTTCGGAGTCGTAGGTCACTCCGGTCATGGCGCTGACGGGAACCTGGCGGGACTTGGGCTTGTCCGAGGCGTAGCCGGACCCGGTCTCCATGAGGCCGACAGGAAGGGCAAGGCCTTCTCGCAGCACCTGGGGCGCTTCGCCGGTGGTAACCCAGTCAGGGTTGAGGCCGTGGCTGCGGTACAGCTTGAGCAGCCAGTCGGCGGGGATGGACTGGCGGCGCTTGGCGTCGGAAATGCTGGACTGCCTGATTCCAAGGATTGCCGCCAGATCGACCTGGGTGCGGGCGCCGGTGGCCCGCTTGATGCGTTCAAGTGCTTCGTCGAATGCGTTGTACATGATTCACCTCATGGCCCCGGGCTAAGTCCTGGGGCGCTCCGTTTAATGGCGCGAACCCCGGACCCGGTTCTTCGGGGGGACGACTGGCCTGCCGAAGGCGGGTCACATGGGGACAACTTACACATCTATTACGGTCGAGCCTCTGTACTCGAACCGCAGGGGGTCGCGAAAGCGTCCAAGCCGCTTGGCCTTATCCCCAAAGAGAAATCGGCGACCGCAAAAGTATCCCGTACAAAGGGCATGTTGCAGAACCAGAGTCGCGACTTGGCGTAACATTGTATATATAGGGCCTTCGGGAGAACGCAAGTCAAAAAAGTAGGGTTTCCCTCCTTTTTTGTGCGGAATCCTCGTAACTCTCTCTTTAAAAAGGAGATAAAGTGCTAATAAACCTAGTGTGGACGGACTTTAGGAGGAGATAATGTATTATATGAAGAGAATGCAGTAACCCGCATCAGTAGGGCGAATCGGGAGCGGTTTGGCGGGGGAGGGGGGCCAACAGGCTGATGCTTCTTACTTGGGAAGAGTGAGTTGTCCAAAGAATGCCTGCCCGAGGGATATGCATCCGTCCCCAGGAGGGGTGTGCTGATGCATATGTGGTGTAAGTGAATGGAATGAAAGTGCACCGGGGAGCGTTCGGGAAAGCGTTTTATTTGAAAATACTCCCCCACTGAGTGTAACTTGGCGCGTACCTGTCAGTTTGCAGAGAGTTGCGGCGGCCTGGGCAAGCCCCCTTGACAATCCGTTATGGAATCGGCTGCTGACCACCCCAGGCAGGGTCCCGCGAAGGATGTCGTCCGCCGCCTGGGCAACCAGGGACAAAGAATCGAAGACCAACGCAGCGCCGTCCTCTCCTCTGGTAAGAGCCCCGCAGTCGTAGCTCCCCATCTCGTCAGGGGTCTGGATATGCTCCAGCCTGATGGCCGCCTGCCCTTCGTAGCTGATCTCGGGACATTCGCCGATCAAGGCGCTCACTGCATCGAACAGGCGTCCGCAGCTGCTGGTCAGAGGGCTGTTCAGACCTTTGTCCAGCATGGTGCGCACAAGCCCCGCCGCCTGCTCCCTGCCTTTGAGCCAGGGCCAGCCTTCGGCCAGGGGATCGCGACCCAGGGCGCACAGGGCCGCCACGGCCAGACGCCAGGGCTGGCGGATGGCGGCCTCGCCGCCGGGCAGGCGCATGTGCGCGAAGTGCGCCAGCCGCTTGAATTCCAGGCGCACCGGGTCCACATAGAGAAATTCGCCGCCCCAGATGGTCCTGTCTTCGCCGTAGCCCGAGCCGTCCAGGGCCAGCCCCACCACGGGCTCCATCAACCCCTTCTCGGCCATCACCGCCAGGATGTGGGCGTAATGATGTTGCAGCCGGAGCACCGGCAGACCGGACTCCTCCAGGGCGTAGCGGGTGGAGAGGTAATCCGGGTGCAGGTCCGCCACCACGGCCTCGGGGCGCACCTGGAGGATGCGCTCCAGGTGTTCGATGACCTCTTTGTGAAAGGCGGCGGTCTCCATGTTCTGCATGTCTCCGATGTGCTGGCTCACGAAGGCTTGGTCACCCTTGGTGAGGCACACCGTGTTCTTGAGTTCCGGGCCGACTCCAAGAACGCAGGGACCTTTGGACGGCAAAAATATGGGGGAAGGCGTGAACCCCCTGGCCCGGCGCAGGAACTGGAGTCCCGGCGTGCCGCCTTCCGGGTGCAGCACGCGCACCACGCTGCCCGGTCGTGCAGCAGGAAGAAATCGGCCAGCGAACCCAGGCGCGACAACGCCTCCCGGTTGCCCAGCGAGATGGGCTCGGAGCTCAGGTTGCCGCTGGTCATCACCAGGGCGGCCAGAGCGTCCTCTCCGTCAGGCTGGGCCTCGCGCAGGGCGGCCAGCAGTACGTGGTGCAGCGGGGTGTAGGGCAGCATGGCCCCCAACTGGTCCGTGTCCGGTGAAATGTCGGGGGAGAGCCCCGTGCCGGGTTTCATGGTCACCAGCACGATGGGGCGTTCGCGCCCGGTGAGCAGCGCTGCTTCGTCCGGCGAGACATGCGCCAGCCTTGAGAGCATCTCCAGGTCGGCCGTCATGACGGCCAGCGGCTTGGCGGGGCGTTTCTTGCGGCGACGCAGTTCGGCCACTGCCGCATGGTTGGCGGCGTCTGCAGCCAGATGAAAACCGCCCAGGCCCTTGAGAGCCAGAATTTTGCCGCCTCGCAAGGCCTTGGCCGCGCGGGCCATGGCCTTCGCGCCTTCGGCCAGGGTCTTGCCGTGGCGGTCGGTCAGCCAGAGCCTGGGGCCGCAGACCGGGCAGGCGTTGGGCTGGGCGTGGAATCGGCGGTCCAGCGGGTCTTCGTATTCGGCGCGGCAGGCCTCGCACAGGGGGAAGCAGGCCATGGACGTGGCGTGCCTATCGTAGGGCAGGCTTTGGGTGATGGTGTAGCGCGGACCGCAGTTGGTGCAGTTGGTGAACGGGTAGCGGTGGCGGCGGTTGGCTGGGTCGGCCATGTCCGCCAGGCAGTCCGGGCAGGTGGCCATGTCCGGGCTTACCAGCACATGGTGTCCGACCCCTGCCGTACTCTTGCGGATGGCGAACTCCCCGCCGTCGTCGTCCGGGCAGAAGGGGACGCTCTCGCAGGAGTGTTCCACGATCATGGCCAGCGGCGGCAGGGTATCGATGAGGTCCGTGGCGAATCGCGCGAGACGTTCAGGCGGACCCTGCACCTCGATGACCACGCCTTCCGGCGCGTTCAGCACGTAGCCGGAAAGGGCGTGCTCCCTGGCGAGGCGATAGACGAAGGGCCGAAATCCCACGCCCTGGACGCGGCCCACGACCACATGGCGTTCACGTTGGCTGGCAGACATACTCCGTGCAATATAGCGCATCACCAGGGGATAGGAAAGGGTGTCTGGAAACGCCTGAGCCTGCGCCGCGTTACCTCTTCTTGCTCTCCCCGGTCAGGCGCACGCACAGGCTTTTGATCCGCCCCTTCACGAAGCGCACGGGCTTGAAGGCCACGTTGGCCAGAGCGGCGGGCAGCACGAACCCTTCAGCCGGAAAATCTTGCGGACATTTCAGCGGATACGAGACGTCTCCGGTCAGGCCGCGCCGTACGGCCTCGCGCCCAAGCGGCGTGGCGTCCGGTGTGAGCCCCAGCACCGCGTGCAGGGCGCAGTCCAGGTCAACGGGGTTTGCCGCAGCGCCCAGGAGTCCCAGCGCATACGGTTTGCCGGTGGCCGGGCCGCTGACGTGCATGGCCACCACGCCGTCGATCAGGCTCGCCGAGGGAGGCATGGCCCGGCACACGTCCATGATCATGCTCTCGAAGCGCGTGCCCTTCTCGCCATGCACCTGATGCGCCAGGGCTTTTCGGAATCCGGTGACGCAGCCGAATGTGTTCTTCACGGCCAGAGTCAGGAGCATCTGGTCGTGCACTTTGAAGCGCGGGATGTTCACCAGAAGATCCGCGTCCAGCGCCAGCGAGGCCACGCCGATGGAGCCGCCCAGAGTGAGCGGCAGCTGCCGGGGGCGCGTGAAATTGACGAGCCTGACGGGCAGCCCGGCAAGGGCCTTGTCCAGGCCGCAGCTTCGGGCCACGATGCGCCCGGTTCCGAAGGCCGGGGAGTCCCCTACCAGTATCTGCGCGCCGAAATCTGTCAGATAGCGGCAGGCAGCGCGCACTACCTCGGGGCGCGTGCAGGTCAGGCCCGGATTGGACGGGGCCACCAGGTTGGGCTTTACCAGGACGCGCTGCCCGCGCGACGGGCGGCACCCGGCCTGTTCCAGCAGCCGCCCAATGGCGGCGTCCAGGCCGGGACTTTCATAATCCGGCGCGTGATCGAGAGAGACGTTGCGGCTCATGGCCTCAGACTACACACAAAGCCGCCGGACGTGTAGTGGCGCGGCGCGGTCGGAGACCCAGGTTCTCGCGACCGCGCCGCGCATACGTGTCCCTGAAAAACCTATGCATGTATTTCCAGGACGAGACATCAGATGTTTGCCGAGTCGCAGACTACACGGGGTGTTTTAGCCGATCATTGTCATGACCGCGCGCATGAAAGCCGGAAGGTCCGAGGGCTGCCGGGCGGTGACCAGATTCTTGTCCACCACGGTCTCGGAGTCCTCGTAGAGGGCTCCGGCAGCGGTGATCTCTTCGGCCACGCTCTTGTAGCAGGTGGCCTTGCGCCCGCGCAGCAGGCCTGCTGCGGCCAGCACCTGGGGGCCGTGGCAGATGGCCGCGATGGGCGCGCCGGACCCTGCGAAGTCCCTGGCGATGTCCAGGGCTTTGGGGATGGCCTTCAGGGCCTCGGGTGCTTTGCCGCCGGGCAGGAGCAGCAGTTTGTATCCGCAGGACCCCGCGTCTTCCACGTCGGCCAGGGAGAGGTTGGCGGTGAAGGTGTACCCGTTCTTGCCGGTGATGGTTCCGGCTTTGGGTGCGGCGAGGTCCACCTGGTACCCGGCTTCCTGAAGGCGGTAATAGGGGTAGAGCAGCTCCGAATCTTCAAATGCATCAGCTGAAACGATAAGTGCTTTGGGTTTCATGGGAACTCCTTTTGAGGATGAAATCCCTTCCCCCTTACTTCATTTTTGGCGCATGCCCCAGGGGCGCGCGATGCCCGCCGACGCCGGGAACAGCGTCTCCCTGCCCCATTTGGCATTCACCCGGTCCATGGCGTCCATCAGGCGACCTCCCCGGCCAGCATGTTCTTCCGCCGCTTCGGACACGTCCAGCAGCGAGAGCTGGGCCGTGGCCGTCGCCTCGATGCCGGTGAGCATCACCCCCGCCTTTTTGTAGCGGTAGCCCGGACGGTAGATGCGCTCCAGCACCTCAAGCGCGGCGCGCACGATGCGCGTGGTGTGCGCGGTGGCCGGACTGAGCCCCACGCTTTGCCCGGCGGTGTATTGCGGGTCACCCTCGACAAACGAGTTGGTCTCCAGCCACACCTGGAGCGACGCAGCCTGCCCCTTCTGGGCGCGCAGCTTTCCTGCGGCCAGCGCGGCGTAATGGCTCAGGGCCTCGCGCAGGTCCTCTATGCTCTCCACCGGACGCCCGAAGGACCGCGAGGACACGATGGCCTTTTTTGATTTCCCCACGCCGTCCAGGCTGATACAGGGGACACCGCGCAACTCCAGCCAGGTGTGCAGTCCCGTCACCGTCATGCTTTTCAGTACGACCTCGCGCGGAAGGCGGCAAAAATCGAGCGCAGTGCGCACGCCGCGCTCGATCAGCCGTTTGCCGTGGCGCGGCCCGATGCCCCACACGTCGCGTATCTCCGTCCGCCCGAGCAACGCCTCGCGCTCAAGGCCCTCGGGCAAATCCAGCACGCCCCCCATACTCCGATCTCTTTTGGCCAGCTTGTTGGCGAGCTTGGCCAGGGTCTTGGTGGGGCCGATGCCGATGGACACCGGGATGCCGGTGCAGCGCTTCACCGTCTCGCACACAAGTCTGGCATGGTCCTCGGGGCGCTCAAGGCCCGTCAGGTCCAGGAACGCCTCGTCGATGGAATAGACCTCCATGCGCGGGGACATCCCCCCGGCCACGGCCATCACCCGCGCGGACATGTCGCCGTAGAGGGCGTAGTTCGACGAAAACACGGCAATGCCGTGGTGTTTGAACAGAGCGCGGCACTTGAACTCCGGCGCGCCCATGGGGACGCCCAGGTCCTTGGCCTCCTGCGAGCGGGCGATAACGCAGCCGTCGTTGTTGGAGAGCACCACCACGGGCCGCCCGACCAGATGCGGCGCAAAGGCGCGTTCGCAGGAGGCGTAGAAATTGTTGCAGTCCATCAGCGCCAGCTTCATGTCAGCCCCGCGTGAGCGCATGGATGACATGCGTGGCCACGCCCCACACTTCCGCCTGGGATGCCTCGTGCAACGCGACAGGCTCGCCGCCGTCCTCCGCAGACAGGACCAGCCCGGCCTTGCCGCGCTTGAGACGCCTGACCGCCAACTCTCCATCCAGGCAGGCCACCACCACGCTGCCCGGACGCGCCTGGACGGAGCGGTCCACCACCAGCAGATCCCCGGATGCGATGCCCGCGCCGCGCATGGAGTCGCCCTGCACACGCATGTAGAACGTGGCCGGGGCGTTGCGCACCAGGAGCTGGTTCAGGTCCAGGCGCTGGTCGATGTAGTCCTGTGCCGGTGACGGGAAACCTGTCGCGGTTTGTAGCGTGTAAGGGGTGAGGGGTGTCTTGGTGGGCATGACATTGCGTATAGTTTGGCACGACGAATTTGGCAAGATTTGTTTGTCGGGAAGGTGGGGGGGCGGGGGCGGGTGCTGTCTCGTCCGTGTCCTGGCGGGC
>WSYE01000043.1 GCA_009773665.1 Desulfovibrionaceae bacterium | reverse complement strand
CAAGCCCACAGCAGGACGCCAAGCCCCTGCCTGACCAAGCTGCCGACGCGGCCAAGAAGGCTACGGAAGACGCGGCCAGGAAAGCCGCCGCCGACAAGGCCGCCGCCGAGGACGCCCACAAAAAAGCTGTGGCCGAGGATGCAGCCAAGAAGGCAGCCGTGGAAAAGGCCGCTGCAGAAAAAGCTGCTGCCGAGAAGGCTGCGGCAGAAAAAGCAGCTGCCGAGGCCGCGCGCATCGCTGCTGAGAAGGCCATCAAGGAAAAGGCTGAAAAAGAAGCCAAAGACAAGGCCGAAAAGGACAAAGCCGCTAAGGACGCCGCCGACAAGGCCGCCAAGGAAAAAGCGGATAAGGAAGCCAAGGAAAAGGCCGACAAGGACGCCAAGGACAAGGCTGCCAAGGACGCTGCCGATAAGGCGGCGAAGGAAGCCGCCGACAAGACCGCAAAAGATAAAGCCGCCAAGGACGCTGCCGACAAGGCCGCCAAGGAACGCCAGGACGTGCTCAGCCAGGCCCTCAAGGATGCGAAATCCAAGGCCGGACAGGGCAGCACCTCCGGTCCCAGCGCCGTGGACCAGGAACTGGCCAAGCTTCGCCAGCAGGCCGGACAGGGCGGCGGTGGCGGAGGAGGCGGCGGAAGCCCTGAATCCAAGGCCACTTACGGCGCGATCATAAATCAGCTCATCAAGCGCAACTGGCGTTTCCCCCAGTTTTCCAACCTGAAGCTTATTTGTGTTGTGGAATTGCAAATAGGACGCGATGGGCGTATCCAATCGGCACGAATCACTCAGCCGTCGGGACGTGCCGACTTCGACAACTCGGCGATGCGGGCAGTTCAGGAGACCGGAGACCTGCCGCAACCGCCCTCTGGTGTCGAACGCCTTGAACTGACCTTCAACTCACAGGAAAAACGTTAGCTATGACGTCACTTCGCAGCTTGCTCGTGTGCGCTTTCGCCGCACTCGCCCTGGCGGCCACGGTTGTCGATTCCCGTGCGCAGGACACCCTTGCCATCGAGATCCAGGGGCCCGGACAGGCGCGCATGAACATCGTCCAGTCCAAGCCCTTCGCCGACGGCAACATGCCCGCCGACGCCCAATACCTGAACGAACTCATCCGCAAGAACCTGGCCTTCATGCCCTTCCTCAAGGTCATGAGCGACACGGACATCCTTGGCGGAGCCACCCTGCCCGGCCCCAAGGCCGAGCAGATCGACTTCAAGCCCTTCTCCCTGGCCAAGGTGGACCTTTTGGTCACCGCAGTGTGGAAGCCCGGCAAAGGCCTTGGCGACGTTGAACTGCGCGCCTTCGAGGTGTTCTCCCAGAAGCTTCTGCTGGGCAAGGTGTACGGAAGCGTCACCCGTGACCAGCTCCCCGAGGTGGCCGACCGCTTCTGCATGGAGCTCATGGCGCTCCTGACCGGCCAGGGCACCATCTTCAAGGCCAAGCTGGCCTTCGTGAAGCCCTCCGGCAAGGGCAAGGATATCTGGATGGTCGGGGCCATGGGCCGCGATCTGGCCCAGGTGACCCGCTACGGCGACCTGGGCATGGCCATCTCCCCGGCCTGGTCCTGGGACGGCGGACGCATCTGCTTCACGCTCATCGGGTCCACCTCGCACTATCTGGGCGTCTGGAGCGGCGGCAAGGCCAACGTATTCACACTGCCCTCCTCCACGGTCATCAGCCCGCACTACATGCCAAACGGCACAGTGGCCGTGGCGCTGAACATCCGTGGCAACACCGACATTTATTCCTTGGACAGTTCGTTCAAGAACACTGCCGGAACACTGGTGGCTGACTCCTCCATCGACGTGTCGCCCAGCTTCGACCAGTCCGGCAACCTGATGGCCTTCGTGTCCGACCGGTTGGGCAACCCCAACATCTTCATCAAGGACCTCTCCGGCGGCTCGGTGCGCCGGGCCTCCAAGTCCGGCTACAACACCAACCCGTCCATGAGCCCGGACGGCAAATACATCGCCTACTCCAAGCAGGCAGGTGGCGGACACAGGATTTTCGTCTACGAACTGGCCACCGACACGGAAAAGCAGGTCAGCTTCGGCCCCGGCTCCGACGAGAACCCCAGCTTCGCCCCCGACAGCTACTTCATTGCCTTCTCCACCAGCCGCTCCGGCGGTCGGAAGATATACCTGACCACCCGCAACGGGGATGGTGCGGTCCAGATTCCCACTGGCGAAGGCGATGCGCTGATGCCGTCCTTCAGCCCCGTCGTGGCAAAGGACTAATGCTGTAATGGTTTCAATCGTGTCATCCAAGGCGTAGTTGCACGGCGGGCCTGAGACGACACTTGCCTTTTTTTTGCAAGAGAGTATGAGTTCCGCCGTCGGCGGTAGATGTTTGTTTCCGTACGATGTAACGCGGTAAAGGGTGGCTCCGTCATATACCGCAAGAGGAGGAAAACTCAATGAAGAGCAGACTGTTGTTGGCTGTTATGGCACTTCTGTGCCTGTCCCTGATGAGCTTTGGCTGCGCCAGCAAGAAGGTGGCCGGTCCCGACAAGGACAACTGGGAAGAGCAGGAGCGCGAGCGCCTGGCTCGTGAGCGCGAACTGCGCGAGAAGCTCGGCCGCGTCGCCGGTGAGCTTGGAACCATGATTCACTTCGACTTCGACCGCTATGACCTCAAGCCCGAAGCCCGTCAGGTCCTGACCCGCAAGGCCGAGATCATGAAGCAGTACCCGGAGATCAAGCTTGTCGTCGAAGGTCACTGCGACCAGCGCGGCACCGCCGAGTACAACCTGGCCCTTGGCGAACGTCGCGCCCGCGCCGCCGCCGACTACCTGGTCAACCTGGGTGTCCCCACCGCCAAGCTCTCCATCGTGAGCTACGGCAAGGAACGCCCCCTGGATCCGGGCAACAACGAAGCCGCGTGGTCCAAGAACCGCCGCGACGAGTTCAAGCCCAGCTTCTAGCCCCGGCTTAACGAGCATCTGACAAGGCCGCAGGACACCCTGCGGCCTTGTTTTGTTTCCGCTCCGGGCTCCATTTTCCCACCGCCGCGTTTGACATCCGGCCCCTCTTCTGACAGCCCCATGCCCATGAAAACTCTTTCCAGCCCCCTGGCCATCCCCCTGGACGATATGGGAATCGAACCCGTCACCCTGGCGGCCATCAAGGCCAGGGCGGCGCTGAACCAGCCCCCAATTTCTGAACGACCGCTTCAAGGAGCCCGTGAGGCGCTCGAAGAGGCTCAGGCGCAACTCAAGGACAAACCCTCCGCCCTGGTGGACGACGTCAATATCCCCGTTCCCTCCGGCAAGGTCGGCGTGCGCCTGATCCGCCCGTCTGGCGTGCTCGGCAAGCGCCCCGTGGTCGTCTACATGCACGGAGGCGGATGGGTTCTTGGCAGCCCCGACACCCACGACCGCCTGGGCCGCGACCTCGCAGTCGCGTCCGGCGCTGCCGTGGCCATGGTGCGCTACACGCGCTCACCCGAGGCCCGCCATCCCGAAGCCCTCGAACAAGCCTACGCCGTGTGCGAGTGGCTGGCCGAGCACAGCGGCGCGGTCGGCCTGGACGCATCCCGCCTCGCCGTCGCCGGTGACAGCGCCGGAGCAAACATCGCAGCAGCCGTCGCCCTCCTTGCCAAGCGCCGGGGCGGCCCCGCCATCCGCCAGCAGGTGCTCATCTATCCCGCCACGGACGCGTCCTGCTCACTACCGTCCTATTTCGAATTCGAGAACGGCCCCAACCTCACCCGCAGCGCCATGCAGTGGTACTGGGATCAGTACGCCCCGGACGCCGAACACAAAAACGCAGACACCGCCACGCTGCTGAACGCCTCACAGGAGGACCTGACCGGCCTGCCCCCCGCGCTCGTCATAACCGCAGAGTTCGACGTGCTGCGTGACGAAGGAGAAGCCTACGCGCGCAAGCTGATACAGGCTGGCGTCTCCGTCACCGCCACGCGTATGCTGGGAACCATTCACGGCTTCATGGCCAACAACGCCCTGGCGCAGACACCGGCCTGCCGCGCCTGCGTGAACCTCGCAGGCGCGATACTGCGAGAGGCGTTGAAATAAGAACAGAGGGCCTCCGGCGGGCAAAGAGGGCGATGCTGGGGCGCAGCCCCTGCGCCCCACCAGGGCTCCGCCCTGGACCCGCCAGGGGGATGATCCCCCTGGACCCTGCATTCGGGGGATGATCCCCCTGGACCCTGCATTCGCTTCGCGTAACGCCCCGCTACGTTTCAGATATCCCGCAAGAAAGCCCAGAAACGCGCAAAGCCGCGTTTCTGGGCTATTTTTCTTGAATTCACCGTCCACTGCGATGGCTGGTAGGGGGATGTACTGCATTGAATGTTCCCAACCGACCACATGCGCCTTCGTCCTGGCTCGCGATTCGCTGCGGTAGAGCGTGCTCTCATTATGCAGAACGTATTTTGGGTGTGGCAGAGCGTGCTTTGGGCGGGGGCTGGGTGCTGTCACGGTCGGGTTCTGGCGGGCGGGCGACGAATCGTCTTCAAATCGGTTCTAGCCCACCCGCCAGGACACGAACGGGACAGCCACCAGCCCCCGCCACAAGTACCAACTCAACCATCCCGCACACGACGCGAAGCGAATAGCCGGGTGCAGGGGAGGCTTCTCCCCTGCCGGGTCCAGGGCAGAGCCCTGGCGGGTTCTGGCGGAGTCCGACGCGCCTCTGTCGCATCACCCCGGCTACTCTGCCCCGGCTGCACCAAAGATCGTCTCGCCGCGCATGAAGCTGTCGGCCATAGCAAGCACGGCCTGCTCGCTGGTCATGAGCATGTCGGTCTGGCGCGTGAACTGAAGGAGTTTGCCCAGCTGCACGAGCCTGTCTTCGATCAGTTCGGGGGTGTACTTCTGGAAGCGTCCTTCCACGCGGTCGGCGGTCACGGTGACGTTGAACCCGAGGCGTTCAAGTATGAGGGCGATGGCACGGGCGCGGCGTTCGCGACGGTCTTCCCCGGCAGCTCCGCCTTTGAAGGCGAAGGTGATGTAGTTCTTGTTGACGGTCTTGCCGCAGTAGGCGTCCAGCACGCCGTAGTGGTAGCCCACTCGGGAGCTGAAGTTCAGGTACTTGTCGGAGATGATGGCGTAGCTTCGTTCGCCAAAACGCTCGGCCCCGAGATTTGGCCCGTCCACCATCTGGCGCCCCACCACGGAGAGAAAGCCGCGCAGATGAACGGGACGCGGGCCTTTGGCAACGAAGGCTTCATCGGCCAATCCGGCAAGCAGCGCGACGAAGGGACGCGATACCACGTCCGTGCGCGCGGCAATGCCGTTTTTGACGTTCTCGCAGGCCAGACCGCCGCCCAGGTCGATGACGTGCAGATCCAGGCCGACGCCAACGTCGAGGCGCACGGCCATCCCGCCTTCGCCACAGGCCTGGTCGCCCAGGGTGAACATCTCGGTGTACGAGCGCTCGTGCAGATAACGCGTGATGTCGTGCAGGGTCTTACAGCTGCGGGGCGCGAAGTCGGGCGATTTAGGGTCCAGCAGATTGAGTGGCGAGATGAGTGTGGCCAGCGAACTCAAGAGATTGTGTACGGGTGTGCCCAGCATGGGCGCGTGCGGTTCGCTGACGTCGGTGAGGAGGGTTTCGACTGTGCCCTGGTAAACTCGCCGGTTGGTCGCGTCCACGGTGACGGTGAGGCCCGTCTGCAGACAGCTGGTGGCCTGGGCGAGTCCAAGGATGGTTGGCACGCCGAATTCGCGCGTAAGCGACGCCATGTGGCCGGTGACGCTGCCGTGGTCGGTGATGATGGCCTTGGCCTTGGTCATAGCCACCATGAATTTGGGGGATGAGTGCACAGCAACCAGGATTGCCCCCGCGGGGAAAGCGGCCAGATCGTCGTCGTTTCGCACCTGGAAGACATCCCCGGTGCCGACGCCTGGACAGGCGGCGTCACCGCCTTCAAGCAGTACCTTGTGCCCTGGCACGGCAGGCTGGGACGGCTGGCCCTGGGCGAGGTTGGAATCCAGCCCGGCAAGCGGGCGCGATTGGAGGAGGATGAGTTCGTCGTTTTCGTCCACGGCCCACTCGACGTCCTGCGGTTTGCCGTAGTGCTTCTCCAGGAGTGCGCCCCATCCTGCCAATTGGCGGATGCGGTCAGGACTCAGACAGGCTTGACTGGCCAGGTCAAGGGAGACTTGCGACTGCTCCACGCCACCGGTCGCCTTGGAGGAGAGGAGCACGGGCTTTTGTGCGATCTCCTGCGAAAGGATCTCCAGGTCGGCTTTGCGCACGCTATAGCGGTCCGGCGTGACCATGCCATCAACCGCGTACGGTCCAAGACCCCATACCGCGTTTATGAGGATGGAATCGTCGGCTGGGTCGAAGGGATGGTGCGTGTACATCACGCCGCTGGAGCGTGATGGAACCATGGCCAGACAGGCCACGCCCATGACCGCAGCCTCCTCCGGAACGCCTTTGAGCAGCCGGTAGGCCATGGCGCGAGGGGTGAATAGACTTGCTGCGACATAGCGGTAACTCTCGGTGAGCTTAGCGCGCGTGACGCCCAGAACTGAGAGATACTGACCGGCGAAAGACAGCTCCCCGTCTTCGCCGACCGCGCTGGAGCGCATAGCCACGCGGATGTCATCAGGGTTCATGCCAAGCCGTTCGGCCAGGGATGCATGCTGCTCCAGCAGTTGTTCTTCGAAGCCTGCCGGGAATGGGGCCAGCAGCATGAGGCGCTGGATCTCCTCGCTGGCCTCCTGGATGGAAACGGGGTCTGCGAGATCGAGCGCCATGGTACGCTTTGCGATCTCCGAGGACAGATCGGATTCGCTCAGGAACGCATGGAAGAGCGCGGTGCTGATGCCGAAGCCCTCGGGAACGGGTAACCCGGCTTTGTTACGCACCTCCCCGAGGTTGGCGCACTTACCGCCGAAAAGCTCGGAATCGACGGAGGAGATGTCCCCGATGTTTCTGAACCAGACGCCCTCTGCGTGGGAAATTACCGAGAGCGCCTCTTTCATATCCGCGCGGATGGCCTCAATACGACCACGCAGTATCGCCTGTTCCTTGCCGGAAAGGTTCTCGAACCCGCGCACCATGCGCAGGCTGTGGAACACGGCCTGGCTGGCCATGGAGTGCAGGAAAGCCATGCCGAAAACCTCACGCCCCTGAAGCTTTTCCTCAATGGCCGTGATGATGCGAAGGAGCTCAGCGTTCGATTCCAGCAATTCCTGGAAGTTGACGTACTTGAACCGAAAGAAGGCCTGCCCCTTCTCCGGCGAGGGTTTTGAGTTCCTGAACAGGGGCCGGAACATTTTTTTCAAATTATTGATAATCGGACTCTGCAAGCCGGGCATGTAACCTCCCGTAGTCGCGCAATTTCGCGCAACTGGTTGCCTACATCACGCAATTCACCAATCCTGGGCACTGTCGGAGACAAGCACATAGCGTGTCGCCGGGCCTTTTCCCTTAACCTGGAGCAAACCCCGTTCCACCATATCGCGCAGATCATACTGCGCAGTGCGTGGCGGAACATTCCGCCCGACAATGGTCTGGTACTGTGAGCGTGACATGCTGCCATGCTCCCGCAGATACGCTATCCCGATTCTCTGACGTTCGCTCAGTTCCACCGGCGATTCCTGGGCCGGGGCCTTCTCGGAAGAATCTTTGCGCGCGGCGTCAGGGAGCCGGAAACCTGGGGAGGGACTACGTATCGCGCCCTGATTCTGGGCATCGAAGCGCAGATCCTCCACATGGATCACGTCGGAGTCGGCCATGGCCACCGCGCGCATCAGGCAATGCTTGAGTTCGCGGACGTTTCCAGGCCAGCCGTGCGTGGCTATGCGCTCCCAGGCTCCGCGCGACAAGGTCATCGCCGGTTTATTCATCACCGCCGCAGTTTCCTTGAGGAAGGCGTCCACCAGCAGGGGGATGTCCTCCAGGCGCTCACGAAGCGGCGGAGTATGCAGCGTAAGCACTCTCAAACGATAATAGAGGTCCTCGCGGAAGGTTCCCTTGTTGACACATTCCAGCAGATCAACGTTGGTGGCGGCAATGACGCGGGCGTCGAAAGGCGTCTCGATGTCGCTTCCGAGTGGGATGATCGTACGGGCTGCCAGGGCGCGCAGCAGAGCCTGCTGAACCTTGGGCGAGGCGTTGCCGATTTCGTCGAGCAGGATTGTTCCGCCCTGTGCCGCCAGGAAGGCCCCCTTTCTGTCTCCCTTGGCTTCGGAAAACGCCCCTCTGACATGGCCGAACAGGGCGTCCAGGAGCAGGTTCTCGTCCAACGCGCCACAGTTTATTGAGATGAACGGGCCATCAGCGCGCCGCGACAGTCTATGAATAGCCTGAGAGGCCACCTCCTTGCCGGTGCCTGTCTCACCGATGATAAGCACGTCCGGGTCCACGGAGGCGGCTTTGCGGATGAGCCATTTCAGATCCCGCATGGCTGGGCTCGCTCCGATGACCCCCTCCATGGCGTCAATTTCCATGGTAGGCGGCAGTTTGTCGCCGATATCCAGCGGCTGTCGACGGAATTGATCTTCAATGTGCGCGTCCTTCAGGCGCAACTCTTCCTTCTGGTACTGGATGGACTCCACAAGGTGATTGATGGATTCCTTCAGTATAGTTGTCTCGCGATCCTTCTCGGGGAGAATGATGGGCATGAGCATTCCATCCTGCGGCATGGCTCGTACGGCTGATGCGAGATCAAGCATTGGACGGGTAATGATGCGGGACAAGAGCACGACGACGCCGATGGCAAGAGCGGTTGCAGACAGGAATATCACCAGAAGAACATCGAAAATACGGTAGTCTGCCGCGAGCAGGAGGCGCGACTTGTCCATGAAGGCTACCCCGCCCACGACCTCGAGCGGCTTGTCGGGATACGTCTTGAAGAGCACCGGGGCATAACCCAGCGAATAGTTGTCATGCCCGAAGACGCCCAGGTCCAAGTCGATGCTGACGGTTTCGACGCCGGTCTGCGCCCCCTGGATGTTCACCACCATGTTCCAATAGGACTCATTGCTCGCAGCAGGGCGGAATGCCCCTGCAAAGCCAGGCATGCCGTGGTCGCCCACAAAGCCCGACCGGGCCATGTCAGTTGCAAGCGGCAGTTCGCGCTCTTCCATATTACCGGACTGAAAGAGCATCCACCCCTGGCTGTCAAAGAAGAAACTGTAGCGCTTCACCGCTGTGCGGGGAAACGCCGCCAGCGGCGACCTGGGAGAGTTGTATAACGACAGGATCTCCCTGGCGGCCTTCCCGTCCACTGATAGCACCCAGAATCCAGTGACCTTGCCCTGCTGGTCTGCAACGGGCGTCGTCAGCCGGAACACGTTGAATCCGATCCCGGCCTCGGCCCCCGGGAGAATGCCCGGCGGATAAACGGTTTCCGTAAGCCCCTGCAGGGTGACCACGCCGGGCCGCGTCTCGTTCAGGCGCGATGGAGCCAGCAGAGGCGAGTTGCTGACCCTCCCGGCCTGGTCCTTACGGACGCAATGCACTTCGCGGCCATTGTCCACGCAGAGTTGAAGGGAATCGCCGTCAACCGACATGAAAGCCAGTTCCTTATAAACGCCTGGCCTTATGTCGGACTGAACCTCCAAAAACCGCCTGGCAGTGTCATCGGTCCTCTCTGAGCTGGCCAGCAGCAGGATATCCTGCCGCGCCTGATCGAACAGGTCGCTCAACGCATCCGCCTGTCCCATGGTGAGCACCTTGGTGGTGCGCTCCAGAGCCATGCTCAGATATCGGCTGGACACCACCTTGGTGGCGTACCCCGTGACGGCCAGCACAACGATGATCAGCGGGATCACCGTCAGCAGGAGTTTTCTCCGGATACTCCACTGAGAGAGGGTGCCAACGCTGGCGACCATGCTGCCGTGCACCGGCTTTTGAGGACCGAAAAAACCCATTTCCCTCGCCCCTTTGCTTGCGCGAACACTCGCTTGATTGCGCTAATATCGCGCAGAACAGCTTCTCACGACGTTCAGATGCGTTGCGTGAAACTATGAAATACCAATAATTTCGTCAAGTTCTATCGCGTGGCACGCCGGTTGCTCTTACCGAATCAATCGCGTCGCAGAAAAACCCCCAACGTGGAGGAGGAGCATATGAAGATACTGGCGGCATTGGACCTCTCGGCATCTGCCAAGACTGTGCTCGAGAAGGCAGTGGCAACGGCCAAGCAGCAAGGCGCGGAATTGACCCTGCTGTGCGTGGCTGAAGATTTCATGGACATCGGCGACTTCATGGACACCGCGAGCGTAACCGAAAAGCTGTTGACCGCCGCGAAGAACGCCATGGAGGAAGCCAAGGCCACGGTGAAGACCATGGGACTGGACGCAAAGGTCGAGGTGGAACAGGGCGTTTCCCCGGCCGACATCATCGTCCGCTACGCCACGGACAAGGCCATCGACCTGATCGTGATGGGCAGCCGAGGCAAAGGCGTCATCGACAGATTCCTGGTGGGAAGCGTCACGTCCAAGGTCGTCGCGCACGCCCCGTGTTCCATCCTGGTTATCCGCTAAATCTGAAGATTGAGGAGCAGACCATGAAAAGAATAACGCAATTGTGCACGATGGTCTTTCTGGCCCTGACCGTTCCCGGCCTGGCCCTGGCGGCTGGCGGCGGCGGCGCTCCCATCGTCCTGGTGGCCGACACCCGCAAACTTGACGGCGTCATGGCCTGGTGGGCCAACCTGTACAACGAGAGCCACCTGTACTTCACCATCCTGACCGTCATCATGATTCCCACCATTGGCATCCTTTTCGGCGTGCTGGCGGACATCGTGATGCATTACATCGGCCTGGACCTCAAGTCTCGCGACCTGGCGGAACACTAAGCCGCGCGAAGGAGAAATACCATGGAATGGCTCTACATTCTGATGCCCATTGCGGGCGTGAAAATTTTCTGGCCCGGCCTGGTCATCCTGGGCGTGGGCGTGGGCATCATCGGCGGCTTCTTCGGAATGGGCGGCGCCTGGATGGTCACCCCCGGTCTCAACATCCTTGGCTTCCCCATGGCCTTCGCCATCGGCACGGACATCGCCCACATGGCGGGCAAGTCCCTTATTGCCACCATGCGCCACGGCAAGTTCGGCAACGTTGACTACAAACTTGGCGTCATCATGATCGTCGGCACAGTCGGCGGTTTCGAAGTGGGCGCTCAGATGGTCATGTGGCTGGAACGGCTCGGCAGCGTCGATAAGGTCGTCCGCTACATCTACCTTATCCTGCTGTTCCTCATCGCCTGGATGGTCTTCCACGATGTGAACAAGCGCCGCATGAAGGAAAAGGCCGCCAAGGCTGCCGGACAGGAAGTGGACGCCCTGGCCACCGGCATCGAGTGGCACAAGACCCTGCACAAGATCAAGATTCCCCCCATGGTGCACCTGCACGTGGCCGGCATCTACTGCTCCGCCTGGCTGCCCATCCTGGTCAGCTTCCTCACCGGCTGGCTGGCTGGCATCCTGGGCATCGGCGGCGGCCTTATCCGCATGCCCGCCCTTATCTACCTGCTCGGTTGCCCCACCCACGTGGCCGTCGGCACCGACCTGTTCGAAGTCATGATCTCCGGCCTGTACGGCGCGGCCTCCTTCACCTTCAAGGGACGCACTGAACTGGTCGCGGCCATCGTCATGCTCTGCGGCGCCTCCATCGGCGCTCAGGTGGGCACCGTGGCCACCAAGTACATCAAGGGCTACGGCATCCGCATCGCCTTCGGCCTGGCCGTTGTCGGCTGCGCAGTGTCCATCGCCATGAAGATGCTTGGATCGGCTTATAAGGAACTGTACAAGGCCATGGACATCGCATCCACGGTTCTCATTCTCGGCTTGGTGGCCAGCATGAGTATCTACATCGCCGTGAAGATGGTCCAGGGCGCCAAGGCTGAACTGGCCGCCAAGAAGGCCGCGAACTAGGCAATGAGCCAAGGAGCAATGAACATGAAGCGCATATCTCTCTTCGTGGCCGCCCTGGCGCTGGCCTCGCTCATGGGATGCACCGACTTCGGCAAGGTGGACCAGGGCCGCGTGGTGGCCTTCGACAAACAGGCAGGCAAGGTTACCTTCATCCGCGACAAGAAGGCCGAGCCCCTGAACCCCGACTACTCCGGGCTCCCCCCCGTGACCTACACCATCCCGGCCGACCCTGCGGAAATGGGCCCTGCGCCCAAGGCCGGCCTGCGCATGAAGCTGGACACCCAGAAGAGCCAGATCGTCATATACGATCCGCAGACACAGGCCTTCAAGACCATCGTCTTCAAGATCCACGACATGCAGGAGAACGTGGACCGCGACCATCCGCTGGTCTTCGACAAGGAATCCGGCAAGGCCAAGGTGTTCCCGATGGTTGACAAGACCAAGAAGACCGTCACCGTGTACTCCGCCCGCCAGAAGATGCTCGTCACCTTCAGCGTGCCCGAGGAATACATGGCCTGGCCCGACAGCACCTGGGACGCTGGCGACGAAGTCCGCGTGTACTACAAGGAAGACGGCAAGTCCTTGCGGTTCATGAACATCACCAAGACGGACATCTTCAAGAAGTAAGGGAATCCTCGGCTGACCCCGCCACAGCCAGGTTTCCATACCGTCTGGACCGGAGGGTCGTCTTAATCGGCCCCCCCACTCCGCCGCCCCTCCGGTCCAGGCACTTCAGGAGCAAAGCATCATGAACATCAGACAAAAAATCACCCTGATCGCAGTGGACATGGCCATCCTCGCCGAGCTCTGCGTCGGCATGCGGGCCGCCTCGCTTGATCCGGAGAACTTCACCCCGGCGTTCTGCAAGGCCTTCTTCATGCTCTTCCTGCCTACACTGTTTTCGGGTATCGTAATGATCAGGTTGCTGCGAGACAAGCCGCAGGCCGCCCAGCAGACGCAGAGCACTCCGGAAGCGGCGTAACGAAATGTCTTCCCGCACCCTGCGCGCGCAGCATTTCCAACAGGTCCATGAAGGCGGTACGCGCGGCGCCCATGGACGACACAGGCGGGCACACATGAACATTTCCCAGGCTCAAGGACTGCGACAGCTCATCGGATGGCTCACCGCAGCCCTCCTGTTTACAGCCCTGGCCTGCCTGGCCGACGCGCTCGCCGCCGGTTTCAAGGGTGAGACCCGCATTCTTCAGGGAATCCCCGGATCAACGCTGCCAATCAACGCCCCTTTGCCCCCAGGCGCGGAATCGATCACGGAAATCAGAGTGCTGGGCGGCGATGACCGGGTCACACTGGTCCCGGAAGAGGTCTATACCGGCTTCTGGCTTGGTGGCACCATGTGGCGCGGTAGCGTGACCGTTTCTCCCGACGCCCGGCCAGGCACCTGGACCCTGACCCTGGAAGGCCCGCCCCTGGCCGAAAAACCCAAGGGAATGCTCCCGATAATTTTCACCGTTACCGTCCACGAGGACGCCATGGCCCAGCAGAAGGCCTCGGCTTCCATCATCACGCGCCACAGCGGGCACGAACCCTTCGCGGTAAGCGCCCTGCTGGCCGGGCTGGCCCTTCCCGGCGGCCTCGCCGGATTTATGCTCTCCAGAAGGATCGAGCAGCTGTTGACTCTTGAAGGAAAAGCCATAGTGTACATGGTGAAGAAGTCCGAGGAAGGCACGCGCGCCACCTTCTCGCTGGGAAGTGAGCACGGCCTTGCTCCTGGGATGGCCATTCGCTTCGTGAACCAGGCCGGGCAACAGACCGGAATAGGACGTGTTGTCGAAAGCCAGCTCACGGATTCCACCGCCACCATCACGTCCGGTTCCTGTGCCATGGGCGATCTGGCCGTCCTGCCCGACTTCGAGGGAGGCGTTCCCCGTCAGGGGTGATCACAATAACCGCAGACCGATCCTGAATCGGCAGGAGGTTGCGCCATGAAAGTACTCGCTTGCATCGACCTGTCCACCCAGGCCCAGGCTGTTCTGGAAAACTCCGCCGAACTGGCCAAGTGGAAAAAGGCGGAACTCATCATTTTCACGGTCGCGGAAGATTTCATCGATTTCGGCGAGGGAGTGACCCTGGCCTTAACCGAACAGATCAAAGAGCAGGCCCAGAAACGCCTTGAGGAAGCCGGGACGAAAGTCCAGGACATGGGGATCACGGCACGGACGGTCATGGATTACGGTTCGTCCCCAGCAGATTCCATCCTGACCTTTGCCGAGAAGGAAGGTGTGGACCTGATTGTGCTTGGCAGCAGGGCCAAGACGGGGCTGGACCGCTTCCTGATCGGCAGCGTGGCCAGCAAGGTGGTGGCGCACTCCGCCTGCTCGGTGATGGTGCTCCGCTGACGCGCACGCTTCGTGAGCTTTGAATGAAACGACTCCCCGCAGCCGCGACAGGCTACGGGGAGTTTCTGTTTGTACGGGGAGAGGCTCCGGGATTAGCCGGTCTTGGACCCTGAAGGCGCGATCACGAAGAACGACCCGCCCGCCTTGCCCACCAGGCGGCCTGCGTCGTCGGCAACAAGCACCTCGGCGGAAATGATCCGCCTGCCTTTGTTCACCAGCGTCGCGGTGGCGGAAAGCCCACTTGAAAGAACAGGCCGAAAATAGCGCATGGTCATCTCGATGGTGGCCGTTTTCTCTTCCGTCCCCAGGTTGGCCAGCACCACGTGCGCCATGGCCTCGTCAGCCAGGGCAGCCACGATGCCGCCTGCCACCGCTCCCGCCCCCTGGATGAACTCCGGCCTGAAGGACAGTTGCATCACCACGCGTTCCGGACAGATCTCCACCACGGAGATTCCAAGAAACGCAAACAAGGGATTCACAGCCTGTCCTGGCTTGAGGACGGCTTCGAGGTACGCTGCTGGCATGGGTCAGTCCGCCGGATTCACTCCCTGGCCTTGCGGGTCAATGGGGAGGATGATGTAGAAGTTGTTGCCCAGGGGCGTCGCCTCATAGCCGACCCTGCCGCCGTGCAGGGTGACGACTTCCCGGATGAAGTACAGCCCGTGCCCGGTGCCGTATTCGCCCTGCGAGTTGTCGCCCCGGTAGCCCTCGGAAAAGAGGCGTTCGCTCTGCTCTGCGCTCATGGGTGGACCCGAACTGAACACGTTCAGCTTGATGCCGTCTCGTCCAGGCTCGAAAAAATTCTTCAGGATCTCCCAGCCGTAGGACATGAACTTGCGCCTGTGGCCCCTCTCCTCCACTTCCCTGGTGTATTTCACCACGTTGGAGAACAGGTTGGCGTACACCTGCGACACCAGGCCCACGTCCACCACCACCTCGATCTCCTGATCCGGCACTCCGCCCATGGAGGTGTCGATCTCAATCCCCCGGTCGGTGAGCCTGGAGCGATAGCGCTCCACCTGGGGATCGATCACCTGGCTCTTGAAGTTGCACTTGCGCTTTTCCAGCACGTAGCGCCCTTCCTCGAAATGGCTGGTCCGCAGCAGCGTCTCCAGGAACAGGCTGGTGTTCTGGTAGTGGCTGTAGATTTCCTTGAACTGGTCATGAATGGCGTTGTAGATATAGTCTATATCCTGATCGAGACGATCCCAGTCTCCAGACAATTCCTGTCCATCCTGAGACAGTTCCTGCATCATGCTTTTGAACTTCACCTGAAACGGCTTTATGAGGCCAATTCTAGCTTCAAGACGCTTATAGAAAAGTTTGAAGTACATATTGGGAACTATGACATTGTGCCCGATATCCTTCACCAGGTTGCGGATGAACTGGACGTGTTCCTTGTTCTTGAGGCTTATGAAGCGGTTGTGGAGCTGGAAGCCGATCCTGTTTGCGTAACGCCCCCAGAAGAGCGTGTCGTGCTGGGTGAGGCTGTCCGCCGGGAATATTTCCAGCATGCCGATTATGTCGAGGTGCCCGTCCTTCACCATGATCTCTTCGGCGAAGTTGATCTTGCCGTCGGTCCGGGGACAATGGGAGGCGCAGCAACTGAGGATGTCCTGCTGGCCGTCGATGACGTAGAGAGTGCACTCCAGGTTGAACAGCGACTTGGGGATCATGACGCACACGGCGTACACGTCCTCCACCTCGGTGAATTCCTGGGCCAGATCGAAGAAGATGTTCAGGGCGACGCTTTGAAGCTGCGTAAAGTTATACGAACGGTAGCTTCCGAGCTTGTCACGAATACGCCTCTCCACCAATTCCAGGCGAGACTGGTGCAGATCCTCCCGTGAAGGTTCCGCGACCGGGAGAGGGGCGTTCTCGATGTTGTCCATGTCCGGCTCCTGGTGTACTCTCTATCGAGCTCTACCCAAAGCAGTACACGCACACAGCGGCGATGACAAGAAGAAGAGGGATTTCTACTGTTTCAGACTGATGACAGTTTCGCCGGGGGCGTAGCCCTTGAGCTGGGCAAGCATGGCTGCAAGACCCGCTTGCAGAATGCGCCCGACGAAGGGATTGAGCGGCAGTGGCGCGCCATTCACTGTTATGGAAAGCTCACCGCCGACAGCGGTGCAGTCAGCAGGTGAGGCTGCTCCGGACACTATCTCCACGGCCAACTGGCGGCAGTTCTCCCGACCACAGCCGCCGCAATCAAGACCGGGCAGCAAAAACGACCGCTCGGACACGATGCGGGCCAACTCGCGGACGTCGCTCACGGCGGGGACACCGTCCACGCCCTCAGGCCCGTAGACCGCGAAGGCCAGCCCGCCCTCGCCCGCGCCCAGCTTGCGCGCCTCTTCGGCGTCGCGGGCGATGACGATGCGTCCCATCACTCCGAGGGTCTTGCCGCCCTCCACCACCAGCATGTCCTGACCCAGGAGCGGCAGCATGTCCATGAAGGGCTTGCGCTCACGCCAGAAGATGGCGGACTCGGACTCGCCGATGGCCCCCACGGCGGGGCTCACTTCCAGGAGTTTGGCCGTATCCGTGGAAGATTTGTCCAGGCCTGCCTGGTGGGTGAATTTGAGCGACGAGGCCGGAATGCCCAGGGAGGCGAGCTCGCGGATCACGCTGGCGCAAAGAGTGGTCTTGCCCGTATTCTTGAATCCCACGATGTTCACGGCTCGCATGCAGCGCCCTCCTGAGGCATTTTTTCGATCCCGGTCTTGGGGGCGAGACGGTACATCTGGTCGCACAGCGAGTCCAGCCATTCCCGGTCGTGGCTCACGGCCACCACGGTCAGACCCCGGCGTTCCCGATCCTCAAGCACGGCCCGGCGCACCATTTCGGCGCTCTCCGGGTCCAGCCCGGCGGTGGGCTCGTCCAGAAGAAGGGCCACAGGTTCGAGGGCCAGTCGCGCGGCCAGGGCCACGCGGCGCGCCTCCCCGCCGGAGAGCTGCCACCACCAGCGGCGCATGTAGCGCCCAGGATCGAGACCCACGCGTTCCAGCGCCTGTGCGGCAGCGTCCGGGTTGCGGATACCCCTGGCCTTCAATCCATACAGGACGTTGGCCTCCACCCTGCGGCGCAGCAGCGCCGGGTCCTGCGGCATGAGCACGGACTGCCTGCGCAGCCGCACATCGCCGCTGCGGCCTGGTTCGCCGCAGAAGAGGACGGTGCCGGAAGTCGGAGGCATCAGGAAGGACATGATGGAGAGCAAGGTGCTCTTGCCCGCTCCGTTTGGCCCGCGAATGCCCACGATGCTCCCCCGCGCCACCTGAAGCCCGGAACAGCGAAGGGCCAGATGGCCGTCGAACCGGTGCTCCACCCCATCAAGATCATAAACGAGGCTTGCTGAATTATTCATGGCCCGGTCCTGCGCTTGAGCACCGCCAGAGCCGCGTTGACCCCGAGCGCAATACCCAGGAGCACTACGCCCAGGGCAATGCCCTGGGCGAACTCGCCCTTGCCGGTCTCCAGGGCGATGGCCGTGGTGATGGTGCGGGTGTGCCATTTGATGTTGCCGCCCACCATCATGGCAATGCCCACCTCGGACACCACGCGCCCGAACGCGGCCACGGCTCCGGCCAGGACTCCGAAGCGGGCCTCCCACAGCACGCCCAGAAGCAGTTGGCGCGAATCCGCGCCCAAGGTCAAGAGGCTCAGGCGAAGCCTCGAATCCATCTGCTCCACGGCGGAGGCCGTGAGGCTCACGATCATGGGCAGGGCCAGCAGAGTCAGGCCAAGAGCCATGCCGGGCACGGTGAACAGCAGGCCGAGTTCGCCGAACGGCCCCCGGCGCGACAGCATGGCGTACACCAGCAGGCCGATGACCACCGTGGGAAATGCCATGAGGGCATCGGAAATCATGCGCAGGAAACGCCGCCCCGGAAAGCGGAAATAGCCCAGGCAGAACCCGGCGGGCAGCCCTGGAATCAGGGCCGCGCCCATGGCCAGGGCGGTTGCCTCCAGAGTGGCGGATACGGCGGAAAAGGTCTCGGCATCGCCGGAGGCCAGAAGGCCCCCGGCGCGCGAAAGACCATCAAGCAGATAGTTCATTATTTCCCGGCGTTGGGGAAGAAGAGCTGCTTGTTCATGAGCTTGAAGTCGCCAATGACCTTCTGGCCTTCGGCGGAGGCGATCCAGGAGGCAAAGGCTTCAGCGGCGGCCAGCTTGGCCTTGGAGCATTTTTCGGGGTTCAGGGTCAGCACGCTGTACTGGTTGCGCAGGGTGGGGTCGCCCTCCACCAGGATGCCCATGCTCTTGGACTCCGGCGAAGACTCGAACTGTATCCAGGTGCCCCGGTCGGCCAGGACGTATCCACCCTTTTCGGCAGCCATGCGCAGGCACTGAAGCATGCCCTGCCCGCTGGAAATGTACCAGGTTTCCTTGTCGGGGGCGTCCATGGCAGCCACCTTCCAGAGCTTGAGCTCGGCCATGTGCGTGCCGGACTTGTCGCCACGGCTCACAAAGGTCGCCTTGGCAGCGGAGAGGCCCTTCAGCGCGTCGGCCACGCTCTTGCCCTTCACTTTGGCCGGGTCGGCCTTGGGGCCGATCAGCACGAAGTCGTTGTACATGATCTGGGTCCTGGCCTTGCCGGCACCCTCCTCCATGAATTTCTTCTCGGCGTCGGGGGCATGCACCATGAGCAGGTCGGCGTCGCAGTTTTTGCCGATCTCCAGTGCCTTGCCAGTGCCCACGGCAACCCAGCGCAACTCGATCCCGGACTTCTTCTTGAACGCTTCAGCCAACACAGGCAGGAGGCCCGTGTCTTCCGTGCTGGTGGTTGTGGCCATCATCAGGACCTTGTCCTGGGCCAGCACCGGGAACGCGCACATGAGAACGCACAAGACGACAACCGTCTGTATTGTCAGCTTCATTTCGCTTAGCCTCCTATGACATTTGTGACATGCTTGCCAGATCAATACATCCTATGTCAATCACACCACATGACAGTACACGACTCGGACCTCGCGCATTTGCCGTGCAGGCAGTTCAAAGACGGCTCCTGGCGCACCTTCCAGGATGAAGCCGCTCCGGAAATCCCCGTCTCCCTGGCAGTCGAAGGCGGCAGGGACAAAAAGCTATGGGCCTTCCCCGACGGACTGGCCGATCTGGCCCTCGGACACGCCCTGCTGGACATCTGTCCGGCGGGCATGATCCCCGTGCTGACTACCCTGGGAGCCCAAGAGTTCCGTGTGCGCTTCGAGCCGGGTTCGCCCCCTGTCGCCCCCGCTTGGCCCGGTGCGCTTTCGCCTGAAGACATTTTGCGGGGAGCAGCTCAGTTCATGGGCATGGCCGGACGCTGGGACGCCACCGGGTGCTTCCACCGGGCCGCCCTGTACGACCCGACCCAGAAAACGTTCGTGCACCACGTGGAAGACATCGGACGCCATAACTGCCTGGACAGGCTGGCTGGCTGGGCCTTGGCCGGTCGTCATCCCCTGGCGGGGCAGGTGCTCTACGTCACGGCGCGCGCCACGGCCTCGCTGGTGGGCAAGGCGGTCCGCTCCGGGTATGCGGTCATGGTCAGCCGCTCTGCCGTGACCACCGCCGGAGTCGAGACTGCCCGAAAGGCAGGCATGACCCTGCTTGGCTTCTCCCGCGAGAACCGCTTCAGCATCTTCACGGACACTCATGCCCGCATCGGCAACGAGTCCTGACACTGCGGTCATCCTGGCCGGGGGGAAAAGCCGCCGCCTGGGCCGGGACAAGGCCGCCGTGGAAATCGAAGGCCAGCCCATGCTGGCCCGGATGGTCGCGCTCGCCAGTCACTTCTGCCCCAACGTGGCCATTTCCGGGCGTGACCCGGCCCCCCTGGTGACGGGCGTGCCCTGGTTCCTGGATGATGCGCCCGGTCTTGGCCCCATGGGGGGCATAATCACTGCCCTGGAGCGCTTCCGGACCCCGTGCCTCGTCCTGTCCTGCGACCTCCCCCTGCTTGATGTGGACACGTTGGAGACGTTGCTGGACGCATGGCGCGTCCGCCCTGCCCATGCGGTGCTCACCACGTTTGAACAGACCGAAACGGGCTTCATCGAGGCCCTGGTGTCGGTCTATGAACCCGAAGCGGCTGCATTGCTGCGCCGAGCCAACGAAGAAGGCTGCCGGAAGCTCTCCCGAGCCATTCCGGCAGCCTGTCGTCATTGCGTGCCCTATTCGGTGAAGGAGTCCCGCCCCTTCTTCAATGTGAACACCCCGGCGGAATTGGCCGAGATTCTCTCCTGATTGAATTCCCGCACGTTCCCGGTACTTTTCCGGGCAGAGCTTTCTCTAGCCTCTCTCTCCTGCCGAAATGTCCGGCAGGAAGCCTGCCTTGCCCTTTCCGAGCCTCTCGTACGGCGTCCTCAACATCAATGCATCGCTATCTTGAGAACAAATCGTTGAAAATCATCTCATCCCTGAAAAACACTGGCATGTGTTTCAGGGACACGCCTAGCTGCTCCTAAAGGAGTTGATCAGGGTCTCCAACTGCCTGGAGCGCTCGGCAAGTTCGGCAACACCCTGCGACGACCCGCGCATTCCGGTAGCGGTGGAGGAGGTAATCCGGCTCACTTCTTCCACGATGCGGTTGATCTCTTCGCTGGAAGCCGACTGCTCCTCGGAGGCGGCAGCTATGGATTGCACCTGGGCGGTGGTTTCATCCACCAGGGAGACGATCTCCTCCAGCGCTTGCCCGGACTGCTCCGCCAGGTCTGAAGCGTTTTTGGCGGCTCCGGCTGCGGACTTGACCCGGTCCACGTTGCGGGTGGTCCCGTTCTGGATCGCATGGATGGAATCGCCCACTTCCTTGGTGGCGGTCATGGTCTTTTCGGCGAGCTTTCGCACCTCGTCTGCCACCACGGCAAAGCCGCGCCCGGCGTCGCCCGCGCGGGCGGCCTCGATGGCCGCGTTCAGGGCCAGGAGGTTGGTCTGGTCGGCGATGTCCGAGATGACGCTCATAATGCCGCTGATGGAACGGGCCTGCTCACCCAGCGTGGACATATCCTGTTCCAGTTCGCCCGCCATACGGTCCACCTGACCGATGGCCGTGACTGCGCGGCTGACAACACTTTTACCCTCTTCGGCCTTGCCCTTGGCCAAGGAGGCCTGCTGGGCCGCGTTGGAAGCGCTTCGGGCAACCTCGAGCACCGTGGCGTTCATCTGCTCCATGGCGGTCGCCGCCTCGGCGGTGCGCCGTTCCTGGACGCTCATGTCCTGGGTGGTGAGGTCAATCTGGCGGGAAAGCTGCGTGCTGACCACACTAATGCCCTGAACGACCCCTTCGAGCTGGATGGCCGCCGAGAGCATTCCATCGCAACGGGCCGCCTCGGCCTGTCCATACGCGGCTTCCGCCGCACATTTGGCCTCTTCCGCCATCTTTGTCTGAACCCCAGCTTCATGGGTCTTTTCCTGGGCTTCGTTGATCTTGGACTTGATGGCCGTAACCATGGTGCGCAGGGCGTCGGCGAGGTCGCCTACCTCGTCGTTGCGCTTGACGGAAAGGTTCTCGTCAAGCTTGCCTTCGGCCACGGCTTTGGCAAAAGCGATGGTGGTGATGATGGGCTTGGTCAGTCTGCGGGAAGCAAACAGACCGATAGCCAGCATCAGCAGGCCGACAAAGGTGGCGCTGCCCAGGACACTCCACACAATGCCAAGCTGGGTGGCTTCGATGCTTTTGCGGTCCTTGCCGATGAACAGCATGCCGCCGATTTTGCCGTCAGCCATGGTGAGAGGCCAATAGTACGTGTCGTACTCGACATTCAGAATGGAATTTCGCGCGTTGAATACGCTGCCTTTCTGCAGGACGGCCTCGACCACCTTGGGGTTGGTCATTTTTGTGCCGACAGCCCGCTTGCCGTCGCTGACGATGGATGTGCTCATCCGGGTGTCGCCGTTGAAGATGGTGCACTCCACGCCCATGTCGCGTTTGATCTGGTCCACAAACTGATGGGTGCCGAGGTTCTCGCCGACAGACACCGCGCCGACGATCTTGCCGTCGAGCTTCACCGGCGCGCCGCCACGAACCGACAGCTTGACCACCGTCCCTTCCTCCAGGCCCACGGATTCCTGGCCCTGAAGGCCCTTTTTGATGGCGAGTTGCCCGAGTGCGGAGTCGCCGGTCTGGTCGGAATGCCCACGGGCCACGACGTTGCCCTTGGCGTCGGTGATGGTCAGGAAGTCTATCCCGGTTTTCTCCAGGATCGTCTTTGCGTGCTTTTTAAGGAATGCAGAGTCGCCCTTTTCAATAGCCTGGGCAATCGCAAGGTCGGAGGCGATCAGAAACGTCTCAGCCAGAGTCTCATCCTTCAGGCCTTGCAGCTTGGACTGGACGGATTTCTGCCTGCCCTCAAGCTCCAGTACGGCTTGTCGGTCGAAGCCATCGGATATGAAATAGTTAGTGGTAAAAAAGATGCCAAGGCTCACCACAACGATACTTGCCACAAGAAGCAGCGCGATCTTCAAAGAGAACGATATACGCATGACGACCCCTTTGCTGATGATACTCCCCCCAACCGCTCGGAAAAATTACGCCAATAATGTAAACATGTAAACAGAGGACCTTCCAGGAGGTGACTTTTGCCGAGGCCGTCCCTCCCAGGGGAACAGTCAGGAACGGAAACAGCGGATGCGGGCGATACATGGGGAGAAATGTCCCGACCAGGGATACTGGGGCCGGAGAAGACGAGTTGCGGCAAAGCGAATGCCGTCCTCGCCATCAGGCGGAAATCAGTCCCTGGATTCGAAGAGACGCCACAGGATTACGTCCTCACATATTTTATCAATGATACGAGGCAACAAAAAAGCCCGGTTCCGCATTGGCGAAACCGGGCAAAAACACGATGGGATGGAAGCTCTACTCGGGCTTGGCCTGCTGCATGAGCTCCATAGCCTGGAGCAGCTTGGCGGCCTGCTCGGGGTTCTCCACCTGAGTGGAAAGATAGGAAGCCTTCTGAGCCATTTCCATGATCATGGTGCCCATGACCATACGCTTGGACTTGGCAGGCAGATTCTCAAGCTCGGCCATCTTGGCGTCGATGGTGCCGATCTTGGAGCTGATTCCGCTTACATCCTTGGAGAGAACGTTCAGGTTCTGGTTGGCCTTAAAGAACAATACGCCAGCCAGAAGAACTGCCAACAGCGCCAGCAACAGAGCCATACGGCTGATGTCCTGGGACGTTTTTGCATTGAGTTCCGACATCGAAGGCACGTCATTCTCCTTATTGTTGCGGTATTCGTCCATGGAAACAACCTTTTCCTCGGGCTTCATGTATATCCTCCTTCAGATATGGCTCAGCTAGGTACCCCTGAGAAAGGGATACGGTTCGAGGATTGTGTCATTTTTATCTCAATCTGTCCAGAGCACGGCTGCTCCAAAGAGGGTGCCCATGCTATGGCCTGATGTGCAATAAGCCCCGGGGAGAGGCATGATCGAGCACGCGCCCGATCTGCGCGGCAAGGTCCCCCGCCTGCGCCAGCGCCTGGCAGACTGAATCCACCAAAGGCTCTGGAACAGCCAGGACCATGCCGCCAGAGGTCTGCGCATCAAATATGAGGTCAAGAAGGAGCGGGTCAACGCCATCGTCAACGTCGCATCCATCCGCAAAGTATTTGCGGTTGGCATGGCTGCCCACAGGAACGAACCCCTGACGCGCAAGATCGTAGGCGTCGGAAATCACAGGTGCTGCATGGGCGAAAAGTTCAACTCCAAGGCCGGACGCCTTGGACATCTCCAGCAGGTGGCCGCCCAGCCCGAACCCTGTCACATCCGTTGCCGCACGCAGGCCATGCTCGCGGATAAGCCTGCCCGGCACGCTGTTTAACCGCGAAGCAACCCGCCAGATGGCATCCTCGTATCGATCCGAATCCGGAAGCGCGGCCTTGACCGCTGTTGCCAAAATCCCAGTCCCAAGCGGTTTGGTGAGCAGTAGGCGGTCCCCAGGACGCCATACTTTATCTCCGAGTCCTCGACGCTGTGTCCGCCAGCCATGGCTGCTCCGGCTTCCTTGATCTTGGAGAAGCCGCCCCGCAGAACCTCTTTGAGAATATCAAGCGACATGCACTTGGCGGGAAAGCAGACGATGTTCATGGCCGCGAACGGCTCACCGCCCATGGCATAAACGTCGGAAAGGGCGTTGGCGGCGGCGATCTGGCCGAAACGGAAGGGATCGTTCACCACGGGTGTGAAAAAGTCGACAGTCTGCACCAGGGCCTTCCCAGAGGGAAAAGTCAAAACGGCAGCGTCCTCGTTGTCGCCTGTTCCAGTGAGCAACCGAGGGTCATCAGCGACTTCAAGATCGCGCAGAACAGCCGCCAGGTCCCCTGGGGCGAGCTTTGCGGCTCAACCGGCGGCTTTGACTGTATCCACGAGGCGCGGATGCGTGAGCACGGAATCTACCCTTTGCTGGAATTGAGGAAATCGATGAAGTAGCGCATGGCGGGAAAGAGGTGGCGTTTGGCGTGACGGACAATCTGGAAAGAGCGCTGCATCTGGAGGCCGGGAATCTCTATAGGGATCAGGTCTCCCTTGGCCAGGCAGGGCGCAGCAGCAATGCGAGAAGTAACGCAGAGCCCCAGGCCGTGAAGCGCGCATTGGACCACGGCCTCATGGCTTCGCGCCTCGATTGCCGGTGAAAACGTCCGCAGATCAAGCCCGATTGACGACAAGGCGAGTTCAAGGGCGCGCCTGGTTCCGGACCCCTGTTCGCGTAACACCCAAGGCCACTGGTGCAACAGGTCGGCAGGCAGTTGGTCAGCCCCGGATTTTACGAAGGCCTGGTACTCTGGCAGCGTTCTGGAACATGCGATGATAAGGTCATCATCCTGAAGGTGCGTGAAAACGAGGTCAGGATCAGGCAGCATGGCCCCCACGACGCCCAAGGCCAAGGACCCGCTCTGGATGGCCGTGATGATGTCCTGCGAATCACCGACAGTAAGGCGAACACGGACGTCTGGATAGAGCTTTTTGAACTCTGCCAGCCGTTGGGGCAGCAGATAGGTCGCAGGGATTGTACTGCCGCCGATAAGGATTTCTCCGGCCACGCGCTGCTGCAAGAGGCCGATCTCGGCGGTCGCGCTTTCCAAAGCGGCAAACGCCTGGAGGGCGTGTTTGTAGAGAATGTCTCCGGCCTGGGTAGGAAGAATCGTTCGCCCAAGCCTGTCGAAAAGCTGCGTGCCCAGTTCCTGTTCCAAGGAGAGGACGTGCGCGCTGATGGTCGGCTGGGATAAGAAGAGGTCTTGTCCGGCTTTGGAGAAGCTGCCGAGTTCGTATACCTTTCGAAAGGCTTCAAGCCGTCTAATATCCATAGGGCAGATCAATACAATCATCAAAGCCGATAGTAAAGGACAAAAAAAAAAGCGGAGCAGCAAGCTGCTCCGCTTTGGGACGAAGTGCTGAACCCCGTCTACGCCTTGACAGCCGACTCGGCAGCGGGAGCCGCCTCGACAGTTTCCTCGCGGCGGGTCAGTTCGATCACGGCCATAGAGGCGCAATCACCGACGCGGGGGAGGCCAAGCTTGTAAACACGGGTATATCCACCGCCCGCGCCGTTAAACCGGGGAGCGATCTCGTCAAACAGCTTCTGCACCAGCTGGTGATTCTCGAGCACCTTATAGGCGAGACGACGAGCATGCAGGTCGTTGCGCAGTCCAAGAGTGACAAGGTTGTCGGCAACCTTGCGCAGCTCCATGGCCTTGGTCTCAGTGGTCTTGATCTGGCCGTAGGTGAGAAGCGACCGCGCCATGTTGCGGAACATGGCCTTGCGGTGGGAGCTGGTTCTCCCGAGCTTTTTTCCGCCTTTGCTATGCCTCATTGGTCTGCTTCCTCTTCACCCATTCCTGGTATTTCGTTTCGAAGTTATCGATACGCATGCCGAAGTCGAGGCCAAGGTCTTCAAGAACGCGGCGGATTTCCTCAAGGGACTTCTTGCCAAAATTCTTGGTCTTGAGCATCTCGTTCTCGGAGCGCTGCATCAGCTCGCCAACAAGGGAAATGTTGGCGCTCTTCAAGCAGTTGGTAGCGCGAACCGAAAGCTCCAGCTCATCGATGGACTTGAACAGGTTGGGGTTCAGGTCATGGTCGTCGCCGCTGCGCGAACCTTCCGTCTCAGACTCTTTCTCGTCGAAGTTGATGAACACCGAGAGCTGGTCCTTGAGGATCTTCGCGCTGTACGCGATGGCGTCCTCGGGAGTCACGGAACCATCGGTCCAGACGTCGAGAACGAGTTTGTCGTAGTTGGTCATCTGCCCGACGCGGGCCTGCTCCACCGTGTAGGCAACCTTCTTCACCGGGGTGAAGCTGGAGTCCAGGGTGATCAGGCCGATATCCTGGCCGATGTTTTCGTGCATGTCAGCCGGGACGTAGCCCTTGCCCATGCGCACTTCGAACTCCATCTTGAGGTCACGTGCCTCGGAGAGGGTGCAGATGTGCTGGGTGGGGTCCAGAACGGTGACATGCTGGTTGACGCCGATATCACCGGCGGTGACGGGCCCCTGCTTATTCACCGAAAGGGTGAGGCGCTGGGGAGCGTCCGTATTCATGGCAAGACGCACCAGTTTGAGGTTCAGCACGACATCGGTGACATCCTCGATAACTCCGGGGATGGTGGTGAACTCGTGCTGAATGCCCTCGACACTGACCGACACGATGGCCGCACCCTGCAGGGACGACAACAGCACACGCCGCAGGGCATTGCCCAGCGTGGTGCCGAAGCCGCGCTCCAGCGGTTCGCAAGTGAACCTACCGTAGGTGGAGCTGGATTTTGAGTCGCGCGCCAATTTTTCGGGACGCACCAGCTCGGACCAGTTGCGGGTGTTGATGAGCCTGTCGCCTGTACGGATAAGCATTGTGTCCTCTTACTTGGAGTACAGTTCGACGATGAGCTGCTCGTTCACTGCCAGCTGGATGTCTTCGCGAGTAGGCATGGCGTTGACCTTGCCCTTGAACGCGGCGCCATCGACTTCGAGCCACACGGGGCAGCCACGGCGGGCGATAACCTGCTGGGCTTCCAGAATGGAGGGGGACGTGCGGTTCTTTTCGCGCACTTCAACAACGTCACCCACGCGAACCTGGATCGAGGGGATGGTCACACGGCGGCCGTTCAGGATGAACAGACCGTGGCGGACCATCTGACGAGCCTGGTCGCGGGAGTTGGCAAAGCCCATGCGGAACACGACGTTATCCATCCTGCGCTCAAGGTTGATGAGCAGGTTGGCGCCGGTGACACCCTTCTGACGGTCGGCTTCGGCGAAGTAGCTGCGGAACTGCTCTTCGAGAATGCCGTAAACGCGACGGGCTTTCTGCTTTTCGCGAAGCTGAACGGCGTAGTCGCTCATCTTCTTGCGAATGCGGCCGTGCTGGCCAGGGGCATAAGGACGGCGCTCGTAAGCGCACTTGTCCGTGAAGCAACGGTCGCCCTTCAGGAAGAGCTTGGCGCCCTCACGGCGACAAAGACGGCATTTAGGTCCGGTATAGCGAGCCACTGTAGATGTCCTCCTGAGCTAGACCCGGCGCCGTTTAGGCGGACGGCAGCCGTTATGGGGAATAGGGGTGACATCGCGGATGAAGCTCACCTTGAACCCGGCGGCATTGATGGCGCGCATGGCGGCCTCACGCCCGGAACCAGGTCCCTTCACGAAGATGCCGACGGTGCGCATGCCGTTGTCCTGAGCCTTGCGGGCAGCAGTTTCAGCGGCCACCTGGGCGGCAAAGGGGGTGGATTTGCGGGAACCCTTAAATCCGGCACCGCCGGAGGTTGCCCAACTCACCACGTTGCCCCGGGGATCGGTGAAGGTGATGATTGTGTTGTTGAAAGTGGCCTGAATGTGGGCCACCCCAACCGGGATGTTCTTCTTCTCTTTCTTGCCAGTACGGCGCGGTCTAGCAGCCATAATAATCCTCTATTGAATAACGCGCTACGCGGTTATTTCTTTTTCTTAGCCATCACGGCGCGACGGGGACCCTTGCGGGTACGGGCATTGGTATGGGTGCGCTGCCCGTGGACAGGAAGGCCCTTGCGGTGCCTGAGCCCACGATAGCATCCAATTTCCATCAACCGCTTGATATTGGCTGTGACCTCGCGACGAAGATCTCCTTCAACCTTATGGTTGGCTTCGATCTCTTTGCGGATGGTATTCACTTCCTCGGAGGAAAGGTCATCAGTCCTTTTGGTCCAGTCCACGCCTGTGGTATCCAGGATCTTCAGTGCAGTGGTGCGCCCGATTCCATAAATATAGGTCAGGGCGATGTCCATGCGCTTGTTCCTGGGAAGGTCGACTCCAGCAATACGGGCCACGTTTCGATACCTCGCTTAGGTTCTGGGCTTATCCCTGGCGCTGTTTGTGCCGGGGATTTTCACAGACCACCCGCAGAACGCCGTGGCGACGGATGATCTTACATTTCGGACAGAGTTTCTTTACCGAGGGCCGCACTTTCATTTTCTTTCCCCCACAAATGGGTATGGCCTACGCCGGGAGGCGCTGGCTCAAAATTTTTGGTCCGTCGCTGGTGACCACCACGGTGTGCTCGAAGTGCGCGGCAAGACTGCGGTCTTTGGTGACTGCGGTCCATTTATCCGCCAGTATCTCGACTTCAGGGCCGCCCATGGTGACCATCGGCTCTATAGCCAGCGTCATCCCCGGCTTAAGCACCACAGCACCTGCCCCCGTAGGGACAAAATTAGGCACCTCCGGTTTCTCATGGAGATGCCGTCCAATGCCGTGACCAACGAACCGTCTTACTACAGAGTACCCCTGGCCTTCAACATGTTTTTGGATGGCCAGAGAAATATCATACAGATTTGCCTCAACCATGGCCTGTTCGATCCCGAGGTAGAGGGAATCCCTGGTTACCTGAAGAAGCTTGGTAACTTCATCGGATATCTGGCCCACCGGGACGGTTTTCGCGGAATCTCCGTAAAAACCACGGTGGATGACCCCCATGTCGAAGCTCACAATGTCACCGTCCCGCAACTCACGGTTGGACGGAAACCCGTGGACCACTTCCTCGTTTACCGAACAGCACAGCGCGAAAGGATATCCGAGATACCCCTTGAAGGCGGGCTTCACCTCGTAGTCCTTGCACAGCTGCACAGCCATTTCTTCAAAGAGCATGGTCTTGACGCCGGGCCGCACGGCCTTTTCCAACTCGTCCAGGATGGCGGCAACAATGCCGCCAGCCTGGCGCATGATATTCACTTCAGCGTCGTTCTTGATGAAAATGCCTCTGAACTTCTTCAAACTAAGCCCTGCCCTTGATACGACCCTTGGCAAGCAGACCTTCGTACTGCCTGCTGATCATGTAGGACTCTAACTGGCTCATGAAGTCCATGGCAACACCCACAACGATCAGTATGCTCGTGCCGCCAAAATAGAACGGTACGTTGAACTGAGCGATGAGGATCATGGGCAGCACGCAGACAGCGGAGATATACATCGATCCCCACAGGGTGAGCCGCGCCAAAACCCGATCAAGGTATTCCTTGGTTTTCTGGCCAGGCCGAATGCCTGGAACAAAACCACCTTGCTTACGGATGTTCTCCGCTATCTGCTTCGGATCAAAAATGATCGCGGTGTAGAAGTAGCAGAAGAACACAATCATGGCGATGAACAGAACGTTGTAGACGATGGAGCTGGGGCTAAACCAGCTGGACACCATCTGCACCCATTCCGCCTGATAAAAGTTGGCGATGGTCGCAGGGAACAGCAAGATCGATGAGGCGAAGATCGGAGGGATCACGCCTGCTGTGTTGATGCGAAGGGGCAGGTGAGTAGTCTGCCCGCCGTACATCTTTCGACCTACCATGCGTTTGGCGTACTGAATCGGAATACGCCGTTGGCCACGTTCCATGAAAACAATTGCTACCAGCACGCCGCCCATGGCCACGATCAGCATGAGCAGGACCAGGAGACTCATTTCCCCTTGTCCCACAAGCTGAAACGTGTTGATGAGCGCACGGGGAAGACCGGCCACGATACCCGCGAATATGATCAAGGATATGCCGTTGCCGATGCCCTTCTCGGTAATCTGCTCACCAAGCCACATCAGGAAAACTGTGCCTGCGGTAAGCGTCATCACGGTCATGAACTTGAATCCAAGACCAGGATCAACAACCAAGGGAGCACCAGTAGGGCTGGTCATGCTCTCAAGACCGACGGCGATGCCCAACCCCTGAATAAGGGTGATGAGCACCGTGCCGTAACGGGTGTATTGTGTTATTTTTTTTCGGCCCTGCGCCCCCTCCTCCTTCTGCAGTCGGGACAGCTCAGGGCTGACCACGGTAAGCAACTGCATGACGATGGAGGCGGAGATGTAGGGCATGATGCCCAGGGTGAAGATTGAGACTTTAGAAAGACCGCCGCCGGAAAACATATCCAAGAGTCCAAAAAGGGTGTTCTTGGTGCTCTGGAAGAAGTCGTTGAGCGCAAGAGGGTCCACGCCCGGAACCGGCACATGGATACCCACGCGGTAAACAGCCAGAATGAGGAAGGTCCAGAGGATCTTCTTCTTAAGCTCCGGCAGACGAGCCAGATTCTCCACGCCTTGCATTGCCACGTTAGCCTTCCGTCACGTTTTCCAGAGGCTTTGCGGAACCTCCGGCCTTGGAGATTTTCTCCAGGGCAGAAGCGCTGAACTTATGGGCCTCGACAGTGATGGCCTTGGAGAGCTCACCGTTGCCGAGGACCTTCACCAGCGAGCCACGGGCAACGATGCCGCGCTCGTAAATGGCGTCCAGAGTGATTTCCGTGGTATCGGGGAAAGACTCGACAAGTCTGTCGAGGTTCACCGGGGCGTAGGAAACCTTGAAGGGGTTCTTGAAGCCGCGCTTGGGCAGGCGCCTGGCCAAAGGCATCTGACCGCCCTCGAACCAAGCCTTGGTGCCAGTGCCAGCACGCGCGTTCTGCCCCTTGTTGCCCTTGCCAGCAGTACAACCCTGCCCGGTAGCACGACCGCGGCCAATGCGCTTGCGGTCCTTTTGGTCCTCGGGGAAGGGATAAAGCTCATGCAGTAACATCTTATTTCACCTCAATAAGGTGAGAGACCTTGAATATCATCCCCCTGACATCGGGAGTGTCCGGCAGGGTCTTCTCCTGACGGATCTTCTTGAGGCCAAGGGCCTCAAGAGTCGCCCGCTGCCTGGGATTGCAGCCGATCTTGCTCTTTACGAGCGTGATGGTCACTTGCCCGCTCATGGTCTTATTTCCTCGGAGTTTCCAGGGTTCTGCCGCGCAGTTCGGAAACCTGGTCAGCGCTGCGAAGCGAAGCCAGACCTGCGACGGCGGTCATGCACCCCTGCGGCCTCCATCACTGCGCGGACAGGTCCGCCAGCGATGATCCCGGTACCCTTCGAAGCCGGAATGAGGACCACTCGCCCGGCGCCGAAACGCCCCATGACCTCGTAAGGCAGGGTGCCGTCAATAAGGGCAACCTTGATCATGGTCTTCTTGGCCTGTTCGGTAGCCTTGCGGATGGCTTCGGGGACTTCGTTGGCCTTACCCAGGCCGTATCCCACGGAACCCTTTCCGTCACCCACTACCACCAGAGCGCTGAAGCTGAACCGGCGGCCGCCCTTGACGACTTTGGCCACGCGGTTGAGCGATACGATCTTCTCGACATGAGTCAGTTCAGACTGTTCCATTATGAGCCCCGTTAGAATTGCAGTCCGCCCTCACGAGCGCCGTCGGCCATAGCCTTGACGCAACCGTGATAGAGGTAGCCGTTACGGTCGAAGACCACTATTTCAATGGCCTTTTCCTTGGCCTTGGCGGCCACGTCCCGGCCCACCTTGGCGGCGGTTTCCTTGTTGGGCTTGAGGGCCTCCCCGGCCTTTGACAAGGCCAGGGAGGAGGAGGAAACCAGGGTCTGGCCGGTCTCGTCGTTCACGATCTGGGCGTACATGTGCAGGTTGGAGCGGTACACTACCAGCCTGGGACGCGACTGCGTGCCGGAGATCTTCTTGCGAATGCGCACCTTGCGGCGTGCACGTGCAGCTTGTTTGGTCAATTTCATGGCCAGCCCCTTACTTCTTGCCGCCAGATTTGCCGGCCTTGCGGCGAATCTGCTCGTTTTCGTACTTGATGCCCTTGCCCTTGAAGGGTTCGGGCGGACGCACGCGCCTGATGGTAGCTGCGACTTCGCCAACAAGCTGCTTGTCGATACCCGACAGGGTGAGCTTGTTGCCCTCGGCCTTGGCTTCGACGCCGACAGGCAGGGGGTATTCGACCGGATGGGAGAACCCGACGGTCAAAACAACGGCTTTGCCGGCAACCTGGACCTTGTAGCCCACGCCGATGACTTCAAGAGTCTTGGCGAAGCCCTTGGTCACGCCCTCGATGCAGTTGGCCAGGAGGGTGCGGCGCAGGCCATGCTGAGCGCGGGCGATGCGAGTGTCATCGACTCGCCCGACGCGCATGGTGTTACCCTCCATCTCATAAGAGATTTTGGGGTGAGTGGGCGTGGAAAGGGCGCCCTTGGGACCCTTGACGTTCACCATGTCGTCTGAAATCTTGACTTCGACTCCAGAGGGAATGGCGATTTCTTTTTTGCCGATGCGGGACATGGCTAAATCCTCTTACCAGACTTCGCAGAGCAGCTCGCCGCCCACTTTGGCGTTCTTGGCGGCGAGGCCGTCCATGATGCCGTGCGAGGTGGAGAGAATGCAGATGCCAAGTCCGTTCTGCACGCGGGGGATGTCATGGGCCCCCACGTAGATGCGGCGTCCGGGTTTGCTCACGCGTTTGAGGCCCGCGATAAGGGGGCGCCCTTTTGCGTACTTGAGCGAAATCACCAGATCGCGCCCGTCAACAGCGAATTCCTCAATGTAGCCCTGATCCTTCAGAATCCCAGCCATGGACTCCTTCATACGGGAGTGCGGCATGGCGACCTTCTTATGCAGCGCATGGTATGCGTTGCGGATGCGGGCCAGCATATCGGCGATTGGATCGGTCACGGACATGTCGGCCTCCTACCAGCTCGATTTCCTGACACCGGGCAATTCGCCGGCCAGGGCCATGTTGCGGAAGCAGATACGGCAGAGGCCATATCTGCGCAAAAACGCCCGGGCGCGGCCGCAAATGGGGCAGCGGTTGTAGGCCCGGGAAGAAAACTTGGCTTTACGCCGGGCTTTCACCTTGAGAGCAGTGCGTGCCACGGTCGATTCCTCCTACTTTCTGAAGGGCATGCCGAGAAGATCGAGAAGGACTTTGCCTTCCTTGTCGGTCTGGGCTGTCGTCACAATAGTGATGTTCATGCCCTTCACGCGCTCGACCCGGTCGATGTTGATTTCGGGAAAAATGGTGTGTTCCTTGATGCCCAGGGTGAAGTTACCCCGGCCGTCAAAGCCCCTGTCCGGAACGCCGCGAAAGTCGCGGACGCGCGGGAGAGCGAAGTTCACCAGCTTGTCATAAAAATCCCACATGCGTTCATTGCGAAGCGTCACCCGGCAGCCTACTGGCTGATTTTCACGCAGCTTGAATGCCGCGATGGACTTCTTGGCCCGGGTGATGACGGACTTTTGGCCGGCAATGGCGGTCAGCTCGGCCACAGCCTCATCGATCAGTTTGGAGTTCTGCGAGGCTTCGCCAAGTCCGATGTTCAGGGAAATGAACTTGAACTTGGGAATCTGCATGGGCGACTTGTACCCGAACTCCTTTTGCAAGGCCGGCACGACCTTCTCGGAGTAGACTTGTTCGAGGCGAGTCATTGTTAGGATTCCCTTTAGCTGATTACTTCGTTGCATTTCTTGCAGAAGCGGAGCTTCTTGCCGTCTTCGGTGTACTTGTAGCCCACGCGGGTAGGCTTGGCACAAGCGTCACACATCAGAGCAACGTTGGAGATGGCCAAAGACGCCTCTTTCTCCTCAATGCCGCCGGCCTGGCCGGCGTAGGGGTTGCCCTTGCGGTGACGCTTCACCATGTTCACCTTTTCCACCAAGATTCTGTCAGTCTTGGGGAGGACCTTCAAGACCTTGCCGATCTTGCCCTTGTCCTTGCCCGCGATGACAATAACCTTGTCGTCCTTGCGGATGCGGTACGTTTTCATACTTTCCTCAGGCTCACGCTCTAAAGGACTTCAGGGGCCAGCGAAACGATCTTCATGAAGTTTTTCAGACGAAGTTCGCGTGCCACGGGTCCGAAGATGCGGGTACCCACCGGCTCCAGCTGGTTGGAGAGCAGCACGGCCGAGTTGTTGTCAAACTTGATGTAGGTGCCGTCGGGACGACCAACTTCTTTCTTGGTCCGCACGATAACAGCCTTCATCACCTGGCCCTTCTTCACTTTGGAATGGGGCATGGCTTCCTTCACCGAGACCACGATGATGTCGCCCACCGAGGCATACCGGCGGCGCGAGCCACCAAGCACCTTGATGCAGGCAACTTTCTTCGCACCGGAGTTGTCGGCGACGTCGAGGACAGATTCTACCTGAATCATTTCGCCTTCTCCATGATCTTCACCAGATGCCAGCGCTTGCGAGCCGACAGCGGGCGGTGCTCAATGATCTGCACCTTGTCGCCCATACCGCACTCGTTCATCGGATCGTGGGCCATGAACTTCTTGCGGCGGCGGATGTACTTCTTCACCAGGGGGTGCTTGACCAGGGTCTCGACGCGAACGACAATGGTCTTGTCGCCTTTGTCGGAAACCACGATGCCGGTCAGCACTCTGCGGTTGCTCTTGTGTTCTTCCATGGTTTCCTACCTGCCGCTTTTGATTTGGGTCATCACCGTCTTGACGCGGGCGATGTCCTTTTTCAGCTCGCGCAGGCGGTGGGTCTTTTCCAACTGAGCCGTGGCGTGCTGGAAGCGCAGCTTGAAGAGCTCTTCCTCGGTCTGGGAGAGCTTCTCGGCAAGCTTGGCCTCGTCGAGTTCACGAAGTTCCTTGGAGGTCAACATGACTATGACAGCTCCTTGGTAACGATCTTGGTTTTGATCGGCAGTTTGTGCTGAGCGCGCTTGAGGGCCTCGATCATGACGGCCATTTCCACGCCCTTGACTTCGTACAGCACGCGACCGGGCTTAACCGGGGCGCACCAGCCGACCGGAGAACCCTTACCGGAACCCATGCGCACTTCAGCGGGCTTGGAGGTAACGGGGAAGTCCGGGAAGATACGGATCCAAACCTTACCGCCGCGCTTGATGTGGCGCATGATGGCGATACGTGCGGACTCGATCTGCTGGCTGGTCAGTTTGCCGTGTTCCACAGCCTTGATGCCGACTTCGCCGAAGGAGATCTCGGTGCCGCCGGTGGCAGGACCATCAAGACGGCCCTTCTGGCGCTTGCGGAATTTCGTTCTGTTGGGGGAGAGCATTATTGTGCGACCTCGCTATCCAGAATCTCGCCCTTGAAAATCCAGACCTTGACGCCGATGACGCCGTACGTGGTCTTGGCGGTGGCCAAGCCGTAGTCGATGTCGGCGCCCAGGGTGTGAAGGGGCACGCGACCATCGCGGTACCATTCGGAACGGGCGATTTCAGCACCAGCCAAGCGGCCGGCGCAAAAGACTTTGATCCCCTCAGCGCCGAACTTGCGAGCCAGGCCCACGGTGCGCTTCATGGCACGGCGGAAGGCGACGCGGCGCTCCAGCTGGAGGGCGATATTCTCGGCAACAAGCTGGGCATCGGTTTCGGGACGGCGAATTTCGTTCACTTCGACGGCGAATTCGCGACCGAAGCGCTTCTTGAGATCCGCACGTACCTTCTCGATCTCGGTGCCTTTGCGACCGATGACGATACCCGGACGGGCGGTGTGGATGATAAGCTTGATCTTACCACCAGCGCGTTCGATCTCAATCCTGGAAATGCCGGCGTGAAACAGCGAGGTCTTGACGAACTTGCGGATCTTGCTGTCCTCGAAAACAAAAGCGGGGTATTCCTTCTTGGCGAACCAGCGGGAAATCCAGTTTTTGTTGTAGCCCAGTCGGAAGCCGTACGGGTGTACTTTCTGACCCATGGCCCCTACTCCTTCTCTTCCTCGACCACCACAGTGATGTGGCTGGTACGCTTGAGGATGCGGTTGGCACGGCCCATGGAGCGCGGCATGATGCGCTTCCACGTGGGGCCTTGGTTCACGATAACTTCCTTCACTTTCAGCGTGTCCACGTCAGCGGACATCTGCTCAGCGTTGGACAGGGCCGAATGCAGCACCTTCTCAATTATCCAGGCGGCCTTTTTGGGGGTGAACTTGAGGATGTTCATGGCTTCCTCAACACCCCGGCCCTTGATGGTCTCCGCCACGAGGCGGGCCTTCTGGGGGGAGACCCGGATGTACTTGGCTATGGCTTTGGCTTCCATGGCTTAGGCTCCCCTACTTCTTGCCCTTGGTCTTCTTGTCGGCCGCGTGGCCGTGGAAGGTCCGGGTGGGCGAAAACTCGCCCAGTTTGTGCCCGACCATGTTCTCCGAAACGAAGACCGGGATGAATTTGCGACCGTTGTGCACGGCGAAGGTGAGGCCAACCATCTCGGGGAGGATGGTGGATCGGCGGGACCAGGTCTTGATCACGCGGCGATCCTGAGTGTCGTTGGCCTTCTCCACCTTAGCGACCAGGTGGCCGTCCATGAAGGGGCCTTTTTTGAGCGACCGAGGCATGTTCTACGCTCCTACTTCTCGTTGCGGCGTTTGACGATGAGCCGCGACGAGGCCTTCTTACGATTTCTGGTCTTCTGACCCTTGGCCGGCTTGCCCCAGGGAGACACGGGGTGGCGTCCACCGGAGCTCTTGCCCTCGCCGCCGCCCAACGGGTGGTCGACGGGGTTCATGGCCACGCCGCGCACCTTAGGACGTTTGCCCAGCCAGCGGTTACGACCGGCTTTGCCGATGGAAACCTTCTCGTGGGTCACGTTGCCCACCTGGCCGACCGTAGCGATGCAGGTGGCCAGGATGTTGCGCACTTCACCAGAAGGCAGACGCAGCAGGGCGTATTTTCCTTCCTTGGCGATCAGCTGGGCGTAGGTTCCGGCAGCGCGGCACATCTGGCCGCCGCGACCGGGCTGCATCTCAATGTTGTGCAGCAGGGTGCCGACAGGAACCTTGCTCATAGGCAGGGCGTTGCCGGGCTTGATGTCGACGGATTCGCCGGCAAGAAGCATGTCACCAACATTTATTCCGACTGGCGCGAGTATGTAACGCTTTTCGCCATCGGCATAGTGCAGAAGAGCGATACGAGCGGAACGGTTGGGATCGTACTCAATGGAGGCAACCTTGCCAGGGATATCGAACTTGTCGCGGCGGAAGTCAATGATGCGGTACCGGGTCTTGTTACCGGCACCACGGCGACGAGAAGTGATGCGTCCCTGGTTGTTGCGGCCGGACTTTTTGCTCATGCCCTCGGTGAGGGAGCGCTCCGGCGTGGCCTTGGTGATCTCCGCGAAATCGGAGACGGTCTGGAAGCGCCGTCCTGCGGAGGTAGGTTTAAGCGTACGCACGGCCATGGCTAGACTCCCTCGAAGAATTCGATCTTGTCGCCCTCGGCAAGAGTCACGTAGGCCTTCTTGTAGCCGGGGACGTGAGCCGTGGGGCGGCCGCCGCGAGTCCGCTTCAGGGGACGGCGGCGCACGACGTTGACCTCGGTGACCTTCACTTTGAAGGCCTCCTCGACAGCGGCCTTGATCTCGATCTTGTTGGCCAAAGGCGCAACAAAGAAGATAACCTGATTCCTGAACGGCCTCGGCCGCGCCTTGCACCATCACCAGCTGGGGGTGCTTCAGCAGATCGTATACGTTCAGCATGTCCTGCCGAACAATCTTGATGCCAGGAAGGTTCCTGGCGGAGAGCTCGACATTGTTATTGGAATCGCCCAGGACAATCAAGGCTTTTTTCAGCCCGAGGCTCCCGGCAACACCAGCGAAGAGCTTGGTCTTGATCTCAGGCAGATCGAACTTATCCACAAGTATGAGGCTTTCCTCAGCAACTTTGGTGGACAGAGCCATTTTGAGCGCCAGAGTCCTGATCTTTTTGTTGACCTTGAACTCATAGCTGCGCGGCTGCGGTCCGTGCGCAATGGCACCTCCCCTCCAGATGGGGGAGCGCTTGGCGCCGGAACGTGCGCGACCGGTGCCCTTCTGGCGCCAGGGCTTGGCACCGGAACCGGCCACGAAGGAACGGGTTTTGACTTTGTGGGTGCCGGCGCGCTTGGCGGCCAACTGAGCCCGGATCACGAGGTGCAGGATCTCGGGGCGGATAGCCACCTCGAACACCTCGGGAGCCAGAACCATCTGCCCCACTTCCTTATTCGTCTGATCGAAAACCTTAACGGTGGCCATTGGCTACCCCTGCTTGCGGATCATCACCAGGCCGTTGCGGTGACCCGGGACCTGGCCTTTGACCAGGATGATGTTGTTTTCCGGCCGGATGTCGAAGACCTCCAGATTGATGCTGGTCACGGTGCGAGCACCCATGTGACCGGCCATCTTCTTGCCCTTCATGACTTTGCCAGGCTCGGTGTTGTGACCGATGGAGCCACCGGAGCGGTGTGCCTTTTCGGTGCCGTGCGTAGCTTTCAGACCATGGAAGCCATGGCGTTTCATGGGGCCCTGGAATCCTTTGCCGATAGATGTGCCGGTGACCTTGATCTTGTCGCCGGGGGCGAAGATGTCGACGGTGATTTCCTGGCCGGCTTCGTAGCCGTCCACGGAATCAAGGCGAATCTCGCGCAGTTGATTGTAGAAGCCCTTGCCGACCTTGGCCTGATGGCCGCGCTCGGGCTTATTCAGCTTCTTTTCCTCGCGTTCGTCGAACCCGAGTTGCAGGGCGGTGTAGCCGTCCTTCTCCTGGGTCCTGATCTGCATCACCGGACAGGGGCCGGCGGCGATAACCGTCACCGGAACCACCGAGCCGTCGTCGCTGAACACGCGGGTCATGCCCAGCTTGCGGCCGATGATGCCAAGGGTTGTCTTGGCCATGATTCTCTACCCCTTCCTTTAAAGCTTGATTTCGACGTCAACGCCAGCGGGCAGGCTGAGCTTGCCCAGGGCGTCGACGGTCTGCTGAGTCGGTTCCAGGATGTCGAGCAGGCGCTTGTGGATGCGCATCTCGAACTGTTCCCGGGATTTCTTATCCACGTGAACGGAACGGTTGACCGTGTTCTTGTGGATGTTGGTGGGCAGCGGGATAGGCCCGGCAATGCCCGCGCCGGTGTTACGGGCGGTATCAACGATCTCGGCTACGGCTTTGTCCAGGATGCGGTAGTCGTAAGCCTTGAGCTTGATACGAATGCGGTCGCTGTTCATTGTACGATTACTCCATGATCTCGGTAACGACACCGGCGCCGACGGTGCGGCCGCCTTCGCGGATGGCGAAGCGCAGACCGGTCTCCATGGCGATGGGGGCGATGAGCTCGACGTTGAAGGTGGCGTTGTCGCCAGGCATGACC
>WSYE01000042.1 GCA_009773665.1 Desulfovibrionaceae bacterium | reverse complement strand
GGACAGCCTTAAGGCCCGCCCGTGCTTGCTTGAAGGCATATTATCCCGCTGTCCCGTTCCGTAGGGGTGGGACGGTGGGACACCTGGATTGAGTGTTCCTCACTGTTGTTTTCAATAGCTAGCCTGTGTCCTCGCACTCGCCACAAGTGAAGCGCGCTCTGGATCACCCTCTAGCGGTGGAGCAGCAAAATTCAATGGATTGACTTAAAACCCTAATTATGGATTTGGTGAGGTATCTCTTCAAGGAGGCCACCCATGAATGCCGTGACGATCAGGTCGGTGATGGTTCTGCTTTTGACCGGATTGATTATGTCAAGTTGTGTGGAGACAACTGGGGGAGGGAGTAGTCGAGCGAACAACTGTGGCATCAACTGGAACAACTGCGTTGGAGTATGTAACAATCATAAAAACGCAAACACTCGTGCTGTTTGTATCGCCAACTGCAACAATGCTCGTAATATTTGCCTTGGAAATTAGTTCCCGTGGATTGGCGAGGCAATTACAGTCGTAAAAGTATTATAGTCAGGGCAAGATTGTCTCGCCGATCCTCCTTGCTTTGCAGGCTTCGCAGCGTTGGTTCTGTTGAATTCACATTTCTCCTACTAGGCTACTCCGTTGTTCCCCTGTCGGACGCCAAGTCCGTGGATGACCCTTGGCCTTAGGTCCATCGAGCCAAGTGCATCAACACGTGAGATTACTTACAACAACCTGTCGGAATGTTTTACAAACAGACAAATCCCACCCTCAACACAGCCACTAACACCTTTAATTTACGTACTATTCACATAGCACAGAATTTGCTTAAACATCCTAAACACATATCATACCAGACGGGGAGAATTTGAATGAAACTGACTTTCTTGCGCCTCACAATTATGATTCTGGCCTTCTCTATCCCATATTCTGCTCGTGCAACTGTGCTTTTCGACAACTACACAACATCGTGGATGGTTGCGCACTCTCAATTTCAAGTTGGATACATTGTCCAGCAGTTCACGTTATCAACTGACAGTTTGCTCGAGACACTATCTATAAACACCCTGACGGACCCGTACACCGTACCAATATCTAATCTGCACGCTGTATTCTACGAGTCTTTTAATAGCACCATAGGAAACGAGGTTGCTGATTATCAATATATAGGAAGCAATGCCGGAACATTGACAAGCACCAATAGCGGATACAACTCAAGTAGAGAGTATTCTTTTTTACTTCCCAGCTTAGAATTCTCTGCTGGAACATACTATGTCGCTATAAACGTAGCGCCCATGCAAGGAGACAGCCTATACTGGCTGTCGCCGACAAACCAATACGGATATAACTACATTAGCTTTGACAACCTAAGTACTTTTACCCCGTTTGGGTATAATAGCTTCCTTCGTCTTGATGGTTCGGTGACTCCGCCCCATACTGCTACTCCAGAACCCGGCACCATGCTTCTCATGGGCATTGGTGTTGTTGGGGTTGCCTGGATGAGTAGACGCGTCACAAAAACTGGTGCCTAGCTATATTAAGCAGATCCAAGAATAACTCGATATATGGTGAACATATGAAGAAACACTCTGTATGCCTTCTGTTGCTGCTTGTGGTCGTGTATTGTCAAACAAACTCTCATGCTGGCACCATCATTGGCGGAAGCAATCTTCTTGACTACAGTGATATTTCTAAACTCGAAGCTTGGCTGAATGAAGGGCCGTTAAAACTGACAAATATATTCGATTATAAATCTGGAGATGCTAAATCATCAATTGACTTTCACTCATCCGTTGACGGAAAAGGAAGAACATTCGTAGTAATAAGGGCGACAGATGACAATGTAACTAGCGACGTTGGTGGATACGATTCTCAGTCATGGAGAAGCGACGGTGGATTCAACTTTGGCTATGACATGACTGGATTCTTGTTCAATTTGGACAGTTCAATGGTCTACAGGCCTTCGCCAAATTATTTTTCTGGGTTAGTTCACGCCATTTACAATCCCCATTTAGGGCCAACATACGGAGCTGGCTATGACTTAGCTGTTCTTGAAAGCCTCAATACTGGGTATTCATATCTTTGGACATACGGAGAAAATGCAGGAATATCAATTGTAAGTCGCCAGTCTTACGACGGATATAACATGCTTATATCGAATATTGAAGTCTTCTCCATTTCCAATTGCGAAGCAAATATAGCCACTCCAGAGCCATCCACCATGCTCCTTATGGGCATCGGTCTCGCTGGAGCGGTCTTCATGCGCCGCAGGGCCAAGCGCTCCTAGCCCACACTCGCCAAAGCACGAAAGCGCCCCAAGGGAAATCCAAGGGGCGCTCTTTTCGTGGCTGTTGGGTGGGCCTATTTCACCCTATCAAGCGCGCCTAGCACTCCTGCCCGCACGTTTCCCCAGCCACACTCACAGGATGATTTCTAGGGGCTGATTCGCGCCACTGACCTGTGAAATTCATCTGGCGCTTGCCCTGCCTCCGCTGCTTTTCGCGCTGCTCGGCTCCGATGTTCGGATTCCTCCCCATGCGGAACGGCCAGCACGGGCATGGCGGGTGCGTCTCGTAAGCCTCGAAGGCGTCACAGTCCGCCGCACCATCGGGCTTGCAGTCCAGGCAGCGTGTCTTGATGGCCTTGAGTAGGGAGCGGGACGCGCCGGGCGCTATGACACCGCCCCTGTACGGGTAGAATGCGCATCCATTGGCGGGACACAGGCGGACCTCAAGGGGGGACCCGCCGCTGCACCACAGGCAGAAGGCGCGGATGGCTTGCAGGGGCTTGCGGCGTTTGCTGTCAACGTGAGAAAGAGTAATCATATCAGTATCTCCTGGCCGTAATCAACGGCCATATGGACGTGATTCGGGGAACTGTCCCGCCGTCCCGCTCCTAGTAAAATGGGACGTGGGACACCTGAGCCGCAGTCGTCAGGGCGGCCACTCTAGGCCGCCTCCGCTTTCCGCTTCAGGCGGTGGACGGTGGACTTGGGGATTCCCGTTTCCTCGGCGATCTCGCGCACACTCAAACCCGTGGCAAGGAGGGTCTGAATCTGGGAAAGCCTCACGTCTTCAATATCCCGGCAACGCCAGACAAGCGCCTCGCCCTGCGCTTCCAGGGTGGCCTCGAAGGGCTTGGAGCCATCGCCGCAGATGCCCCGCGCCTTCTCCAGGTGAACCTCGAACCGTGCGCCTTCTTCCTCGCGATAGTCGCAGGGACGCTTGAGGGCGATCACCGTATCAAGCACATCCTCACGGCTGGACGTTCCGCGCTGCTGTCCACTCTTCCCGGCATGGTGGATGGCGCAGACGCTTATCCCCTGCTGGCGAAGACCAAGAAGCCATTCCTGAACGGGAAGCCAGCCCTCGGCATCGTTCTCCCGGCCAGCACGCGCCAGGGTGGCGAGGTTGTCCATCACCAGCAGCTCCACGCCTTCAAGGTGCGGCTGCAAGGCTTCCTGGCCTTCATGCGTAGCGAGGTTGGGCATCCGCATTCCAAGGTCCTGCAAGTCGGGCGTGATGAAACGCAAATGCTCCGGGTCAGCCTGTCCAGGCCCATACCCGGCCACGATGGCGGCCAAGCGCTCCTGCATGGTGTTGGCGGGCATCTCGCCGTCGAGGTAAAGAACCCGTCGCGGCTTGGGAGCCTGCCACCGGAACACCCATTGGCCGGAGGCCACCGCGTAGGCCAGACTCAATGCCAGGTAGGTTTTGCCGATGCCTCGCGGAGCATAAATCATCACAAGGCCCTGCCTGGGAATGACAGGATTCAGGATGAACTCGCGCTGGGGGAGCGTCATGGTGAGTAGTTCCCCGGCGCTCACGGCCACAAGACCCGGCTTGACCGTGGGGGGCGAATCGGTCAGAAGAGGGGCGTTACATGCCCTCTTACTGTTTTCAGCGAAGCCCGGCCCGCCAGCCGGGTTTCGTTGTTTCTGGGCAGCGCTAGCCATTGGCAACCCCCTCGCCAGACGCCAGACGCGAAACAAGGGCGTCGATCTGGCTTTCAGGCCACGCGACGGCACGCGCCCCGAGTTTCACGGGGCGGGGGAACACGCCAATGCGTACGAGGTCGAGGAAGCGGCTACGCTTGTAGCCTACACGGTCGAGGACGGCAGGGAGACGGAGAAGGCGTTCTTTCTCTGAGAATTCGGCTTGCATGTGCTGGACCTCTTCCCTTGGGGGGCGATTGCCCTCCCTTGGAGTGACCGCCGCTGTGGGGCGGAACGGTCCAGTACATGACGAAAAAGGGCGGGGAGAAGGCCGCAAAAGTATATTTCATTCCCGCATACGGCTTTAAATTCTGCAAACTAATGTATTTTTAAGTTTTTTTTCATGTCTTTTATAACCCTCCTTACCGTATCGTCAGACACTTCGAGGCCAAGTGATGACGTCCACTGAACTAGTTTCCCAACCAGACTTCTTTCAGAGAGCATACTGACCTCGGAACCACGACAAATGGCAGCAGCCAATAACTTTTGCAGCGTAATTCTTGCTCGTGGGTCAACATTCGACGGGCCTTGTTCAGCCACAACATTTGGTTTTTTATAAAACAACCAATCCTTTCCAGTCTCCCATTTCAGAATGTCATTTTTGCGGAATGCGTATTCAGTAGCATCAACACTATTCCATTCAAATGGATAGACTTGCATAGGAGTACACATCGTCCAACAAAAATATTTAAATTCTCCGTCCTCCTGATCTATCCTTTTCTTTACCACAATATATCCCCTTGGAAACACCCCCTCTTCATCTTCTGGCTCGTCCCAAGGACACGGGTCATCCAAATTCATCTGGAAAAAAGGGGGTCTTTCTTTGACGAGATGATCTAATTCAGCTGCCGTTAACCCCGGCCATCTTTCGAGTAACTTTGTGTATTCAATTAAGCCTGTCGTGATATAATAATAATCCATAGCCCCCTCGGCTCCCCCTGAAAGAACCCCGGCCAGCCCGTCAGGGACACGGGTTTTCAGTGCGGGTAATTACTCCGCACCTAGGCCGGGGAATGATGCTTCAGCTATATGGGGAAGGGCATCAATCGGCAACCCTCCGGGCCGGGCCGATATGCTTTCCGCCCACGCCGGGCGGGGTCAGCCGTTACTCTCCCTGTGAATAGGGATGATCTTCCCGCCAGCCTTCAGGCCGTCCAGGTAATCCGCCCAAGCCTGCATCATGCGCCGCCGCTCCGGAAGGTGTCCGGCCCGGTTGTAAGCGGCCTTGACCTTGTTGCGCTCCGCATGGGCAAGCTGGCGCTCGATCACATCCGATGCCCAACCCTGTTCATGGAGCAGAGTGCTTGCCATTGCCCGGAAGCCGTGGCCCGTCATTTCGTCCCTGGCAAAGCCCATGCGCCGCAGCGCGGCGAGGACAGTGTTGTTGCTCATGGGTCTGTCGCTGGTGCGCTCTCCAGGGAAAACGTAACGTCCGCGCCCCGTGAGCGCCTGAATATCTCGGAGGATTTCTACGGCTTGCCGTGAAAGCGGCACGATATGGGCGTCCCGCATCTTCATCTTCTCGGCAGGGATGCGCCATTCAGCGGCGTCCAGGTCGATTTCCGCCCACTCGGCTTGCCGTAGTTCTCCAGGACGCACGAACACCAGCGGGGCCAGCTTGAGCGCTGCCCGCGCTTCAGGGCTGCCCGTGTAGGCGTCTATGGCCCGTAGCAAGCCGCCCACCTCGCGTGGGTCCGTGATGGCCGCGAAGTTGCGGGCCTTGCCCTTGGAAAGCGCCCCCCGGAGGTCGGCAGCCGGATCACGCTCACAACGGCCAGTTGCAACACCATAGCGAAACACTTGGCCGCACAGGGTCCGCAGCCGTCGGGCTGTCTCTTCCGCCCCCCTGGCTTCCACGCGCCGCAGCGCGGCCAGAACTTCAGGCGCGGTGATTTCGCTGATTTGCTTGCGCCCCAGATAGGGGAATATGTCCAGTTCGAGGCGGGATATGTTGGTCTTGGCCGTGTGAGCCGTCCAGCTTGAAGCCTGCCGGGCGTGCCATTCGCGGGCTATGGCCTCAAAGGTTTCGGCCCGCTCAAGCTCATCGGCCTTTTCATCCTTGCGAACCTGGGAGGGGTCCACGCCGTTGGCTATAAGCTTTCGCGCTTCGTCGCGGCGCTCCCTGGCGTCCTTCAGGCTCACGTCAGGGTAAACGCCAAGGGAGAGACGGTTTTCCTTCCCGGCCAGCCAGTAGCGCAGCCGCCACCACTTGCCGCCCTTGGGGCTGATTTCCAGATACAAGCCGCGCTCATCTTTGAGCCGCAACGTCTTGTCCGTGGCCTTGGCGTTCCTGATGGCGGTGTCTGTAAGGGGCATACCGGACAACCTCCCGTGTTCAAGCAGCGGCGCGGGTCCGGCTGTTGTCCGGTCGCCTCCGGCTGTTGTCCGGTTTGTTATCCGGTCGGTTGTCCGGCTGTCAATGGACTAAAAAAGACAAAGCCGGACTATCTCTAGCCCGGCTTTTCAGCTATTTCGTGGGTTTATGGACTTCTTTGGACTACCCTGAATTGACGTTTGGCGGAGGGAGAGGGATTTGAACCCCCGGACGAGTCACCCCGTCAATGGTTTTCAAGACCACCGCCTTAAACCACTCGGCCATCCCTCCGCGCGCGGGCGAACATCTCTACACGGCCTGGGCGGCGGGGGCAAGAGTCCCACATTCGGGCCGCAGGCCGAGTGATGTCAGTTGGTTTGTCTGCCCTGGCGTGAGCGACAGAAACTCCAGCCCGATACCAGGGATTTTGCGTGCGGCTCCCCATGCGCAGTGCCAGCTTACCCGCGACGGCACGGGGGTCTGGTCCTCGAAATCGGCGAACACCAGCCACAGCGGCGTCCCCTGCTCGCGCGCAGTGACGCTGAAGACGAAGCAGCCCCGCAAGGAGAGATTGAGCGTCGCGGTTTTCTCGCACCCCTCCAGGCAGCCGCACGGCCCGTCATGGAGGGATTCGCACACATACACCGGGAGAGACAGGGCTGTGCGCTCCACTCCCCGCAGGGAGCGCGGGCTGAACTGGCTGCATGTGGACTGGATGAAACAGCTCAAGGGCTCGTCCTGGCTTGGTCCCTGCTGCCTATAGACGCCGCAGATGCCCCCGGCCTGATGGTCGTAGCGCAGACGAATGACGGGGAATACCGCTTCCAGCTGGTTCAGGATGCGCCTGTCGAAGGCTTTGTCGCGGATGAGTGTGGGCGTGTCGAGAACAAGCCCCTGGAAATCGTTGGCGACCACGGCTTCGAGGACGTCGCGCGGGGAGTCCAGAACCTCCACCTCCGCCCCCAATGCCCAAAGCGCCTCAAGATACGCCTGCCGGGCGGCTCCAGGAGCCGCCGCGAGTACAACCCGGATGCTCATGATACGTCTTTGAACCTCCAAGCTCGTGGCGTCGTTTTCCAGACGGCGCTGGGGCAAGGCCCCGGCCCGGCTATCTTTTGCGGGGCCGCCCTTTTTCCTCGATCAGGGCCTTGGAGCGCTCGGTCAGGGTGGAAATCTCGGGCTTGCTGATCTGGTCGTCCGCGCCCACGGATAAGCCCTTGTGGAAAAGCTTCTCGTTAATAAGCGACGAGAACAGGATGACCGGGATGTCGCGCAGGATAGGGTCGTCCTTTATGCGCTTGCACAGGTTATGGCCGTCCATGGCGGGCATTTCAATGTCCGAGACCACCAGGTTCACCATCTCCAGGATGTCTCGCCCCTCTTCGGCGGCTTGCCGCTTGGTTTCCAACAGGCGCTCCCAGGCCTTTTGTCCGTTGATATCCTGCTGAACCTCGTAGCCGTCGCGTATGAGGGTGTTGACGATCAGCTTGCGGATGGAGGTCGAGTCGTCCACGACCAGAGCGCGGAAGAAGACGTCCTCGGTGGCCTGGACCTTGGTCTGGTGGGCCGGGTCCTCGCGCATGGCGAGGCTCGGGTTCAGGTCCCAGATGATCTTCTCCATGTCCAGGAGCAGGACGATGCGGTCCTCGAACTTCACCACGCCCGTGAAGCTGTTGCCCGAGAAACTGGCCACGTAGCCGCTGGGCGGCTCCACCTGCTCCCAGCTCAGGCGGTGGATGCGCGTGACGCCGGACACCAGGAACGCGTTGGTGATGTTGTTGAATTCGCTGACGATGACCTTTGGAGCCTCGTTCTTGACCATGGTCTTGCCGAGCCAGATGGAGAGATCGATGAGCGGAATGATGCGTGAGCGCAGGTTGAAAGTGCCCTTCACCGCCTCATGGGGCGTACTGGGCATCTCTGTCACCTTGGGCTTGCGGATGATCTCAAGAACCTTGGCAACGTTCACGCCGAAGTAGCTGCGGTAGACCCCGCCGTCGTCGGACACTTCGTCGATGTAGAACTCGACGATTTCAAGCTCGTTGGTGCCGGATTCAAGGAGAATGTTGGTATTGCTCATGGTGGGATCATCCTGGCTCTTGATGCGTGCTGGAAAGGGTGGGATACAGCCTTTCGGCTTCTCCCTCACTTCGCTTGTGTTACAATCTTGTTGATGTCAAGTTTTTCCACCGGCATGCCCGGCGCGCTTTACACGAGGCCCCGCGTGGACTAGAAAACCGCCACGCCGTCAGATTCCAAAACCAGAGGCCGTCCCTTGAATCTTCCCAAAATCGCCTATGTTCTTTTGTGGTTTCCCCTCTCATCGGAGACGTTCATCTTCCGCGAGGTGCAGGCGCTTAGGCGCCAGGGGCTGCACGTTCTCGTTTACAGCCTCTACGGCAAAAAACTCAAGAACTGTTCTCCGGAAATGCTCGATTTTTCCTACGGCGTGCGCCGTATGGGGCTCTACGCCGTTCCACTCATGATCCGCGACATCCTGTACTGGAACAAGCGCGTCCCCGGCTGCCTGATGAAGCTCGCCAAGGAGATCGCCTGGCGGCGCTGGTGCAGCATAGAGATCACCGGCGAGAGCTGGTGGGCCTTCTTCGCAGGCTTCAGGCTGGCCCGGCTCCTGGAACGAGACGGGGTCTCGCACATCCACGCGCCCTGGGCGGGCGGCCCGGCCACGGCGGCCTGGGTGGCCTCACGCTTGACGGGCATCCCCTTTTCCCTGGCCGGACGTGCGGGCGACATCTACCCGCCTGACGGCGCGTTGGACGAAAAAATCGCCGAGAGCGCCTTCGTGCGCGTCAACAACCGGGCCAACGTGGACTATCTGTCCCTCCAGGCGCCGCAGCACGCCGGGAAGATCAACCTAGTCTACAACAGCCTCACCCTGCGCGAGAACGGCGAAGCTGCCGTGGCCATGACCCCGCCGCTCAAGCTCATGGCCGTGGGGCGGTTCGCGCGCACCAAAGGGTTCGACGTGCTGATAAAGGCCTGCAAGATCCTCAAGGACCGGGGTTTGGCCTTCAAGCTCACCCTGGTGGGTGCGGGATTCCAAGGCCCCATGCTCCTGCGCCTGCGCAAGCGCCTGGGCCTGGAGGACTGCGTGGACATGCCGGGATTCCTCCCCCACGACCAGCTCACCTACCTGCTCAAGAGCCATGACATGCTGGTGGTGCCGAGCGTTGTGCACTCAACGGGCGACCGCGACGGCATCCCCAACGTCATCATGGAAGCGCTGTCCCACAGGCTCCCGGTGGTGGCCACGGACGTGTGCGGCATCCCCGAGGTCATCCGCCACGGCGAAACCGGCCTGGTGGTATGCCAGAAAGACTCCGAGGCCCTGGCCGCCGCCATCATGGACATGGCCTCCGACCGGGAGCGTGCCATCTCCATGGCCGCTGCAGGATGCACGCGGGTACGGGCCATGTTCAACCCCGAGGCCAATGGCCGGGCCTTGTTCGAACTGTTCAAGCGCCACCTGCCCATCGCCGACCGGACCAAGGACTAGCCCATGTGCGGCATCGCGGGTTTTGTCCAGGCCAACGGCGGACCACTGCCCGCCGAGGCGCACGGCTGGCTCTCGGCCATGACCGGCTGCCTGGCCCATCGCGGCCCAGACGGCCAGGGCCTGCTGGTGGAAGGCCCTGTGGCCCTGGGGCACCGCCGCCTGTCCATCATTGATCTGTCCACGGGCGGACAGCCCATGGAGCACGTCTCCGGGCGCTGCGTGGTCACGTTCAACGGCGAGATCTACAACTATCAGGACATCAGGGCCGAGCTCGAAGCCAAAGGGCACGCCTTCGCCACCCACTCCGACACGGAGGTCATCCTGGCCGGATGGCTGGAGTGGGGGCCTCGCTGCCTGGAGCGCTTCGAGGGCATGTTCGCCTTCGCTCTGTGGGACCGCACCACCCGCACGCTCTTCTGCGCCCGCGACCGCTTCGGCAAGAAGCCCTTCTTCTACACGCTCCAGGACGGGCGGTTCGCCTTCGCCTCGGAGCTCTCGGCTTTCAGCCATCTGCCGGGCGTGTCGCTCTCCGTGGACCCGCGCACCCTGGCGCGCTTCCTGGCCTACGAATACGTGCCCACCCCGGATTCCATATACCGCGAGGTGCGAAAGCTCCCGCCGTCGCACTGGCTCATTCTGCAAGGCGGCAACATCACTCTGGGCTCCTACTGGGACCTGCCCGCGCCAGAGCCCACGCGCGCCAGCGAAGAAGAGCTCTGCGAGGAGCTTCGCCGCCTGCTCACCCAGGCCGTCAAACGCCGCATGATCTCGGACGTGCCGCTCGGCGTGTTCCTGTCCGGCGGAATCGACTCATCCATCGTGGCCGGGCTCATGGCCGGGCTCGCGCCGCGCATCAAGACCTTCTCCATCGGCTTCCAGGAGGCCAGCTACGACGAGTCGGCCTATGCCCGCTCCGTGGCCAAGATGTGGAACACCGAGCATTACGAGCACATCCTGTGCGCTGAGGACTGCGCGGACCTGCTGCCCGAGATCGTCACCCGCTTCGACGAGCCCATGGCCGACCCCTCCATCGCGCCCACCTACCTGCTCTCGCGCGTGACCCGCGAGAAGGTCACGGTGGCCCTGGGCGGCGACGGGGCTGACGAGCTGTTCGCGGGCTACGAGCACTTCCTGGGGTTCAAGGCAGCCGGCTTCTACAACGCCCTGCCTTCGCTTCTGCGCAAGGGCGTCATCGACCCGATCTGCGGCGTGCTTCCGGCCTCCGAGGGCTACGTGAACCTGCGACTGGGCGCTGCGACATTTCTGGCCGGAGCGCGCCAGCCGCGCTGGCTGCGCATCCAGACCTGGCTCTCCGCGCTTCACCCGGAGCAGCAGGAGAAGCTGTGGCTCTCGCCGGACCAATCCTTCCTTTCGCGCAATACGCTCTACTCATCCACGCGCCGCACCTTCGACCGCTCCAGCGCTTCAACCGACATGGAGCGCACCTTCCACGCCTACGCGCGCCAGTTCCTGCTGGACTACATCCTGGTGAAGGTGGACCGCTGCACCATGATGCACTCGCTGGAAGCCCGCGCGCCCTTCCTGGACCGCGACTTCGCCGAATTCGCCAGCCGCCTGCCTACGCACTACAAGCTGCGCGGCCTGACCAGAAAGTACCTGCTGAAGAAGGCCATGGCCGACGTGCTGCCGCCGGAGATTCTCACCCGCAACAAGCGCGGATTCCTGATCCCCGTGGCCCGCTGGCTGCGCGACAAGTTAAAACCCCTTGTCGAGGATTTGCTTGGCGAATCGCACCTGCGCCAGCAGGGCCTGTTCGACCCCAAGGCCGTGCGGATGCTTATCGACGAGCACGACACCGGCAAAATGGACCGGCGCAAGGAGCTGTGGACGCTTCTGGTGCTGCAATTGTGGCTTAAGCGGCGGCCAAAGGGACAAGTCCCTTTGGAATCCCCTTTATGGGCTACCCGTCCCGGCCTTCACGCTCATGTTTGAGCCGCCAGGCTTAAGGAGCGGCCCACAGGGATTGATGAAACTCCGGCACGCAGAGCCGAAACTCATAGGCTCTGGTAGCCCCTCTCCTCCCCGTACCAATCCCGACGCCCTTGGGGTGTTACCCGGCGGACGGAGCGGTCCGGGGCGGGGCAGGACTCCGGCGCGGGGAGTCGAAACCCGCAGGAGGCTTTGCGACGAGTAATGTTTCGGCTCCCCGCGCCGGGGGCCTGACGCGCACCGGACCGCTCCGGGCGCGTACTGATGCGCTCTTCCCCGCATCCCACATAACGCGACACGGACACACTACATGGCACGCATCCTCTACGGCGTTCACGGCTCCCAGCACGGCCACGCCATCCGCGCCCTGACCCTGGCCCGGCGCTTCTCCGAACACGAGTTCCTGTTCGTCACCAGCGAGGAGGCCGCAGGCATCCTGCGCTCCCACTACCCGGTGGAGATCGCCCTCAACCCAGGCACGCGCTACAAGAACTACTCGCTCGATCTTATCGAGACAGTGAAGCTCGGCGCAAACACGCTTCTCCAGCGAGAGAGCGAACTCACCCGGCTTTCCAAGGTCATCGAGCGCTTCAAGCCGGACGTGTGCCTGTCCGACTACGAATACTTCGTGCCCATCGCGGCCAAACGGGCTCAGGTCCCCTGCCTGTCGCTGGACCACCAGCACGTCATCACCCTGTGCGAGCATCACCTGCCTCGCTCCACGTGGTGGGACCTGACCTCCACCTCGTTCTCGGTGAACAAGCTCTTCTCCAACTCCACGGCGCATCTCATCATCAGCTTCTACCAGCCGCCGCTGAAACCCGGCCCGCAGCGGGCCATCTCGCCGCCCATCCACCGGGAGAAGGTTTTCGAGCACGAGCCCGCCATCGGCGACCACATCCTGGTGTACCAGAGCTGCTCCATCTGCGAGAACTTCGTGCCGCTGCTCAAAACCCTGGGCCGCCCGGTGATCGTCTACGGGTACGGAAAAGACGCACAGGACGACAACCTCACCTTCAAGAGCTTCAGCGAGGACGGGCTGCTGCGCGACATGGCCTCGGCCAACTTCGTGATCTGCGGCGGCGGCCACACCCTGATGAGCGAGGCCCTGTACTACGGCAAGCCCATCATCTCGCTGCCGGTGCGCGGGGCCTTCGAACAGTGGCTGAACGCCCACTACTTGCAGAAGCTGGGCTACGGCCTGCACCTGGACATGCACCACCTGGACGAATCCGCCGTGGCCGGGTTCGAATCCCAGGTGGAAGCCTGCCGCGAACGCGTGCGCGCCGTTGATTTTCGCGGCAACGAGTTTGCGTTCACGCAGGTGGAATCCTTCATCCGTGCGGGCAGGCTCCCGGACGTTGCCAACCCCTGATGATTGCGCTACTGATTGCCCGATTTAGCCGTATTTCCTCCTGAAAATATCAAGCATACGGACCAGCCATGAACCCCATTCGCCCGCTGACTCCCGAGACGTACTACAGGCTTCCTTGGAACCTGGCCGACAACGCCATCACCTGGCTTGAGCCCACCACCAAGTGCAACCTGTACTGCGAGGGCTGCTACCGCGAGAACGACCCCCAGGGCCACAGACCCCTGGAGGACGTCATCCGCGAACTGGAGAGCGTGCGGACCATGCGCCGCACCGACGGCATCTCCATCGCCGGGGGCGAGCCGCTCATCTATCCGCACATCGTGGAACTGGTGCGCTACGTAGCCTCGCAGGGCTGGAAACCCATCATCAACTCCAACGGGCATGCCCTGACCCCCTCTCTGGTGCGCGACCTGACCAAGGCCGGGCTGGTGGGCTTCACCATGCACGTGGACTCGCACCAGAAGCGCCCCGGCTGGTCCGGCAAAACCGAGGCCGAACTGTGCGAGCTGCGCCTGAAGCTGGCCGACATGATCCATGAGCACGGCCAGGGCAAGGTGGCCTGCGCGTTCAACGCCACCATCTACCGCGACACCCTGGATGACGTGCCCATGCTCACCCGCTGGGCTCAGGACCACATCGACCGGGTGCAGACCATGGTCTTCATCCTGTTCCGCTCCGTGAAGGCCCAGGGTAATTTCGACTGCCACGCCGCA
>WSYE01000002.1:223567-245121 GCA_009773665.1 Desulfovibrionaceae bacterium | reverse complement strand
GCTGCCCTTTCGGCGGCCCGGGAGGCGGTGGAAATCCGGCGTGAACTTGCCAGCCTGAACCGTGACGCCTACCTGCCGGACTTGGCTGGCAGTCTGAACAACCTGGGCAACAGGCTGAGCGAAGTAGGCCAGCGCGATGCTGCCCTTTCGGCGGCCCGGGAGGCGGCGGACATTCGGCGTGAACTTGCCAACCTGAACCGTGACGCCTACCTGCCGGGCTTGGCTAGCAGCCTGAACAACCTGGGCAACAGGCTGAGCGCCGTTGGCCAGCGCGAGGGTGCCCTGTCGGCGGCCCAGGAGGCTGCGGAACTGTACCGCGAGATTGCCAGCCTGAACCGTGACGCCTACCTGCCGGACTTGGCCATGAGTTTGAACAACCTGGGCAACAGGCTGAGCGCCGTTGGCCAGCGCGATGCTGCCCTTTCGGCGGCCCGGGAGGCGGCGGAGATCCGACGCGAGCTTGCCACCCTGAACCGTGACGCCTACCTGCCGGGCTTGGCTAGCAGCCTGAACAACCTGGGCAACAGGCTGAGCGCCATTGGCCAGCGCGATGCTGCCCTGTCGGCGGCCCGGGAGGCGGCGGAACTCTACCGCGAACTTGCCAGCTTGAACCCTGACGCCTTTCTGCCGAACTTGGCAGGCAGTCTGAACAACCTGGGCAGCATGCTGAGCGCCGTTGGCCAGCGCGATGCTGCCCTTGCTGCTGTCCGGGAGGCGGCGGAACTCTACCGTGAACTTGCCAGCCTGAACCGTGACGCCTTTCTGCCGAACTTGGCAGGCAGTCTGAACAACTTGGGCAGCATGCTGAGCGCAGTTAGTCAGCGCGATGCTGCCCTTGCTGCTGCCCGGGAGGCGGCGGACATCCGGCGCGAGCTTGCAATTCTGAACCGTGACGCCTACCTGCCGGACTTGGCAAGCAGTCTGAACAACCTGGGCAACATGCTGAGCGCCGTTGGCCAGCGCGATGCTGCCCTTGCTGCTGCCCGGGAGGCGGCTGAACTGTACCGCGAACTTGCCACCCTGAACCGTGCCGCCCATCAGCCGGACTTGGCCATGAGTCTGGGTACGTTGGGATTGGTGTCACTTAACGCAGGAAATAATGAGGATGCGTTGTCGGCCTTTCATGAAGCAGCGGAGCATTTCCGGGAGTTATCTCGCATGCTACCTCAAGTGTTCAATTCGTTGTTAGCCAGGACGCTCGTTTTTTTCGCCCAGGTAGCCCATAAATCCGGGCGTGAAGAGGAAGCCCAGGCGGCCCTTCAGGAAGCGGCTGAACTGCTTGGCGAGGACGGCCTAAAGGCGTTGCTCCAACCGCAAGAATAAACGTAATACAGTAAGCAACATACTTTGATAGGAGACCACCGCATGGACATTGACGTTACCCCTCTCATCGTTCCGGCCACGGCCGCTTTCGCATACGTCATCGATAAAGCCTCGGGCGCTGTCGTGGGCAAGGTCGCCGTGGAGGCGGCCACCAAGCTGTGGACGAAGGTCAAAAGCCGGTTTACCTCGCCAGCGGCCCTGGAAGCCGTGGCTGAACTGGAGGCCGCTCCCGCAGACGAGGACGCCCGCGAGGCTTTCCAGGTTCAACTCAAGAAAGTCCTCAAGAACGACCATGAACTGGCCCAGGAAATCAGCGCAATGCTCCAGCAGTTCGGCGATTCCGCCTTCATGGGCAACACCCAGCAGGCCAAGGCAAAGAACGGAAGCACGGTCATCCAGGTGGTCGGGGGCGGCAACAAGATTTCAGGCATCTGACCCCAGCCCGATTAAAACAAAAGGCCCGTCCGGATATTCACCGGGCGGGCCTTTTGTTAATGGCTATGATGCCTTAGCTACTGCTGCAACTTCCGGTACTTACACGTCTTCACCGGGCAGGCCAGGTGCTCGCCGTGGGTCTTGGTGGTTTTGCGCACCAGGATGGGCGAGTCGCACTCCGGGCAGGGTTCCAGCACGGGCCAGTCCCACACAGCCATGTCGCAGTTGGGGTACTTGGAGCAGGAGTAGAACAGCTTGCCGAAGCGCGAGCTCTTCTCCACCAGTTCGCCGTCGCAGCCCTCGCGGGGGCAGGCCACGCCCGTGGTGAAGGGCTTGGTGTACTTGCACTTGGGGTAGCCCGAGCAGGCGATGAAGCGGCTTCCCGTGCGGGCCTTTTTCAGGTGCAGGTCCTTGCCGCATTCGGGGCAGGTGCCGACCACCTCGGGCGGAACCTCGGCGGGCTTCTCCGCGAAGGCGTACTTGCCTTCTTCGTCGCGGGTGAAGTTGGAGGTGGACTTGCACTCCGGGTAGCCCGAGCAGGCCAGGAACTCGCCGTTGCGCCCGAACTTCACCATCATGGGCTTGCCGCAGGTGGGGCAGGCAAGGCCCGAGTCCAGCACCTGTTTTTCCATGTCCTTGGCGGCCTTTTCCAGGGCCGGGTAGAACCCCGCCGTGAACTCGGCCAGCAGCACGTGCCAGTCCTTCTGTCCCTCGGCCACCTGGTCCAGGGCTTCTTCCATTCCGGCGGTGAAGCCCACGTCCATGATGGTCTGGAAGTGCTCGGAGAGCTTGTCGGACACGATGGTGCCAAGCTCCGTGGGGGCGAAGTGCTTCTCTTCCATGCGTGTGTAGTCGCGGTCGATGAGCGTGGAGATGATGGCCGCGTAGGTGGAGGGGCGTCCGATGCCCTTCTCTTCCAGCTCGCGCACCAGCGACGCTTCCGTGTAGCGCGGCGGCGGCTGGGTGAACTTCTGCTCCTTGCGGATCTCCAGAAGCTTCAGGATCTGGTCCTTGGTGAGCGGCGGCAGGGCCTTGGATGCTCCGCCCTCTTCTTCCGTGTCCTGTCCGTAGACCTTCAGGTAGCCGGGGAAGATGAGCCGCTCACCCTTGGCCTTGAATTCGGCGTTGGCGCACTCAATGACCGCCGCTGTGTCCCAGAATTTGGCCACGGCCATCTGCGAGGCCACGAAGCGCTCCCAGACCAGCTTGTAGACCTGGAACTGGTCCTTGGGCAGCAGCCCGGCCACATCTTTGGGCGTGATGGTCACGTCGATGGGGCGGATGGCTTCGTGCGCGTCCTGGGCGCCGGCCTTGGTCTTGAAGTGTCGGGCCTTGTCGGGGTAGTATTCCTGGCCCAGCGTCTCCACGATGTAGATCTTGGCGGCGTCGCGCGCTTCGTCGGCGATGCGCGTGGAGTCGGTACGCATGTAGGTGATGAGCGCCGTGGTGCCGCGCTCGGCCAGCTCCACGCCTTCGTAGAGCTTCTGGGCCGCGCCCATGGTCTTCTTGGCGGCGTAGCCCAGCCGCTGGTTGGCGGCCTGCTGCAACGTGGAGGTGATGAAGGGCGGCGGCGGGGACTTCTTGCGCTCCTTCTCGGCCACTGAGGTGACCACGAAGGGCTGGCCCGCAAGCGCGGCGGACAGGGCCTCGGCGGCTTCGGCGCTGCCGATGTGGGCCTTCTTGCCCGCTACTTTGGCAAGCTCTGCCTCGAAGGGCGGCGGGGCCGAGCCCTCCAGACGGGCGCGGAACAGCCAGTACTCTTCGGGCTTGAAGGCCAGACGCTCTTTCTCGCGGTCCACCACAATTTTGAGCGCCACGGACTGCACGCGACCGGCGCTGATGCCCTTGCGGACCTTTTTCCAGAGCAGCGGAGAAATCTTGTAGCCCACCAGACGGTCCAGGATGCGGCGCGCCTGTTGGGATTCGAAGAGCTTCTCGTTGATCGGGCGCGGGTTCTCCAGGGCTTCGCGAACGGCCTTGGCCGTGATCTCGTTGAACTGGATGCGCACGATGTCCGAGTTGGTCTCTTTGAGAATCTCGGCGATGTGCCAGGCGATGGCCTCCCCCTCGCGGTCGGGGTCGGGGGCCAGGAAGATGGTCTTGGCCTTGGCCGCCACCTTGGTGAGCTGGTCCACCACCTTCTGTTTGCCGGGAATAACCCCGTATTGCGGCTCAAAGCCGTTGGCTTCGTCCACACCCAATTTTTTCTGGGGCAGATCGCGTACGTGACCAACCGAAGCTTCCACGTAGAATTTTTCTCCGAGGAACTTCTTGATGGTCTTTACCTTGGCCGGGGACTCGACAATTATGAGGTCTTTCGCCATGACAGGGCGGCTATAGCCATCGTCAAGCACTAAGGCAAGGGGCAAGGCCTCCGGCCACACAAATTCAACACACGGAGGGCACACACGTGAACGCCACTCGTTTCGGCCATGTGGCCCTGATCGGACCCCCCAACGCGGGCAAGTCCACATTATTGAACGCACTTCTCGGGCAAAAGCTGGCCATCGTCAGCCCCAAGCCCCAGACCACCCGCAACCGGCTGGCGGGAATTCTGAACGTCGAGGACGCCCAGATCGTCCTGCTCGATACCCCCGGCGTGCATATCCCGCGCGGCTCGCGCCTGAACAGCCGCCTGGTGGAGGCCGCCTGGCACGCCCTGGCCGAGGCCCAGGCCATCGTCATCGTGCTGGACGCGATCTTTTATTCAAAAAAACCCGACATGCTCGAAAACGACATCAAGCTGCTCACGCGGCCCGTGGAGCGCTCCGGTCTGCCGGTTATCATCGCCCTCAACAAAACCGACGCCATGCCGGATATGCCCTCCCTGCTGCCGGTGATGGCACGTTTGGGCGAGGCTTGGCCTGGAGCGGCCATCGTGCCGGTGTCGGCGCTCAAGAAAAAGGGCCTGGACGAGCTGACGAAAGTCATGGTCTCGCACCTGCCCGAGGGGGCGGCCTACTACCCCGAGGACCAGCTCTCCACAGCGCCCATGCGCTTCCTGGCCTCGGAGATCATCCGTGAGAAGCTTTTCCTGCAACTCTCGCAGGAGCTGCCCTACAACACCGCCGTGGCCATCGAGCACTGGCAGGAGACGACCAAGGGCGCGCGCGTCAGCGCCGTGATCTACGTCTCGCGTGACCGCCACAAGGGCATGGTGATCGGCAAGGGCGGCGCGGTGCTCAAGCAAGTGGGCACCCAGGCCCGCCACGACATCATGGAGCTGACCGGGGCGCCTGTACACCTGGAGCTTTTCGTGAAGGTGCGCGAGGACTGGACCGAAGACGAGTTCTTCCTGAACGAGCTCGGCGAGGAGCACGGGTCGTAAGGCAGGAAGGTGCCTCCGGCGGCCAGAGAGGAAACTTTTTGAAAAAAGTTTCCTCTCTGGACTCTCCTTCAAAAACTTTCAATGGGCTTCGCGTCCCAGCGCGATAGAATGGAGTTTCGGCGGCGGCAGCTGGCTGAAACGGTCGTGTGGACGAATCGTCCTCAAATCGGTTCGAGCCCGCCGCGCGGGACACGAACGGGACAGCCACCTGCCGCAAGCCACCTCGCCAGAATGCGAAGCCAATTGAGAGTCCAGAGAGGGCTGCGCCCTCTCTGCCCGCCGGAGGCATCTCCCGTTCCCGTTCCTGTAACAGGACCGCCGCTTGCAAACCGCTTCAAAGCGGGCTACCAAGCCCGCTCATCACTTTTGTACATATCCCGCACATCGGGAGCATATAGGAGGCCGTCGATGTCCACTCCCAAACTGAAATTGGGAATCCCCAAGGGGTCTTTGCAGGAAGCCACGATCAAGCTGTTCGACAAGTCCGGCTGGAAGATCAAGGAGCATCACCGCAACTACTTCCCCGAGATCGACGACGAAGAGATCACCTGTTCCATGTGCCGCGCCCAGGAGATGAGCCGCTACGTCGAGACCGGTCTTCTGGACTGCGGCCTGACCGGCAAGGACTGGATTCTGGAGAACGAGTCCGACGTTGAGATCGTGGCCGATCTGATCTACTCCAAGGTCAGCTCGCGCCCGGCCCGTTGGGTTCTGGCCGTGGCCGGGGACTCTCCCTTCAAGCGCCCCGAGGACCTTCAGGGCAGGCGCATTTCCACCGAGCTCACGGGCTACACCAGGCGCTACTTCCAGCAGGCTGGCATTGACGTGGACGTGGAATTTTCCTGGGGCGCCACCGAGGCCAAGGTCGTCGAGGGACTGGCCGACGCCATTGTGGAAGTCACCGAGACCGGCACCACCATAAAGGCCCACGGCCTGCGCATCATCGCCGAAGTGCTGGTGACCAACACCCAGTTCATCGCCAACAAGAAGGCCTGGGCCGACCCCTGGAAGCGCCGCAAGATCGAGAACATGATCATGATGCTCCAGGGCGCGCTGCGCGCCGAGAAGCTCGTCGGCCTGAAGATGAACGTGCCAAGCGCCGCCAAGGATTCCGTGCTGGCCCAGCTGCCCAGCCTCAATTCGCCCACCGTGGCCCACCTGCTCAATTCGGACTGGCTGTCCGTGGAGATCGTGGTGGCCGAGGCCGTGGTGCGCGACCTGATCCCCAAGTTGAAGGACGCCGGAGCCGAGGGCATTATCGAGTACGCGCTGAACAAGGTCGTCTAGGGCCTCCATGCCAAGTTACTTAAGCGCCTTCTTCACTTCTGAGTGGAGAGGGCGCTTTTGTCTGTGGGCCATCCTGGGCGTGGCCGTCGCGCTGCGCTTGTGGCGGCTGGATGTCCCTTCCCTCTGGTTCGATGAGATTCTGGTGGCAATGGTGGCCAAGCTGCCGGTGATGACCATCATCCAGCGGTCCCTGACCGAGGATTTCCACCCGCCAGTTTTCTACCTGATAACCAAGGCCGTCGGCGGCGTGGGCATATCCGATGCGGTCCTCCGCTTGCCCCTGGTTATGTTCGGGGTGGCCGGGGTGTGGCTGTCCTGGCGGGCGGGTCGTGAGCTACTCTCCGAGCGGGCCGGGCTGTTGCTGGCTGCCATGGTGGCTATTCAGCCCTGGCACCTGCTTCTGTCCCGCCAGCTTCGGCCCTATGCCATCATCTTTTTCTTTAGCCTCATGGGGTTCGTGTTTCTGTACAGGGCGTTTCAGTTCGGACGCAGACGGGATTTTGTGCTGGGCGCGTTCTCGCTGTGGGTGCCGCTCCTGCTGCATTTTTCGGGCATTCTGGTCATGGGAGGTGCCGGGCTCCTGACGCTGTGCGCTTGGTCCTCGGGCCGGGTGACGCGGACAAACGTCGGTTGGTTCAGCCTGGCCTGCCTGGGTGGGGTCGTACTGGTTCTCCCGTTTCTCTGGATGCTGTTCACTCGGGAGAGCACCATGACCGGGGTGCACGGGTATGCTACCGTGTCCAGGGTCTGCCTGGACAACTTCATGGGCCTGCTGACCAGGGATAACTCTCCGTATGTCCGTATGGGACTCGCGGCCCTGTCGCTGTTGGGGTTGGCCGGTCTTCTGCGGAGCAACCGCCTGCTTGCGCTGATGTCGCTGGGCTGGTTCGTGTTTCCGCTGACCACGCTGGTGGCCGCCCGCTACAGCACCTACTTCAACCCCTGGCACCTGATGTTCCTGTTGCCTGTGCTGCTCCTCTGGCAGATCCACGGCATCACGATGGTCGTTGGGGACCGGGCGCTGCCCTGGTGCGCCCTGGCGCTGGCTGGAGCAGGGTTCGGCTTGTATGTCACCGCCGGGGAGAAGCACTACTATTCGCAGGACAGCCACAACGGGGAATACCGGCAGCAGGCGCAGTCCCTGCTCGGGAACAGGTTCTCCAGCACAGTCTACGTCTACCCGGAAAATGGCATCCTGAGCCCCCTCAACTGGTACCTGGACCAGTTCGCGCAGCCGAATCCGGTGCGCGCACTGCGTCTTGGCCCGCAGGACGTGACAGCCCGGATCGCGGTTCCGGGGACCGGCCAACCGGAGCGGAGCATCGTGCGCACCCCGGTGATTTCAATGGAGAGCCTGCCCTATCGGTACAGAGTGACTTCCCGGCCCGATGACCTGCTGGCCCAGGTCAACCGGCTGGAGTATCTCGCCTGCAAGCCCGTGCTGGAGGAAATCCTCATCGCCACTCAGGCCGGGCAGACGGGCTTTGCCGAGTTCGTGTTCGAGGCCGGTCCCGCCCTGCGGGCCGCCCCGCAGAAGCTCGTCATTGTGCACTTCGGGTACTCCAACCGTCTGCCCGGCAACCGTTTCGCGGTGTCCTGCCGCTTCGACGGTGAGCCCTGGGCCGCCGCGTTCGAGAGCCTGGGGGCGGACATGCGCGGGCACGACAAGCTGGAGTTGCGCCGCGCCGAACCCTTCGAGCGACTGACCGTGCGCCTGGAACTCCTGCGCGACGGTCGCTCCCCCGCGTTCACAGGCGAGGATCTGGAGGCCGTCCGGTTCCTTGATTTCAAGCTTGAGGTCCGGGCGGAAAATAATTGACGACTCCCCCTTGCCTGCGGGCAAAGGGTGTTTACTCTCTATCTTACGAGCGATCGGAAAGCGGACTTGGCCAACCTGAATAGGAGGGACACCCGAACCGCTTCCGCAGCAGGGCCGCAAGGCCCACGCAGTCGGGAGGAGAAAAACCTCCGGGAACTGCGGGGAAAAGCCCGCAAGCCCGGACCAGGTGCACCAGAGGTGGCCTGAAACTCCCGGCCCCGGTTTTTCGGCAGGCACTGGACTCAGTCAACCGAGCAACCAACCTGGTACGGAGTGCAGGTAGACTCCAAGGATTCCGGGCGTGAGCCTGAGGAAACACCGTCCCATGGGCGGCCCGACAGGTTCCAGGTCGATTGAAACCGCCCGGCAGGGTTCTTCGGAAAGGCACTGGACGCAGTCAACCGTTCAACCAAACCGAAACGCCTCCGGCAAGCGCCTCATGCGCAAGCCAGTTCTCTGCCCCCCTCCCCTGCGGGAGGGGGGCTTCTTATTTGGCGGCCTGTTGAAAAGCCCTCGCTGGCTTATGTTGCACGAAATAGCCATATCCTCACGTACGGCGAATACGCATCGGGCCTGGCTATTTCCTGCGCCTTGCCAGCGCTATATTTGAACATGCTGCAAGAATCGACTCCCTCAACGGACTGTCAGGTCCGGCGGTTTCCGTTGCCGCCCGGAGCAGGGATGCGTACCATGCCTGAAACGACGTGAGCGAGGTTTCCATGGCATTGGTTCTCATAGCCGACGACTCCATGTTTCAGCGCTTCGTGTTGGGCAAGATAGTGTCCAGCATGGGGCATCAGGTGCTGGACGCAGCCGATGGCAGGCAGCTCCTCGAACTGGCCCAGGAGCGACGGCCCGATCTCATCATCATGGACATCAACATGCCGGAGCTTTCGGGCATCCAGGCCCTGGAGTGGTTCCGGGACCAGGGCCTGGAGGTACGGACCGTGGTGGTCACGGCGGACATCCAGCACACCACCAAGGCTAGGTGCCTGGAACTTGGCGCGGCTCAGGTGCTGAACAAGCCCCTGGACGAGGCCGTGGTTCGCGACATCCTGGCCGGGCTTCTTCCCTCCTGACGCGCGCAATCCTACGGACATGACCGACGCAGCTCTGTTGGAAATATTCCGGGTAAGCACCCTGGATCAGCTGGCCCGTGCCGAGGCCGCCGTCCTGGCCCTGGAGCGCGCCTCCCCCGAGGAGGGTGTGCCCGCCATGGAGGCGGTGTTCCGCTGTGTACATACCATCAAGGGCGATGCGGCCACGCTCCAGTTTGACGGCTTGGCCGAGTGCTGCCACGAGCTGGAGACCGCCCTGGACGGCCTGCGCGGGATGGGCGCGAACCCCGCCCCCGAGGTGATCGGGGGTTTGCTGGCGGCCATAGACTGCCTGCGGGACGGTCTTGACGATCCGGCCTCATCTTTCACTCCGGGCATCCCAGGCGCGCTTGAACCCATCGAGTCCCTGAAGGCCCTGCTGGTGCCTCAGTCCCCGACGCCCACAGGCGCGCAGCCTCCGCAGTGCGCAATCCCCGAATCCGCCCAGCCGAACACGGGCGCCGATGCGCCGGAGCTTGGCTACAGCGTGCGGGCCGCGCACCTGGACACGCTCCTGGAAAACCTGAGCGAACTGATGACCACCCGCGAGGGTCTGGCCGCCCTGGCCCGATCCGAAGGGCGCTTCGACTATCTGCACTTTGCCGTGGAACTGGAGCGCCAGCTGGCGCAGCTTGGGCAGTCCATCCTCTCCATGCGCCTGTTGTCCCTTCAGGCCGTGATCCCCAAATACCGCAGGCTGGTGCGCGACCTCGCGGCCCAGTCCGGCAAGGAAATCGATTTCCAGGTCAGCGGCGAAATGTTCGAACTGGACAAGACGCTTATCGAAAAGCTCAACACCCCTCTGGTGCATCTGCTGCGAAACGCGGTGCGCCACGGCGTGGAGTCGCCTGACGAAAGGCTGCGCACGGGAAAGCCCGCCACCGGCGTCATCCGCCTGGACGCCTGGCAGGACGGCCCGGAGATCGTGCTTACGATAAGCGACGACGGCGCGGGCATCGACACCGCCGCCGTCCTGGCCAAGGCCGTCCAGACCGGGCTGGTGGAGTCTGGAGAAAAGCCGGATGAGGCCGGGCTGCTGGCCATGGTGTTCATGCCGGGGTTTTCCACGTCGCAGAGCGTGGACGGTGTGTCCGGGCGCGGGGTGGGGCTTGACGCGGTCAAGGACGGCATCGAGCGGCTTGGGGGTGACGTGCGCGTGGAGACGAGCCCAGGCCAGGGCTCGGCTTTCATGCTGCGTGCGCCGCTTCCACTCTCGTTGCTGGACTGCCTGCGGGTGGGCGTTGGCGGGGAGCGCTATTTCCTGCCCATCGAATGCGTGGAGCATTGCCTGGAGGGTTTCCCGGCCAGCGCGGGCGCAGGTCCGGTTTCAACCGTTTCCGTGCAGGGAGCCGTGTTGCCCTGCTTTCTGCTGGGCGAGTTGTTCGAGCTGCCCGCCGCGCAAAAGAAGGCGGGGCATCTGGTGGTGGCCCGGCACGGCGGCGAGCGCTTTGTGCTGGCTGTGGACGAGGTGTTGGGGCTGGCCCAGGTGCTGGTCAAGCCGCTTGAGGGACGTATGGTGGAGCAGGAATGCTTCATCGGGGCCGCTCCGGACGAGGACGGCAGCATGAGCCTGATCATGGCGCCTGGGTTCTTCTCGATGCTTGTGCGGGGCGGCGGGGCGGACTAGCGCGGCGATTTCATAAGAGGTTCACACATCGTATGAACCTAAATCAAGAAAACCAGTTATTTTGTGTGTGAAAAACATGTTCATGTTTTTCACAGCCGCGACACGCGCGTGGCGAACCTGAAAAACAGTGACTGATTATTCCGGGATGAGGCACTGGGAGCAGGTTCCGCCGGGAGCGTCCTCCAGGCGGTCGCGCCCGAGAAGCTTGGCCTGGTACATGGCCCGGTCCGCGCGCAGCAGGAAATCCTTCAGCTCCTCGTCCGGTTCGAGGCAGGCCAGGCCGATGCTGGCGGTCATCCGCAGCACGGAGCCGTCGTAGCGGACAGCCAGGTTGCGGATCGCCTTGAGGAGCCTTTCACCCACCACACGCGCGCCGTCCGGCGTGGTTTCGGGCATGATGACGCCGAATTCCTCACCGCCCAGGCGGCCGATGTGGTCGATGTCGCGCAGGGCGTCCTGGCAGACCGTGGCAAAGATCTTGAGCATCTCGTCGCCCGCCAGATGGCCCCAGGTGTCGTTCAGGCGCTTGAAGTGGTCCAGGTCCAGGGCCATCAGGCAGAGCGTATGCCCGTAGCGCCTGGCGCGCCTGATCTCGCGGGCCAGCAGTCCGAGGAAGGACCGCCGGTTGATGAGCCCCGTGAGCATGTCCCGGGTGGCCAGTTCCCGAAGCTTCAGTTCCACCTTCTTGCGCAGCCTGTTCTCGCGTTCGAGGTCTTTTTGTACGCGCAGGTTCTCGCGCAGCCGGGAGTGGATCTCCGTTACGTCCTGCAGGGAGAGCACCACGTGGGAGATGTCGCCGTCCGGCCCGCGCAGGCCGTAAGCCATGGAATGTTGGAGCCGCATGGTTGCGTCGGGCAGGCGCGCCGGGATGAGGTGGTTGTGCAGGTGGTAGGAGAAGACGGCGGGAGGTGCGCCGTCGAACAGGTCTTTAAGGCGCGAAACCACCAGGGAGCGCCCCAATTGCGGGAAAAGCTCTCCCGAGTGTCGGCCCAGGATATCCTGGCGGGAAAAGCCGGTCCAGGACTCCAGGCAGGCGTTCCAGAAGCAGACGTGCAACTGCCTGTCCAGCACCATGATGCCCATGGGCAGGGAGTCCATATTCAGGAAGGAATTTTCACAACTGGCCGGATTCATGAAGATGCGTTTCCAAGGAGGCGGTCCAGCGCGGCCAGCATGTCCTGGAAGGTGTCCACGTGGAAGAGGATCAGGATGTCGCCTTCGGCGGCTTCGTTTTCCAGACGGAATCGAGCCTTGATGAGCAGGACTACCCTGGCCGTCGCCTCGTCGGCGGCGAACAGGCCGCTCATGCTGGTTTCGAAGTAGTCCGGGGGGAAATAGTCCATCGAGACGCCCAGGATGTTGACGATGGACCCCATGATTCCGTTCAGTACGATGTTGCCGATCTCCTGGATGGTTCCGATGCGCAGGGAGTCCAGGTCCATGGAAGCTGCGCCAAGTTCCTGGCCGACCAGCTGGGAGACGAGCCAGGACGCGGTGGGCTTGGGGAAGACCAGTCCCGCCCAACCGGAAAGCGTACCCCGAAACGCCAGGCGCACCGTGGAGAGTGTCTCGGGGCCGCATCGCCCGAGGTATTCCGCCATGTCCTCGGCGCCCAGCAGCCGCACCTCGGGCAGTTCGAGGTGCACGTGTGTGCTGACCATCTGGTTGATCAGTCCGGCGGCCTTGCCGACGCCGATATTGATCAACTCCTTGAGGAGGTCGTGCTGTGCCGGGGTGATGTACATGGGGTGGTGCTCTGCCGCTGTGCGGGTGCTGAGGTCGAAAGCGCTACCACGCCAGGACGCGGAGTTCAATGCTCCTGTCGGGCAATTGGAACCGGAAGGGGCATTTTGAGTCTTACATATGGAGCGGATACGGGATTCTGTCCCTGCCTCTTTCGAGCGTGAATCGGGCGTGGATTTCTCCGTGCGTGCGGGCGCATGGAGGAAGAAAACCGGCTATGCGTCGGCTTTCATGGGCAGCCGTATGATGAAGGTCGTCCCCTGGCCAGGGGCGGACTCCACATCGATGGTGCCATGGTGATGGGTGGAGATGATGAAGTAGGACACCGACAGCCCGAGCCCGGTACCAGCTCCCACGGATTTGGTGGTGAAGAACGGCTCGAAGATGCGCTTGCGGGTTTCTTCGTCCAGGCCGGGGCCGTTGTCCTGTATCTCGACGCGCACGAAGCCGGTCTCCTGGCGGGTGAGCAGGGTGATGGAGGGGGCGTCCTGCCCTTGCTGTCCGGCCATGGCCTGGGCGGCGTTGCGCAGGAGGTTTATGACCACCTGTTCGATCTGCGACACATTGCAGGGCACGCGCGAAACGCCGGGCTGGTAGTCGCGCACGATCTGGATGCGGCGGAAATCGTATTTCTTTTTGAGGTCGTAGTCGTTGTTGCAGAGGGTCACGGCCATCTCCAGGACCTCGGCCATGTCGGCCATGGTCACGGCGCTCTCCTGGCGGCAGAAGGAGAGCATGTTCTGCACGATCTGGGAGGCGCGCCCCGCAGCGGTCCGCACCTCGTCCAGCAGCAGGACCACATCGCGTTCCCGCAGATAGCCGTGAATGTTTTCCAGGGGGCATCCGGCCATTTGCGCAGCGGTTCTGTTTCGCGGAGTGTCCTCCTGGAGACGCTTCAGCACCACCTGGGTCCCTTGCAGTATGCCGCCCAGGGGGTTGTTGATCTCGTGGGCCATGCCCGCCGCCATTCCGCCCATGGAGATGATCTTCTCGTTGTGGACGATGGATTCCTGGAGGCGGCGGCGATCCGTGATGTCCGTGTGTGCTCCCGCCATGCGGATCACCTGGCCGGACTCATCCTTGAGCGAGGCGCCCCTGCCGAGCACCCAACGGTAGTCACCGTCCTTGTGCAGGAGACGGTACTCCACCTCGAACCAGGGTGACTCGCCCCGCATGCACCGGCCGTTCTCCTGCATGACGCGTTCAAGGTCCGCAGGGTGGATGCGCTTTTCCCACTCCGCGACATCGTCGGGCATCTCGTCCGGCTGGTAGCCCAGCATGCTCTTGTAGCGCGGGGAGAAATAGACCTCTCCGGTCTTCATGTCCCAGTCCCATATGCCGTCGTTGGTCCCTCGTACTGCCAGGGCGTAGCGCTCTTCGCTGGCCTTGAGTTTCTCTTCGGCCCTGGCGCGCTCCTGCGCCATCTGGTCCAGCGCGCCTGCCAACAGGCCGAATTCCCCTGCGTCGTGGTCGATCCCCGTGGGCTGGCTGAAGTCGCCCTTGCCGAAGCGGGTAGCAGCCTGCACCAGGCGGCTCACCGCCGGGGCCAGCAGGAAACGGCTCGCCGTCCAGCAGAGTCCCAACGCCAGCACGGCGGCCAGGGCCGTCAGGGCGAGGTTTCGCCGCAGTGCCGCAGTCGCCTCGGCGGTGACGGTTTTTTCGGGTACGCCCAGGAAGACGTACATGTATGGGGGCTCATCCGGGTACAGGCGGAGTTTGGTGAACGCGGTGATGCGCCGCACGCCGTCGGAGCCGGGCCGTATCACGTAGCCGGAATCCGCGTCGGCGGCCTGCGCATCTTTCCAGACGCCCTGGGCGATAGGTACGCCAAGCGGCGTGTTGTCGTCCGGGGGCGACCGGTAGATCCGGTTGCCGTTGTGATCGGCCAGTCCGACGAAGGAGCCTGAGGTGAGTTGGTCGATTTTGAAGATGTTGTCGTACTGGTTGAGCTGGATCGCGCTGATCAGGACGCAGAGGACCTCCCCGGTCCGGTCCAGGACCGGCAGGGCAAAGGGGAACGAGGGAAGTCCCGAGGTCCTGCTGACGATGAACTCGCCGGACGTGAACCGGCGCTGGTGCATGGCGTCCTGGAAGTGCTTGCGGTCGGCGAGGTTGATGGCCTCAAAGTGCAGGGACGAGGCCACAACGTCCCCGTTCGGGTTCACCATCAGGATGTTCGTGAACGATGGATTTTCAGCGTGGACACGTTTTAACAACTCGGCGGCGCCTTTGGCGTCCAGGTTGCGTATCTCGGGCATGAGGGCCAGCGTGGCCAGAAGCTGTTTCGTGGACGTGGTGATGCGCTCCTGCATGGAGGCAAGGTTCGCATTCAGAAGCAGGACGTTGTTCTCGGCCTTGCGTTCAAACGCTTCGCGGATTTCCCCGCCGGAGTAGAGGATGATCGCCAGGGAAGGGACTATGGAAATGACAACCAGAAAATACATGGTCGCCCAGATTGATTGAACTTTCCGCTGCATCGTTGCTGGCCTCTACTGACGTTTGAAATGGCAGGCCCATCCCCGTGCTGACCGGATGCATCGGGCGAAAGTAAGGAAGAATCGATCCCTCGTCGAGAAGAGAAAATACGGGTTCACGGGCGCACCGGCAGCCTCCGCCGGAGTGTCCCTGGAGTCGCGAACGGCGGCGTTGCTGTGTATGGCACGTCGTGCACGGCCAGCCGGTGCACCAAAGACGCTCTGACCAGGATAATTTCGCCCCGTCAGTGCGCGCCGCGCACATGCGGTCCGGCAGGGCGGGCCGGGCAATCGCCCTCCGGGCTCTCGGCCAGTTCGCGAAGGATCGCGCAGGATTCCACGGACTCGATGCGGCTGCACAGCCGCCTGAGCGACACCAGCTGCTCCTGCAACTGGTGCAGCTGGGCGAGCCGCTCGGCCACGTGGTCGATGTGCTCGTCCAGGATCGTGTTCACCTCGCCGCAGTCCTGCCCGGACATGCCCTTGAGCCGGAGCAGCGTGCCGATTTCGGCCAGGGACATCTCCAGGGCTCGGCAGTTGCGCACGAAGCACAAGGTCTCCAGGTGGGAGGCGTCGTAGAGCCGGTAGTTGTTGGCGCCGCGCTCGGGCCGGGGCAGCAAGCCCTCGCGTTCGTAGTAGCGCACCGTCTCCACCGTGCAGCCCGCTCGTTTGGCCAGGTCTCCAATCTTCATCGAATCCTCCGGAAGGAAATGCCTTGACCCTGTAGTTACTCCAGGGTGTCTAGTTCTTCAAGGGGGCGGGCCGCCGCGCGCCGAGGCGGCCATCCAGGTCGTTCTGATGGCTCCCCTCCGGCCATAAAGGCTGCAATCCCAAAGGAATACCATGAGCTACCTGACGTTTCACATTAAGGACATGGACTGCGCCGAAGAGATCGCCATACTGACGCGGGCTCTTCAGCCCCTGGTGGGGCAGGAGTCCAGGCTCGACTTCGACATATTGGCGCGCAGGCTGAAGGTGGACGCCACGGGCCTGCCGGTGGGCGAGAGACAGATAACCCAGGCCATCGAGGCCACGGGCATGAAGGCCGAACCGGTAGCCGAGGCCATCGGTGCCTGCGCCTGCTGTGGTGGCTCGTGCTCTGAGAGGGGCAGCTTCTGGGAGCGCCGGGGGCGCGAGGTACTCTGCGCTGTCAGCGGACTTCTCTGGGCCGCAGGGCTGGGCCTGATGATGGCGGAGCACGGCTCCGCGCTGGCCGCGTTTCGGGAGAGCGGTTCTGCGCCGCTGGCCGCCAAGGCCCTGTGGATTCTGGCGGCGCTGTGCGGCGTGTGGCACGTGCTGCCCAAGGCTGCGTACTCGCTGCGCACGTTCAGGCCAGACATGAACCTGCTCATGGTGCTGGCCGTGTCCGGGGCCATGATCATCGGCGAATACTCCGAGGGGGCGTCCGTTGCCTTCCTGTTCGCCCTGGCCAATCAGCTGGAGGCCTGGAGCGTGGGCCGCGCGCGCAACGCCGTCCAAGCCCTCATGAGTCTGGCCCCGGACAAGGCCCTGGTGCTCGCGCCGCTTACTCCCACGCCGGTGGAGACCCCGGTGGAGGCCGTGCCCACCGGGGCGCGCATCCTGGTGCGGCCCGGCGACCGCATCCCCCTGGACGGGGTGGTGCGCTCGGGCGCGTCCGCCGTGGACCAGTCGCCCATTACGGGCGAATCCATGCCCGTGCCCAAGGTGGCTGGGGACGAGGTCTTTGCGGGGACGATCAACGCCGAGGGCGCGCTGGAGGTGGAGACCACCCGGCCCGCGTCCCAGTCCACCCTGGCCCGCATCATGCGCATGGTGGAGGACGCCCAGTCCAGGCGCGCCAAGGCCGTGCAGTGGGTGGAGAAGTTCGCCGCCGTGTACACGCCGGTGATGGTTGGGGTCTCGTTGCTGTTCGCCGTGGTTCCGCCGCTCTTTTTCGGCGGGGCCTGGGACACGTGGTTCTACGAGGCGCTGGTGATCCTGGTGATCTCCTGCCCGTGCGCCCTGGTGATCTCCACCCCGGTGAGCATCGTGGCCGCCCTGGCCTCAGCGGCCCGCAACGGCGTGCTGGTCAAGGGCGGGGTATTCCTGGAGGTACCGGCCACGCTTACCGCGCTGGCCCTGGACAAGACCGGGACGCTTACCCACGGCAGGCCCTCAGTCACTGACGTGATCCCTCTGGACGCTGCGTCCGAGCAGGAGTTGCTGGGCATTGCGGCGGCCCTGGAGTCGCGCAGCAGCCACCCCGTGGCCCAGGCTGTGATGCGCTACGCCTCCGCCAATGGCGTGTCTCCGGCCCAGGTGGAGGACGCCCAGGCCAGGCCAGGGCTTGGCGCGCAGGGCGTCATCGGCGGGGCGGAGCACTTCATCGGCAACCTGCGCTTCCTGGAGGAATCCGGCAACGCCCCCAGAACGGCCGAGCTTGAGCAGGCACTGGAGCGCCTCGATCGTTCCGCCGCCACCGTGGTGCTGGTGTGGACCGGGGGCAGGGTGCTTGGGCTCATCGCCGTGGAGGACAAGGTGCGGCCGCAGGCCAAGGCCGCGCTGGCGGAGCTTCAGAGCCTGGGCGTGGACACCATCGTCATGCTCACCGGGGACAACGCCAGGACCGCCGCGAAGATCGCCGAGCAGACCGGGGTGACCGAGTACCGCTCTGATCTTATGCCCGAAGACAAGACCCGCGTGGTGTCCGAGATGGTTGCTTCCGGCAGGCGGGTAGGCATGGTGGGCGACGGCGTGAACGACGCCCCGGCCCTGGCCGCCTCGCACCTGGGCATCGCCATGGGGTCCATCGGCACGGACGTGGCCATTGAGACAGCCGACGTGGCGCTCATGTCCGACGACCTCTCCAAGCTGCCCTGGCTTATCCGGCATTCGCGCCGCACCATGGGGGTCATCAAGGCCAACATCTGGTTTGCTCTGGGCATAAAGGCCGTGTTCCTGGTGATGGCCGTGTTCCAGGTGGCCACGCTCTGGACCGCGATCCTGGCGGATCTCGGCACGTCGCTGCTGGTTATCTTCAACGGGCTGCGCCTGTTGCAAATCAGGCGTTAGGGTGGTGTTTTTGAAATCAGGAAATGTGAGGAACTTGCACAATTCGCAGTAGAGGAACGCCTCCGGCGGCCAAAGGGCTGCGCCCTTTGGAATCCGCATTTATCCCATCATGTTACCCACTCGCACTTTTGCTCGGGTTGCGGCTGCGATGAATTATGCAAGAGCCTCAAGAGTTCTCTTGGCTTAGGTCCATGCGGCGTGTGAACGTACCTTGAGAACGACATACAAACGCCAGGCCAGAGCAATGTCGGTATGCGGCTTCCGGGCTTGGCCTGGGAGCCGCATGCTTGTTTCGAACAGAGGCATGGGCGGATGTTCGTAGCGTTCGTAAGTTAGTGAAAGACCTGTTTTGCTTGAGAAAAAAATGTTCGTATCATCCCGGCGCGCTACGCCGGAGGCGTTAGCCGGAGACGATTTGGCCTTCCGTGAGGATCAGCATGAACTCCTTGCAGACTTCCTTGTCCAGGCGGCCCGCTTCGGCGTCTTTGGTGATGATCTTGAACGCCTCGAAGGCGTTGTAGGCCCTGCAATAGGGGCGGGTGGAGGTCAGCGCGTCGTAGATGTCGGCCACGGTCACGATGCGCACGTGCCGGGGCACGCGCACGGCCTGCCCCGGATACCCGGAGCCGTCGAGCTTCTCGTGGTGCTGCAGGATGCAGTCGATGCTGGCGTCGTCCAGGTCCATGTCGCGGCAGATCTCATAGCCGTCGATGGGGTGCTGGTTTATGATCTCTCGTTCTTCAGTGGTGAGCCGTCCGGGCTTGTCCAGGATGGCGGCCGGAACGCGGGACTTGCCGATGTCGTGCAGCGCCGCCCCCGCGCCCACCGCCCGCGAGGAGCGCTTGTCGAAGCCGAGCTTCACCATGGCCAGCATCACGTAGATGGAGACGTTGATGCAGTGGCTGTAAGTTTTGTAGTTGTGCGAGAGCAGCGCAGCGATGCTCTTGGACGCGCCCTTGCGCCTGGAGATGAAATCGAAGGTGCTGTCCGCCAGCATCAGGAGCTTGTCGCGGTGTTCGACTGTAGGCTGCACCATGCCCTCGTTCTGCAACAGGCCTTTGCCCAGGCCCAGGGAGTATCCGTAGAGGAGCTCGGAACGGTCGTCGATGGGGATGGCATCGTCTTGCAGCAGATTGGAGAAGTTCTCTTCGATGTAGGCGTCGTAGCTGGGCAGGTCGTCCGAGTGGATATACAGAGTGTCCACATTGTGTTCGGTCAGGCGGTGTTTGTGGGCGTCGGTCAGTTCGCCGTGGCGGGCGAAGAGGAAGAAGTTCGCGCCCTTGCGGATATAGACGTCGAAGGCGATGCCGCAGTCGTAAGACACCAGCATTGTTGGAATTGAGGTGAAGCTGCCGGAATTCAACCGTAACATGAAAGCCCCTTCGCGATACGAATGTAAGGGAAATGCAGATGCCCGCCGCACGCATGTTTCGGGCGGATGAGCATCTTTCAGGCTGCGCGGCGTTGCGTGCCCCTCACAATCTATGGGGACGGGCCAGCCCGGAGTCAAGGGCGCGGGCTTTCGGCGTCAGCAGGGCGGGGGTCTCTCACACCTGCGGGCGGGGGTCAAATACCTTTGAATGTGACGTGGCCCACATCAAAAGTTCGGACTCAGGGGGTCTTCCTTCTGCGAAGGGTCGGGCATCTCCTGTGCCGAGGCCTCCTGCTGCGCGGCCCCAGCGGGGACCACGCCGGATTGGCTGAGCCTCTGCATGATCTGGGTGAAGACGCCGTACGCCTCGGCAAAGCCCTGGGGAGTCATGACCAGCCGCTGGAGAAACTGCTTCGTCTCTTCATCAGCAGGCGCTCCCGTCCTGGTTTCCGGGGCGAGGGTGAACAGGTCTATGCGGAGCATCCCGCGCTTGAAAACAGCCCCCAGCACGCCGTCCACATAAATTTCATCATGCATGTCTCGTCCTCCTCGCGGGCCTGCGGGCTCAGGGCTCCCGCATGGTTTCGTCCAGCGACCGGATGATGGGGTAGAGCAGGTAGGTGATCACCCGCCGGTCGCCGACCTTGATCTCGGCGGACAGGCCCATGCCCGGCAATACCCGGAAGTCCTTGGGCACGGCCCGAAGCTCGATTGAGTCTGCGGTCACGCGAATGCGGTACAGCAGCTTCGCGCCCTCGGCGGTGTTCTTCTCGAACGCGTCGGGGCTTATGCTGCGCACGCTCCCGTGGACAAGCCCGTGGCGCTGGAATGGAAACGCGTCCAGCTTGATGCGCACGGGGTCGTTCTCGCGGATGAAGCCGATGTCCGCAGCCGGCACTTCGGCTTCGGCTTCCAGGGTGGAGTTCAGGGGCACGAGGGTGACCAGGGGCTCGGACTTGTCCGCCACAGAGCCCACGGATTTGCGCGCCAGATCAAGAACGATGCCGGGGGCGGGAGCCTTCAGCGTTACCAACTCCTTGACACGGGCCGCCCTGCGGGCACGTTCTCCGGTCTGGTCCAGCTCGCGCCGGGTTTCCACCAGCTCCTTCATGGCGGCCCCGCGCCAGGAGTTCACGTAGCCTTCCCGCTCCGCCACGGCCTTGCCAAGCGACTGCTGGACCTCCAGCGCCTCGTTGCCCAGCTGTAGCAGCTGGGATTCGGCCTCGATACGGGCGCTCTGGGCACGCATGAACTCCAGCCGGGAGCTGGCCCCCTTCTCGAAGACTTCCCGGAACATGTTTTCCATGTCCTGGGCGAGGCGGATCTGCTTGCGGGCCTGAACCATGGCCGAGGCGTTGGTGTTCAGCCGGGCCTGAAGCTCCCTGGCGGACTGGTCCAGCACGGAGAGCCTGGAGGCGTGTTCCTCCCTGCGCCTGTCCATGAGGGCCTGCTGCGCGGCGATCTCTTCCGGGGGGACGTTCGGGGGGACGTCCGGGAGCGGTGGCTTGAGGCCGGAGGTCTCGCATTCCAGCCGCCACACCGCAGCCTGGAGGCTCTGGTGGCGCTTGGCCTGCTCCTCGAGCCCCGCCTCAGCGAAGGTGGGGTCCAGGGTCACCAGAACCTGCCCCGCCTCGACGCGCTGCCCCACGCTGACGTGGATTTCCTTTATCACCGAGGGTTCCAGGGGCTGGACCACCAGCTTTTCCTGCCTGGAGGTGATCTTGCCCGGCGCGACCACCACCCGGTCCACCGTGGCGAGTGACGCCCACAGCAGGGCGGCCGCCACGAACAGGGCCAGCAGATAGAGCGTCCATCTGGCGCGCAGGGGAACGGGCGTCAGCTCGGCTTCCACGGCGTCCGGCTGGAATCCGTGGAATTCCCGGAGGGGCGGCTTGGCGGGCGGGCCGGAGTGCTTGTTGATCTGGGGCAGCATGGCGGTATCCTGCACTCAGGAGCCGGTCGCGGGCGCGGACGCGGGTCCGAGGATGTGGCGGTTCTGGCTGCGCCAGAGGTCCC
>WSYE01000002.1:0-223558 GCA_009773665.1 Desulfovibrionaceae bacterium | reverse complement strand
AGAGGTCCCGGTAGATTGCGCAGCGCGCAAGCAGGTCGGAGTGGGGCGCGGCGTCCACGATGCGTCCCTGGTCCATGACCACGATGAGGTCCGCGCCTGCGAGCATGGACAGCCTGTGGCTTATCATAATGGTGGTGCGGCCCTGGGCGATGCGGCTCAGGTTGTTCTGGATGATCTCTTCGCTCTCCGCGTCCAGGGCGCTGGTGGCTTCGTCGAAGATGAGCACCTTGGGATGGTTGATCAGCGCGCGGGCGATGGCCAGGCGTTGCTTCTGGCCGCCCGAGAGGTTGGCGCCGTTTTCTTCCAGCAGGGTGTCGAACCCTTGGGGCAGGCGCGCGATGAATTCCTCGGCTCCTGCAAGGCGGGAGGCCCAGGCGATCTCGCTCAGGGTGGCTGAGGGCCTGGCGATGGCGATGTTCTCCCGCACGGTCCCGCTGAACAGGAAATTCTCCTGGAGCACCACGCCGATATGGCGGCGCAGGTGCGCCAGATCGAACTCGCGCACGTCGTGCCCGTCGACAGCCACGATGCCCGACCCGGCGGTGTAAAGGCCCTGGACGAGCCTGCCCAGCGTGCTCTTGCCGGAGCCGCTCCTGCCCACCACCCCGATCATCGCTCCGGCGGGAAAGCGGACGCTCACGCCGTCCAGGGCCGGGGGCGCTCCCGGAATGTAGCGGAAGCTGACGCTGGTGAAGGTGACCTCCCCCTTCACGGCAGGGCGCATCCCCCCGTGGGACGGCCTGGGCTCCGAGGGTTCGTTCATGATGGTGGCGAGCATGCGCACGGACAGGGCCTTCTCCTGGTACTCGTGCAACAGCGATACGATCTGCACCAGCGGGGAGCTTACCCGGCCCGCCAGCATCTGGAAGGCGATGAGCGCCCCGACGGTCATCTGGTGGTCGAACACCAGGAACACCCCGACCCAGGGGATCGAGAGGCTCATGAGCTTCTCCAGAAGCCCGGTGCCCACCGAGGCCCCCACTGATATCGTGCCCACCCCGAAGCGCATGCCCACGGTCATGGCGGCCTTGTCGTCCCACTTCTTGCGCTGCGTCGGCTCCAGGGACAAGGATTTGACAGTCTCCATGCCCCGGATGGCCTCCACAAGGAACGACTGACGCTCCCCCTCGGACTTGTAGAGCCGTTGCAACCTGCGTTTGAACACAGGAATGAGCACCGCCATGAACAGCGCCAGGGCGGCGGAGAAGCCCAGCACCAGCGAGGCCAGCAAGGGGCTGTAGAAATAGAGCACCGGCACGAAAATGATCAGGGCGGCTGCGTCCAGCAGGGTGAAGAAGAGCTTGCCGGTGAGGAACTCCCGGATCTTGTCCACCTGCTGCATGTGTTGGATGAGCACACCCGCCCGACTGCTCCCGAAGAAGAGCATGGGCAGGCTGAGGAGCTTGGTGAAGGTGCGCGTGGCGATGCGGACGTCGATCCTGGAGGTGGCGTGGAGCATCATGTAGCCGCGCAGGAAGTTGAATCCCGCTTCGAAGGCCAGCACCACCAGCATGCCCAGGCTCAGCACCTGGAGGGTGGAGAGGCTCCCGTGGACCAGCACCTTGTCGATGACCACCTGGAAGTAGATGGGCATGGCCAGGCCCAGCACCAGAAGCATCAGCGCGGCCACGGCCACATCCAGGAAGGTCTTGCCCTGGCGCAGCACTTCGGGCGCGAACCAGCGCAGGCCGAAAGGCTGGGCCTCGTCCGCGAGGCGGTAGACACGCTTGAGCAGAATCGCCTCGCCGTCCCACCCGGAGGTCAGGCGTTCGCGTGGCCACTCTTCGCGCCGCAGGGGCTGCGTGCGCGGGTCAACCACCTGGACGGTTCCGCGTTCGTCATCCACCCCGGCGATGATGACCGTGCGTCCGTCCGTGAGCCGGGCCAGCAGGGGGAAGGCTTCGCCCAGGCCAGACAGGCTGTCGTGGTCCAGGCGTCTGCGCTCGGCCTTGAATCCGTGTTCACTGGCCATGCGGACCAAGAGGTCCATGTCCGCCTCGGATTCCTCCAGCGCGTAGTGGTGGATCAGCCCCTCAAGGGAAAGCTCCACGCCGTGGTGGCGGGCCACCAGGACGAGACAGCGCACGGTGACGTGGGTGATGCGGGGGGTAAGAACCAGGGCCGCTCCGCCCCAGCTCTTTTCCAGGGACTGGCGGTCCAGCTCGAAAGGGCCAGGCACGCGCGACAACGGGTCGGCAATCAGGGCGCGACCGCCGTCATCCCCTGGAAGAAAGCCCGTGAGCACCACGCAGTTGCCGTTTTCCAGGAGCGCCAGAGCGGGGAAGGCCTCAAATCCGGCCAGCCCGGCCCATCCCAGGGCAGTTTCGGACACCTCGAAGCCATGGTCGGCGGCGATGGCGGCAAGCACCTCGCGGTCAGGTTCGGCCTCGGTTAGGCCATAACGTTCGGCCACCGATGGGATGTCGAAACTGATCCCGTACGAGTCGGCCACGGCCTTGAGGCATGTCAGCGCGGTATTCATGCTGTCCTGTTGCGTCGAACGTCATAGCAGGCGAACGGCTGCCGAGGGCTCGCCCGGCGGCCTCATCCCGTGCTGGCTTGGGTCGCGCTCCTGATGAAAAATGAGACGCCCTTCAGGGACGCCACACGAGAGTCGCGTACCTGAAAAGAGGGCGCCCCACTAGGCGGAAACGCCGAAGAGCGCCGTCGCGCTGGATTGGGTCGCGTCGCGGAAGAGCAGGGACGACGTGGCCACCGAGTTGTCCCTGAACATCAGCATGCTGATGTTCTCAAGCGAGTTGGTCCCAAGCGACGACACAACGAGGCGGCTTGTCGCGGTCTGGACAAAGGTGTTGTCCATGAGGTCTGTGGGAATGACCGCGACGTTGAATCCTGAACCGCCGTCCAGGGTGTTGTTCCCAAAGCCTGCGTAGAGGACGTCGTTGCCCCGCCCGCTGGAGAGCAGGTCGTCCGTGCCGCTGCCCAGGAGCATGTCGTTGCCGTCGCCTGTATAGAGGGCGGTCACCGTGGTCTGCGGCGCTATGGTGAAGCTTGCGCCCGCGATGGTGCTGGTCGTGCCCGGATTGAGGTTGATGACCGCATCGGAGGTGACGGGCGAGGCGTTGATGACGGTCTTGCCGGAGGTGTCGGAAAGGACCGTGCGCGAGGAATCCAGCCCGGCGTAATACCCGAATTCGTTGGTGAAAACATACGGCAGCGTGGAGGCCGAGTCCTTGCCCCACAGCACGAGCTCCCAGTCGTTCACGGTTCCGGTCTGGCCGTTGCCGCTGACGTCCTGCACGGTGAGGGTCCAGTTTCCGGCCCCGCTTTCGCCCAGATACTGGGTCGAGGTCATGGAAAAGGGCTGGCTGGGGAATGGTTCGTTAAGCGCCTGCTTGCCTGCCTCGGTGGATGTCGGGGTGGTCAGCAGCACGCTCCTGGTCCCCGAGGGGGAGGTCAGCGAGATGACCAGATCCCTGGCCAACGAGTGGTTGGCGTCCAGGATGACCTCGGCGCGCTCCACCTGAACAGCGTTGGCGATGGTGATGGTAGAACTGAGGCCCTGTCCGCCTTCGGGAATGGCCGCGTTCACCGTTGCCGCGCCTTCAACCGTGAGCACGTTGGCCGCAGTGCTCTGGCTGGTCCAGGTTTCGGACAGCCTGACGGCGGCGTGGGCGTCCACCAGTCCGTAGCCCACGTCGCGGTTCACGTGCATGCCGCCGCCGTTCCAGTTGTCCGCGCCGTTGATGGTCCAGGAGGCGGTTTTGTCCGTGTTGCGGGCGGTCAGGGCCAGGATGTCCTGAACGTCGCGGTAGCCCAGGTTGGGATTGGCTTCCAGCATGAGCGCGATGACGCCCGAAACCTCCGGCGCTGCCGCCGAGGTGCCGCCGAAGTCGAAGGCGTAATCTCCTGTGGGCGAGGGGCTCGCGTTGTACCCTTCCAGCCCCAGGCGGTCGGCGGCGACGACCCCGCCGTACCACTGCTGGCGAACCACCGTGGAGATTTCGACGTTTCCGTCCTCGTCCGGGTCGGACTCGATGGTCTCAGTGTAAAGGAAATACGAATTGGTCGGAGCGCTCACGAGGTTGGCCGCTCCAGGCGTGCTGTAGGCGCTGACCTTCCCGTTGTGGTCGATGGCGGCCACGGAAATGGTGTAGGGTGAGTTGTTCAGGTAGTCGGAGTTGCTGTCCGCACCCAAGGTGCGGTCGTTGCCTGCAGAAAAGACGATGACCGACCCCTTGCCGTTGCGGCCCAGGGTCACGGCGTTTTGCAGGGCCTGGGCGGTCTCGGCGTTGGAAGGGGTGTTGGCGGCGTTGAAGGTTGCCCCCAGGCCCCAGCTGTTGTTGACCACGTCATAGTTTCCGACGGTCATCTTCAAGACGTCGAGGAAGTCACCCGCGTCCTTGGCGGCGGGGTCCTGGCCCGAGAGCAGGTCGATGTAGATCGAAGCGAGGGTCGCCTCAGGGGCGACGCCGATTCCTCCCAGCCCGTTGTTGCCGATTTCCGCGATGAGGCCGCCCACGGGCATGCCATGATTGTCGGCGGTGGTTACGGGCTGCCCGTCGGCCTTGGTCGAGAACGACGAGAAGCTGATGGCGGTGTTGATGTTGGCAGCCAGATCCGGATGGTCGTACTCCATGCCCTGGTCCACCACGGCGACCACCACGCCCTTGCCGGAGTAGTCAGCCCAAAGGTTCCCCATGTTCAGGTCGATTCCGGGGGTGCCGCCCGACTGGCCGGTGTTGAACAGGTGCCATTGCTGGGGGAAGAGTGGATCGTTGACCAAAGCCGCCATGTGTAGCCTCCTGAAGAGAACAACTGAAACGTGCCAAACCTCGCGGGATATAGCAATGGGAAATGGAGAATCGGAAACCCAAATAGGCGCAGCGAACCCGATGTCCCCCCCGACGGGGTGTTGTCGGAAGAGTCTTAGGCTGCATCACCCCCGGCGTGTGTTCTTCCAGGTATTCCTCAGGGGTGTACACATCCCGTAGAGTCCGGCGAGATCACGTGGATGGGCTCGTGGATGGGCAGGGTTTCCGACAGCGAAAGCAGACGGTCCAGGATGAAAGAAGTGATCACAAGCCCACGGGAGAGCATGAGCGTACCGTCCATGGCCCGCACGTCCCTGGCCAGGATCATGCCCGGCTCCAATCCGGCAAGCCGAAGGTCCATGATCCGGTGGCAGTCTTCCCCGGCAAGGAGGCTCTCAAGGGCGGCCAGAAGCGGCGCGCCGTAGCGCTGGGGTCTCTTCTGAAGCTCACGCAGGGCGTCCTCCCCACTTTTCCCGGCCAGGGTCAGGTCGTCGTAGTCCAGGGCCAGCAGCAGGAGCCTTGCACCGAGGGTCCCCTCGACCTCCAGGGAGGGCGAATCCAGCTGGCAGAGGATGATGTCCCCCACCTCCTCAAGCCTCGGAATCTTCTTGATGAGCGCGGACGTCGTCCTGATGCCCAGGTCGAAGGCGTTCTGCTCCTCGGGGCTCAGTTCCTGCCCTGAATAGCGTTTCACCAGGATCTCCTCCGGCACGGTCACGCAGCCGATCTGCGACAGGAGCGCGGCAAGCTCGTATTTGCTTGAGTTGGACAGCTTGAGCGCCTTGGTCAGCCCCATCACAAGGCGGCGGATGCGGTCCGACCTGCCAAAGGCCAGCGGATTTACGAGCGAGAGAATCTCGACGATGACGTTGATGCTGCCAAGCAAGGTGTTGCGCAGGAGATCCTTTTCCAGGTTGAGCAGGCGATTCTGCTCCAATGCTGCGTCAATCGCGCTCGTGAGTAACTCCATGGAGCAGGGCTTGGTGAGGAAGCGGAACACCTGTCCGGAGTTGACCGCCGCAATCGAGACATCCATGTCCGCATGGCCGGTCAGCATGATGCGGACGGTTTTGGGCGAAATGGCCATCACCTTCGAAAGCAGCTCCACGCCGTTCATGCCTGGCATTTTATAGTCGGAAACCACCACGTGAAACGGCCCGTCCGATGTGATCCTGGCAAGCGCCTCACTGGGGCCGAGGGCGAGGTGGATGTCGTAGCGCCGCTTCAGGTTCAGCATGAACGAATCCAGGATCTTCTGCTCGTCGTCGACGAAAAGGATTCTGTTGGCCATGGTGGTTCTCATTTGGCCTGGTGACTACGGCGCGCTGCCGGGAACCGCCGCATGGCCGGGCTTGTTGATGATTATTCGTGTGTCATTTCAGGGCACCATGTCAGATCTCGCTGCGTTCTGCCAGCGCTGCGAAACAGCAAGGTCCCGGCGCGCTCATACGGCGTCGCGGCATCCTCTCTTGAGCTCCTTTTGCGTTATCCAGCTCCGTATGTGTGCGCAAGAGCAACCGCAGGAACGTCTTTAGTCGGCGTAAGGTCGGCTCGTCTCCTGCCCGGCCCGCCGCCAACGAAAAAGGCCCGCGATTTTCATCGCGGGCCTTTGTCTTTCGTGGTGCCGAGGGACGGAATTGAACCGCCGACACGGGGATTTTCAGTCCCCTGCTCTACCAACTGAGCTACCTCGGCTCGAGGAAGAGAGCAATTAGCGATTTTACCCGGGCTTGGCAAGCCCTTTTTCCCAATCGACCCTGCGAATTATTTCCTCGGCCAGGGGCTCCAGGCTCGCCCGGATGCGGGCGGATATGGGCAAGCCCTCGGGATAACGGTTTAAAACCCATTCCTTGCGCTCTTCGTCCAGGGTGTCCCATTTATTCAGGGCCAGGAGCCTCGGAACGGTTTCCAACTCCATGTCCTTGAGGATGGCGTCCACGGCCTCCACCTGTCCGGCCAGCTCCGGGTGTCCGGCGTCGGCCACCTGGATGAGCAGGTCCGCGCTCTCCAGTTCCTCCAGGGTGGCCTGGAAGGCCTCCTTGAGTTCCTTGGGCAGGGCGCGGATGAAGCCCACGGTGTCGGTGAGCACCAGTTCGCGCTCCATGGGGAAGCGCAGGCGGCGGCTGACCGGGTCCAGGGTGGCGAACAGCTTGTCCTCGGCCAGCACGGCTGATTGGGTGAGGGTGTTCAAAAGCGTCGACTTTCCGGCGTTGGTGTAGCCCACCAGGGACACGATGGGCAGCCCGGCCTTGGCGCGCCGGTCGCGCACCTGGGCGCGCTGCTTGCGCAGGTCGCCGAGTTCGCGCTTGATGCGGGTGATGCGCTCACGGATGCGGCGGCGGTCCATCTCGAGCTTGGTCTCGCCGGGGCCGCGCCCGCCGATGCCGCCCATCAGGCGGCTCATGGCGGGATTTTTCCCCACCAGCCGGGGCAGGGTGTATTTCAGCTGGGCCATCTCCACCTGGAGCTTGCCCGAGCGCGACGTGGCCCGCTGGGCGAAGATGTCCAGGATGAGCTGGGTACGGTCAAGAATCTTGCGCTCGGTCAGGTCCGCCAGATTGCGCATCTGGGCGGGCGTCAATTCTCCGTCGAACAGCAGGACGGATGCGCCCGTGGACAGGGCCATCACCTCGAGTTCCGACAATTTTCCCTTGCCGATGATGGTACGCGGGTTCACGTGCGGCACGCGCTGGATCACGCGCCCGGTGATGGACAGCCCCGCCGTGGTGGCCAGGGCCTCCATCTCTTCCAGGGAGGCTTCCAGGTCCAGGCGCGGGGCGCTGCCCACGCCGATCAGGATGGCCCGGCCCGCCACGCCCGCTTCCGTGCCGCCTATGCCGTTGGCCGCAGCGGACTCTGCGCCGGTGATGGGCTTGTCCAGGCGGGCGAATTCGTCCTCCAGGGCCTGGGTCTGGGCCTCGAAGTCAATGTCCGGGCGGTCCCAGGGGTGCGGGGGCAGGATGTCCCAGGGCTTGGCTCCGGGGTCGGGCTCGGCGCGCGGGGTCAGGTGCGCCACGTGGAGTTTGGCCGGGGAGGCCATGGAATCCACGGTGAGGGCGGACACGGAGTCCAGGCGCAGAAAGAGCATGTCCGTCAGGTCTTCCTGATCCAGGGGCGAGTCGTGCAGGTGGGTGTGCAGAAGGCGCACGCCGCGCAGACGCCCGGAACCCAGGCGTGATCGTGACAGCTCGGGGATGTAGATGGCGTGCGGTTCGCCCACCAGGACCATGTCCGGGCGGCCCTTGCGGTCGATGAGCAGCCCCACCTGGCGCCCTATGCCGTGGGAGATGACGGCCAGCTCGCGGGCCTGATCGAGGGTGTAGCCCTCGGCGGGCGGATAGCGCCGGGTATAGAGACGGTCGAGGGCTTTCAACTGGCTGGGCTTCAGGCCCTCGGTGTTGCCTTGGACTTTGCTGGCGATGGGAAACCTCCGGCAGCGGGCCGTGGTGGTCCGCCGAGTATGTTCAGGCTAACTTGTAGGTCAGCGGCGCAAGGGTGGCAAGAGGGTGGCAAGAGATTGGGCGGATGCTCCCGGCCAACCGCACGCCGGGATGCGCGCGGCTGGCCGGGAAATCGTCGGGTCGGGATGCGCGGCTAGGCCTTGCCGAGATAGTCGCAGATCATGGCGTCGTAGGCCGAGGTGGCCTTGAAGGTCTCCACGGCCATTTCGTGGCGCAGTTTGAGCGAAGCTTTCATGTCGCCAGCCTTCAGTTCCGCCGTGATGCGCGCGTAGTGCGCGGGCGAGGGGACCACCAGGATGGAGTGGAAGTTCTTGGCCGAGGCCCGGAGCATTGTGGGTCCGCCGATGTCGATCTGCTCCACGGCGGCCTTGAGGTCGGCGTTGGCGGCAGCGGCCTTGGCGAAATCGTAGAGATTGACGCAGATGAGGTCGAAGGGGGTCAGGCCGAACTTGGCCAGGGTGTCGAGATGTTCGGGGTTGTCCTTGTCGGCCAGGATGCCCGCGTGGATGTTGGGGTGCAGGGTCTTGACCCGTCCGCCCAGCATTTCGGGGAATCCGGTGACCTGATCAACCGCCGTGACGGGGAGTCCGGCGTCGGTCATAGCCTTCTTGGTGCCGCCGGTGGAGACGAGCTCCACGCCGTTCGCATGCAGGAACGCCGCGAACTCGGCTAGGCCGGACTTGTCGGTAACGGAGAGAATAGCCCTGCGGATGGGCAAGTGATCCATGGCTGCCTCGCTTGTTTTGCTCAGGCAGTGCCAAAATCGCCCACGCTTGGCAACCCGGAACAGTGCTCCCACCCGTGAACGGAGTAGTTGATTCCCGGTTCGGCCGCCGGGAGCGCACCGAACCGGGAACCAATGGGGGAGGGGAGATCTGCGTGAAAAATGTTCCCCCGGGCTAGGCCGCCTTGGCGTCCAGGTGCTCCTTGAGCTCCACGGCGCAGCTGTGGGCCGGGTCGTGCTCCAGGATGCGGTTCAGCTGGGCCATGGCTTCCTCGTCTCGTCCGGCTGCCACCAGGCATCCGGCCAGCGAGTAGCGGATTTCATGCTTCAGGGGTTCGACGGCCAGGTAGGATTCCAGGTGTGGAACCACGTCCGGCAGGCGTCCCATGGCGTGACCCAGGCGGATGATGCTGTAGAGCGCCACCATGTTCTCGGGGTTGTACTCCAGGGCCTGCGAGAAGTGGTCGAAGGCCTTGTCGTGTTCGCCGCGCTCCATCTCAATCAGCGCCATGCCCGAGAGGGATTTGTCGCTGGCTTCGGCGTTGGCCGCCTTGCGGTAGAAGCCGAAGGCGCTGTCCAGGTCGCCCCGGTGCACGGCGATGGTTGCCAGGCCAAGATACGGGTCCGGGTGGACTCCGTTGGAGTTCATGGCCTTGCTGTAGTACTCTTCTGCTTTGTCCAGGTCGCCCATGAACAGGTAGCATTCGCCGAGTTCCTTGTTGATTTCATAATCCAGATGCGGGCGTCCGTCATTCGCTTCCCTTGTCTGGGAGGACCGTCCTGGCCCTCCGCCTCCCCTTCCGCGCTTGCCCGTCAACCACGTCCCTCCCGGGGACCGACGAGCAGGCGAGTTGTGCCTAGCAATGTGCGTGCCAAGTCCCGGTTCGGGCAATTTCCGCCGCCGGGATGGCGTCGTAAAGAGGAGAGCATCGGGCGTGCCAGAACCGCAGGAATTTCCGCAAAATCTTTGATTCCGGCTGGTTATCCGGTTGGAACGGGAGTTGCTAACGGAAGGTCCGAGGCGGCCCCCGCCAGGTGGGACCCACCAGGCAAAAACAGCCGCCGCCCAAGGAGTTACGCCATGCCGGACATCTACGGAGCCAACGCGGACCTGCTCGCCAAGGTCATGGACCTGCGGCTCGAGCGTCAAAACCTCGTCGTGTCCAATTTGGCCAACATCAATATCCCTGGATACAAGGCCCGCACCCTGGAATTTGAAAACCAGCTCCAGCAGGCTGTGGGTTCCGTGCAGTCGAAGAATTCGCTCACGCGCACCAAAGCGGAGCACATCCCATCGAACTTCGACGTCAACGGTTTTGAGGGCAGGGCAGTGAAGGAATTCAAGCCGCGCACCATCTACGGGGCGGACGCGGTGGACATGGATAAGGAAATGGCAACCATGGGCAAGAACTCGCTCATGTACAACGCACTGGTGACGGTGATGCAGAAGAACTTCGAAGGCATCAAGACCGTCATCGCGGAGGGAGGCAAGTAATCATGGACTTCATGACCGCACTCGACGTCGGAAGCTCGGCCCTCTCGGCCCAGCGCACCTACATGAACGTGATCGCCATGAACCTGGCCAACGCCAAGACCACGCGCACCGCCGACGGGCAAGGCCCCTACCAGCGCAAATCCGTGGCCCTGGAATCCACGCCGGTGACGCCCTTCGGCAAGGCCATGAACGCGGCCCTGGGCGATGAGCTGCAAGGCGTGCGCGTGACGGGAATCGTCGCCGACGGCCGCCCCTCCAAGCAGGTCTTCGAGCCCGGCCACCCCGATGCGGACCAGAACGGCTACGTTCAATATCCCGACATCAACGTGGTCGAGGAAATGACCAACATGATCCAGGCCACGCGCAGCTACGAAGCAAGCACCTCCACCATCACCACCATCAAGGGCATGTACAACAAGGCTCTTGAGATAGGCCGCTAGGAGATTCGCCATGGCCATAAGCCCCATCGCCATCAACGCCTACCGTTCCGCCATGGGCCAGTCCCAGCTGGGCGGCTTGGGCGGCGCGCAGAACAAGACCGCCGAAGCCTTCGGGAACATGACCGGGACCGGCGACGCCACCAAGACCAACTTCGTGGACTCGCTCAAGACGTCTTTGACCGAGGTCAATGCGGAGCAGATCAAGAAGGACCAGATGGTGGCTTCCTTCGCCACGGGCGAGAATCAGAACGTGCATGAACTGATGATCCAGTTGCAGAAGTCTGGCCTGGCCATGTCCATGACCTCCACGGTCAGGAACAAGGTCCTGGATATGTACCGCGAACTGGTCAAGATGCCTTTCTAGGCGCGTAAAGCAAGGAGACTCCCATGCCCTCCGTACTGAAATCACTCTGGGACCAGGCCACGCGCTTCTGGTCAGGCCGCACCCTGGCGCAGCGCATCCTCTTCGCAGGCGTGGCCGCCTCCGTGGTGGCAGCCTTCGCGCTGATGATCTTCTGGTTCAACCAGCCCGACTTCAAGGTGCTGTTCACCAAGCTCTCCCAGGACGACGCCAGCCGCGTCATGGAGCTTCTGAAGGCCAACAAGACGCCCTTCAAGCTGGAGGATGGCGGACAGACCGTACTGGTTCCGTCCGAGTTCGTGAGTGAACTGCGCCTCAAGGTGGCGGGCGAAGGCAAGCTGCGCGGCGCGGGCCTGGGCTACGAGATCTTCGACGAAACCAAGGTCGGCCAGACCGACTTCGTGCAGCGCATCAACTACCAGCGCGCCCTGCAGGGTGAGCTGGCCCGCACCATCTCCGAGTTCCCGCAGGTGGAAAAGGCCCGCGTGCACCTGGTGCTGCCCGCCAAGAGCCTGTTCATCGAGGAACAGCGCAAGCCCAGCGCCTCGGTGGTGCTGACTCTGAAGAGCGGCGCAAAGCTCGAGCCCAAGCAGATCCAGGGCATGGTCAACTTCGTGGCCATGAGCGTGGAGGGCCTGGACCCCAGCCGCGTGACCATCACCGACACCGCCGGAAAGATCGTTTTCCAGAACAAGGATGGGGCCAGCATCGACGGCCTGACCAACACCCAGTTCGAGTTCCGCAACACCTACCAGCAGAACGTGGAGCGCCGCATCGAGGAGCTCCTGACCCCCATCGTGGGCGGCGGCAAGTCCATCGCCAAGGTGGCGGCCACCCTGGACTTCGCCCAGAAAGTGACCAAGCGTCAGACTTTCGACCCCAACAAGACCGTGCTGCGTTCCGAAGAGCGCGAAGAGTCCACCACCAACCAGAAGGCCAACGTGGACGGCAACGTGCCCGAGACCAACTTCCGGGGCGACGGCTTCTCCGGCACCCAGAACAAGGTGGACCAGTCTTCCGAGCGCCGCAAATCAAACTTCGAGATCGATTCCGAGCAGCAGGAGATCCACTCGCCCACTGGGGAGTTGCAGCGCCTGTCCGTCGCGGTTATCGTGGACTACGTTCAGGACCCGAACAGCAAGGAAGTGAAGTTCATTCCCCGGCCCGCCGAGGAGATGGAGCAGATCAAGCAGGCCGTGTCCAAGGCTGTGGGTATCGACGCCCAACGCGGCGACACCATTGAGGTCACTTCCATGTCCTTCGGCGAGCGCGAACTGCTCACCGAGCCGAGTCTGACCCAGACCATGCTGGAATACGCCCAGCGCCTGGGCAAGCCCTTCCTGAACGGTGTGCTGGTGTTCCTCTTCCTGCTCCTGGTGGTGCGCCCGGTGGTCATGGCGCTGATCCGCCCCCGCGTCACCCGCGAGGAGATCGAGCAGCTGAACCGCCTGCCTGAAGCCGAGCGCCGCATCGCGCTGGCCGAGCCGGAAGAGGAAGAGGGTGAGCACATGGAAATCACCAAGCGGCTGGAGAACGCCAAAATTCTGGCCCAGCAGCTCTTCGAAACAAACACCGAGCAGGCCATGCTGGTCCTGCGCGGATGGCTCAAGCAGGAGGCCGCATAAGCCATGGCCCTTTCCGGACCGCATAAGACCGCCGTTCTCTGCCTGGCGCTCGGCGACAAGTTCTGCTCCGAGGTGTTCAAACGCATGGACCGCAGCGAGATCGCCCGTATCTCCAAGGCCATGCTGGAAATCGACACCATCGAGAAGGAAGGCGTCGAAGAGGTGCTCAAAGAGTTCAACGAGTCCATGCAGTTCGGTCAGGAATCGCTCATCGGCGGTGCGGACACCGTGAAGCGCATGCTCTCCAAGGCTCTGGACTCGGACACGGCCAAGTACATCATGGACTCGCTGGAGATCGCCTCCGGGCCTACTCCCTTCCAGGAGCTGGAGAACGTCTCGCCGCGCATCCTGGCCCAGATCCTCCGGAACGAGCATCCGCAGACCCTGGCCCTTATCCTTGGCCACCTGCACCCGGACCAGGCTGCGGAACTTCTCCAGAACCTGCCCTCGGGCGTGCGGGCCGAAGTGCTCATGCGCCTGGCGCGGCTCGAAGCCGTGGCCGAGGAGATGCTCCTGGAGGTGGACCGGGTGTTGCAAAACCAGCTCATCGCCATGGGCGGCAAGGAAGGCAAGAAGGTGGGCGGTGTCCCGGCGGTGGCCGAAATCCTCAACTCCGTGGACCGCGCCACCGAGGAGGAGGTCCTCTCCGAGATCGAAGAGGAATCCGCCCAGATGGCCGAAGACATCCGCAACCTCATGTTCGTGTTCGAGGACGTCAAGGCCCTGGACGATCGCTCCATCCGCGAACTGCTCAAGGAAGTCTCCAACGAGGAGCTCACCCAGGCCCTCAAGGGAGCAAGCGACGAGCTCAAGGACAAGTTCTTCAGGAACCTCTCCGAGCGCGCCGCCACGATGATCAAGGAAGACCTGGAGATCATGGGGCCTGTGCGCCTGGCCGACGTGGAGGGTGCGCAGCAGAACGTGGTCAAGACCGTGAGGCGACTAGAGGCCGAAGGCAAGATAGCCATCGGCAGAGGCGGCGGCGATGTCTTCATCTAACGCGGCGGAGCATCCCGACACCGGCGAACAGGCTCCGGGAGCGTTTCTTCCGGGCAACGCGCGGGTGGTCATGGGCATCGGCATGGCCGGTCCCCAGGAGATGACCGTCAACCAGATCGAGGGCACCAAGGTCCAGGTGCTGGACCAGCAGACCGAGCTGGACTTCTGGGCCAGGGTGCGGGCCAAGGCCCAGGCCAAGGCCCGTGAAATACTCAACCAGGCCATGGCCGAGGGTGAGCTCATCAAGGAGCAGGCCCGCCAGGAAGGCCTAGCGCAGGGGATGGCCGACGCCCACCAGTCCTGCCAGACCGAGATCGCTGGGCTTGGCAGTTCCCTGGCCGGGATGCTCAGCGGCCTGGAGGCCGAACGCCGGGTCCTCTGGACCAGGCACCGTCAGGAATTCGCCGCCCTGCTCAAGCTTTCCGTCGAGAAAACCCTGCACACCGAACTTTCCGAGCGCCGCCAGGAAATCCTCGGCAACCTGATGGATCAGGCCATCGAACTTTTGGACACCCGTTCCGGGTTCACCGTACTGGTGCACCCCGGCGACGAGCAGTCCGCCTCTCTGCTCCTGGAAGAGGCCAAGCGGGCTCACCCGGCTCTGGGCGCGTGGCGCATCAAGAGTGATCCGTCCATGGCTCCCGGCGGCGTGCGGCTGGAATCCGAGGCCGGTGTGGTGGATAACACCCTGGACACCCGCTTCGAGCAGATCTCCGACCTGCTGGAGCGCGTGGAATTCGCGGACCCACAGCCATGACCCTGGACGCCCCGGCCTGCCTCTCCCTGCTGGACGAACTGGACCCTGTGCGCACTTTCGGCAAGGTGAGCAAGGTGGTCGGCCTGATCGCAGAGGGCAAGGGCATCAAGGCCCCGCTGGGCGCGGTGTGCCGCCTCATGTCCGGCGACGGCAAGGGCGTTCCCGCCGAGGTGGTCGGTTTCCGCGACGATTCCTGCCTGCTGATGCCCTACGGCGAGCTGCGCGGCGTGAGCCAGGGTTGCCTGATCCAGAACACAGCCACCCCGCCGCTTTTGCCCGTGGGCAACCGTTTTCTGGGCCGCGTCATCGACGCCTTCGGTGAGCCCATCGACGAGAAAGGCCCCATCGACCCCAGGCGCTACTATCCGCTCTACGGTGAGCCCCCAAGCCCCCTGTCGCGCCCGCGCATCACCGAGCCCATGGACGTTGGCGTGCGCGCCATCAACGGCCTGCTCACCCTGGGCAAGGGCCAGCGCGTGGGCATCATGGCCGGTTCGGGCGTCGGCAAGTCGACGCTCATGGGCATGATCGCCAGAAACACCAAGGCCGACGTGAACGTCATCGGGCTTATCGGCGAACGCGGCCGCGAGGTGCGGGAATTCATCGAGAAGGATCTGGGGCCGGAAGGCATGGCCCGGTCCGTGCTCGTGGTGGCCACCTCGGACCAGAGCCCGTTGGTGCGCATGCGCGCCGCCTACGCGGCCACGGCCATGGCCGAATTCTTCCGCGACCAGGGCAAGGACGTGATCCTCATGATGGACTCCGTCACCCGTTTCGCCATGGCCGGGCGTGAAGTGGGGCTGGCCGCAGGCGAGCCGCCCACCACGCGCGGCTACACCCCGTCCGTGTTTGCGCACCTGCCCAAGTTGTTGGAACGTGCGGGGCGGAACAACCTCGGCTCCATCACCGGCATCTACACGGTGCTCGTGGACGGCGACGACTTCAACGAACCCATCGCGGACTCCACCCGCTCCATCCTGGACGGGCACATCGTGCTGACGCGCGATCTGGCCGACGAGGGACACTTCCCGGCCATCGACGTGCTCCGGAGCGTCAGCCGACTGCGAAGCGACGTGGCCCCCAAGGAGGCCGTGGCCGCCGGGCGCGCCTTCATCCGCATGCTGGCCACGTACAAGCGCGTGGAAGACATGGTGAATATCGGGGCGTATCAGGCAGGTGCCAGCGCCGAGATCGATCAGGCCTTGCAGATGATCGGTCCCATCCGCAACTATCTCCAACAACAGGTGCACGAGGCCGAGACCCTGGAGGGGAGTTTTGGAGCGCTTCAGGCGCTGGTGGGGGGATAGGGGGAAGAGGCGGAGAGGAGCAGAGCCAGAGGCAAAGGCGAAGAGAAGATTCGGAGCCTCCGGCGGGCAAAGGGCTCCGCCCTCTGCACACCCTGATAGGCTTCGCGTCGGGTGCGTTTTGCTTGAGTCGGACTGATGGCGCTGAGGGTGAAGGGCGCTGGAGAGAAAACCTAAAATAACGAGGATCGTTATTTTAGGTTTTGTTGTTTTCGTGAAATAGCGCCGCAGGAAGCTGAAGCTCGTCCCGCCCCACAGCGACAGGGCCGTGCAGGCCATCCCCTGAAAACGAGGCTTACTCCGGGTACAGTGTCCGGCAATACCGCTGGCACCAGTCGTTGCCCGAGGCGATCACGCCTGAGCAGCCGCCCGTGTGGTTCTGCTCGATCAGGTGCTTGCGCACGTCCGTGCAGCCTTTCATGCAGGTGGCAAGGTCCTTCTGGGGCTTGCCCACGGCGTCCATGTATTGTGCGCACACGCCCACGCTGTCGCAAAAGCCCCGGCGATTGCTGGCCGAGTGGCAGAAGCTCAGAAATTCCGATTCAGTCATGGGGGCGCGCTGCATGCACCCGCCAAGCAGGGTGGAGGCAAGAAGCAAGCCGAGGAGGAGAGCGGAGCGGTTCATGGTCTGGTTCGTCCTTTGATTGAGCAGCAGATAACGTTGTTCCGGCAGGGCGCAGCGGAACTACCTGGAATTCTCAACCGTTTCGGCCTGGAGCGCAAGTCTGTTCTTCCCGGCCCGTTTGGCCAGGTACAGAATCTGATCCCCGTGGCTCAGCACGTGCTTGAACCTCTTGCAGCCGTCCAGTCATCTGCGCTGCCCAGGCAGGCAAGCACGAAGGCATCTGGGGGCGTGTGCAATTTCCGGAAGGCGGGTTGCGTGAAGTGCGCGGTATAGGTATCAGGATGGAGGAATTTCCGAGGAGGCGTCACATGCTCAAGAAAATCACGGATCGCGTCAGCTATGTCGGCAAGATAGACTGGGAACTGCGCCGTTTTCACGGTGACGAATACAGCACGCATCACGGCTCGTCGTACAACTCCTATCTCGTCCGGGGCGGCAAGACCGCGCTGATCGATACGGTATGGGCTCCCTTCGCCGGGGAGTTCATGGAAAATCTGGCCTGCGAGGGTGTGCTGGAGAAAATCGACTACGTGATCTCCAACCACGCCGAGCCCGACCACAGCGGGGCCATGCCGCTTCTCATGAAGGCCCGCCCGGAGCTGCCCGTGTACTGCACGGCCAATGGCGTGAAGACCCTCAAGGGCATGTACCATCAGGACTGGAATTTCCAGGTGGTCAAGACCGGCGACACCCTGGATCTGGGCGAGGGCCTGACCCTGACCTTCGTGGAGGCTCCCATGCTCCACTGGCCCGACACCATGTTCAGCTACCTTTCCGGCGAGAATATCCTCTTCTCCAACGACGCCTTCGGCCAGCATCTGGCCAGCGAGACGCTCTATAACGACACCGTGGACCAGTGCGAACTGTTCCAGGAAGCCCTGAAATACTACGCCAACATCCTGACCCCCTTCAGCAAGCTGGTGACCAAGAAGATAAACGACGTGCTGGCGCTCAACCTGCCCCTGTCGCTCATCTGCCCAAGCCACGGGGTGATCTGGCGCAAGGACCTGACCAGCATCGTGGAGGCCTATCTCAAGTGGGCCGACGACTACCAGGAGGACCAGGCTGTGGTGGTCTACGACACCATGTGGAACGCCACCCGGCGCATGGCCGAGGCCGTGGCCCAAGGCATGCGCGAGGAAAGGCCCGGCATGACCGTGAAGTGCCTGAGCGCCTCCAAGTGCGACGTGAACGACCTGATCACCGAAGTGTTCAAGTCCAAGGCCGTGGTGGTGGGCTCGCCCACCTTCAACAAGGGCATCCTGCGCTCCATCGCGGCGGTGCTGGAGGAAATGCGCGGCCTGGCCTTCAAGAAAAAGAAGGGCGCTGCCTTCGGTGCTTACGGTTGGAGCGGTGAATCCGTGAAGATGATCGAGGCCGGGCTGGCAGAAGCCGGGTTTGAGCTGGCCGCGTCAGGGCTCAAGATGCTCTGGAATCCGGACAACGGCGGCCTGGAGCAGTGCCGCGAATTCGGGCGCTCAGTGGCTGCGACGCTGTCCTGATGGCGGAGGCGCGCAGGTGGAGGCTCGTGTCGCGTTCGTGAAAAACATTGTATGAGCGTATTTTGAGACGCCATACGAGCCGTTCAGGTTCGCACTTTCGACGATACGGGAATGCCGGTGGACGCCGGGCGGGGGCGTGGTCAGTCCTGCGGGAGGCGCTCCCGAAGGTCTTCGATGAGCCGCGTCAGCCCCTCCACGTTGCCGAAGCGGGCGTCGTAGCCCTTGAGCAGCGGGACCAGATGGCTGTAATTGCGCTGGATGAAATAGTAATCGTAGACCCGCTGGGCCATGTACTCCAGCAGGAAGCGGATGTGCACCTCGCCTGGGTCGGGCGCTTTGCGCCGCTTCCAGGAGGAGAACTCCAGCAGCCAGCGCAGGGTTTCCGCGTCGATGGATTCCATATCCGATTGCAGTTTCGCCTCGATGCTCATGTGGCCCGATGTCCTTATGCCGCGCCGTATGCGGGCGGGGAAGCGTCGCCGAGGCCGTAAAGAAATCCGGCGCGCGGGCGATGCGTCTTCCGGAGGGTCGGCAAGGCTCGTCTCCGGGAAAGAATGACACGTTCTGCATACCCGCCAAGGAGTCTTTTGCGCAAGCCGCATTTCAATACCCTCCTGCATCAGTCAGGTATGGGTGGGTCGAGATGCGTTCCCGCTGGCACAGGGCGCTCTAAGCGTGGTAGGGACATTCCTGTGCTTGTCTGGTGGCGGCGCACGGCCTGGCCCGCGTCATGGAGCGGGTGTGTCCCGCAACGTATCATGAGGAGTACCCGATGATCTGGTCGCCCCCCGTCCTGTGGACCGTTGCCGGTCTGGCCCTTATCGCCCTGGAAGCGCTGATTCCGGGGCTGGTCATTATGTTTTTTGGAATCGGCGCGCTGCTTACGGCCCTGGCCTGCCTGCTGCTGGATCTGTCCTGGGCGGCGCAGCTGGTGCTCTTTGCGTGCGCCTCGGTGCTGAGCCTTCTCACTTTGCGCGGCACGCTCACCAAGGTGTTCCAGGGCCGCCAGCGTCAGGATCAGGAGCAGGTGGAGAGCATTGATTCCCTGGTAGGGGCCGACGCCGTGGTCACCGAGGCCATCGAGGCCGGGGGGACCGGACGCGTGAAGCTGCGCGGCTCCTTCTATACGGCCACCTCGGGCGAGGCGCTCGAGGCCGGTCAGCGCGTGCGCGTGGCTGCGGATTCCAGCGGGGACCATTCGCTTCTGGCTGTGGAGAAAAAGTAACCCATATGGAGGTTTCCATGCTGATAGTAGCCATGAGTTTCGCGGGGCTTGTCCTGCTGTTGCTTCTTATGTCGGTCACGGTGGTGCCGCAGCAGAGCGCTTACATCGTGGAGCGCCTGGGCAAGTACAGCCGGACTCTGGAGGCGGGCTTCCACATTCTGGTGCCCCTGATCGACCGGGTGGGGTACAAGTTCTCTTTCAAGGAAGAGGTGATCGACACCCCTGCCCAGCCCTGCATCACCAAGGACAACGTCACCGTGCACGTGGACGGGCTGGTGTACATCAAGGTGAACGACCCCAGGCTGGCGGCCTACGGTATCTCCAACTATCGCACCGCCGCCACCCAGCTGGCCCAGACCTCGCTGCGTTCCTCCATCGGCAAGATCACTTTGGATAAGACCTTCGAGGAGCGCGAGGTGATCAACTCCGAGGTGGTCAAGGCCGTGGACGAGGCGGCTATGGGCTGGGGCGTGAAGGTGCTGCGCTTTGAGATAAAGGACATCGCACCGCCCGAATCCGTGAAGAACGCCATGGAAGCCCAGATGACCGCCGAGCGGGAGAAGCGCGCCCAGATCGCCCTGGCCGAGGGCCAGAAGCAGAGCGCCATCAACATCTCGGAGGGCCAGAAGCAGCAGGCCATAAATATCTCCGAGGGCGACAAGCAGCGCCAGATCAACGAGGCCGAGGGCCGCGCCAAGCAGATCGAGCTGGTGGCCGCAGCCACGGCCGGCGGCATCCGGCAGGTGGCCGAGGCCCTGGGCGCGGAAGGCGGGCTGACCGCAGCCAACCTGCGCGTGGCCGAACAGTACGTGGACGCCTTCGGCAAGATGGCCAAGGAATCCACCACCATGCTCATCCCGCAGAACGTGGCCGACGTGGCCGGGATGATCGCCACGGCCATGCAGACCATAAAGAAGACCGGGTAGCGTCGAGTATAAGAAAAGAAATTGGGGCGTTCACAATTCGCAGTTAGGGGACGTTTCAAGGTTCCATATCGTTGCTGGCTTGCCCTTCTGTCTGGCTGCGGCTGGCGATGGATTGTGCGAGAGCCTCACATGAACATGTTCTCTGAATGAATAGAGATGGTTCTCCGGGGTTGACCGTCTGCCGGAGAGACCACTCACGCGTTTACTCCTGCGGGGCGGAGAGGAACGGGCTCCCCTGGGCCTGCGCGTCGTCCAGCAGCACATGGGGGAGCTCAGGTCCCAGCTGTGCAGGGACGGGGAGACCTGTTTCAGGAAATCCTCCAGCCAGTCAGGGGTCATGCCCGCAAGGGGCTCGCCGCTGAGCGAGGCCAGCACGCGCAGCGCCTGCAGGCGTTTATCCTGGTCGGGGCGCGGGATGTCGGCGCGGCGCAGGGTCCAGACGTTGCCTCCGTCCAGGCAGGGCGCGCCGAAGATGTGGAACTGGCGGCAGGCCAGGAACCTGTCTGCATAGACCGAGCAGGTGGAATCGAGAAGGAACGGGCATTGCCCGTCCTGCCTCTCGCGCAGGTTCCTGAGCACCTGCCCGCGCGTGGGACCAGGGGTGCGCTCCAGCAGATGAACAAGGGCGGCGCCCACTTCCGGGGCGCTCGCCGGGATGACGCTTTCCCGGCAGCATTGATCGCATCCGGAGCGGCAGGCCAGTCCGGCGCCGCCGGGCCCCCCGGCGCGGCGCATGCGGGCGATGCCGATCCCTGCAGCGGCGTCCAGCAGAGACTGGACCTTTCGTATCCCCGTCAGCCAACGTCTGGGGGAGTGCCCCCCTTGCAGCCCTGATTCCATGAAACGTCTCCAGAATCGAGTCAGCTGCGGACGAAAGAGCGGGAAGGCGGTGACGGCTCGGCGCGCTGCGCGCGGCGTCTCCTTCCGGTGCCGCCGGAACGTGCGCATGAGAAACAGGTGTCGGATGAGGAAGGCGCTGCGGGCAGGGTGGCTCACGGCCTGACCCTGCCTGCTCTTCTGCGGGTTGCAGGACGACGGACGCGCCAGTGCATCGTCGCTTCCCGTCGATTCGGCTCAGTCCTTCGGGAGTTCTTCGGTCTGGATCTTATGGACCGTGGACCAGATGCTGAACATGGCCCGCAGATAATCCGCCGACGCCGTAGAGTCGGCCATGGCGTCCTTGAAGGAGTTGTAGTCCATGGACATGGCCTCCTCCAGCAGCACCTGTCCCCAGAGGCTTTTGGGGATCTGGATGCGGAACCTGTAATCCGCTTCGGGAAAGACCAGTATCTCGGACTCGATGCTGTGGCGGGCCATGAGCCCCTCCAGGTGTTCCCTTTTCCTGGCGCGGATGGCTACGTCATCAGGCTGGCAGAATTTCGTCGCGGCTACGGAGAAGAATCCGTCCCTGGTGAATATCCACATGGTATGTGTCTCCTGGGGCCTGGGTCGTCCAGGCGGCCAGTGCATCAGTACGGACTACACGGGTTTGGTTGATAGGTGGTAAGAGCCGGGCTCTTGCGTGCCAGGCCGCGCTTGGGCATTGTGGAGAAAAGGAGGCCGCCATGAAGACCATAGTCGCCTTGTTTGCCGCCGTCCTGGTGTTTTTTCCCGCACGGTTCGCGCTGGCCCTGACCGTGGACGCCCTGCCCACATCCGGGGGGGAGTTGAAGATCGGCCTCGTCGGCCATGGCTCCCTCTACTTCGAATACCAAGGGAAGATAATCCAGGTGGACCCGTGGAGCAAGGTCGGAGACTACGCCGTCCTGCCCAAGGCGGATCTGGTGCTGATCACCCATGAGCACCGCGACCATCTGGACGCCGAGGCCCTGGCCCTGACCGCCAAGCCGGGAGCACCCGTGGTGGCCAACGTCACGGCCGGACCCAAAATTCCCGGCGCGAAAATCCTGAAGAACGGCGAATCAGCTGAAGTGGCCGGATTTCGCATCCAGGCCGTTCCGGCCTACAACGTGGCGCACCGCAGGCCCGAAGGGCAGCACTACCACCCCAAGGGCGAGGGCAACGGCTACGTGATCGCCTTTGGAGACAAGCGCGTCTATGTGGCGGGCGACACCGAGGACGTGCCGGAGATGGCCGCCATCGAGAACGTGGACGTGGCCTTTCTGCCCATGAACCTGCCCTACACCATGACTCCGGAGATGGTGGCCAAGGCCGCGCGCATGCACAAGCCCAAGGTGCTCTACCCGTACCACACCGGAGAAACCGACGTGACGCTCCTGCCTCCGCTCCTGGCGGACTCGCCCCAGATCGAGGTGCGCCTGCGTCCAATGAAGTAGCGCGGCAGCGGCGCGGGCTGCACGCCGGGCTTGACGCGAAGCCTTCCAAGAAGGCAGGGCAGTGCGTCCCGATGTTTCGGGGCGCGTCCAATCCGTATGCCGCTCAGTGCGGCCCGCAAGGATCATCACCATGAACTGGTTCGTACAGCTCTTCAACGCGCACTCCGCCGCCCAGGCCGTGGTTGTGCTGGGCTTGGCCATAACCTTGGGCCTGGCCTTCGGCCACATCCGCTTTTTCGGCATCCGACTCGGTGTGGGCGGCGTTCTGTTCAGCGGCTTGGCCGTGGGACACTTCGGCCTGTCGCTCAACCACGAGGTGCTGGAGTTCGCTCGCGAGTTCGGGCTGATTCTCTTCGTGTACACCATCGGCATGCAGGTTGGGCCGGGGTTCGTGGATTCTCTCAGGCGCAGGGGATTTCGGCTGAACGCCATGGCCACGCTCATCGTCATACTGGGCGTGTTGCTCACCGTGGCCTTCCACCTGTGGGGAGGCCTGCCCTTGGGAACCGCCGTGGGCCTCTTCAGCGGCGGCACCACCAACACGCCCTCCCTGGCCGCCGCCTCCCAGGCCTTCAAGGAAGTGGCCCCCGCCTTGGCCGAGGAGGCCGTGGCCCAGGCGGGCCTTGGCTACGCTGTGGCCTATCCCTTCGGCATCTTTGGCATCATCCTGGTGATGCTCATCATCCGCATGGTGTTTCGCATCGACCCCGGCAAGGAACTGAGCCAGATGGAGGAGCAGGCCAGGCTCCTGAATCCTCCCCTGGAGACCATGACCCTGGAGGTCCAGAACCCCAACCTGGACGGTATGGCCCTGGGCGGCGTTCCCGGAATCGGGGAGATGGGCGTGGTGGTCTCGCGGATCATGGCCGACGGCGTGATGCACGCCGCCACCCCGGAAACCACCCTCAGGCGAGGCATGTTGATCCACGCCGTGGGCAGGCCCGCCGAACTGGAAAAGCTGCGCATCCTGGTGGGCGTGGCCAGCGCCACCGACCTGCCCAGGCTCCCCGGCCCGCTGAAGAAGCGCCGGTTCGTGGTCACCCAGCACGGCGTGGTGGGCAAGACCGTGCCGGAGCTCAATCTCGCCCAGCGCCATGAAGTTACCGTCACCCGCATCACCCGCTCCGGCACGGAGTTCTCACCCGGTCCAGGCGTGACCCTGCACTTCGGCGACATCGTGGGCTGCGTGGGCGCGCCCGAGCAGCTGGCCGTGGTGGAGCGCATCCTGGGCAACTCCGCCAAGGACCTCGACCACCCGCACATCCTGCCCATCTTCGTGGGCATTCTGCTGGGTACCATCCTGGGCAGCGTGCCCGTGGCCCTGCCGGGGCTGCCCTCGGGCATCAAACTCGGTGTGGCGGGCGGGCCGCTCTTGGTGTCCATCCTGCTGTCGCGGCTGCACCATTTCGGCGGCATGGTCTGGTACATGCCCCAGAGCGCCAACCTCATCCTGCGCGAGGTGGGCATCAGCCTGTTTTTGGCCTGCGTGGGGCTCAAGGCGGGCGACCGCTTCGTGGACGCCGTGACATCCGGGGCCGGGCTCTACTGGCTGCTGGCTGGAGCCTGCATCACCTTCGTGCCGCTCATGGTCGCCGGGCTCGTGGGGCGCATCTTCCTGAAGTGCAACTACGCCTCCATGTGCGGGCTTTTGGCCGGAAGCATGACCGACCCGCCCGCGCTGGCCTTCGCCGGGCAGATGCTCGGCAGCGACGCCCCGGCCTCGGTGTACGCCACGGTGTACCCGCTGGTGATGATCCTGCGTATTCTGGCCGGGCAGTTGCTGGTGCTGTTGCTGTATTCGGGGTGAGGCGGGTGTAGGATCACATTTGAAAAGAGGGGACGCGACTGCGAATCGCGTCCCCTCTTTCAATTTCAGCCTCCGGCGGCCAAAGGGCTCCGCCCTTTGGAAACCCTGACCGGGGCGGGCGACTGCGTCAGATGTACTGCACGCAGATTCGTGATTCGAGAACGACGCACAAGCCAGAAAAGCATCTTGATTCATCGCAAGCCACCACACGAACAGAAGGGCGAGTCAGTATCGATGTGGGATAGCTGCGGATTCCAAAGGGCGCAGCCCTTTGGCCGCCGGAGGCGTCCCCTACTGCGAATTAAGCACGTGCTTCACCGTGCATGTGTGTCCAACATGCGTGCTAGCGCCGCGCCTCAACCTTGGCCAGCTTCTCCCAGTAGCGGATAAGCGCGCCGTGGTCCGCGTCGCCCAGGCCGTCGGCCTTGAGCGCCTGCATGATCTCCATCACCTGCGCCGTGACGGGCAGGCTCACGTTCAGCTCGTGCGAGGTCTCCAGCACGTTGTGCAAATCCTTGGCGTGCAGGTTGATGCGGAACCCCGGCGTGAACTTGCCGTCCATCACCAGCGGAGCCTTGGCGTCCAGCACCGTGCTCCCGGCCAGCCCCCCCCGGATGGCCTGGTAGACCAGATCCGGGTTGACGCCGGATTTCGCGGCCAGCACCAGCGCCTCGGACATGGCCGCGATGTTCACCGCCACCACGATCTGGTTGCACAGCTTGGCCACGTTGCCTGCGCCGATGTCGCCCACGCGCACCACCGAGGCGGCCATGGCCTGCATCACGGGCAGGCACTCGTCGAAATCAGCCTGAGTGCCGCCGATCATAACGGACAGCGTTCCCTCAATGGCCTTTGGTTCCCCGCCGCTCACCGGGGCGTCCATCATGCGCACGCCCTTTTCGGCCAGGGCAGCCGCGATCTCCCGACTGGCCAGGGGCGCGATGGAGCTCATGTCCACCACGATGCTTCCCTTGGCCGCGCCCTCTATCACGCCGTTCTCGCCCAGCACCACCTCGCGCACCTGGGGCGAGTTGGGCAGCATGGTGATGATCACGTCCGACTTGGCGGCCACGTCTTTGGGCGAGGGTGCGGCCACGGCCTTGCCGTTGCTGCCGCCCACGATGGTGTCCACGTCCTTTTGGGTGCGGCTGTACACGGTCAGCTGGTATCCGGCCTTGAGGAGGTTTTTGCACATGGGCTTGCCCATGATGCCAAGGCCGATGAAGCCTATGCGTTTCATATGATGCTCCTGGGTTACCGGGTTAGAGCGAGTATCCGAAGTCCTTGATGAAGCCGAGCGAGGCCACGGTGTCCGGCGCGGGCACGTACTCCAGGCCCACGTGCCCCTGGTAGCCCAGACGGTCCATCTCCGCGAACAGGAAGGGGTAGTTGATCTCGCCGGTGCCGGGCTGGTGGCGGCCCGGATTGTCCGCCACCTGGATGTGGCCGATTCGGGGCAGATGGGCGCGCAGGGTGGCGGCCAGTTCGCCTTCCTCCCGCTGAGCGTGATACATATCGTATTGCAAAGAGGTGTTCGATTTGTCCACTTCGTCCAGCAGGGCCAGGGTCTGGGCCGTGCCGTACAGGGAAAAGCCGGGGATGTCCTTGCGGTTGATGAACTCCACCAGGAGCGAGAGCCCCTCGCCAGCCAGCGCGTCAGCGGCGTAGCGCAGGTTGTCCACCAGGGTGCGCCGCATGAGCGCCTCGCTGGCTCCGGGCGCGGCTTTCCCGGCCAGGCAGTTCAGGCGCGGCACGCCAAGCGCCTTGGCGTAGGCGACGGCCTTGGCCACGCCGTCGCGGAATTCCTCGGTGCGGGCCGGGTCCACGGCGATGCCACGGTCGCCCGCGCCCCAGTTCCCGGCGGGCAGGTTAAAAAGCACCTGCGTCAGGCCGTTGGCGGCCAGCAGGTCAGCCAACTGCGCGGGAGGGTAGTCGTAGGGGAAGAGGTACTCCACCGCCGAAAACCCGGCGGCGCGGGCAGCGGCGAAACGCTCCAGGAACGGCAGCTCCGTGAACAGCATGGACAGGTTGGCGGAAAACTTCGGCACGGGGGACCTCCTTGCGGTGGTGTGGGAATATGGTTGTGCTCAGCTGACGGGGGATTCCAGGCGCAGAGCTTCCAGCGACTGCGAGATGTGACGGCGCATGGCCTCGCCGCTGGCCGCCGCATCGCCTCGCGACAGGGCCTCGATGACGGCCAGATGGTCGGACACGGTGTCCGACCAGGGGCGCGGCGTGCCGTGCAGGTAGGCTGCGGCCAGCATGTTCACCGGACCCATGGCCGAGGCCAGGTATGGGTTTCCGGCCAGCTCGATGAGCCGCCAGTGGAAGCGTCGGTCCAGGTCAACGAAGGCCCGGTGCGACTCGTCGGTGTCTGGCAGGGCGTCCATGGCCTGCCACTGGGCCTGCATCTCGGCGGCTTCGGCAGGAGTGACGCGCGGGGCGGCCAGTTCGGCGGCCAGGGGTTCCAGGCACTCACGCACCTCGAACAGGCTGATAAGCTCGGCGAGGTCAAGCTGGCGCACGAAGATGCCACGCCTGGGAATCCACTCCAGCAGGCCCTCCTGGGCCAGACGTTTGAGGGCGTTTATCAGCGGGGTGCGGCTGACTCCGAGGCTTGCGGCCAGATCCTCCTGCACGATGCGGCTCCCCGGCGCGAACTGGCCGGACACCAGCATGTCCCGGACGCTGGCGTAGATCTTGTCGTCCAGGTTTTCATGCAAAATGGGCCGGATGGGAAGAGTGTCCGACGTTGGCTGGCGGGTAGGCGTGGTCATGGGTGTTCCTCGTTGGCCCGGATGGGCTCGTCAGTCGTGAAGTAATCCCGCCGCGCAGAGAGGTCAATGCTGTATTAAGAATTTTGAATACAAAATTCATCACGGCAAGGCTGTGTCTCGACATGGCCCTGTTTCGTAGGCTATCTTATGAAAAGTCGGCGGTTCTGGCGCGCCGTACCCGCCTCCCATCAACCGGAACAACCCGAGGAGACCCGTCATGCGCGTGTTTGCCGCCCTGTATCTCGCTTCCGCCCTCATCCTGGCCTTCGTCGGGGCCGCGTCAGCCCAGCCGGGCAACCCCAATCTGGCCGGGCAGTGGACCCGCATGCCCAAGGACGCCCGCACAGCCTACATGACGGGGGCCGCAGCCGGGGCACGCGCCTTTGCCGAGGTCCAGCCGAACACTCCTATGCCCGTGAACATCCGCGTGGATCAGGCCGTGACCAACATGGACCACCTCGCGCCCGACCCCATGAACCGCAACCAGGCCATGATGACAGTGGCCTATCGCGCGCTCATGGCCGCACAGGACAAGGGTATCCAGTTCAAGGACACCGGCGCGCCGCTTCGCGACGTACACTTCGACACCATGGAGCTCTTCCAGTTCCCCTGGCTCAATCCCATCGACCTGGACGCCTTCATCCCCAAGACCTACCAGAGCCCCAACGCCAATTTCGCTGACAGCTGGCGCAGCGCGGCCCAGCACCAGAAGCAGTTCTTCGTGCAGGGCTTCGGCGACATGGCCGCCCAGCAGTGTCTGGACCGCTACGGCGACACGTCAGCCGGGGAGCGCTGCGTGAAGCCCCTGTTGCCCATGCCTGTTGATCTGGTCATCGCCACCATGGACGACATCTACCGCGACCATCAGTTCGCCACCAAGGGCTATGATCTGGTGATCCGCGCCGCCCTGGCCAAGATGACCGGAGACAACTGGCAGGCCGTGCTCGGGAAGAAGTAGTTTTCAGGTCGGGCGCATACGTGTTGCAATTTTAGGCTCTCATGGTTACACGAACACATCTTTGGTAACACATGGAGGGGCCCACATGCGCCCGACTTTCCCGCATCCGCTTTTCCTGGCTGTCCTGCTGCTCGTGCTGGCTTTCGCTGTTCCCGCCCAGGCCCACTTCGGCATGCTCGTGCCGGACAAGAACCTCGTCACCAAGGACGGCCCAAAGTCCGTCAGTCTGGACATCCGCTTCTGGCATCCCATGGAGAACCAGGGCATGAACCTGGAAAAGCCCAAGCTGGAGCTCTTCGCCAAGGGCAAGAAGCAGGACGTTTCCGCCTCGCTTGCCGCCAGCACCGTGGAGGGCAAGCAGGCCTGGAAGGCCGATTATCAGGTGAAAGCCCCCGGCGTGTGCCAGTTCCTCATGACGCCCCCGGCCTACTGGGAGCCTGCCGAGGACAAGTTCATCATCCACATCACCAAGACCGTGGTCAGCGCGCTGGGCGATGACGAGGGCTGGGACAAGCCCGTGGGCGCGAAGCTCGAGATCGTGCCCATGGTCAAGCCCTTCGCCCTGTACGCGGGCAACCTGTTCACCGGGAAGGTGCTCTTCAAGGGTAAGCCCCTGGCCAACGCCGAGGTGGAAGTGGAATTCTACAACAAGGACGGAGCGCGGAAAGCTCCGGACGACGCCTACGTGACCCAGGTGGTCAAGACCGACGGCGCGGGCGTGTTCAGCTACGCGGCCCCCTGGTCCGGCTGGTGGGGCTTCTCGGCCCTGCACGACGACGACGCCAAAATGAAGAAGGACGGCAAGGACAAGGACGTGGAACTGGGCGGCGTGATCTGGGTGTACTTCCACCCCGTGCCGGGCAAGTAGGGCCATGACGCTCTCATCACAGGTCAGTTGCGCGAGGGAGGCCCGGATCGCTGGACTCGTGTCAGGCGCGCTTGTGTTCATGCTGTGGGCCGGGGTCGCCCTGGCCCACAAGGTGAACGTGTTCGCCGTGGTCGAGGGCGGCGCTGTGAGTGGCGAAGGGTATTTCGCGGGCGGGGCCAAGGCCCAGAAAGTCCCCGTGGAGATTCTGGACGCCTCCGGCGCGGTGATCGCTCAGGGTGTCACTGAAAAAGACGGCACATTCAAAATTCTCCTGCCGTCCCAGTTCTTGCCGCCGCTCAAAGTCGTGCTCAAGGCAGGCGACGGCCACCAGAACGATTTCACCCTCACCGCGCAGGACCTGGCTTTGGCTGCGCCTGCCGGAGTTCCCGCCTCGGCGGCTCAAGCTCCGGTCGCGGCCCCGACTCCGGCTTTCCCGGCAACCGTATCACCTTCTGCCGCGTCAGGACAGGTGCCGGGCGCAACCCAGGCGTCTTCGTCCTCCGGCGCGGCAACGGCTTCGGTTCCTCAGGCTACGGGACTAGGCCAGATTCCAGCTCAGGCCCCCGGTTCAGCAACCGCCGTCCCGTTGGACGAAGCCCGGCTGACCGCCCTGATCGAGGCTGCCGTGGCCAAGGCTGTGGACGAGAAGCTCGCGCCGCTCAAGCTCCAGCTGGCCCGCATGGCCGAACAGGACCAGTCCGCCCGCATGCGCGACATCATCGGCGGCCTGGGCTGGATAATCGGGCTGGTGGGCATCGCGGCCTGGTTCAAGCGGCCCAAAAACTAGCCCCGCGCACCGGCATTTCGAATCCGTCCGGTCGCGCCGCATGCGGCCGGACGTCCAGCACGACGAGGGCAGTTCGCACCCCCCTCGCCTTGACTTCCCGGCCCGGGGACACATCTCCAAGGTTCAGGCCACGCCTCCCCCCACCGCCGAAAATGTGATTCAGGTCCTTTCGTGCCGGGGGGAAAAGTGATAGTCCCACCCCACCCAGCACAATCGAGGACAACAGATGATAGGCATTTCCAAGCTTTATTGCGGTACTGTGGAAGCCTCTGACGCGCTGCGTTACGGGCGTCATTCCGGCAAGCTCCCCTCCCACCTGCTCCAGTTCTCAGAGGACAAGAAGCCGGTGGTGGTCTGGAACATGACCAAACGCTGCAACTTGAAGTGCGTTCACTGCTACGCCAAGGCCGTGGACGAATCCGGCAGCGACCCCATCAACACCGAACAGGCCAAGACCATGATCGACGACCTCGCCTCCTACGGCGCGCCGGTCATGCTCTTCTCCGGCGGCGAGCCGCTGGTGCGCAAGGATCTGGTCGAGCTGGCCCACCACGCCGTGGGCAGGGGCATGCGCGCGGTCATCTCCACCAACGGCACGCTCATCACCAAGGAAAAGGCCCGCGAACTGAAAAGCGTCGGCCTGTCCTACGTGGGCATCTCCGTGGACGGCCTCGAGGAAATCCACGACAAGTTCCGGGGCGTCCCCGGCTCCTTCAAGAAGACCCTGCAGGGCATCGAGAACTGCAAGGCCGAGGGCCTCAAGGTCGGCATGCGCTTCACCATCAACAAGCGCAACTGGACTGAAATCCCCGGTCTGTTCGACCTGATCCGCGACATGGAAGTGCCGCGCGTCTGCTTCTACCACCTGGTCTACTCCGGGCGCGGTTCCGAGCTCATCAAGGAAGACCTGGACCACGCCGAGACCCGCAAGGTGGTCGATCTCATCATGGACAAGACCCGCGAGCTGTTCGACGCCGGGCACGAGAAGGAAGTCCTCACCGTGGACAACCACGCGGACGGTCCCTACGTGTACTATCGCCTGCTCAAGGAAGACCCCGCGCGCGCCGCCGAGGTCATGGAGTTGCTCCAGTTCAACGAAGGCAACAGCTCGGGACGCGGCATCGGCTGCATCTCCTGGGACGGACAGGTGCACGCCGACCAGTTCTGGCGCAACCACACCTTCGGCAACGTGCTGGAACGGCCCTTCTCCCAAATCTGGGACGATCCCAAAATCGAACTGCTGCACAAGCTCAAGACCAAGGGCAAGTTCGTGGGCGGACGCTGCGCCGACTGTCGCTTCCTGAACATCTGCGGCGGCAACTTCCGCGCTCGCGCCGAAGCCTACTACGACGACATCTGGGCCGAAGGAAGACCAGGGCTCTGCCCTGGACCCGCCAGGGGAGAAGCCTCCCCTGGACCCGGCTATGGGCTTCGCGGGATATGCCGGGAGCTCCGTCGGTGTGCGGGGTATCCGCCGGGAACGCCCAAAGCGGCTTATCCCGGCGGCCAGCCATCGCCGAGGAACGGCGATTTTAAGAATGAAAACTGGAAAACGCGGCTTTGCGCGTTTTCCGGCTTTAAGAGCATAACTGAGTACTGTCGCTCTGTTACGCGAAGCTAACTGAGGGTCCAGGGGGATCATCCCCCTGGCGGGAGAGTCCAGAGAGGGCGGAGCCCTCTCTGGCCGCCGGAGGCATCTTCTCCTCCTATTCCCCCTCGTTCTTTTTCCAGGAGACCGTCACCATGTACGACTTCCATCGCGGCCGCCGCCTGCGCCGCACCCCGGCCATGCGCGACCTCGTGCGCGAGACCGTCATACGCCGCGAAGACCTGATCATGCCCTATTTCGTGGCCGAGACCGGCCCCGAGGACATGGTAAAGCCCATCGGAGCCATGCCCGGCCAGAACCAGCTGGGCATGAAGGCCCTGGTGGAGCGGGTAAGCAGGGCCGTGGACAAGGGCCTGAAATCCGTCATCCTGTTCGGCATCCCGAATGAGAAAGACCCTGTGGGAAGTCAGGGGTATGCCGAGAACGGCGTGGTGCAGCGGGCCGTGCGGCAGTTGAAGACCAAGTTCCCGCAGCTGGTGGTGGTCACGGACGTGTGCCTGTGCGAGTACACGTCGCACGGCCATTGCGGCGTGCTCACCGATGACGGCAAGGTGTTGAACGACCCGACCTTGAGCTTGTTGGCCAAAGTTGCGCTTTCGCATGTGCAGGCCGGGGCGGACATGGTGGCTCCCTCGGATATGATGGACGGTCGCGTGGCCATGATCCGCACCGCGCTGGACGATCACGGCCACGTGGAAATCCCCATCATGTCTTACGCAGTGAAGTACGCTTCGGCATACTACGGGCCTTTCCGGGAGGCCGCCGAGTCGGCTCCCCAGTCGGGCGACCGCAAATCCTACCAGATGGACCCGGCCAACTGGCGCGAGGGCTTGAGAGAAGCGGCAGCCGACGTGGCCGAGGGCGCGGACATCCTGATGGTGAAGCCTGCGGGGCCGTATCTGGATATCATCCGGCAGGTGCGCGACAATTTCGATCTGCCAGTGGCCGCCTATCAGGTCAGCGGCGAGTATTCCATGATCAAGGCCGCTGCCCAGCTTGGCTGGATGGACCACGACGCGGTGATGATGGAGTCGCTCGTGTCCATCAAGCGCGCCGGAGCGGATTTGATTCTGACGTATTTCACGGAAGACGTCTTAGAGCGTCTGCAAGGATAGAGCATGAATTCAAATTCCAATGGACACCCCGGCCCGCAGCTGGCCGGTTCGCCCGGCGCGGGCCATGCTGGAGGCGGTCATCCCGGAGGCCACCCTCTGGGGCATCCCGGCGGCATGCCGAAGACGCTCCCGAACGGCGCGCCCCCTGTGCGCCTCATCGCCTGGGAGATCACCCGCCGCTGCAACCTGGCCTGCAAGCACTGCCGCGCCGAGGCCCATTTCGAGCCCTATCCCGGCGAGCTGACCAACGCCCAGGCCAAGTCCCTCATCGACACCTTCCCCGAGGTGGGCAACCCCATCATTATCTTCACGGGCGGCGAACCGCTCATGCGTCCGGACTGGGACGATCTGGTGTCCTACGCCAACGACAAGGGCCTGCGCTGCGTCATGGCCCCCAACGGCACGCTGATCACCGCCGAGATCGCCCATCGCATGAAAGAAGTGGGCATCCAGCGTTGCTCCATCTCCATCGACGGTCCCGACGCCGCCACCCACGACGAGTTCCGGGGCGAGAAGGGCGCTTTCGAGCAGGCTCTGCGCGGCATCCAGTACCTGAAGGACGCGGGCATCGAGTTCCAGATCAACTCCACGGTCACCAAGTCCAACCTGCATAACTTCAAGCACATCTTCAAGCTGGCCGAGCAGCTGGGCGCGAGCGCCTGGCATATCTTCCTGCTGGTGCCCACCGGTCGCGGTGCGGACATCCTGGCCCAGGTGATCACCGCTGAAGAGTATGAAACCGTGCTCAACTGGTTCTACGACTTCCGCAAGACCACCAAGATGCAGCTCAAGGCCACCTGCGCCCCGCACTACTTCCGCGTGATGCGCCAGCGCGCCAAGGCCGAGGGCGTGGCCGTGACCCCGGATACCTTCGGCCTGGACGCCATGAGCCGGGGATGCCTTGGCGGCATCGGGTTCTGCTTCATCTCGCACTCCGGCATGGTGCAGCCCTGCGGCTACCTGGACCTGGACTGCGGCAACGTGCTGGAAACGCCGTTTCCGGAGATCTGGGCCAACACGGCGTGGTTCAAAAAGTTCCGCGACCAGAAAGCCTACGAGGGCAAGTGCGGCCCCTGCGAATACCACAAGGTCTGCGGCGGCTGCCGCGCCCGCGCCTACACCATGAGCGGCGATCCCATGAAGCCTGAGCCGCTGTGCTCCTACGAGCCCAAGCGGGGCGGCGCGAAATAGGCGCGCGAACCGGGAACTGAAGATTCCAATGGCCGGGGCCGCATCTGCGGTCCCGGCTTTTTTGGTGCGAGGCTTCCGGGTGGCCCCGGACAGCCCAGAGACAGCCCCGGACAGCCCAGAGCGGGAGCAGGGTGGCGGACTCCCAACCAGGATGAAGCATTCCGGCGGGGAGAAAGCGCGGCTGTGCGCATCGCCTTTCCGCTCTTTTATTTGGCAATGCGACACGGTAAGGGAGCACTGAGCACAGGCTCTTCAGTGCAGGACCGAATGAAAAAATCAAAGAAATATCTCGCTTTGCTCGTGGTTCTGGTTCTCGCCGGTGCTGGTGGCGCGTTCTACAAGTACTACAGCGAGCGTCTGCACTTCCTCGATCATCACGGTTTCAGGCACGAACCCACCACGGAGTACGATCTTTCACTTGGCTTTCGTCTCAAGAAAGGTGTCTCGATGAACGGATTCAGGCACAACGCGCTGGGCTTCATCGGGCCTGAATTCCAGAAGCGCAAGCCGGAGGGTACGTTCAGGATATTCTGCCTGGGCGGCTCCACGACCCTTGGCGCGGGCGTTGAAACCGACGTCCATGCCTATCCTGCGATTCTTCAGACCATGTTCGACAAAGGGGGGAGCGGCGCGTCAAAGCGCATCGAGGTCATAAACGCCGGGGTTTTCGGCTACAGGTCGCTTCATACGTCACTTCTGGTTTCGAGGCTGTTGGATGACTACCAGCCGGACATGTTCATCGTCATGGACGGGTTGAACGACCTCGACGCGGCCAAGGCCCTGACCCTGCCCCAACTGCGCAAGGCGGTCGGAAAGCCGGGAAATGACAATCTCGAAGGGTATGGCCTCCAGAGTATCGAAGAGAAATTCGAGTTGGTGGGGTACAGGGACAATATCCGCAAAGTGATCGATCACGCCAAGGCCAGAGGGATTCAGGTCGTCCTGGTGAGCGACCCGATGCGCATCGGCGAGGACGGGAAGGCGCGGCTCTCTGGAGACAATACAGAGTTTGCGGCGTTGCTGGCATTTGGCCGGGCGGTCCTGCCGGAAACCAATGCGTCGTTGGCGCATACGGGCGACGTTTCTTTCGTAAATGCTCAGGCGACATTCGACGCGATGCTGGCAAGCCCGGAGACTATCAGGAGGGCCTGGGCCGACGATCTGCACCTGACCCGCTACGGGTATTATCTCCTGGCCAGGGATGTTTACCTGCGACTTATGGATATGCCCGCCTTCGTGGAGGCGGTCGGTGCAGGAAGTCCGTCCGTTCCTGACGAGTTGGACGCACGGTTTCCCGAGTTTGTCCTCTGGAAGCCCTCGGACGGCATGGGCTGGGCCAAGGGCCAGGACGCGATCGAATATGGCGGGACAACTGTCGTCAACGCCAGGGATTCAAGGCCGAACGGCGACGGCTGGAGTTGCTTCACTCCGGCGGACCCGGCGTTGCCGGGCGAGATTGAGCTGGGGAACGCCGTGGCCGGGCGGTTCCGAGTGTATCCGCGCATCCAGAGCATACGCGATGGAGTGGGCGTCTACCAAGTGTTCCCCGATGGAGATCGCAAACTCCTCTTTGAGCAGAAGAAACTGGCTGAAGACGGATTGTGGACTCCGGAAACCGCCTGGTACGATGTGGACGTGCCTCAATGTGGGCAATGCCGGATCGTGGTTCGCCTGACGGGCGAGAATGCTCAATTGTGGCATAAGGCTGGGGCGGTTCTGTTCCCGGCCAGATAGGTTGCGATGCGCCCGCCCGGCTGCCTCGGCAGGCCTGTCGAGCGTTCGGTTGGCTTTGCTCCGAACCGGGGCCGCCCCGCCAAGCTGCGCGTGACATCCCTCCAGCCATCGGGTATCCCTGCCGGCATGGACGCATACGATCGCAAGATTCTGGACATCATCCAGTCGAGTTATCCCATCTCGGCGCGGCCTTACGCCGACGTGGGCGCGCAGGTGGGCCTGACCGAGGCCGAGGTGCTGGCACGGGTGCGCGCGCTCAAGCAGAGCGGCGTGATCCGGCGCATCGGCGCCAACTTCCAGTCGGGCAAGCTGGGCTGGCAGTCCACCCTGTGCGCCGCGCGCGTGCCGGAGGACCAGATCGAGGCCTTCGTGGCTGAGGTCAACCGCCATCCCAACGTCACCCACAACTATCTGCGGCAACACACTTTCAACGTCTGGTTCACCTACGTTGGCCCATCCATGGAGGCGGTGCGCGAGGCCCTGGCCGAGATAAGCCGCAAGACGGGCATCTCGGTCTTGAACCTGCCTGCCGAGAAGCTTTTCAAGATCAAGGTCGATTTCGCCATGGGGGATTCCTGATGATACTCTCCCCGTCGCTGCTCTCGTGTGATTTCGGGCGTCTGGCCGAGGAACTGGCCGCTCTGGAAGCTGCGGGACTGGACTGGGTCCACTGGGACGTGATGGACGGCATGTTTGTGCCCAACATCACCCTGGGGCCGCTTATCGTTAAGGCGCTGCGCAAACGCTCCAAGCTCTTTTTCGACGTGCATCTGATGATCGAGAAGCCCGAGCGCTACCTGCACGAATTCGTGGATGCCGGGGCCGACCTGGTCTGCGTGCACGCCGAGGCCACCGTGCATCTTGAGCGCGCAGTGGCCGAGATCGCCCGCCTGGGCGCGAAGCCCGCCGTGGCCCTGAACCCGGCCACGCCGCTCTCCGCCGTGGAATACCTGCTGCCCCAGCTGTCCATGGTGCTGGTGATGAGCGTGAACCCCGGTTTCGGCGGACAGTCCTTCATCCCCTTCAGCATCGAGAAGGTGCGCCGCCTGCGGGCCATGATCGACGAGCAGAACCTGTCCACGCTGATTCAGCTGGACGGCGGCGTCACCGTGGAGAACTGCGCGCAGCTGGTTGAGGCGGGCGCGGATGTGCTGGTTTCGGGCTCGGCCTTCTTCTCGCATCCGCCTTACGACGAACGCCATCTGGCATTCCAGCAAGCTGCGGGGCAGTCCGCGCGGTGACCGCCCTTGAGAGGCGTATCCGGCAGCATTTTTCGGACACTTTCGGATTATCGGGCGACGCGGTGCAAAGGCTGACCGAGGCCACCAGGACCTCGCTGGCTGACGGCATCATCCTCCTGGTGCGCGCTGGCAAGGCCCAGGACGCGAACGGCGTGGCTCACTGGGCGCACAGCCTCAAGGGAAATCTCCTGAACGCCGGACTGCCCGAGTTGGCCGCCGTGGCCACGGACATGGAGCAGCAGGCGCTTGCAGGCGTCCTTCCTCCGGTGCATGGGCGGCTTGAGGCCGTGGAGGCCGAACTGGAGGCGTTTTTGGCCGGGCCGGCGGCGCAGGGCTGAGCGTTCCCCACAGATCCAGACTCAGCCTTTCCGGCCTCACTCGCGCACGACAAAACATCCGTCTCATCCCCCGCCAGGGCTCTGGCGAGGCACTAGCCAAGCATCCCTGGGCGTGGTAAGAGGCGCGGGCTTCCATTCCTCCTACGGTGGACTCCAAGTGAATCATTCTCGCATCTTTGTTGCAGGCCATAAAGGCCTCGTGGGATCAGCCGTGGTCCGGGCGCTTGAAAGCCGAGGCAACGTCGAGGTCATCACCCGTGACCGCGCACAGCTGGACCTCACCGATCAGGCGGGCGTGCGCCGGTTCATGGCCGAGGTTCGCCCCCAGGCGGTGGTCCTGGCCGCAGCCAAGGTCGGCGGTATCCGCGCCAACGACGCCTATCCCGCCGAATTCATCTGGAACAACTGCATCATCCAGTGCAACGTCATCGATTCCGCCTACCGCAGCGGCGTCGAGAAGCTGCTGTTTCTGGGCTCGTCCTGCATCTATCCCAAATTCGCGCCACAGCCCATGCGCGAGGAGCACCTGCTCACCAGTGAGCTTGAGCCCACCAACCAGTGGTACGCCGTGGCCAAGATCGCAGGCATCAAGACCTGCCAAGCCTACCGCCGCCAATACGGCTTCGACGCCGTGAGCCTCATGCCCACGAACCTCTACGGTCCGGGCGACAACTTCGACACCGTGAACTCCCACGTGCTGCCCGCGCTTTTGCGCCGCTTCCACGAGGCCAGGCAGTCCGGCGCGCCCAGCGTGACCGTATGGGGCACGGGCAACGCCCGCCGCGAGTTCCTGCATGTGGACGACTGCGCCCAGGCCATCCTGTGGTGTCTGGCCAACTACCAAGGCGAGGATTTTCTCAACGTGGGCACCGGCCAGGACGTGACCATCCGCGAACTGGCCGAAACCGTGGCCCGCGTGACCGGCTTCACCGGGGAGCTCCTGTTCGACGCCACCAAGCCCGACGGCACGCCGAGAAAGCTCCTGGACGTCTCGCGCCTGAACGGGCTTGGCTGGCAGGCCAGCATACCCCTGGAGCAGGGCATCGCCGACACCTACCGCTGGTTCCTGGAGCACCAGGACTCCCTGCGTACCGAACCCCGCTTCGACGGGAAATAAAGACGGATTCATGCGCTTCAAATCAATCGTACTGGTGAGCCACGTCACGGACCTCTCCGGCCCCTCCGAGGCTGTTGAGAACTATCTGAAGACCCGCTCGGACAAGCTCGGGGTCATCTACCACCCCTTCCACTACTGCGCGGACCGCCGCTCCCGCCTGAAGGAATACCGCCATGGCAGGCTCACGCGCGAGGTCAGTCAGGGCGGCTGGAACCTGCCGCCGCTTTTGACCTACGTGAAGGACGCGGTGTTCTCGCTGTTGTATTTCCTGCGCCTGGGCGCAAAGTTCGACGTGTACCTGGGGGCCGACCCCCTGAACACCGTTGTTGGCGTGCTGCTCAAGTGGCTTGGGCTCACCAACTTCGTGATCTTCTACACCATCGACTGGATGCCCGAGCGCTTCTCCAACACGTACCTGAACGCCGTGTACCACTGGCTGGATCGCTTCTGCGTGCGCCATTGCGACGCGGCCTGGAACATCTCGCCGCGCATCCAGGAGGTGCGCCGCTCCCAGGGGCTGCCCGATTCGCGCAACATCCTGGTGCCCGTGGGCGTTGACCTGGAAAAGATCGACCTGCCCGACAAGTCCGCCAAGGAGCCCAGCGAGCTGGTGCTTCTTGGCGCGCTGGCTCCGTCGAAGGGCGTGGACATGGTCATCGAGGCCTTCCCCAGCCTGAAGGAGCGCTTCCCGCAGCTCACCCTGCACGTTATCGGCAAGACCCCCCACGACGCCGTGGAGGACGGGGTGGTCTACCAGACTTACGAACCGCGCCTTGCCGCGCTGGGCGCTGGCGTGGTGCTGCACGGAGCCAAGCCCCACGACGAGGTGCTGGCCATGCTGCCCGGCTACGACATCGCCCTGGCGCTCTATAAGCCCTCGCCCAACAACCTGTCCCAGTGGGCGGATCCCAGCCGCGTGAAGGACTATCTGGCCTGCGGCCTTCCTACGATAATCACCCCCGTGCCGGAGATCCACAAGGACATCCGCACCCTGGAGGCGGGCATCGTGGTGGACTACGCCGTGGAGCCCTTGGCCGAGGCCATTGGCCGCCTGCTGGCCGACCCCGGCCTGTGGCGCGCCATGCGCGAGAATGCGCTGCGCTACATGGATTCCTATGCCTGGAGCGCAATCCTGGACCGGGTGTTCGACGAGTCCTTCCAGGGCAGGGCGTGACCCTGGCCGTCGAGAATCGGGCAAGGGGCTTCAGGCGGCTTGGCTCCCAGGACGTCGAAGGCCCGGAATGCCGTGGCTGCCGGACGTGGCGGGCGGTGAAGGCCGACCGTTCCTGGGGATCATTGCGCCAAGCATGCGCCATGACCTTCCTGCCCGGATTTCACGCTCCTGAACGCGTCCCCGCAAGGTCCGCCCGGTGAAAAAGCCGCTTCCCCTGGCCGCGTTGGCCGCTGCCGCCACGGTCGTCGCCCTGGCGCTCCTATCCTTTGCGGGGGTGCTGTCTCGTCCTGGGCTCGTGGGCCATACCTGGGACTGGGGCATTCCCAGTTTTGCCGAGCAGTTCCGCTCCATGGCCGAGCATCACTTCTCCACCTGGGACTCCTACTTCGAGACCGGGCGCTACCACTACTTCAAGCTGGAGCTGCTCTACTGGCAGCTGATAACACCCCTGGCGGTCATCGGCGGGGAGTGGATGTCCAAGCTGTTGCCGCTGGCGTTCGTCACGGCCTCGGGGCTGGCCATGCTGCCCCTGGCCCGCAGGCTTGGCCTCAACTGGTTCTACGCCACCCTGGCCGCGCTGTTCTACGCCTTCTCGCCCTACACCTACAGCAGGGTGGTGGCCGGGCACATGCCCATGCTGGCCGGGTTCGCGCTCATACCGCTTCTGCTGCTGGCGTATTTCAATCTGGTGCGGGCCATCCGGGAGCAGGGGCGCATATCCGCGCGCCTGGTCATCGTGTGCGGGCTCATTCTCGGCCTTACCTCGCTGCACCCCAGCGTGGGCGTGGGCTCGGCGGCCATGCTGGGCATCCTGAGCCTGTACTTTCTGGCCAAAGGCCCTGGCCGGGGCAGGCTTACAGTAGCTGTAGGTCTGGTGCTCACCCTGGCCATGCTCATGAACATCCACTTCATGGCCCCGTTTTTGGCGGATTACCTGGGAAAAGGGGCCATCCGCCATGGCTGGGGGCTGTCGGCCTCGGCCAAGGGCGAGGTCACCGTGGACACGGAGCTGCCCATGCGCGAGGGCTTCCACCAGTCCACCAGCCAGCCGGTGGACGCGGTCATCCGCCTGGATCTGCGTCCCGGCATGGACACCGAGTACGCCTTCCCTGCGCCGGGCGGCCTGCGCGTGCCCTGGGTGGGGGCGTCGCTCGCGCTGGCCGGTCTGGCCCTGTGCTCCTTCATGGCCCGTCGCGGACGCCCCGAGGCCCAGGGGCTGTTCCTGGTGGCTGTGGTAGGCGTGCTGCTGGTGTGCGGGTCGCGCACGGCCTTCGGCTTCGCGTTCTATCAGTGGCTGCTGAAAGGCTTCGTGCCCATCCTCTTTGCCGCGTTCTCCAACACTACCCGCTGGCTGCCGCTGATCGTCACGGCCTATGCGCTGCTGGCCTTCCAACTGCCCCAGGCCTGGGAGGAGCGCGGCGTGAAGCGTGTGTGGCTCTTGCGCGCGGCCATGCTGCTGGTGGTGCTCCTGTTTATCTCTCCGTATCTTGGCCAGAAGCTCCTGGACAACTCGCCCAAGGACCGCGTGCCCCAGCCCCTGGCCCTCAAGCACACGCCCATCCATTCCGAGGACGCGGCAGTGTACTCCTTCCTGCGCGACCAGCGCGCGGGTTTCCGCGTGGCCTACCTGCCGCCTGTCGGCATCAGCTGGCCCGGCGATTCGCCCTACGGCTACGAGTGGTCCTCGGCCTATTCGCCCAAGCCCTTTTTCCTGGCTTTCTACAACAACCCCCTGGGCAACGAGATCATAAAGACCATGTTCGCCGAGCAGCCCAGCCCCCGGCTGGACCGGTTGTTCGGGCTGGCCTCGGTGAAGTACCTCATCTACCCGCGCGACGAGTTCTTCATCTCCTACCAGGATTTCCAGCCCGCCTACCGGGGTGAACCGGTGGTGGACGGCTTCAAGAACTACAAGCCCGTGCTGGACCGCACCCTGGCCCTGCAGAAGGGGTTGGTGCCGGTGAAGCGGTTCGACACCGTGGACGTGTACCGCAACCCCCTGGCTGCGCCCTACGTGTTGGCCGCCAACCAACTGCTGGCCGTGGCAGACGCCTCGGGCGGCGGGGCGGACCTCGTGGCCGCGTCGCTTCCGGACGTGGCGGGCCTGGATATGTACCGGCCAGGGCAGGCGCTCATCTCCGCCGGGGACGACCCGCGCTTTCTGGAACTCCTCACGCGGGTGATGGGTGAGGAGCGCACGCGGGCCTTCCTGTCGGACCGCACCGGCAAGCGTCAGGCGCTCCTGTATCTGGGGCGCGAGTACGCGGCCCCAGCCCTTGAATTTCGCAGACTCGGCCCCACGGCCTGTCTGGTGCGTCTCTCCGGCGTGACCGAGGGCTTCCCGCTCCTTTTCCAGGAAACCTTCCACACCGGCTGGCGCGCCTACGTCATGCCCGTGCCCGCCCCAGCCCAGACGCCCCCTGCCACGCTTCTGGATGGCTACCGCGTGTTCAAGGACAACGAGGACGATCAGGCCGCACCGGAGGAGCTGAAGGATTTCGTGGCGCGCGGTTTCGTGAGCACCCTGGGCAACGGGGAGCCGCAGTCGCGCACGGTGTACCGGTACGGACCCGGCGGCAAGGTGGTCGGCGAAAAAGTCAAACCCTTCACCGTGGATTTCGTGTCCAGGCGCTTCCTGACCAGCCTTCAGAACGACAACCTCCCGCGTCCCCCGTTGCGAGCCGCCTGGAGCGAGGGTTCGCTCGACCCTGTGGGCGCGGACCAGCCGGGTTTCGACCCGCTTTCGCCCGCCTCCTGGCAGGCCACGGGCGCGCAGGAGGGCAGGGCCATGCCCTGGCCGGAGATGCTGCACTGGCAGGCCAGCGGTTTCGCCAACTCCTGGTGGATCGACCCGAAAGTCCTGAAGAGCCTGGGGCCGGACGCCACACGCTACGTGCGGCCCAATCCCGCCGGAGGGGTCGATCTGGAGATTCTCATCGAATTTCGCCCCCAGCGTTTCTACCTGCTTGGTCTTTTGGTTTCCGGCCTGACCGTGTCCGTCTGCCTGCTGGTCCTGGCCGTGCTTACTGTGCGCTCGTTCCTGGCGGCAAGGGGGGCGCGTGGCTAGGCTGGGCATCATCCCCGACGAGAACCCGCGCTGGCCCTGGACCATGGGGTTGACGCTCTTTGGCGCGCTGACGGCCCTGGCCTGCATGCGCTATCTGGCGCTTCGCTCCACTGTTTTCGACCTGGGCGTGTTCGTGTGCAACCTGTCAGCCATGAGCCAGGGCGGCGAGTGGTGGCGGGCGCTTAACGGCCACATACAGCCGGTACTCTGGGCCTATTCCTGGCTCATAAGCCCGCTGCCGGACTGGCTCGCGCCCCTTGGGCTCATGGTGGCCCAGGCCTTCATGCTCTGCCTGCCCCTGCCGTTTTTGGCCCGGCGCTACGGGGCCTTCACCGCACTGGCCTATTTCGCCAGCTTCGCGGTGTGGCACAATGGCCTGTTCGATTTTCACCCCGACCATCTGGCCATCCCCATCGGATTCTGGTTCTTCTTCCTGGTGGAGGACGACAACCCCTGGGGGGCGGCCTTCGCGGCGCTGTGCCTGTGCCTCATCAAAGAAACCTTCGCCATCCAGGCGGCGGCCTGCGGCGTCTATCTGGCCTTCCATCGCCGGGGCGGCGTGGCCGGGACGGTGGTCTTTTTCGCGGGCCTCTTCTGGTTCTGGCTGGCCACGGCCAAGCTGATTCCGTTCTTCACCATGGACGCCGGGGTCGGCGTCTCTGCAGGAGCCTTCGCCTGGATCGGAGGCGGCTCGGTTCTGGGCAAGCTCTGGTTCGTCATCACGCATCCGTTCACGGCCTTGTCCAACATTTTCGGGGACTTCAAAAAAATCCGATATTTGGGCGCGCTGCTGGGTTCCGTGGCCTTCCTGCCGCTTCTGAGCCCCGGCCCGCTGGTGGTGGCGCTGCCCGTGGTGGCCCTGTCGCTTCTGTCCACGCGCCCGGATTATTTCTCCATCACCAACCACTATACGGCCGGGCTGGTGGCACCGCTGATAGTGGCCTTCGCCCAGGCCATGCCCGTGGCCAAGGAGCTGGTGCAGTCGCGCCGCAGCCGCCTGGACCGCTGGGCGGGCATCCTGTTTCTGGTGCTGCTGGCCGGGCACGTGGCGCTCTCGCCCTCGCCCCTGTCGGTGCACTTCTGGCGCGCGGGCGGCTTCTCCGGCTACTGGCCGGACTCGCGCGACACCCGTATCATCCGGGCCATGGAGACGCTCCTGCCGGACGATCCGTCCGTGGTGGTCATCACCCAGAACAGCCTGAACTGGGGCAAGGCCGTGAGCCGCGACTTCTCCAACAGCTTCCCCCTGGCCGTTTTTGAGCCGCACCACGCCCAAAATTCCGGCTCCGCCAGCTTCAGGGACTTCCGTCGCTTCATCACCACAGGCGAGAAGCCGGTGTTCCCGGTGACCCAAAGTCTGGCTCAGTACGTGGTGCTGGACCTGAAGCGCCCCTGGTTCGTGGTGGACAAGGGCTGCGAGTGGAAGGACGGTTCCTGCCGCGACCAGGCCCTGGCGGCAGTGTTCAAGGAGAACCTGGAGCAGGCGCTGCGGGTGTTCGAGACTGTGGTGGAGGATGACGGCTTCATGATCCTCAAGCGGAGGACGCAGTGATGCTCCGCGTGTTCTTCCTCCTGATGCTGGCTGTACTGGCCGTTTCCGGCATGGCGGACCTCGCCTGCGCCCAGAAGCTCACCGAGGCCAAGAACCTGCCCCTGCCACCGGCGCTCTGGGCAAACGGGGCTTCCGCCGTGAGCGGGCAGCTGTTGGCGCGGGTGGCCATGCGCAAGGTGAAGTACGCCCGCGTGCTCTCGCAGCGCGCCCTGGCACTGCCAGCCGAGGCCGCCGCGTGGCCCGCTTCGGAAGTGCCGGGAGGGGTGCGCCGCCTGGAGCTGGCCGGGCCGGATTCGGGGCTCCGGCTCTCCGATTTCAACGAAGCACGCCTGGACTATCTGACGGACTCCCCGGACCAGCCTGGTTGCCTGGGCTTCGTGGTTGAGCTTTCCGGAAATGGCGAGCGGGCCGTGTTCGTGTCCGATCCCCTGGAGACCGTGGATCACCTCACGCCCCAATGGGCCGACGGAGCAGGGCGCGAGTCCATCCCCGTTGCCAGTGCCTCCTGGACCGGCAAAGGCCTGCGGTATCAGCTCTCGCGGCTTCTGGACCGCGCGCCCGACGACCTGTGGCGCACCTCCCAGGACGGGCTGTCCACCTTCCTGCAGCGCCGCTTCAACAAGCCCGTGCAGGAACTGGGGGCCATCGACGTGGTGCTTTTGCGCGGCCAGGAAGTCCAGGTGAACGCCGTGGTGGCCCTGGACCCAGGAAGCCGCGCCCGCACCGTGCTGGACTGGTACGCGCTGCCCAAGCGCTTCTTCGACCTGGGTGACGGGCGCACCATCCTGCGCCTGTATGTGGGGCGCCATCTGCGCGAGATCGCTCCGGAGCGCTCCGGCGTGCTGCTCAAAGAGCTCTCGCTCATGTTTTTCAAACAGAACGTGGGGGACGTGGAGCGCGACCGCAACGTGGAGAAGATCCTCTTCGTGCCCACCGGCCTGGACGGCGAACTTCTGGCCCAGGGCCTGCCCCGCAACCTCCCGGCCAGGGCCAGGGAGGTGTTCGCCGGGCGCGGCGAGCTGGCGGCAAACCTCCAGGCGCTGGGGCAAGCCCCCTGGAAGGACATGCCCCTGGCCCGGTTCAGCGTCGTGCAGTCGCCCCAAAATCCCCAGAACTCCCAGACCGGACACCCTTTCCGGCAGGGGTTGGAAGCTTCGCGCCTGGCCAACGTGGCCCCGCGCCGCGACGTCCCGGCCATCGTGGCCGCCATGGCCGAGCGCTGCGCGAGTTTCGGAGCGTCCTGCGACGTGGAGGCTCCAGACGGTCTCGTCAGTCAGAACCCTCTGTGGAGCCTGGACTTCCAGGCGTTTGCTGGTTCTGGGAGCGGGGGGGGGAGTGGCTTTGGCGCGGCGGTGCATCCGGCGCTTACCGGTAATTTATTCACCTCGCCTGGGCGGCTTTCCTTCACTACCACGCAAGACGGGCTAGCCGTGGAATCGGCAAGCGGCGGGCTTGTGCTGGAAACCGGCGCGGCCTTCGTGCCGTCGGCGAACACGCGCTACAGCCTGTGGCTGGAGCTCGGGCGTGAGCGTCAGGGGCTGGCCTCCGTGGTGGCCGAGGTCTACGGTCCGGACAAGAGCGTTCGCGTGGCCGTGAAGCCGGGCTTCCCCGCGATATTTCCTGAAATGCCTTCCCGCGTGGACGGCGTGCGCCTGCATTTCGCACCCTCCGGCCAGGAGAAGCAGGAAATGCCGGAGATGTCAGTCACACTTCGCCGAGCCGCGCTGAACGCACTGGCCGACGACGCCCCGCGCCAGAGCGTGTTTTCCGCGCGCACCCTTTTCGACGAGGCCCAGGCCCTGACTCCCGTGAGCCTTGGCGAGTCCCGCCTGAAGTTCGCGCCTGTGGGGCCGCATTTTACGCCCCAGTGGCTCATCCTGGACGTGTCCACCACACACTGGACCGTGAAAGACCGACCCGCGCATCTGGAACTCTCCGTTGGCAGCACGTCCGTGACGCTTCCTCTGCCGGGCGCGGCGTCCAGGCTGGCCGTGTATCTGCCCCCGCTTTTGGGAACGCTTTCCGGTGGCGCCTCCTGGCCGGAGATCACCCTGGCGCTCTCCGGCGGCGCGCAGGGCGCGGGGTTAGAATGCTCCCGCGCGGTGCTGTCCGGCCAGCGTCTGGCTTCCTGGCCGCAGGTGCTGGGCGGCGAGGCGCTCCTGCAAATGGCCGGGGAAGATCGCTCCCTTGCGGGGCTGGACGCTTCAGGCGCATCGAACATGGCCGTCAGCGCCCACTGGCTCCCCATGGGAGGGGCAAACCTGCCCGAGGGGGCGGCCCCGGTGCGTTTCGTCAGAAACCCCTGGCTTGAAGTGGAGGCCTTGCTCCTGGCAGACGTGTCCGGCCCGAAGCTTTCGAGTCTTGGCCGCGACGCCAGCTCCCCGAAACCGGGAGCTGTGGGCGGCGCGTCCAAGGCGGGTAAGTGGCTGGCCGGGTTGGGCGTTATCCTGGCCGGGTATGGAGCATGGCGTATGACGCGCCGCGCCGGACCTGACAAGCTGGCCCGCATTTCTGATTGGTTGTGCGGCAATGACGCCGCGCGCCCTGCTGCGCCGCGCGGCTGGGTCTGGTCCGGGCTTCTGGCCCTGGTGCTGGCCTGCGGGTTCGTGCTGGGGCCGGAGATCTTCCGCGCCGTGTCGCTTGTGGGCACGGTGCTGGCGGTGCCGGTCTGGCGCGCGCTCAGGCCCTGGCTTGCGGCCAAAGCCCCCGGCCTTGCCAAGAGCGCCCCGGTTCATTATTGCACGGGATTCCTGGCGGCGGCGGTTCTGGCCACCGCGCTGCGGCTGCTGGGAGCCGCGCCCCTGTCTGAACTGCTGGGCCTCGGCGGCCTGTGGCTCTTCCTGGCCGCCCTGGCCTCTCAAACGTCTTGCAGCCCCACCGAATGTGATTAAAGCCGGGAGCGCTTCGTGAAACGCTTTCTCAAGCAGAACTTTCTGATTCTCGTGCTCATGAACTCGGGCAACATCTTCAACTACCTCTTTCAGTTGACGATAGGCAGGGCCATGACGCCCGACGAGTTCGGCAGCTTCAACGCCTTGAACTCCAGCACTGTGATCCTGGCCGCGCCACTGGGCGTGGTGCCGCTCATCATGGCCCGTTTCACGGCTGGATTCGCGCTGGACGGCATGGGGCGGGTGCGTGGGCTCTTCAGCCAGGCGCTCAAGGTTGCTGCCGTGGCGGCGGCGGTCATCGCGGCTGCGGGTTTTTTCCTGGCTCCGCTCCTCAAGGATTTCCTGCACCTGGAGTCCATCGTTCCGGTGTACATCATGCTGGCCCTGGTTTCGGTGTCCCTGATGGCTCCGATTCCCACGGGCATGCTCCAGGGCCTGCAACGATTCATGGGCTTCGGCCTGTCAGGAGCCAGCAACGCCTGCATCCGCTTCCTGGCCAGTCTGGTGCTCCTCACCGGACTGGGCTGGGGCGTGAACGGAGCCATGCTCTGCGGCCTTCTGGGCATCCTGTTCCAGGCCGGACTGGCTTTTCTTTTCCTGCGCGATATCTTCCCGGTGAAGCCCGAACCCCTGCCGCAGGGCTTCCACAAGGAAGTTGGCAAGTACGCCCTGGCCATGGTGGTCAGCTCCGTCATCACCATGTGCCTGAACAACCTGGACCTGGTGCTGGTGCGCCACTTCTGCCCCGGCCCCGAGGCCGGGCTCTACGCAACTGGCGCGATCCTGGGGCGCATCGCCTTCTACGGGCCTGCCGTGCTCATGAGCGTGCTGTTCACCGAGGCGGCTACGGCCAAAGCGAGCGGCGAACAGAACGACAAGAGCCTGTGGATGTCCATGGGCATCACCATCCTGCTGGGCGGCGGATTCGCGCTTTTGTGCGTGGTTGCCTCGGAGTTCATGGTGACAGTGCTGTTCGGTGCGCAGTACAAGGCTGCCGGGCCGCTGCTGGCGGTTATAAGCTCCGCCATGGCGCTTCTGGCCTGCGCCAACGTGCTGTTCGTGTATTCCCAGGCCCGAAACGAATTCGGGTTCATGTGGGTTCAGGGCCTTGGAGTGGCACTGTTCGCCGGGCTTGTTTTCTTCCGACACGAAAACGCCATGCAGGTGGCCCAGATGCTTCTTGCCTGTGTGGTGTTCATCCTGGCCGCAACTCTGGCCTGGTTCTTCCTCAAAGTGCGCCGCTCCCAGGCCGCGCAGTAGGAGATTCGCTGTGAAAAGCTCAGCCGCTGAGTTCTATCGCACCATGTGCGGCCTGACCCAGGCCATCGTGTATACCCGGCCCGGAGGCGAGCCCATGGACCTGCCGTCGGGCGTGGCCGAGGCAGCCGGGATGCTCGACGAGCGCACCCGCGCCGGTTCCAAGCTCATGTTCATAGGCAACGGGGCCTCGGCTGCCATCTCCTCGCACATGGCCACCGACTTCTGGAAGACCGGGGGCATGCGCGCCCTGGCCTTCAACGACCCCGCCGGACTGACCTGCATCGGCAACGACTTCGGCTACCCGCACCTCTTCGAGAAACCCGTGGAGATGTTCGCTGATCCGGACGACGTGCTGGTGGCCATAAGCTCCTCCGGGCGTTCGGAGAACATCCTGCGCGCCGCAGCCGCTGCAAAGGCCAAGGGCTGCCTGGTGCTGACCCTCACCGGATTCGCGCCGGAGAACCCCCTGCGGGCCATGGGCGACGGCAACTTCCACGTGCCCGTGGACTCCTATGGCCAGGTGGAGGTGCTGCACCACTCCATCTGCCACTGCCTGCTGGATACGATTGTGGCTTCTCGCCGAGGGTAGACAGCCAAGCTTCCTGTGGCTTAATATCATGCACGTATTTCAAGAGAAGTCCCACGCCTATGCCGTCATAACGATGCCCACACCCTGGTCAATGCGGCTCTGGATTCTGCGTAGCAAAACCAAGGAATTGCAATGAAAAAAACTGTTCAGCACACTCGCGAAGCCTACGGCATGCGTGAAGAGGCCGAGGACTTCCCGATGATGGTGGTCCTGTCCTTCATATATGTTTGCAATGCTCAGTGCCCAAATTGTCCGTATAACAATTCCGAGATCCGGACGTCCTACAAAGATGCTCTGTTTATGCCGGATGACCTCTTCAAGCGCATTGCCGACGAGTGCGGGCAATATGGCAGTATGCTGCGCGTCTCCGGCGGCGGAGAGCCCATGTTGCATCCCAGGGCTGTCGAACTGATTGAGTACGCCAAAGCCAAGGGGGCGAAGGTCGGACTCATCACCAATGGTTCCAGGTTCACCGAAGAGCAACTCGCGCGACTCATCAGCATCGGCGTGGATGCGATCGAGTTTAGCGTCGACGCCGCCGACGCCGACACCTATGCGTTCGCTCGCCCTGGCCTTGACTGGGTAACGTTGAACCGCAATGTGCGAATGGCTGTTGACTTACGCAACAAGTTGAAGTCCTCCACGCGTATCATCGTCAGCGCCATCAACCAACAGGGTGTGGATGTTGATGAGGTGGAGGCTTATTGGACGACCATCGCCGACAAGGTGCAGATTCGGAAGTACCTCACCTGGGGCTACAACGATGATAGATCGGCGGATGACAGTGCCTACCTTCCCCCTGAAGACCGCGTGCCGTGTCCGTGGCTTTTTGAACGATTCAATATTGATTCTCGAGGGTTCGCAACATTGTGCGGAGAGGACATCGCCTTCAGCGAAAAGTTTGCCAATGTGTACGAACGCAGTATCAAGGATATCTGGCATGGCCCCGAGTTCTCCCGTTTTCGCGAGTTGCACCTCACTGGCAAGGGAGAAGAGATTGCCATCTGCTCGCGCTGTCCCGACTGGAAGTATCGCTCCTGGCAGTACAACTACTGGAAGGTTATGCGGGACGCGGATGATAAGATAAATGCCTCCCAGGATAAGGACTAGCGCTGTGGTCCGTGCATGGATTGGGGATTGGGCTCAACGTTTGCTCACAGGTAACAAGCACAATCAGCGCAGACATTTGAACTCGCTGCTTGACTCGATGAAGTTCCCTGTCGGTGCAAGCGTTCTTGATTTCGGTTGCGGTGCGGGAATTTTCTCTCCTGAGTTCACTCGCAGGGGGTTCGTCTACACCGGATACGACATCGACCAGGATTCGCTTGATTATGCAGGCAAGCTCTACAGAGGGTCCACCTTCGTCAACAGCACCCAAGCTCTGGCAGGGCTGGGACCGTTCGACTGCATTTTGTCAAACTGTTGCTTCCACCACATCGGCCGGGAGGATCTCAAGCGGGTTCTTCTCTTCCTGTTGTCGCTCCTTGAGGACGGCGGTGTGTTCTTGTGCATCGATATTCTGGCCGTGCCCAACGACCCGTCTCCCTTGCATCGCTGGTTCATGACGTTGGAGCAGGGACAGCATGTGCGCGTTGAGTCAGAGCAGCGCGACATCATCGGGGAATTCTTCAGTATAGAGTCCAGCTTCGTTTACAGGGACGTCCTTTTTTCCATGGACTGGCCTGGCTGTCCTATCGGTAACGATTTGCTGGTGCTCAAATGTCACAAGTAATGACATGCAACTGACTCATGAGGTGAGTGCAGGTGGCGCTTAAGCCCGGCGACTTGGACTTCTCGCTTTCCCGTGCGGCGGTTGCGGTGGCCCTGGTATTTTTCTTTGTCAACTTGGCCGCTGTGTTCCACCTGCGAGGGATTGCGGACGTCGAAGGCTATGGGCTGAACACGTCCCGTATGATCCCCGTCAACACCTACGAAGATGACGGCAGCATCAATCTCCACGCGTGCCTGGGCTATTCCCGCCTGCATGAAGGCAAGTTTTCCTACTATTTCAATATCGGGGGCCCTTTCCTGCATCTGGGTACGGCGGTTATTAGCATGGGTGTTGAACTCGGCCTGCTGAAACGCTTTGAAAGCCCTAGGCTTTACTGGAACTATCCGGAAGAACTGCTCCGGGCTTGGAAGATCTTTGGCCTCTATAAACTGTTTGGATTCCTGATGTTCCTGCCAGTAGTCGTCTATTGGGTTGGGAACAACCACCTGTCCAGAAACGCAGGGATCGTAGCGACAGTTCTGGTGGCGGTAATGCCCTTCATCCCTGGGTTCGAGCAGCGTATGAAGGTAGATTCCCCAGCCCTGGTTCTCGGGCTTCTCTCCCTGCTGTTCCAGATTCAATATGCCAAGTGGGGCCGGGACTCGCATTTGTACATCGCAACTGGCATACTTGGGGTAAGCCTCAGCATGAAGTTCCTCATGCTGCCAGCCGCCATCACCATCGTCCTGGCCTGCCTTCTGGGGACACGCGCTGGGGGACAAACCATATTTGGTGCAACTGCCGTCAGGCGGCTCGCAAAAGTGGTCGGGCTGTGCGTGGCGGTATTCTTTGCTGCCAATCCCAGATTTCTTGCAGGCATTGGCGTATTGGTGGCAGACTACAACAAGTCCATCAGTCATGTCGTTCCAACGGCGGGCTTGTTCGGTATGTTCGATGCCTTGTGGTACCGATTGACGCACCTTGGGCCTTTGCTTGGTCGGAGCGTGAATCTGGTCGTTCTGCCCACCTTGCTCATCTGCATGCTTCGAGCGTCGTTGCGAACAGACAAGGACCGAACGGCACTGGGTTTCCTGCTCCTTTTTTTCTGGTTGGACCTCTTCTATCTGTATGCGTTCGTGGGAAGTGCGGGGGTGCGGGACATCACCTATTATTTCTACGCCGCTTCAACCGTGCTCTGCCTTTTAGCCGCTGCTGCCTTCGACCAAATCCTCGCCTGGGCTGGAAAGCTTGGCAAGCCTGGAATCCTTGCTTCTTGGGCCGTTGGCTGTGTCATCGTGACAGGCGCAGGCCATCAGCAATGGAACACGCTGGAGGCCCTTTTTGCACCCTCAAACCGCCAGCAGGCCTTGTCCTGGCTCGATGAGAACCTTGCGCCCGGTACGAGCGTGGGTGTTCCGTTGGAGCCGGGTGGGGTGCCGGTGAACGCTCAATACCGGGTGAATCCCTTCTCCCACTTGGTGGTTCCGGTAGGTGCCGATGGACAACTCCTGCAAATGCTTAGCCCCGATACGCTGCTACACATGGAAGCGCATTCTAAAGCGAAATGGCCAAGCTATCAGGGATATGGATTGGTCGCGGAGTTCTCCCGTGGGTCGGACTTGTCAGCCAATGCGATCCGCAATCTGTATCAGGAAGAAGCCTACCAGGTCTTTCGGTTGAACCGGTCTCGGGCTGTTGATCTGCCTGAGTCGCTGGAACTGCGGCTGGGGAATTTTGTCAGGAATGACCAGGAGCCAGAATTCAACATACTTCAGTTCCAGGCTTTGGCCTTCTTCCCCATATCCATGGAGTTGTTTCGTAAGGCAGGCGGAAGCGTGGTTCCGCAAGACATCCACGCTTTCGGGCGCAGCGTGCGTACGGACGCGTCCCTGACATACGTGCATCAGATTGATCCGGTGTGCCTGACTTTGTGGGGCGTGAAGTATATTCTCGCCAAGACCGGGCACGGATCACCCATTCAGACCGAGGTCCTTGATTCGGGCTTGTACGATTTCAGGCCGTCCTGGACCTGGAACTCTCAGGGCAATGGCAGCCAGGTGACCTGTTTCGAGAACCAGGGCTATCTCGGACAGGCCTTCTTCGTTCCCGACGGACAGGAGCTGTATTCCAGAACTCGCCCTGTCTGGCCCCTCTTTCGCAATCGTGGAAGCATCCCACTCCATGGAGCACTGGTGGCCGAGGGGAAAATGTCCAAGTCCGATCTGAGCGCAGTGGAGATTGTGATGAACATCGAAACGGACCAACCGCTGGACTGCATCGTGTCAGGGGGGGCGCGCAAACAGTCGGTGCTTGTGGGGAAAGGCTACCATGAAATGCGTATCGCTTACCAGGCGGGGCAAGGCGAATTACGCTATGAAATCAATCCAGCGGGTCCCGTCAAGGCGGAGGTTTCCATCACCCGGCTTGAGGTCTGGCCTTTGGCCATTCAAGCAGACCCTGTCATTGAAGCGCGGACGGTCACGTCGCGCCAGGCCTTCGTACGGATGAACTCTGGCAATGCAGGGAGAGTTGTGTTCGCATTGCCCTGGCATGGGTATTGGGAGGCCGAAGTTGATGGAGATAACGTCAGGCCGATGAAAGGGCCGGGGAATACTGTGGCGGTGCCAGTTCAGGGCGGAGAACATTTTGTCTCGCTGAGAATCAGAGGATAAGGGGTACATGGAAAAGACCGTTGGCATCCTTCAGCCCAGCTATTTGCCCTGGCTAGGTTATTTGGAGCAGATCGCCAAGAGCGACGTGTTCGTCCTTTACGACGACGTTCAGTACGACAAAGGGGGATGGCGTAACCGCAATCGAATTAAAACCTTTTCGGGGGCGCACTGGCTTACAGTGCCGGTGTTGCTGAAAGGGGAGAAATTCCCGCTTGTTCGAGACGTGCGTATCAACGAAGCGCTCCCATGGGCGAAAAATCACCTGAAAACCCTGACCCAGTATTACTCTAAGGCACCCTACTTCAGGCAGTATTTCCCAGGGTTAGAGGAAGTGCTCATGAAGCCCTGGTCCAGCCTGTCCGAATTAGACTGTGCGGTCATCTTGTGGTTATGTTCTTGTTTCGGGATTGACACGCCGCTGTTCTGGTCTTCGGATTTGGGTATTGCGGGCGACAGGATTGACAGGCTTATCGGCATCGTTCGTCACTTTGGCGGAACAATATTCTACGAGGGCGCTGCAGGACAAGATTATATTCCTGTGGACCGATTCGAGGGGCAGAGGGTCCGGGTTGTTTTTCAGGACTACACTCATCCAATCTATCCGCAACTACACGGCACATTTGTGTCTCATCTTTCGGCAGTGGATTTGCTTTTTAACTGCGGTCCGGCAAGCCGGAGGATTTTGCTTGGTTGAACTGGCATAAGTGCTTCTTTAGGTATAGCCCATTGTGTCTTGGCCCGCCAATTTCGGTCACGCCCTTCAACGTGGTGTAAATTTCTTTGGCTTTGAGGGGGAGTCGTTCAGGCCGCCTCGGGTGGAATTTGCGTGAGTTCGACTTCGTTGATCTGAGTGTTGAGTTCCACCATGGCCTCGACCTGCATATAACGGCTTTGGAGCTGCCACTCGTTTTTCTGCTCCAGCAGGATGGCTCCGATGAGCCTGATGATGGACTGCTCGTTGGGAAAGATTCCCACCACGTTCGCCCGCCGTTTTGCCTTGAAGGACGTGATCGCAAAAAAGTTGTGAGGCCAGCCGACAAGCGCGAACGGTCTTACTGTCAAGGCGAGGTTGGTAGTTGAAAATAACGTATCATTTTTAGCGCACCGGCTGTGAATGCGAATGATTTGTTCACGCTTGGGCTTGGTCTCTCAACTCCAAGGATTTTTTGGAGAGAGCCTTCGCTCGACGGTGAGTCGGGAGCGAGGCGTGGGATGGTCGAAACAGGTCATCCTAGGCTCAGTATTTCCCGGCAATGTCGGATGCTCGGTTTACCCCGGTCTACATGGTATCATCGCCCCAAGGGAGAGAGCGCCATGAATCTTGGGCTTGGCCTCGGGCTCAAAGCGTATGCGTCATGGTGCGCGTCCAGCATCAAAGGCCGGGCATGGCTTCAGAAGTACGGACCGTCGATGGCACGTTCTCGTCGCCTCCTCACGCCAAAAGACAGATGAAACCAGCCATGCGGTTGTAAATGAACAGTAGTGTGCGGTCTGCACATGGCCGCCATCAATCTCCTTTTTGCTGGAAATACAGTTCAAGCACCGTCTTGATCACGTAGTCCACCTCCTCTTCCTGCATTAGGGGGTAAAGAGGCAACGAAACTGTACTGGAGCCGATGCGTTCAGCCATGGGAAAGTCACTCTGCTTGTACGCGAAGGTTTCACGGAAATAGGTGAGCAAGTGAATGGCCCGGAAATTTACAGCAACGCCAATACCTCTGGACTGGATCTCGTGGAGAAGCGAATCTCGTCTGTCAGGGTCAACCCAGATGGTATAAAGATGGTGGGCGCTTTTGCCCTTTACGCACGGACGGTGAATGCCTGCGGAGCCAAAGGCTTCCTCGTACCGATCGAAAATGGCCTTCCGTCTACCCCAAAGGGCGTCAAGTCTGGAGAGCTGGTCAAGCAGTAGGGCCGAGTGGATGTCGTCAAGATTGCACTTCCATCCGAGGGTCAGCATGTCCCAGTGCTGGTAGGCGCCATGGTAACGTCCGGCAGCGTTTTTGCTCATCCCATGCAAGGACAAGAGCTTCACCTGTTTAGCCAGTTCATGATTACGGGTGGCAATGGCCCCTCCCTCGCCGCAGGAAAGATTCTTAGTGGCATAGAAGCTATAGCATGCGGCGTCTGAGAGCTCTCCTGGACGCACTCCATCGCGTTCGCCCTCAATGCAGTGAGCACAGTCTTCAATTAGGAAAAGCCCGTGTCTGTCTGCGATATCCTTGAGTGCGCGCATGTCGCACATAACTCCATAAAGATGAACAGGAAGAATCGCCTTAGTTCGTGCGGTGATGGCTGCTTCAACAGCAGAGGGATCGATACATCCAGTAGAGGAGTCCACATCCACAAGAACCGGGGTTGCGCCGCAATGCTCAATACAAGTGGCTGAAGCGATAAAAGTCATCGCGGTGGTGATTACTTCGTCGTTCGGGCCAACACCAAGCCCCATCAGAGCTAACTGCATTGCTGATGTGCAAGAGTTGAGGGCAACAACATGTGGAAGTCCTGTGTACTCGCTGAAGCGTCGCTCAAATTCGGACGTGACAGGCCCTGTGGTCAGAAACACTGATTGTAATACTTTGACCACGTTGTCGATGTCTGTCTGGTCCAGGGCGTGACGGTAGAACTCGACCTTCATTTTAATGTAACTCCCGTTTCCCTGAAGCGGTCACGATTGGAATTTCGCGCATCCAGAGCTGCTTGCGCCACCACGATTCGTTGTTCTTGTACCATTCCACGGTCCTTGCCAGACCCTCTTCCCATTTGACCTTAGGGGTGAAGCCCAGAACGCGTTCAATCTTACTGGCGTCTGCGGTGTGGCGCATGACCTGGCCAGGGCGGTCGCCTACGTGGATGTAGCAGTTGTCAGAACTGCACATCAGGCCGGTGATGTCCTCGGCCAGAGAGAGGATGGTGCGATGTTGACCCGAGCCGAGGTTAAAGACCTCCCCCACAACCTTTTCGGAAGGCGCGTGCAGGATGGCGTCCACGGCCCGGCAGGTATCGTCCACGTGGATAAAGTCACGCGCTGACTGGCCGTTACCGTGAACTCGCAATTCCTCCCCCAGAATCACAGAGGTAATGAACCGGGGTATAACCTTTTCTAGGTGCTGGCGCGGACCGTAGTTGTTGAAAGGCCTTACAATAACAGCAGGAATATCATAGGTGGCATAGTATGAATACACAAGTCGGTCTGCGCCACATTTGGCGGCTGCGTAGGGGCTCAATGGGTTCAGAGGATGCTCCTCGCCCATATGGTCGCATTCAGCCGTTCCGTAAACCTCAGAAGTCGATATATGAACGAAGCGTTCAAGACGATCTTTGTACTTGCAAACAGCGTTGGCAACGATTTGCGTACCAAGCACGTCTGTTTGAAAGAACTGAGTGTTGTCGTAAATGGAGCGCGTAACGTGGCTCTCAGCTGCGAAATGCACTACCATGTCCGACTGAGAAATAAGTGTGTCCATCAACTCCCCGTTGAGGACGTTTCCGTACCAGAAACTAAACCGTTCGTCCTGCAATTGCCAGTTTTTGACGGGTAGGTTGTCAACCGTTCCGGCATAGGTCAAGGCGTCAACAACAATGATGTTGTATCCAGGATAATTTTGGTAAATGTAGCGAGTAAACGCAGAGCCGATGAAGCCGGCCCCTCCCGTGATGAGTATGGTCTTCATTTGTATCCTCCGGGGGCATCCTTTACAAAAAGAGGCCTTAATAGTTAAGTACTAAAAGTATTAGCGAGTACAGCAACTTAGCGTTGGTTCTTGGTTTGATGATGCCGCCAATGGTTGCGGAAGCTCTCCATCATTCGTAAAATAGCATCCGTCGTGGCCTCCATGCAAGTTCACAAAAGTTGCACCCTAAAGGGACGAGCCGCACTTTGAAAGTCTGATCCCGCAATTTGGTCTCGCCGGAGAGCCGATCTACAGCAACATCGCTGATAAAGTGCGATGCAAAAAAAACGATGCAAGGGCCTGCCACATTAGTCTACCCAGTGGGGAGGATGGCGACAAACGCGTCATTGTGCCGTTTCATCCAAGGATGGGAGACAAACTTTGTAGATCAGCACATCGAGGTCTGAATAGACGAGAGAGAGCAGGCCATTAGTTGTGGCATCGCCCGTGAGTTCTACAAATCGCTGATGTGACTTCCGGTCGATGAACATCCAGCCGATAGAATGATCTGCAAGTAATTTCCCGAAGCTCCGAGGGCTTAAAACGGCAAGAAGGTCGAATAAAGACGTGGGGTTGTTCGGGTCGTGACCTGGCATCCACCGTGTGATGAAAGGATGGTTCATCTCGTAGCCACCATGGAAATTTCCCTTCACTACCACGACGGGAGAAAACTGATTCGAAGCCAGCAACGGAATGAGAGTGTCTGTTCCTAGCCAGTTGCCGCCAGGGGGTATTGCCGAGCGGATGAAGTCTATTACAGTCATGCTGTGAGGTGTGATATCGGCATTGATGGGGTAACTGGATATAATTGTACTGATGGTGCCGGTTTCGTCGATGGGAAGTGGTGCCCGGAAATAAGGGGACGGATATGCGTTTTTATTTCCCGACAAGGGGCTGCCCATGGCAAACATAACTGCAGCGCAAACTAGTAAAGTTTGGGGCAAACTTTTTTTGAATTTAGCGTCATCTCTACGTAGCGCGTCCGCGATTGGTAAGGGGAGTTTTCGAATTATCCTGTGCTGCTGTATCACTACAGACACAAAAGTAGCAAGGTAGAAAACCATGTCATACATTCTTACCCAGCGCAGAAACCATTTGAATTCGTGTAGCAAAAACGAAGAAAATTGAAAAAATAAAATAATGGTCCCCAATGACACCGCTAATTTCGCAGGCAGATTTTTGATTTGTAAAAGGCCTAAGACCGCGACACGCAGGATGTCAGCAAATACCAATGTGAGTAGTATTCCAAGGATAGAATAGCAGTCGAATACGAAGGGGACGCCGACGGCTATGCCGAGTATAAGCCGAATTCCTCCCCAGATGGAGTAGAGTCCGAACAGGCTTATTGCGAATGGAATGAAGAGCATGCTGATCCGGTCCGTGCAGAACACATACAGCGGCAGGATCATGATCGCTACCGGAAGGTAGAAATACCCACCTTCTCCCCAATAGATAGACAGGAATCGACCGTACCCCCAGTTAGAGTACTCGTCCAGGTCCCCAAATATGCCAAGAAAACCCTTGGTAGCCCAAAGCGTCTTCAGGGCGGCTAACATCGCTTGGCGATGCCCAGCAACGAATTCTTTCAGAAACGGCTGGATGATGAGGTTCACAACCTTGTACGCTGCAAGACACATGGCCACTAAAGCGATCAGCCATAATATACGTAGCATGTGTTGGCGGTTTGCTTTGTAGTCCAGTGCCAATACACCGCAGACTGAAAAGATAATCACTAAAGTGAAAATGGTTTCTCTCGCGTGGATGAAGGTCATTTCCACAATCAGATAGATGAGGCCTATGAATGTTGGAAGATTTATCTTTTTGTGTTCCATGTGGACTAGGAAATGAAACACCGCCAAGGGTACCAACAGTGCAGAGGAAAAGGCATAGCGGTCGGGATAGGGTGCGAAGATTACAAATAAATCAGCTCTTACAGACTGTAGAAAGACGGAGTACACAAAGGCCATGGCTCCAAGTGCCAATCCGGTAGCCCAGCGTCCGGTTAGCAGATGGCTCACTTTAACTAAACACAAGATCGAAACTAAGGCCGTGAAAGGCCATAATCCAGGAATAGCTGCGTAGGCATCAATGCCCGCAATCTTGCCTGCCATTGCGATAAACATGTATAGGGGGACAAAAAAATAGGTGGCCGTTTCGCCGACGCTGATGGATATATTATTGTGGGCGATTGTCATGTTGTCCGTGATTTTTCGGACCACCAGAAGTTCTTCCGAGAAGAGCACGGCAGGATAACGCAAATAGAGAACCAAGCTGAACACCAGGAACAGTCCCGTGCAAATAAGAAATTCCCGAGATTTAAGCGCCGCCAAGTCTGGAGCACGGAGAAGACCTTGCCTTCTCCATCGCGTGAGAATGAACGCGTACAGCGCAAGCACGACGAGCATGTAGGTATCAAGGGTGGTCTGGAGTCCAGGGCGTGCGATAAAGGCAGCTACGTTCACAAGAAAGTTGAACGTCATGCCCATTGAGATTGAAACCAGAAAAATTGTGAACTTGGGATAGGTATGATGTTGGTAGAGCGAAAACAAAGAAAACAGTGAAAACCCAGGCGCCAAGCTTAGCATGAAGGCACCGGCCATGCATGCTAGGTAGGCCGGGGCTATCTTGGTCAGGCCTGTGAAATAGGCAAGGCAACAGACGCTGAAAGCTATCGAGATCCAGACGCCCATTCGGGCATGGGCGCGCTGGAATGGGGAAATGTGCAATCCAGTTTCTCTGGCGGTGTCTTTACTCATGTCCATGAATCGGCGTGGAAATTTGTAAAAGGGCTTGGCTCAGTTCAGCCCTGTGATGGGGGACCATCAGGGGTGAGGGTAAGCATAAAAGTCTGATAAACTGATGAAGGACGCCCCATGAAAGGATAAGGGGCTTCAACAACAGTCTCTGATCGGTAATAGTTTATGGATAGCTCGTTCAATCCCCGGCGTAGTATAAACTCGATGCTACGGCCCGTTAATGCCGGATTCAGGTCAAAGGATTCGATGAGATAACCGTTTAAAAGGATTCGCACACCCTGCCCTTCTATTTCGGAGCGCAGGCTGAAATCAATTCGGACTTTCTCGTGGCCCTTTCCGATGATAACTGCCCTAGTATTTGGTCCGTAGGCAGACCTGGTTCTCCCTTCGATGTGCTGGTGTTCTGGAGCAAGTCCCACGAGTTGAATGTATTGTGAGTCAGGCGTCTTAAGAAGGTTGAAGACCTGTGGAGGACGGAGGGCAGTGGTAAGGTCGGTCAAACAATTGGAAATGTTGGCTTGTTTCTTGTGTTCACGGTTCGTGGTCTGAGTAACCGGGCCGATGATCCGAAATCGGGATAAAAGTGCGGCCATAGTCCGGGTGTCAGCAGGCGCAAATGTGTTGTCGCCCTCATTCCATTTGTCGAAACGAAGGCGGACCACGTTTTCCCCCTTACGAAGTTTAAAAGTAGTCTTATACTCGAATTGGTCAGGGAGTACGATGGCTTTCGACAGGCTGAGGTTTGCTATCGCCTCGCCGTTGGCAATTATTTCGATGGATTGTCCCGAAAACGGGCTTGCGCACGCAATGTCGATTTCGACATGCTTGTCTGCGGATGAGATGAAGCGGATTTCTGCAACAGGCCCGTTGGCCCACCGTACGCTAGACCCCTTGAAAGTTTCTATACCGCCGAATCCGTTCAAGTCTGCGTTGAGCGGTTCCTCCTGTGCGATGAGGTCTACAATGACCTGCTGGGCATAGCTGTGCTCATTGCAGAAGACCGTTACGGGAAGCACGAGGTTGATGGCTGAAATAATCACGCCGAGAAAGATTAGTAGGGCAAACCTCATGCGTAAACGTTTTAGATCAATAGCTGGAGTCATAGGGCCAACTTTTCAGGAGTGACTGAGCAGGTCACGTACGCAAGCTTCAATCTTTTGAGAATTGGACAGGGCCGCACCTTTCAAAAAAAGCATTTCCGGGAAGTCGTCGTCTTTCACCGCCCAAAAAAGAATAATACGTTACGTACAGCCTGACGTCAACAGGCCTATCGAGACCACTGCGTAATTCGTTGGGGCTCGTGCCTGCTTCCCCCAGCGGAACATTTTGAGTTTGAATTTCCGTTTCAGCGCCCTGGCTTGCCTGAATTTGAACTGTGATGGGCAGATAGCCGCAATTCAAGCGCACCTCTCCCGCTAATTTGACCGTGGCCCAGCCCTTGTTCAGGTTGAAGGCCATTGGCACAAGGTGAAACTCCAGTTCCACCTTGTCCTGACCGAGATATCGGGCCTTGTGTAACTGGTCGCTTCGCTTGAACGTGCCGAAGGCTCGCTCCACTTTGGGCCGCCCCGAACTGATCAGCCTGTTCACCCGCCGCGACCCCACTCAACGGCACGCCACGGTGCGCCTTGGACATGATCCCATCGCAGAAAACGTAGCGGGCCAGCTGCTCCCGATTGGCCCGGCTGCTGTAGCCCTTATTTGCAAAGACAAGACCACCGCTAGGCAGCGTGACCTCTTGGAGCAATCGCGGCAACTCTTTGACGTCTGACCGGTTGGCCGGGGTCACATACCCGGCAAGCACGAAACCGTCTCGGCTGTCTGTGGCCACGTGCATCTCGTAACCGTAGTATGCCTTGCGGTCCTTGTGCACCCACGCTGCGTTCGTGTCATCTGAGTACGTCACCGTGACGCCGAACTCCGCATCGGGTTCATCGCGGTCCTACGGGAGCAAGTCGAGGATTTTGGTCGGCCGTCGCGACGAGGACACCACGCTTGCGTCCACGATGGCCCCCTCGCGAACCAAAACGCCGCCGCGCTCATGCTGTTGGTTCAGCTTGTACAGTAGGCCCTTGTAGAGGTTGAGATCCAGGAGACCGTTTCGGAAACGGCAGATGGTGGTGGCGTCGGGCACCAACTCGTCGTCCAGGGAAAGACCAGCAAAGCATATGAAAAATGCGGTCGAGCAGGTCTTCTTGACCGCCTCGTCGCCGAGGTTGTACCAGCGCTGAAGCAGCAGGATCTTGCACTTGACGAGCGCCGGGTAGGCAGGATTGCCCACAGCGTCAGACTGGCGTGTCAGCCTCTTGTTCAGAAGGCGCTAGCGGCTTCCAGTCGATGAGCCGGTAGATCTCGTCCAGAAACGTGGACTTGCGCCGGGCGCGCAGGGTTGCAGTGTAGTCCGGGATGCCAAGAACCTTCTTCCCACGCTCGGACATGACCGCCTCCAGTCCGCAAGATGGCGTGGTTATGCCAGACATTCTGAATTGTTAATAAAAATTTTCGCGGATTTGCCGTGCAGTGGTCTCCTATCTGGGTGTTGAAAAACACCGCCAAGTGACCGAGAATCCAGGCATCGAGTGGCGCGAGGTGATGAGATCGAACTTGGGCGTCAGGGCAATCAATAGGGGACGATGTGCCTGACCTGGGATGAGATTCCCCGCTCTCGTGTATACGCATTTTACGACCTTATCCAACAGATTCTGCGAAAGTCCGGCTTCGACGCTTTGGCCGAGAAGCTGTGCAAACCATTTTACTCTGACAAGGGCCACGCTTCAATTCCTCCATGCCGGTATATCCGTATGCACCTTGTGGGGTAATTCGAGGGGATCGACAGCGATCTCGGCATCGAGTGGCGCTGCTCCACTAGCTTTTTCTTCGGGACTTTCTTCATCTCTCGACCAAGGAGTCGGTCCCGGATTACTCTTCATTGAGCAGGACCCTCTCCGGGCTGCCGCTGACGATCCATCAGGAAGGAGATCACTGCACGGCAAAACTATCAAATATTGAGACCACTGCACGGGAAAAGTGCCAGAAATTTCTTTTAACCATCCGTAATTTATGGCATTATGTCTCCATCTTTCAGGACGGAGGTGATCATGGCCGAACGTGCGAAGAAGGCTCCTGTCATAGCTGACTACAGGGTTTCCCTGCGCAAGCGTAAAGTCACGTTCCTTGACGAGATCGACAGGCTCATCGACTGGAAGCCCTTGGAGCGCCTTCTCAACGAACGCCTGAAGCGCCAGCCTGACGCTGTAAGCAATCCGGCCTACCCCGCGCTGCTCATGTTCAAGGTTCTGCTGCTTCAGCGCTGGTACAACTTGAGTGACGAGGCGGTTGAAGAGGGGCTGATCGACCGTTTGTCCTTCGTGCGTTTTGCTGGGCTTTCGCTGGATGACGAGCAGGTCCCGGACGCAACCACCATCTGCCGTTTCCGCAACAGACTCCTGGAGAGAAACCTCTACAAGCGCCTGCTGGACAAGCTGAATCACCAGCTTGAGCGCGGTGGAGTTCTGGTTCGCGAGGGGGCCATTGTGGACGCGAGTGTGGTGTCCTCGGCCCGGCGACTGACCAAAACCCTGGACCTGCTCCCGGAGGACCGCGAAGAGTCTGATGGTGAGCCGGGCGTCACGGTGACGTACTCGGACGACGCGGATGCGGCGTGGCTGCGCAAGGGCAAAAAGGCGTATTACGGCTACAAGATGCACGTGGCTACAGACAGTCGTGACGGCTTCGTGCTGGGCGGCCACGTGACTCCGGCCAACCATTCGGACGTAAAGGAGCTGCCGCGCCTCTGCTGGAAGGCGTACCGCTTCCGCCAGGCGGCGTAGTGTTCGCGGACAAGGGCTACAGCAGCCGGGCCAATCGGGAACAGCTGGCCCGCAATGGTTTCTGCGATGGGATCATGTCCAAGGCGCCTCGAGGCTTGCCGTTGATGAGCAGGGTCGAACGTGGGGTGAACAGGCTGATCAGCTCGGTGCGAGCCAAGGTGGAGCGGGCCTTCGGTACGTTCAAGCGCAATTACCACCTCTGCCGGGCCAGATACCTCGGCCAGGACAAGGTGGAGCTGGAATTTCACTTGGTGGCAATGGCCTTCAACCTGAAAAAGTGTTGGGCCATGGTCAAATAGGCGGGGGAAGTATGCTTGAAATGCGCCAACCAACCCCTCCCAAAGGCGAATGAAGGCATAATTGGGCGCTGAAACATAAATTCGACCTCAAAATGCTCCGCATGGGAGAGTAAACACGCCTCTCAACCAATTACGCAGTGGTCTCAATATTACGCTTAACCGTATGTAATATGAAGCATAATGCCTTCATCTTTCAGGGTGGAGGCGATCATGGCCGAACGCGCGAAGAAGGCTCCTGGCATAGCGGACTACCGGGTTTCCCTGCGCAAGCGAAAAGTCACGTTCCTGTACGAGATCGACCGGATCATTGATTGGAAGCCTTTGGAGCGTCTTCTCAACAAGCGGCTGAAGCGTCAGCCTGACGCCGTGGGCAATCCGGCCTACCCGACGATGCTCATTTTCAAGGTTCTGTTGCTTCAGCGCTGGTACAACTTGAGCGACGAGGCTGTTGAAGAGGGGCTGATCGATCGTCTGTCCTTCGTGCGCTTCGCCGGGCTGTCGCTGGATGACGAGCAGGTCCCGGACGCAACCACCATCTACCGTTTCCGCAATAGTGTGCTGGAAAAAAACTCAACAAGCGCCTGCTGGACAAGTTGAATCACCAGCTTGAGCGTGGTGGCGTTCTGGTTCGCGAAGGGGCCATCGTGGACGCGAGTGTGGTGTCCTCGGCCCGTCGGCCGACCAAAACGCTGGAACTGCTCCCGCAGGACCGCGAGGAGTCCGAGGGCGAGCCGGGCGTCACGGAGACGTACTCGGACGACGCGGAAGCGGCTTGGCTACGCAAGGGCAACAAGGCGTATTACGGCTACAAGATGCATGTGGCTACGGAGTCGTGACGGGTTCGTGTTGGGCGGCCACGTGACCCCGGCCAACCATTCGGACGTAAAGGAGTTGCCGCGTCTGCTTCAAGACGTGCCACTGCCGCTAGGCGGCGTGGTGTTCGCGGACAAGGGCTATAGCAGCCGGGCCAATCGGGAACAGCTGGTCCGCAATGGTTTCTGCGGTGGTATCATGTGCAGGGCGCATCGAGGCTTGCCATTGAGTAGGGTCGAACGGCGGGTGAACCGGCTGATTAGCTCGGTTCGAGCCAAAGTTGAACGGGCCTTTGGCACGTTCAAGCGCACCTACCACCTCTGTCGGGCCAGATACCTCGGCCAGGACAAGGTGGAACTGGAATTCCACTTGTTGGCAATGGCCTTCAACCTGAAAAAGTGTTGGGGCATGGTCAAATAGGCGGGGGGCTAGAAATGCGCCAAGCAAACCCGCCCAATGGCGAGTGAAGGCAAAATCGAGCGCTGAAACAGAAATTTCACCTCAAAATACTCTGCCAGGGGCGGTAGACATGCCTCTCAACGAATTACGCAGTGGTCTCGAAGTTTTCACCTGGGTCCTCAAGGTGTTGAGTAAGGACGTCCTGGTCCTCGGTGGTGCAGCGTAAATGTGGTTATTCCAGGCTGACTACCTGGTCGGGGAGAGTAATAAGTCTCGAGTCGGTCTCGGCGGAGGCGTCTTGTCAGAGTGTCAGTGCTTTACGACTGCGGCCACTGGGCCGGGTTTAGCCTGGCGACCCGGCCGCCAGGCGCCTTGTCGATGCGTGCCAGCACGCGCCACTTCCACCAGAATTTGAAGATGTCGAGAATGGATGCCTTGATGGCCTTGAACCGGGTTCCCTTTGCCTGGCCGGCGCTTCTGGGTATGAAGTTTATAGGGGCTTCAGCGATCGAGGCGCCTTTCATGATGGCTTTGAAGAGTAATTCCGGATTCGCGAAGGAACTGTCGGCCTCAGCAGTTGTAATTAAGGGCTGGATGATCTGTGCAGGATAAAAAACAACATTTTGGTAATCAGAGAGCTGGAGGCCAAAAAGAAGCCTGATCAGGCTGTAGTTAATGACCGATACAAGGGCTTTAAGCACAGTGTCCGAACGCTGAGTGAGATGCTTCAGTCCAAAAATTTTGAAAAATAATACCAGAGGCTTTATCAGACGCATTTGAATCTTGACGGGAGCCCGGCGAACCCCAGCAACCACGTCGTGCGTCTTCAGCATTTCTAAAAAGATGCGCAGGAGTCCGATGTCGTAGGACCAATCCACAGTCTGCCAAAAGATGTAATCCTTGGATGCCGCAGCTACTGCCCTGCGGGAGGAAAACCCCACGTTACGGTTAACCTCATTGGTCAGCACACGCAGATGTTGGATTTCGGTCATTAGCCGAGAGAGTATCAGCGGAGTACGATCATTGCTGCCGTCATCAACAATCACGATCTCATAGTCGTCGACACAAGAGGCCAGCAAGGCATCAGCTCGACGAACAAAATTCTCGATGATCTCTTCCTCATTGTATGCCCAGCTTACAAGGGAAACACTTCTGTCAAATTTAGGTAAAGAATTGCAATATGCCTGTGAATACACTTGCACTGTGTTAAGCTCCTGATGCGCTGGAAATGTCGGTTGTACGCAACATGAATGTCGGGCTAAGGGATGATTCTGAGAGGTGGTGCCACCGTTTTAGCCGATCAGCGCAGGTCCTGTTAACCCTCAGATAGAGAGAATAGACTCCCGGTGTTAGGCCCAGAAGCGCTTCTTTACGAGGAGCCGCAATGTGTGTCGCCAGGGCCATGTTCTGCAGGAGAGTGGTCATACCCCTTGTGCAGGGTCGGCAAGAGCGAAATCTGCGTAGCCCGATTGCCAGTCCCGGCAGGCGCGGCACATTCCGGGGAGCTCGGCGAAACGGCCCTCGTTGTGCATGCGGCGGTATTCCTGCAACAGGGCTGCCCAGAGTTCTTTGATGGAACTGGTGTTGGCGTCGCCGCAAGGCACACGGCAATGTACGTCCACTGAGCACAACGCAACCCTTCCGTCGGCGCAGATGTTAATGGTGCGCATGAGCCAGTAGCAGGGCCTGCGTCCCACCTGCTCATTCTCAAGAAGGTTCTCTGCGCTTACGAGCCCAGCCCAGCTGACCTTTGGGCGGATCTTCACGTTGACGCCCTTGGAGGTCCAAAAGGCCTTGAAGGCTTCCACCTGATCCTGGTTTATATCGCTGACCACGAATTGCACGAAGAGCTTCTGCTCCGGGCGTCCGATCTCCCGCAGGATGTCGCGGTAGGCCAGCACGTTGGCAACGGCGGTCTCGTACTTGCCGCCCACACGGATCTGTTCGTAGGTGGCGGCGTCGGCGGCGTCGATGCCCACGTACATGGCGTCCAACCCTGCCTCGATGATCGCGCGGGCCTTTTCGGGCTTCATGAGCATGCCGTTGGTGTTGAGCACCACGTCAGTGAGACCCTTCTCCTTGGCGTAGTGGATGCGCTCGGGCATGTCGCGGCACATGAAGGGGTCGCCGAAGAAAATTTGCCAGACCCTGGCGGACGGATTCTCCAACGCGATCTCATCGATGATCTTGCGGTAGAGGTCCATGTCCATGATTTGCACCTTGCGGTGCTTTGTCATGTTAGGGTGGTCGCACATGGAGCAGCGCAGGTTGCACGCGTTGCAGTTGTCGATAAGGACTACCGCAGGGAAACCGACTGCTTCTTCAGACCGATTATTATTAAGTAGTGTGTGATTCGTGGTCATATTCGTTTTCGAGTTGGGACATCACGACGATATCGACGGGTTTGCTGTCGATGATGTAATGATGTCGTAACACTCCTTCCTTCTTGAAACCGTGGCGGGTGTATAGGCATCGGGCGGGCATGTTGTCCAGCCCGACGTGGAGGTAGAGCTTGGTCAGCCCAAGATGCTCGAAAGCAAGCGCCTTCATCAGGGTCAGGGTTTCGCTGGCCGCCCCCGTGCCTCGGCTGTCCTGGTCGCCGAGGTAGATCCAGAACTCGGCGCGGCGATGGGTCAGGTCAAGGTGATATAGGCCCGTGTTGCCGATGTGGATTCCGTCACCAGCCCTCAAGATCGCGTAGACCATCTTCGCAGGGTCGGAGAGGATGGCTGCGTACCAACGCCGCTGGTCTTCCCAGGTGACAGGCGTGACCCGCAGCACTGTGGACATGATGTAGGGATCGTTCACCCACTCCAGGGATTTGGCAAGATGCTCATCACTTAAAGGGACGAGTCGGACCTTGCCCCCGGCGAGTTCGGGCTGGACTTTGGCGTTCACTTCGTATGTCCCTGCCAGGAGGCAAAGCATACAAGGCTCCACGCCTTGGCGTTCAGGCTCTGATCCCCGGCCATGAACCCGGCGAGCAGGCGGTCCACGGTCTCCCGTTTCACCAGTGTGGGCGGCAGGGAGTTCATGGCCTCCACTGCGAATGCTTTGAGCGGCCCGCGCATCCAGGTGTACACCGGCTGGACGAAGCCCTCCTTGGGCCGGTTTATGAGCTCCGGCGGCAGCAGGCCGACCAGGGCCTTGCGCAGGATGTGCTTGGTGGACGTCCCCTGGATCTTGTACGACCCCGGCAGCCGGTTCACATATTCCACTATCCGGTGGTCCAGGAACGGACAGCGTACCTCGATGGAGTGAGCCATGGACAGGCGATCCACGAAAGGCAACACTTGGTTGGGCAGGAGCTCGCGCTGGTCGGTCTCCAGGCTGCGGTTCAGCGCGTCGTGGGCGGTGAGATCTCGCTCGATGGCCTCATACGGGTTCCTGCCCACTTCCTGTCCGGCGGCGTCCAGGAATTCAGGGTCCAGGAGTGCGCGTCGCTCCGCGTGGCTGAACACGTCCAGACCTGCGCGCCACCCCGCCAGGGAGGGAACGGCCACGCGGTCTAGAAAGGCCAGCTGCTCGGGGTTGCTAAAGGGGGTCAGGGAGTCGCGTTGCGCCGAGTTCAGGTCCTCGAAGCGGGTTATGCCGCGTGCTTTCAGTCCGAGCCACGCCTGCACCGGAAACGCGAGGCGGTGGGCCAGATAACTGCCGAAAAGCTCGTCCGCGCCGTCGCCGGACACGGCCACGGTGATGTGGCGTCGCATGTATTCCGAAAGGAAATAGGTGGAAACGGTGCCGGAAAAGGGCTCGTCGAACGCTTCCATCACGCCCTGGAAGCCGCTCAGAAAATCATGGGCGGTGATTATGTGCTCGTGGTGATCCGTGCCCAGGCGCTTGGCCATCATGCGCGAGAAGAGGATGTCCTGGGATTTCCCTGCCTGCTGCCCGCCTTCCAGGTCGGCATAGCCCAGGCAAAAGGTCTTCACTGGTTTGGACTGGAACCGGGCCATGAGAGAGGCAACGGCGCTGGAGTCCATACCCCCGGACAGGTAGGCCCCGTAGGACACGTCGCAGTCCATGCGCAACCGTACCGAGTCCGTGAGCAGATTGAGTATGTGCGCGGCCGCTTCATCCTCGCTGGGAGGGGCGCACCCGCCGGGAGAAAAATCCAGGCTCCAGTAGGGGCGTGGCGCTTCGAGCCCGCCGCCGGGAGTCCAGACCAGGTAATGGCCGGGTTGAAGCTGGCGTATCTGCCTGTAGGCCGTGCGCGGGGCGCTGACGTTTTTCAGCCCGAAATAATGGTAGAGCGCCTGGAAGTCCCATTCGGTGGACACCTCGGGGTGTTTGAGCAGGGACTTTATCTCGGAGGCGAAGGCGATGCCCGAGGGGATTGGGGCCCAGTATAGGGGCTTCTTTCCCATACGGTCGCGGTAGAGGAGCAGGCGCTGCCGGGTCTGGTCCCAGATGGCTAGCCCGAACATTCCGTTGGTACGGGTTTTCTCCGGCCAGAGGTCCTCGTGCTGCTCGTAGGCATGAACAATGGTTTCGGTGTCGGAATGGTGGGTGGCGAAGGTGTGTCCCGACTCTTCAAGAGAGCGACGCATCTCGGCGTGGTTGTAAATCTCGCCGTTGAAGACTGTGACCACGGATCCATCTTCATTGGCGATGGGCTGGCGCCCTCCGGACAGGTCCACTATGGCCAGGCGACGCATGCCCAGGCTGACCTGGGGATGGTCGAAATAGCCTTCGTCGTCCGGGCCGCGATGCGTGATAGTCCGGCACATGGCCCGGATAATGGCCGGATCGGAGGGGCCGGTGAATCCGACTATGCCGCACATAATCTGACCTACCGCCCCCTGGCCTGATACCGGTTGATTTTGGTCTCCAGGCGGCGAGACAGCTCGGTCAGCACGAAGCAGACCACGAAGTACAGGGCGGCCACGGTGATGAAGATCTCGAAGGGGGCCTTCATGGTGCGGCTGTTGACCTGTGTGGCGGTTTTGGTCAGTTCGCTCACGCCGATGATGTAGGCCAGGGAGGTGTCCTTGGTGAGCGAGACGAACTGGTTCACGAAGGACGGGATCATGTTGAAGAGCGCCTGGGGCAGGATGATGTGGATCATGGTCTGGGCGTGCGACAGCCCGGAGCCGCGCGCGGCCTCCATCTGGCCCTTGGGGAGCGAGAGAACGCCCGCGCGCACGATCTCCGCGATGTAGGCGCTGGTGAACACGATGAGCGCGATGATGGCCGACTGCCAGTCCGGCAGGCTCTTGCCCATGATGACCGGGGCCAGGAAGTAGAACCAGAAGATGACCATGAGCAGCGGCGTGCCACGGATGATCTCGATGTAGACCATGGCCGGGGCGCGCAGCCACACGCGCTTGGAGAGCCTGCACACGCCGATCAGAAGGCCAAGCCAGAACGCCCCGAAGATGCCGCCCAGGGCCATGAGGATGGACATGGCCAGTCCGCCCAGCGGGCCTTTGGGGTAGGCTCCCCAGAGAAAATAGTCGAAATTGTTCCAGACAACGTCCCAATGCATGGCCGCGCTACCTCGCCGCGCGCAGCACGCGCATGTTGTACTGTTGAATGGAGAAGGAGACCACCAGCGAGATGGACAGATAGATGAGCGTGGCCACGGTGAAGGCTTCCAGACCGTGGAAGGCGTGCGCCTCGATCTGGCGGGCCATGTAGGTCAGGTCGGCCACGCCGATGGTCATGACCAGCGAGGAGTTCTTGATGAGGTTCAAAAACTGCGAAATGAGCGGTGGAATGATGATCCTGAAGGCCTGGGGCAGGATGACGTAGCCCATGGCCTGCATGAAAGACAGCCCGCAGGCGCGCGACGCCTCCAGTTGGGTCTTGGGGATGGCGAAGATGCCCGAGCGCAGGTCTTCGGCGATGAAGGCTCCGGTGTAGAAGGTCAGGGCGATGACGCCGCAGGCGAACTCCTGGTTCACGGTGTTGAGCCAGGCGTTCACCGAGTCCGGCAGGACGGTGTAGGAGCCGAAATACCAGAAGAAAATCTGCACCAGAAGCGGCGTGTTGCGGAAGAACTCAATGTAGGTCCACGCGATCCATTCCAGCGGCTTCAACTTGGACAGGCGCATGATGCACGCCATGGTGCCGAGCACCAGGGACAAGCCGATGGAGATTCCGGATATCTGGAGGGTGGTGATGAGGCCGTCGACGATCCAGTCGCCGTACTGGCCGGACACCACGAGTTCCCAGTCGAACTGATAGGCCAACGTGCTGCTCCGGTGAGGTTGTCGAAAACCGGAGGGGCTTTCAGGCCCCTCCGGCGATCATGCCGGTTCCCGCGTTCCCGGCTTCCGGGGCGTGCGCGCCCGGAGGGAAAGGGGAACCTGTCGTTCATGCGCTCAAGGCGTGGTTACGCCGCTTGCGCCAGCAAATGCTACGGCCAGAGTTCCATGGTCCAGGTCAGGGGAATGTAGTTCTTGGTGTCCTTGCCGAACCACTTGTCGTAGACCTTCTTGTACTCGCCGGACTCCCACATCTCCATCAGGGAGACGTTCACGAAGTCGCGGAGCTTGGAGTCGTTCTCGACCAGGCCGAAACCATAGGGCTCGGGGGAGATGTAGTCGCCCACGATGTCCCAGGCTTCGGGCTTCTCGTCGGAGAACTTGAGGCCCACGAGGATGGCTTCGTCGGTGGTCACGGCCTCAACCTTGCCCTGCTTGAGGGCCAGGAAGGCCTCGGGGTAGGTCTCGAAGGAGACGATGGTGGCGGTGGGCTCGGCCTTCTTGGCGTTCTGCTCGGAGGTGGAACCCTTCACAGAGCCGATCTTCTTGCTGGCCAGGTCCTTCACGGACTTGATGGGGCCGCCCTTCTTCACCAGCAGGCGCTGTCCGGTCATGAAGTAGGTGATGGAGAAGTCGATCTGTCCCTCGCGGTCCTTCTTGTGGGTCATGGTGGCGGCCACGATGTCCACTTCACCCTGGGTGAGCATGGGGATGCGGGTGGAAGAGGTGACGGCCTTCACATCCAGCTTGACGCCCAGCTTGTCGGCCAGGAACTTCATGATGTCGATTTCGAAGCCGACGATCTGGTTGGTCTTTTCGTCAACATAGCCGAAGGGGGGCTGGGAATCCTTCACGCCGGCGATCAGCGTGCCCCTCTTCTTGATGTCTTCGATTTTGCCCGCGAAGGCCGGGGATACCAGGAAAGCCAGGACCAGGATGGCCGTAAGAGCCGTGGCAAGACGCTTCATCGAAACCTCCTCCGGTTTGAATTAGTGTGTTTAGAGGATTTCCCTGAGGAACGCGCGGGTGCGTTCATGTTTGGGGTTCTTGAAGAATTCCTGCGGCGGCCCTTCCTCGATGATCTCTCCGCCGTCCATGAAGATGATGCGGTCGGCCACCTCGCGCGCGAAACCCATTTCGTGGGTGACGCAGAGCATGGTCATGCCGTCGCGGGCTAGGTCCTTCATGACGTTCAAGACCTCGTTGATCATTTCGGGGTCCAGGGCCGAGGTGGGCTCGTCAAAAAGCATCACTTTGGGGCGCATGGCCAGGGCGCGGGCGATGGCCACGCGCTGCTGCTGGCCGCCGGAGAGTTCCGCCGGGTACTTGTGGGCCTGGTCGTGGATGCCCACGCGCTCCAGGAGGTCCAGGGCCAGACGGTCGGCCTCGACCTTGTCCATCTTGCGTACCTTGACCGGAGCGAGGCTGACGTTTTTCAGCACCGTGAGGTGCGGGTACAGATTGAACTGCTGGAACACGATGCCGATTTCGGAACGCAGCTGGTTCACGTCCATGCTGCGGTCGTGGATGTCCTTGCCGTCGAAGAGGATGGTGCCGCGCTGGTACTCCTCAAGGCGGTTGACGCAACGGATGAGCGTGGACTTCCCCGAGCCGGACGGGCCGCATATGGCCAGCACCTCGCCCTGCTCGACGGACTCCTCGATGCCCTTGAGGACGTGGAAATCCCCGTACCATTTGTGGACATCCTTGAACTCGATCATGGGCATCGGGCGCTTTCCTCCTGGGTGACGTAAAACGGGCTGATTTGCAAAAACAGGCAAACCCAGAAAGTCTACCCTGTTACAGGCTCATGTCAAGGTCGGAGCTCGGCAGCCTACGCGCTGCCTCAGTTCCCGACCTTCATCATGGGGGAGTCGAAGGGCCTGCCGCCGTAGTTGTGGAAAACCTGTCCGTCCTTCACGAAGTAGATGCTCGGGTCCTCGGAGGAGGTCATAGTCTTGCCGTCGATCACGAACGGGAACCAGCCCCGGACCACCTTCCCGCGCTTGTCGTCCCAATGGTAGTACAGCGCGTAGCGGTCTCCCTTCTTGACCAGCCAGTAGTTGAACACGTGGGGACGGTTGAAGTTTCCGGGCGGGATGCGCCTCCAGTAGCCCAGGAGCAGCGGGTCCGGCGGGCTGTTCACCGTGCAGTAGACCGTCGGCTCGCCTGCGATGTCCGCCCTGGAGATGGGCGAACACGCGCTCAGGAGCAGTACGGCCAGCAATGCGGACAGCATCAGGGGGGATGACGGTGTTTTCATGCGGACTCCTTCGGGTTGTCGCGGTTGGTGACCAGCGCCACGGTAAGGCCGACGCAGGCCACGGGACAAGCCAGCTGAAGGCGCAGGCAGCCCTCGTGGAGCTCGCCCTTCCCGCTGGGGTCGGGGATACCCGACGAACAGTCCGGAGTGGGAAGCTCGTGTGGCTTGATGCTCGAACACAGGTAGATGCTGATGATGTCCAGGATGTCCAGGACCTCTGCCAGCGCCTCCTCCGGAGTGCCTCCGGATTCGCCGTCGCGCCTGCATGCCGTGCCAATTGCGTCGAGCATGTCGCGCCCGATGTGCAGGGTGAAGCGCATGGATGAGGCTGAATTGAGGGGGATTTCCATGGTGTGGTGCAGGGGCAGGGCTTCCATAGCCAGGTCGTCCAGGTAGGCCTGGGCCTTCAGGGGGCAATGGGCGAAGCGCAGGAAGGCGCGCTCCAGAGTGTCCACCAGGGATCTCAGGGCCTCGCGGGCGCAGTGCCCTTCGAACAGTCGGGTCAGGGCGTCCTTGCGGGCGCGTTCCAGTGCGGCGTAATCGTTCAGGTAGTCGCAGAATTGGCGGACCGTCAGGTGCCCGAGGGTCAAAAGCGCCTCGCCCAGGTGTACCAGGTGTACCTGCTGGCGGAAGAGCAGGGCGTCCAGGTCGCGCCTTCTGACGAATCCAAGGGAAACCGCCAGCGTGCCGAAGTTCAAGTCCGTCTCGCGCTGGCGTTCGAGTATTTCGTCCACCTGAGTCTGGGTGAGCAGGCCGCCTTCCACGGCCAAGTCGCCCAGACGGCGGTTGGCTTCGGCCTGATAGGCTGCCGCCTCGTCGATCTGGGCCTGGGTGACCACGCCGCGCCCAAGCAGGTAGTGGCCGAGAAACTGAAAGCTCATGGCTTCTCCGGTGAGGTGCCTTTGGGGCTGGCACTGCCTGATGAAAGCTCCGTGTCGTCGATGATGGTCATGGTGAGCATGTCGGTTATACGCCGCCGGAACTCAAGGGCTTCCGGAAAGTTTGGGCTGATGGTCAGGGCCTTGTCCAGAAAACGCAGGGCCGCTCTCAGCCTTCCCTTCTCAAAGAGCGCGCGGGCCAGGTTGTAGAGCAGATGTTCATCGTCAGGGCTCAGGCGCAGGGCCTTGCCGTAGTGCCCCAGGGCCTGGGGGTACATGCCGTTTCTGCGCAGCTTGATGCCGAACTCGTTGAAAAGGTGCTTGTAGTCCGGGTTGCTGAGACCCTCCAACCTGGAGAGCTTGCGGAACACGATGTGGGCGTTGTCAGGATCACCACGGTCTAGATAGGTCAGTCCCAGGCCGAAAGAGGCTCGGATGTGGTTCTCGTCCAGGCGCAGCGAGTGTTTGAATTCGAATTCAGCGCTGAAGAGATGGCCTTCCTTGCGGCAGCGCTCGGCCGAATCCACGGCCTGTTCCAGGGCGGCCATGGCGGGCAGCACCTTGCTCAGGTATATATGTGGGGCGGGAACGAACGATTTGAGCAGCTCCTCGCGCGAAACCATGCGCTTGTTGCCCTGGGGAATGAATTCGGAACTCAGGCTGCGGCAGGCCATCATGCCGTCTTCAGCTTCCTCGGCATAGACGTAGACGGTCTGCTTAACCCGGCGTTTGGTGGCTCCAAAGCCGACCGAGGTGGTTGTCTCGGTGGCAAAGACCCCGCGTACGGCCTGGCTCGCGGTGCTGGCTGGTTCGGTGGGCATGATGATAGTCACTTTTTTATGCCAACGCTTGCATCTTGTCCAGGGCATCTGCATGACGGAATTTGCTGATGACCAGGGGTGCTGGCTAGGCTATGGTTCGCCTCGCTATGAAACAAGATCTCGAAAAATTACGAATTGACCGGTCCGGACAGGGCGCAACTGGCGTCCGGAAGCGGTCCCGCAAGTGGCTGTGGTTCATTCTGACCGCCATCGTTCTGGCCGGGGGGGTCCTGCTGATGCCCCGTAAGCACGAGGTGGAAACGAGCCCTGCGGTGATGGTTCATCCCACGCGCGCGCTGACTCTGGTGAACGCCACGGGCTACGCCGTGGCCGACCGCAAGGCCGCACTGGCTTCCAAGGTGACCAGCAGGCTGGTGTGGCTGGGCGTGGAGGAAGGCAGCCGCGTGAAGCAAGGCGACGTGCTGGCGCGCCTGGAGAGCGACGACGTGAACGCTTCGCTCAAGCAGGCCGAGGCTGACCTGGCTGCGGCGCGCTTCCGCGTGGACCAGGACAACGCCGAACTGGTAGACGCGAAGCTGAACCACGACCGCTTCGCCCAGTTGGAAAAGCGCGCTGTGGTGGCCCGCTCCGAGTTCGACCAGGCCGTGGCCCGCTACCGCAAGGCCCAGGCCGCCCACGAGAACGCCGTGCGCGTGCTGGAAGGGCGCAAGGCCGCCCTGGAGCTGGCCCGCGCCAACAAGGAATACACCGTGCTGCGTGCGCCGTTCGACGCCGTGGTGCTCACCAAGAGCGCGGACGTGGGCGACATCGTAACCCCCATTGGCGCGTCCAGCACGGCCAAGGCCTCGGTGGTGACCATCGCGGACCTTGGTTCGCTTCAGATCGAGGCCGACGTGTCCGAATCCAACCTCTCCAAAATCCGCCAGGGCCAGCCCGTTGAGATCATGCTGGACGCCTACGGCGAGGAGCGCTTCCCCGGCTACGTGCACATGATCGTGCCCACGGCGGACAAGACCAAGGCCACGGTGATGGTCAAGGTTCGTTTCGACAAGCTGGACCCGCGCGTATTGCCCCAGATGAGCGCCAAAGTGGCCTTTCTGGAACGCGCGCCCACGCCTGGGGAGCGCGCCCCCAGGCTGGCCGTGCCTGTAAAGGCCATAGTCGAGCGCAGCGGCGGAAAGGCCGTGTTCCTGGTGGACGCAGGCGTGGCCCGGCTGACCCCGGTAAAGACCGGACAGGCGCTTGGGGATATGTTGGAGATTGTTGAAGGGCTGAAGCCCGGCGAACGCGTGGTGATCTCGCCGCCGGATTCCCTCACGGACGGCGGAGCTGTGTCGGCGGCAGGCAAATGACCATTCCTGAGACGCTGATTGAGATTCGCGGGCTGGCCAAATCCTACCAGCGCGGCGGGCAGGTCATTCCGGTGCTGACGGACATCTCCTTCGATATTGCGCGCGGAGAGTTCCTGGCCCTCATGGGGCCGTCGGGCTCCGGCAAGTCCACGCTGCTGAACTGTCTTGCGGGCATCGACCGGGCCGACGCCGGGCAGATCGTGGTGAACGGGCAGGACATCACTTTGCTGGACGAGACCGAGCTTGCCGAGTGGCGCAGCCGAAGCGTCGGGTTCATCTTCCAGTTCTACAACCTGATCCCGGTGCTGACCGCCCTGGAGAACGTGGAGCTGCCGCTTCTGCTCACGAATCTTACGCGCCGGGAGCGCCGCGAGCACGCCGAGTCCGCCCTGGCCGCAGTAGGGCTTGACGACCGCATGGACCACTACCCGGCCCAGCTCTCCGGCGGGCAGCAGCAGCGCGTGGCCATCGCCCGGGCCATCGTCACCGACCCGGACATCCTGGTGGCCGACGAACCCACCGGCGACCTGGACCGCGTCAGCGCCGAGGACATCCTGAACCTGCTGGACCGCCTGAGCAGTGAGATGGGAAAGACCATCATCATGGTCACCCACGACCCGCGCGCCGCGCAGCAGGCCCACGTGCTGCGCAACCTGGACAAGGGGGAGCTGTCTCGTGTTGCTGATCCGGCTGGCCATTAGGAACGCCTTCCGGCATCGGCTGCGCTCGTTTCTGACTATCCTGGGCGTCATGGTGGCCATCCTGGCATTCGGGCTTTTGCGCACGGTTATCGACGCCTGGTACGCCGGAGTGGAGGCCAGCTCCGCCAACCGGCTGGTGACGCGCAGTTCCGTGTCGCTCATGTTCTCGCTGCCCATGGCCTACAAAGACAAGATCCGCGCCGTGCCTGGCGTCACCCTGGTGTGCCAGGGCAACTGGTTCGGCGGCATCTACATCGACGAGAAGAACTTCTTCGCCAACTTCGCCTACGAACCGCAAACCCTGCTGGATCTGTATCCGGAATACGTCCTCGACGACCCCGCGCAGCGCTCGGACTTCCTGCGCGACCGCAAGGGCTGTCTGGTGGGGGCCAAGCTGGCCAAGCGCTTCGGCTGGAAAGTCGGGGACAACATCACCCTTCGCGGCACGATTTTCCCTGGCGACTGGGTGATGACTGTGCGGGCCATCTACCGGGGGGCGCGCTCCGGCACGGACGAGAGCCAGCTCTTCTTCCACTGGGCCTACCTGGACGAGACCATGCGCGTGAACTACCCGTCGCGCGCCGGGCAGGTGGGCTTCTACATGGTGGGCATAAACGATCCGAACAAGGCCGCTGAGATATCGCGCGCAGTGGACGCCCAGTTCGCAAACTCTTTGGCCGAAACCCTCACCGAGACGGAAAAAGCCTTCCAGATGAGCTTCGTATCCATGTCCGAGGCCATCATCCTGGCCATTCGGCTGGTGAGCTTCGTGGTGGTGCTCATCATCCTGGCGGTGTCGGCCAACACCATGGCCATGTCCGCCAGGGAGCGCACCGGAGAGTACGCTGTGCTGAAAACCCTGGGCTTCAGCGCGCGGACCGTGGCGCTTCTCATCGCGGGCGAGGCCCTGGTGATAAGCCTGACCGGGGCGGGGCTGGGGCTTGTGCTCATCCTGCCCTGCGCCGAGGCCTTCGGCACCCTCATGACCGATTTCTTCCCGGTGTTCGCGGTGTCTCGCGAGACGATCATGTACGGTGTGGTGGCGGGGCTGGCCGTGGGCATCCTGTCGGGAATTTATCCGGCCATATATGCGGCCAGGGTGCGCATCGCCGTGGCGTTGCGAAAGGTAGGCTGAACCCGTGGCCATCCCGCTCAGTTATTCCTGGCGCAACCTGCTCACCCGGCGGGCCACCACGATACTTACCGCCGGGGGCATGGCCCTGGTGGTGTTCGTGTTCACGGCCACGCTCATGCTGGCCGAGGGGCTGCGTCAGACGCTGGTTTCCACGGGCAGCCCGGACAACGTGGTGGTGATGCGCAAGAGCTCCGAAACCGAGGTGCAGTCCACCCTGGAGCGCCAAGTGGCCCAGGTGGCTGCCACGCAACCCCAGGTGGCCCTGGACGCGCAGGGTCGGCTTCTGGCCGCGCGCGAGATCGTGATCCTCATCTCGCTGGCCAAGCGAAGCAGCGGTGCGGCCTCCAACGTGGTCATCCGGGGGGTGAGCCCGGTGTCGCTTGAGCTTCGGCCCCAGGTGAAGCTGGTGGCCGGGCGCATGCCCGAGCCCGGCTCCACGGAGATCATGGTGGGGCAAAGCGTCCTGTCCAAGTTCGCGGGCGTGGCTTTGGGCCAGACGCTCACTTTCGGGCAGCGCGAGTGGTCCGTGGTGGGCGTGTTCGACGCGGGCAACACGGGCTTTGCGTCGGAAATCTGGGGCGAAGCGGAGCAGCTCATGCAGGCGTTTCGCCGCCAGAGCTATTCCGTGGTGGTGGCCAAGCTGAAAAACTACGATGATTTCGACGCATACAGAGCGGACATCGAATCCGACCCAAGGCTTCAGGCCGAGGTGAAGCGCGAGCGCCAGTACTACGAGGACCAGTCCAAGGCTTTGTCACGTTTCCTGCGGGTACTGGGCATCTCGCTTACGGCCATCTTCTCCATCGGGGCCATGCTCGGGGCCATGATCACCATGTATTCGGCTGTGGCCACACGCATCGGCGAGATCGGGACGCTTCGGGCCCTGGGGTTCAAGCGCCGGGCAATATTGACGGCGTTTCTGGCGGAATCTTTGCTGCTGGGCTTTCTGGGCGGCGCGACCGGGCTCTTTTTCTCGGCCTTTTTGTCCTTCATGACCTTCTCCACCACCAACTTCCAGACCTTCGCGGAACTGGCCTTCAAGTTTAGCCTGACCGGCGAGATCGCCCTATGGTCCATGGGCTTCGCGCTGTTCATGGGTGTGAGCGGCGGGCTTCTGCCCGCGCTGCGGGCGTCGCGCCTGAACATCGTGGAGGCGCTGAGGTCGGGGTGAAGGGCTCTTTGCCGTCAAAGCGAAAGGCCCCGGACGGACGATCCGTCCGGGGCCTGCGCGTGGAGACTCCGGCAGCGCATGTGGGCGGCGTTTGCCGGAGTGGCAGGGGGCGTACTCTTGGCGCCAACCGGTCGCACGGGATGTAGTGCGGCCTGGGCTGTGCGGCGGCCGCGAGATCTTTCGAACGTGCTGCCGCCGCGCCGGACGCTCCTGCCCTGACGGGCTGAAGGGGGGTGGGGTCCCTTCAGCCCGTGATGCTGGGTTCTGCGTTGCTGATCAGGCGGCGTTCCTCTTTTCCCAGTCGCGCAGGGCAAGCTTGAGCGCTCCCACCGTGAAGGTGTCGCAGTCGAGCTTCCTGATGACCCTCTTCAGCAGCGGGTGCAGGTCCTCGTTGGTCAGGGTGTAACAGTCGTACACGGTCATGCCCGGAAGCATCGAGGCCAGGGCGGTAAGACATTGCTTGCTGTAGTCGCATCCGGCGGCCCATCCGCCTGCCTGGACCACCACATCATCCTCGATGCGCAGATCCACCCGGATGGAATTCTTGCAGGTGGTGCAGCCGTGCATGCCTGTGGCGTTGGGGTTGTCCACCCCGATGATCAACTCGGCCAGGCCGTTGTCGCACGGAGGCGCGGGCTGCAAATCCTCGACGATGGGGGCGTGCTGCGCTGGATCCGTCTTGGGTGACGCCTGGGCCGTCACTTCGGGCGCTGCGGCCTTCTTGGGCGCGCGCGCCTTTGGAGCCTTGGGCGCGGGAGGTTCGATGCCAAGTTCGCGGCGCACCTCGTCCAGGTCGATGACCCTGGGGTCCACCAGGCTGAAGCCGCAGCTGCCGCCCCAGTCCTGTTCGTCCGCGAAATCGCTCGCGTAGCGCACGTCGTCCAGGATCAGGAAGTCCTCTTCGCCCAGGATGCGGTCCCAGCGATGCACGAAGAAGTCGAACTTCGCTGGGTCGTATTCGGTGATGTTGCTCCAGGTCCAGGTCATGTTGCAGTATTCGTCGTCATAGCCGAGCAACGCCAGATAGCGGGCCTTGCTCTCCAGGTAGTGGCGGCGGCGCAGCAGCACTGCGGACTGTGAAATGGCAGCGGAGTCAAAGGGGAGGTTCTCGCCACCCAGGTTTACCCGCACGGAGCATTCATCGTCGAACTTCATGCCGCAGGTGCTGGTGTTGCCGTTGCGCCACCAGTGAATGTACTTCTTTGTGTAGAACTTGCGCCCCATACTCTGGATGCGCTCGACAGTCTTGGAAGACACGGGATGCAGCGACAGATCGCAACGACGTCCCGAGATGGTGAGTGTAAGTGTCATGTCCCTTCCTCCTCGCGTTATATATGGAGAGCGCCCGGCTCTCCTTGTTGGGGTTCAGGGGCTGCCCACGCCCCGCTTGTGAAAAAAAGAGCACAAACCGGGCCAACTCAAAAAATGTACAATATCAGCATATTGTAATTTCACCGGGTATGGGGGCTGTTGGGCAGGACGAAATAATCGTCCGTATCGGATTGACCGCGATAGGCTAGGGGGGCACAGTGGGGTCGTGCTGCGCGAGGTCCGGGGGGCCTTGAAAGGGGCGGTATGAAAAATTTCGAGCGGCCTTTCCCGTGCACGTCCATGTGCTCCTTCATCATGGACAGCGTGGCCGATGGCGTCTTTACCATAGATCTGGACTGGAACATAACCTTCCTGAACAGGTCGGCTGAGCTCATCACCGGCGTAAGCCACGGCGAGGCCGTAGGCCGCAAGTGCTGGGAGCTGTTCCGCACCGACAACTGCAAGGACGTGTGCGTGCTGCGCTCCTGCATCCAGGAAGACCGCCACATTGCCCACCGCATCATGAGCGTGCACCGCCCCGACGGGGTCACCGTCCAGGTGAGCGTGAGCGCGGCTCCGCTCAAGGACCAGGACGGCAGGATCATCGGCGGGGTCGAGACCCTTCGCGACTTGAGCGGCGAGAGTGCGGTGGAGCGCATTGTGGGCTGCACCTCGTCCAACGACTTCTGCACCACAGACCCCCACCTGTCGGAGCTGGTGCGCATCCTGCCCCAGATCGCTGGAAGCGATTCCACAGTGCTGCTGCTCGGCGAATCGGGCACCGGCAAGGAGCTCTTCTCGCGGGCCATCCACAGGCTCTCCGGGCGCTCCTCCGGGCCGTTCGTGGCCGTGAACTGCGGCGCGCTGCCTGAGCATCTGATGGAGTCCGAGCTGTTCGGCTACAAGGCCGGGGCCTTCACCGACGCCCGCCGGGACAAGCCGGGGCGCTTCCAACTGGCCGATGGCGGCACCCTGCTGCTGGACGAGGTGGGGGATCTGCCCTACTCCCTGCAATCCAAGATCCTGCGAGCCCTGCAGGAGCGCGTCTTTGAACCGCTGGGCGGCGTGGAGAGCGTGCCCGCCGATGTGCGTGTAATTGCGGCCACCAACCGCGATCTGGCCCGCATGGTGGATGAGGGGGCCTTCCGTGGCGACCTCTACTACCGGCTGAACGTGGTGCAGCTGACCCTGCCGCCCCTGCGGGAGCGCAGCCAGGACATACCCCTGCTGGTGGAGCACGCCCTGGCTCGCAGGCGGCAATCGCTGGGCAAGGACATCCGGGGCGTGACGCTCGAAGTTATGCGTATCCTGACGCGCTACGGCTATCCGGGAAACATCCGGGAGCTTGAGAATATTCTGGAGTACGCCTGTATTTTGTGCCCCGGCGGGCTCATTCAGGTGGACCACCTGCCGCGAACCCTGCGTCCGGCCATCCGCCCGCTTTCAGGGGACGGCCCGTTGACCATGGACGAGGTGCGCTATCACGCCGCCGTGAAGGCCGTGAAACGCAACATGGGCAACCGCAACGCCGCCTGCCGGGAACTCGGCATCACCAAGGACACCCTGCGCAAGATCCTTCGCCTGGGGCAAGAGGACGAAAAATAAGTCCGTCTGTGGGTCGGTGCCAGTATTTCGTCCGTTGGGCGCTACGCCGTCAGTCCTGCGGCACCCACTCGGAAAAAGAATCGCAAAATAAATGTCGGAGCCGTGGCCGGTCGAACGGGTGCATCGTCGGGATGGACGGGGTACACGCGTGCGTCATGTTTTTAGTTGCATTTGAAGCGAAATGCTTTACAAGGTCAGGGCAGTAAGGCGTATACAGGCACGCTTCGAGGAGAGGTTCCCCGTGCGGGTATTCTTATGTGATAGTTTACTTGCGCGTGAAATATCTTTAAGCATCGCCAACAAGGAAGCACGCCCATGAGCATGGTGGACACAGTCAAGCAGGGCATCGCCCGCCTTGCGCGCGATCACGGCGGTCCCTCGGCTCTGGCCGAAAAGGCCGGAGTCGGGCAGCCCAACGTCTCCAAATTTCTCTCCGGCAAGGCCGTTCCACGCTTCGACACCGTGGCGCGCATACTGGAGGCCCTGGGGGCGCGCATTCTCTTCCCGGACGAGGAGCGCGATACCACCAAACCGGTGGTATTCGTGGCCGCAAGGAAGTCCGGCGGCGTGGCGGACTTCGCCACCCAGCCTTCAGCCGAGAACTACATGGCCATTCCCCTGGCCCAGGGGGCCGTGGCCGCCGGGCCGGGTCTCATTCCCGAGGACGCCGTGCGCGGCTGGGTGCTGGCCATGAAAGACCAAGCCTCCATTCGCTACCGCACCAACCTGGTTGCCATGGAAGTGGGCAAAGGGCAGGAGTCCATGGTGCCCACGCTGCACCCCCTGGACATCGTGCTGGTGGACCGCGACGATTTTCGACCTGAGCCCGACGGCTCCATCTTTCTGGTGCGTGAGCCCGGCCCCGACGCCGAGGTCGCGGTCAAACGCGTCTACACCAGCCGTAAGGAAGGGCAGACGCTGCTCACCTACGTGTCGGACAACCCGGACAAGCGCTTCTATCCCCCTTCCGTGCACAGCCTGGAGACCGATTTCCACGGCGACCTGCGTCGCGCCATCGTGGGGCGCGTGGTCTGGGCCTGGTCGGACATGACCCGCAAATAAGGTCTCGCCCGGCTGTGTGGGAGGGCGCGTGAACGTCAGAGTGCCGCGCCGCATGGCAGGCGGACTGCCTTCCCCCCGACCGGTATGAGCCCATGCTCTTGCTCACAGCCTGCCGTTGTCCGCTATCGGGCGGGGCAGCGCTGGCTCTTCCCCCGGCATCATAAGGTGTTGTGGCGCGCGGGCAGGCATTTTGCGCGCTGCGACTCTCTTTCATCCATCGCTCTTTCCTCTGTCTTGCCGGGCGCGGCTGTTCGCCACGCTCATTCCTTTCTTTCTGCCGTCGTGTCCGTGGGCGGGCAAAGCCTGTTGCCAGCCGAGTTTTTGTTCTCCGCAAGGTGTCGGCGCCCCAGGCGGCGCGTCAGACAGCTGTTCGTAAAATCGTTCAAGTCAGTATTCCCCCTCAAGTGAACTGCCCCTGGCGCTCGTCTGTTCTCCTGCAGGCGGGCCATCTCCGAAAGCTGCGAGATGCCGCGACCAGTCGACATGTGTAGAAGACGATTTCAAGGTATATTCCATTTGAAAAAATTCTTTAAAGAAATAATTTCATGGCAGTTCGGTGAATAATCTGTTTAAGGGCCCATTATCAAATGGTATTCGTATAGCTCAATTACGCTTGACAAAAATAATAAAAAGAATAAATTCGGGGCACGTTATGCATGCCGGTCAGGACAGACGCGGTGAGGCTGGTACCGGAAGACCCAAGGCGCTATGCGCCCTGACGCCCAATCAAGCGGGCAAGGCGGGTGTGAGGGAAGGCCGCAATCCATGCGGTCTGGTCGGCAGCATGACGAGATTGTCTAGGTTATCTAGACGACCCGAAGCCGGTGAGGGGTCACCCATCCGGCCCCCCGAACCTCCCAGGGGGAATCAGGCGCACGCATGTATGAACTGGCCGGGGCGTAAAATGAGCCAGGGTACGCCCCGGTCTACTAGAACAGGAGTGCCGACATGCCGGGTTCAGGAGCTATCGGGTTGGCGGAGGTGCGGGTCGCCAAGGCCAAGGCTGAGCGGGGAGAGTCAGGGAGTCCGGAGGCGCTCCCAGGAGGTCGCAGGCCATGATCGACCCACGATGCTCGGACTGCGTCCACTGGGACAGCAGGGATTGGGTGGTCGGCTACTGCCAGGAAATAACGGACCATGTGCGCCACGACCCGGTGCTGTGCATACAGGGTCTCGCCTCCTGCCGGACCTCGGCCAGGGGCAACTGCTCGCGGTTCGAGCCGTCTGCAGAAGCCAGCGCGGAGTATCTGGCCGAGGAGCGGCATATGGCTGATCTACGCTCGGGAGCTGGCCGGGATTATCCCGGAAGCCTGCATGCTGGCCAGCACATTTCACTGTGAATACTACGAAATATGAGTGCGCGGCGCGCCGGTTACCAGCGGTGCGCGCGCCGTACCCCATACGACAGGCCGGATCGGGCGGGCCACCTGGGCACACGATGCGTATGAAATCCGGGGAGGGGGCCGTCCTCCTCCCCCGCCCGAAAGACCAAGGAGTAAATAATGTGGTGTCCCCGCTGCGGGAAGGATACCCGCGTCCTGGAAACCGACAAGCTCGGTCAAACCGTCACCCGTGTGCGCTGGTGCCGCAACAGCGGGTGCAGATTCCTGTTCGAGACTCATGAGGTGTATGTGGAGGCGGCGCTTCGTCAATGTGCCGGGGAGGCCACGTTCCCGGCGGCAGACGCTCAGGCCGCAACATAGCGAGATACTGCGCGCCCGCACGAAACAACACCGCCCCCTGTGCCTGGGCAGAGGGGGCGGTGTTGCGGGTGATGGAAAATACGTAAGGCGCGAAGGCTACTTGGGAGCCTTTTTGCGCTTCTCCCAAAGCTTCATGTCTTTCATCTTGGCACGGCGCTCACGCTGGAGGGACTTGCTCACCAGGGGGGTGCCCTTCTTGTAGCCGTACTTTGCTCTGTATTCGTCGGCGGTGACGTTGTGAGTGGCAAGATGCTTCTTGGTGAGAATCTTGAACACCTTTCCGCACTCCAGGCAGGTAACGGATTTTTCCTTGATGGCCTTTTTGGGGTCCAGGGCGGGGGTGGTGCCTTCCTCAACAGTGGGGGTCCCTTCGCTGATGCCGCGTATGCCCTCGGCAACCTTCTTGACCATGGAGGTGATTTCCTCCTCAGTCATGTTGCGGACGCTGGCCTGGGCTTTGACGATTTCCAATGCTTCCTTCAAATAGTCATCCATATGGATCTCCTTGCATTCGCGGGTGGTGTCCCGACGCGATACACGAAATGCACGCATAATGTAAATACAGCTGATGCACATTTTCATGTTGAAATCAGAAATTTTGGATTACTGCTAAGCGCGTTGCAGCCGACGCGACGCGCTCGTTTGTGCCGGGTCTCATGCCGCAGGCGGGGTGTTTCTAGAAATGAAAAGAAGAGAAGCCTGGTCACGGGCAAGTTCGCAAAGAGAAAGCACTTGGACCAGATAATGCGATGACAGCGCTCCGTGTTGCGTCGGGGCGCACGCTTTGACAAAGCCGCGCTGTCCGGGCAAACGACTGGCAGGTCATATGTGGGAGGCGGACATGTTCACGGGACTGGTGCAAGGCATGGGCAAGGTGGAGGCGCTCGAAAAGCGCGGCGGACAGATGCGTCTGTCCATCAGGGCGCTTTACCCCCTGCGCGAGATCGTGCTGGGCGAATCCATCGCGGTGAACGGCGTGTGCCTTACTGTGGAGAGCTTCACGGACAACGCCTTCAGCGCGTACGCCTCCGCCGAGACCCTGGACAAGACCAACCTCGGGCAGCTGGGCGCTGGATCGCGCGTGAACCTGGAGCGGGCCTTGGCCCTGGGCGACCGTCTGGGAGGGCACATGGTCAGCGGCCATGTGGACTGTCTGGCCCGCGTGGACGGGAGCGCTCCTGCTGGCGAATCCGTTCGCTACACCCTGAACTTTCCCGCCGAGTTCGGCGTGTTCGTGGTGGAGAAGGGGTCCGTCTGTCTGGACGGCATAAGCCTCACCGTGAACGGGTGCGGCCAGGACTGGCTCGACGTGAACATCATCCCGGCCACCCAGGGCGAAACCACCATTTCCGGCTGGAGCAACGGGCGCGCCGTGAACATGGAGTGCGACATCATAGGAAAGTACGTGGCCCGCATGCTGGCTCCGCACGCCGCAAAAGCCAAACCCTCCGCCATTACGGCGGATTTTCTCGCCAAGCACGGATTCTAAGTCCGCTTGCCCTTTTTCACTTTAGGAACTACGGAAAAGTGTTCCGGCGGTTGCGCTCCAGCAGCCGCCGTCAGGAGGATTTTCCCATGCCCCTTTGCACTACCGAGGAAGCAATCGAGGAGATCCGCCAGGGTAAGATGATCATCCTGGTGGACGACGAGGACCGTGAGAACGAGGGCGATCTGACCATCGCCGCAGAAAAGGTCACTCCCGAAATCATCAACTTCATGGCTGTTCACGGACGCGGCCTCATCTGCCTGCCCATGTCGTCCGAGTGGATCGACAAGCTGAAGCTCCCGATGATGACCGACCAGAACCAGTCCCAGTTCGGAACCGGGTTCACAGTAAGCATTGAGGCCCGTACGGGCGTCACCACGGGCATCTCCGCCTTCGATCGGGCCACCACCATCCTGACCGCCGTGGCCGACGACGTGAAAGCCGAGGACATAGTCTCCCCGGGCCACATCTTCCCGCTGCGCGCCAAGGACGGCGGCGTGCTGGTGCGCGCCGGACAGACCGAGGGCGGCGTGGACCTGGCCCGGCTGGCCGGATGCAAGCCCTGCGCGGTGATCTGCGAGATCATGCGCGACGACGGGAACATGGCCCGCATGCCGGACCTGATCGAATTCGCCAAGACCCACGGCCTGAAGATCGCCTCCGTGGCGGACCTCATCCGCTACCGCATGCGCTTCGGGCACCTCTCGGTGCGCAAGGTGGCCGAGGCCCAGTTGCCCACCTGCTACGGCGAGGGCTTCAAGGTCATCGCGTTCGAAACCGAGGGTCAGGACACCAAGGCCCATCTGGCCATCGTCAAGGGCGACATCAAGCCCGGAGAGCCCACCCTGGTGCGCGTGCACTCCGAATGCCTCACCGGCGACGTGCTGGGATCGCTTCGCTGCGACTGCGGCGGACAGCTCCAGCAGGCGCTGCGCATCATCGACCGCGAGGGCGCGGGCGTGGTGCTCTACATGCGCCAGGAAGGCCGGGGCATTGGTCTGGCCAACAAGATCAAGGCTTACGCCCTCCAGGACCAGGGCCTGGACACCGTGGAAGCCAACCAGAAGCTCGGCTTCAAGGCGGACCTGCGCGATTACGGCATCGGCGCGCAGATGCTGGTGGCGCTTGGCGTCTCCAAGATGCGCCTCATGACCAACAACCCCAAGAAGATCGTGGGGCTGGAAGGCTACGGGCTTGAAGTGACGGAGCGCGTGCCCATCGAGATGAACGCCTGCGAGCAGAACCTCGATTACCTTCAGACCAAGAAAGACAAAATGGGCCACATGCTCAAACTCGAGAACAAGTAAGGAACGCGCCATGCACCACATCAGCACCATAGAAGGCCAGATGACCGCCAAGGGCCTGTCCTTCGCCATCCTGGCCGCCCGCTTCAACGACACCATCGTGGACCGTCTGGTGGGCGGAGCCATCGACTATATCCTGCGCCACGGCGGCGAGCGCGAGAACCTGACCATCGTGCGCGTGCCCGGAGCCTTCGAGATGCCCCTGGCCGCCAAGAAACTGGCCGCCACCGGCAAGTACAACGCCATCATCTGCCTGGGCGCGGTGGTGCGGGGCCACACCCCCCACTTCGACTTCGTGGCGGGCGAATGCACCAAGGGCCTGGCCCAGGTGAGCCTGGATTCCGGCGTTCCCGTGGGCTTTGGCCTGCTGACCACCGACAACCTGGAGCAGGCCATCGAGCGCGCCGGAACCAAGGCCGGGAACAAGGGCGTGGAAGCCGCTTCCGCCGCCCTGGAGCTGGTCCGCGTGCTGGAGCAGATCTAGGTGTCAGGACCCCAGACCCCCAGGCGCAAGGCCCGCAGACGCGCCTTCCAGGTCCTCTACGGATTCGACTTCGAGGCCCCGGTCAACGATCGCGCACTCCTGAAGGCCGTGGAGACCGCCCCCATGGACCCGGACATGGTCGAGTCCTACGAGTCGGCCCAGGAATACGTGCTTGAACTGGTGAAGGGTGTGTGGAACCGGCGCGACGAGCTGGACAAGCTGATCGAGCAGCACTCCCAGAACTGGAAGATCGCCCGCATCGCCAAGGTGGAGCTGACCATCCTGCGCGTGGCCCTCTACGAGATCCTCCACGGGGAGGACATCCCCCTGCGCGTGGCCATGAACGAGGCCGTGGAGCTGGCCAAGGAATTCGGCGACGACAACTCCCCGTCCTTCGTCAACGGCATCCTGGACGCCGTGTCAAAGGACGTGGCCCAGGGCAAGTTCGCAACCACGAAAGACCTCTCCAGGAACAAAAAAGAAGCCTGATGATGACACGCTACGAGCCGCTTTCCATCGAGTCCAAATGGCAGTCCAGGTGGACCGCCGGTCGCCACTTTCACGTGGAGGCCGACGGCAAAAGCCCCAAGTACTACGTGCTGGAGATGTTCCCCTATCCTTCGGGGCGCATCCACATGGGCCACGTGCGCGTGTACACCATCGGCGACGTGGTGGCGCGGTTCAAGCGCATGCACGGCTTCAACGTGCTGCACCCCATGGGTTGGGACGCCTTCGGCCTGCCCGCCGAGAACGCAGCCATCAAGCACGGCCTGCATCCGGCCAAGTGGACCTACGAGAACATCGACAACATGCGCACCCAGCTTCAGAAGATGGGCTATTCGTTGGACTGGGAGCGTGAGCTTGCCACCTGCGACCCCTCCTACTACCGCTGGGAGCAGCTGTTCTTCCTGAAGTTCTTTGAGAAGGGGCTGGTCTACCGCAAAAACTCGCCCCAGAACTGGTGCTCGGACTGCCATACGGTATTGGCCAACGAGCAGGTGGAGGACGGCAAGTGCTGGCGCTGCGACACCGAGGTGGAGCAGAAGGACCTGGAGCAGTGGTTCCTGCGCATCTCCGACTACACTGAAGAACTCCTGGCCGACCTGGACATCCTCTCGGGCAGCTGGCCGGAGCGCGTGCTGACCATGCAGCGCAACTGGATCGGCAAGTCCGTGGGCTGCGAGATCGATTTCCCTCTGGAGGACGGCTCCGGCGCGGTGCGCGTATTCACCACCCGCCAGGACACCCTCTGGGGCGCGACCTTCATGTCCATCGCCGCCGAGCATCCCCTGGCCGCCACGCTCATCGCTGGCAAGCCTAACGAGGCCGAAGCCAAGGTCTTCATCGAGAAGATCAAGAACCTGGACCGCATCAAGCGTCAGGCCGACGATCTGGAGAAAGAGGGCGTGTTCACGGGCAGTTACTGCCTGAACCCCGTGACCGGCGCGAAGATGCCCATCTATCTGGCCAACTTCGTGCTTATGGGCTACGGCACCGGCGCGGTCATGGCCGTTCCGGCCCACGATCAGCGCGATTTCGAATTTGCCAAGAAGTACGATCTTCCCCTCAAGGTTGTCATAAACCCCAAGGGCCAGGCCCTGGATGCCGCAGCGCTCCCCGAAGCCTTTACCGACCCCGGCGTGCTGCACGATTCCGGCGCGTTCACCGGCCAGGATTCAAACGACGCCAAGGTTGGCATCGCGGACTGGCTGGAGGCCGAGGGCAAGGGCACGCGCGCGGTGAACTACCGCCTGCGCGACTGGAACATCTCCCGTCAGCGCTACTGGGGCGCGCCCATCCCCATGGTCTACTGCGCCGAGTGCGGCGTGGTCCCGGTTGCGGAGAAGGATCTGCCCGTGGTGCTGCCCCTGGACATCCAGGTGCGCGCGGACGGCCGCTCCCCCTTGGCGGAGACCGAGTCCTTCGTGAACACCGCCTGCCCCAAATGCGGCGGCCCGGCCAAGCGCGAGTGCGACACCATGGACACCTTCGTGGAGTCCAGCTGGTACTTCCTGCGCTACTGCTGCCCCCAGAAGGACGACGCGCCTTTCGATGCGCAGGCCGTGAAATACTGGTCCCCGGTGGACCAGTACGTGGGCGGCATCGAGCACGCCATCCTGCACCTTCTGTATTCGCGCTTCTTCGTGAAGGCCCTGCGCGACCTGGGCTACATTGAGCACGCCGAGCCCTTTGCCCACCTGCTCACCCAGGGCATGGTCATAAAAGACGGGGCCAAGATGTCCAAGTCCAAGGGCAACGTGGTGGACCCGGACGTGATGGTGGCCAAATACGGCGCGGACACCGTGCGCGTGTTCATGCTGTTCGCGGCTCCGCCCGAGAAGGACCTGGAGTGGTCCGACACGGGCATCGAGGGCGCGGCGCGCTTCCTGTCTCGCGTGTGGCGTCTGGTGACGGACGAGCTTTCCGGCGTGATCCGGCCCACGGACGGCTGCCTGGCCTTGGACCCGCAGGAGCTCTCGCCCCTCTTGAAGGAGCTGCGCCGCCGCGAGCACGCCATGGTGGCCAAGGTCGCCAAGGACATCGAGGGCCAGTTCCAGTTCAACACGGCCATCGCCGCCGTGATGGAGATGTTGAACTTCCTGTACGCCAACGTGGACGCGCTCAAGCAGGAGTCGCCCCAGGCGGTGTCCTCGGCGGTCAACGCACTGATTACCGTGCTCTCGCCCATGGCCCCGCACATCTGCGAGGAGCTTTGGGAGATGCTCGGGCACAAGAAGCTGCTGGCCGACCAGCCCTGGCCCATCCACGACCCCGCCGCCCTGGTCACGGACACCGTTACGGTTGTCGTGCAGGTGTGCGGCAAGCTGCGCGGCAAGATCGAGGTGGCGGCTGATGCAGACGAGGAGTCCGTGAAGGCTGCGGCCCTGGCCGAAGAGAACGCGGTCAAGCATATTGAGGGCAAGACCGTTCGGAAGGTCATCTACGTGCCCGGAAAGCTGGTGAACATCGTCGCCAGCTAGACTGGATTTAAACGCGGCCCCATGCGCAGGAGTGTTCTCCGGCGCATGGGGCCGTTTTTATTTGCGCCTGCGCCCTTCGGCGTCTGCCGCCTTGATAGCCGCCACGACCCGTTCGGGGGTGACGCCGCCCGCGATGTTGTGGATGGTTTCTCCCGGCGCGCAGGCCAGTCTGGCCACGGCCTGCAACTGCTCGTCCGTTGCCTTGGCAAGGCCGATGTCCGCCAGGCAGACCGGCAACCCCACGGCCATACAGAAGTCGTAGACCTGGGAGACCAGTTCCGCCGGGCGCTTGGTGAGCATCAACAGCGACAGCGTGCCCAGGGCCACTTTCTCGCCGTGCCAGCACGAGTGGGTCTCTGGCAGCACGGTGAACCCGTTGTGGATGGCGTGCGCTCCGGACAATCCTCCGCTTTCGAATCCCAGGCCGCTCAGGAGCGTATTGGCTTCGATGACCCGCTCCAGCGCGGGCGTGACCGTCTTCTTCCCGCAATCACGCTTGGCCGCGACGCCGTCGGCCATGAGCGTGTCGAAGCACAGGCGCGCCAGAGCGAAGGCCGTCATGGTCCCGGAGCGCCCGGTCATGTTGGCGGCGCCGCTCTCCTGGCAATCCTGCGCTTCGAACCATGTGGACAGGGCGTCCCCCATTCCCGAGACGAGAAAGCGGACCGGCGCGTTGGCGATCACCTCGCTGTCCACCAGCACCACGTCAGGGTTGCGCGGCAGCAGCAGATAACGCTTGAAGGCTCCTTCGGGCGTATAGATCACCGACAGCGCGCTGCACGGGGCATCGGTGGATGCAAGCGTGGGCACGATCACCACCGGACGTTTCAGCGCGTGCGCCACGGCCTTGGCCGTGTCCAGAGGCTTGCCGCCGCCGACGCCTATGACGACGTCGGCCTTTGCCTGCCTACCCACACCGGCCAGCCGTTCGATCTCCTCGTCGCTGCACTCTCCGGTGAAAGTCTCATAGGTCAGCGTAAGTTTGTCCTGGCCTGCCAGGGCCTTGTCGACAGTGGAACGCATAACTTTGTCGATGACGGCCAGGGCATTTGGGCCAGGGCATTTGTCCCGAGCCGGGCAGCCTCTTCCGGTAGCAGGGAGAGAGTGCCTGCTCCCTGGACGTAGCGTGCGGGGAATATGGATGTCATGGTCATGGAATTGCTTCCTCCTGTTGGACGGCGCGATTGCATCGGCGACCTGCGAACCTGTCGCAAGCCTTGCGCCAGTACATCCTTCATTTGCGGCTTCAATGCAAGAAGCCCCACGAAGGACCGGCGGCCTGTCGCACGCCAGAAGACGTGCGCACGAGAACCGCGCACCGCATACGTTCCCATGTCTGGCGACGCAGTTGTCCCTTGCCTTCGCGCACGAACAGGCGTTTTATCCGTCCCCCTGTCGGGAGGCCGACAGCGTATCGCGTCTGAGCGACGTAGTTTGCCGGGCGGCTTCCGGGCCGGGCCGAGTGTTCCACGGCCCCGGAGTCTTGGTGCATCTGGTGGCAACACGCCCAAGGGAGTAAGAGAATGTTTGCAACAATTACGGCCAAGACCGCGCGCCGCGCCGTGCAGTACGTTTTCGCGGCAAGCTGCGTCTATACTGGCTGGCAGTTCATGCGTTTCCTGGAATGGACCACGAATTCCCAGGCAGCCTTTGTTCCGCGTCCGGCAGGCATTGAGGCCATCCTGCCCATAGCGGCCCTCATGGGCCTCAAGAACCTGATCCTCACCGGAACCTACGACACCGTGCATCCGGCAGGGCTAAGCATCCTGCTGGCGGCCATGGCCTGCTCCTTTCTGTTTCGCAAGAGCTTCTGCGGCTTCGTCTGCCCGGTGGGGTTGGTGTCTGATCTGGTGGGCGAGGCCGGAAAGAGCGGCGGGCTTGGCCGAAGCGTTCCCAAGCTGGCCGATAGGCTGGCAGGCATGGTCAAATACCTGCTGCTGGGCTTTTTCCTGCTGTCCATCGGGGTGCTCATGGACCCTGCGACCACGCGTCAGTTTATGACCAGTGCGTACAACCTGACCGCCGACGCCCATCTGCTGAAGCTCTTCCTGCACCCCTCCAACATCTTCCTGATCGTGCTGGGGGTGTTACTGGCGGCGGGGCTGATATTTCGCAACGCCTGGTGCCGCTGGCTCTGCCCCTACGGCGCGCTATTGGGGCTTCTGGGCCGGGTAGGGCCGTGCTCCGTGAAGCGTGATGACGTTACGTGCGACGGCTGCGGGCGCTGCCAGCGTGCCTGCCCCATGGACATCACGCCGGGGGCTGCCGCGCGTTCGACCCAGTGCGTGGCCTGCGGCCAGTGCGTGGAGGCCTGCCCCAAAGAGAAGACCCTCAGCCTGCGGTTTCTGAACAGACCAGTATCGCGCTTTGCGGGGCTGGTGGGCGGAGTGGGGCTGTTCGGGGCAGTGTGTCTGACGGCCATGGTTCTGGGCGGCTGGGAATCCGGCCTTCCCGTGGCCATGCTGCGCTCGCTCTACGCCTCGGTGATGCGCTGAGCTGGTCCAGCGTCAGGTTTGCTCCGTTGCGTGGGCGTCTGGTGCGGCGCAATTGGTCTCAGGACAATCCGCCATCACAAATTACATGAACACGTATAGTATTTGCGTGTTAATCTGGCGCTTTCCCCGTGGTGTGTGGCGTGATATGTTGGCATCAGACACGAAACCACGTCGAAGGAGCGAATTATGCCCCAGATCGAATACGAAACCGCCGGAGCCGAAGCCATCGACCTCATCGCCCCCATGTGGGAGCAGTTGAACGCCTATCAGGCCGTATGCTGCAAGGATTTCGGCGACGCCTTCAAGGGCCGCACCATCGATTCGCGCAAGAAGCGCTGGATAGCCTCCGGGGTGAACGGGCTGCGGGTGCGGCTTGTGAAATCGGACGGTGTGCTGGTGGGCTACTGCCTGAGCTTCATCGACGACGGCATGAACGGCACGCTGGAATCGCTCTTCGTGGATGATTCCATGCGTGGCAAGGGCATCGGGCTGGCCCTGGCTAAGGACTCTCTCGATTGGTTTGCGTCCAAAGGGACAAAAACCGAAAACCTCGAGGTTACGGCAGGCAACGACAACGCCAGGGCGTTCTACGACAAACTGGGATTCAGGCCCTTCAAGACCACAATGCGGCTGAAGAAATAGAGCGAAGCTTACCGGCAGGTTATCGGTAAAGGCCGGGGGGCTGTTTGAGGTCCAGGTGCATCTCCACCACTTCGTCGTCGGTGTTGCGCCAGACCTCGAACCCCACCTTCTCGGCCAGGCCCTGCATGCCCTTGTTCTCCAGGAGGGCCTGCCCGGTGATTGCGCCGGTGCCCCGGCTGCGGCAGTAGCCGATGATTTTTTCCATGAGAAGCCGCCCCAGGCCCTGGCTCTTCTGGTCGGAGCGCACGATGATGGCGAATTCGGCAGTGCTGTTGTCCGGCTTGGCGGAGGCGCGCACCACGCCCAGGGTTTCGGGGGTGCCGTCCTCACCTGGGGCGGTGGCGATGAAGGCCATCTCGCGCTCGTAGTCGATCTGGGTGAGGCGCGCCATCTCCATGTGGGAGAGTTCGCGCACCACGCCGAAAAATCTGAAGCGCAGGTCCTCGGGCGAGAGGTGCTTGAAGAATTCGTGGTGCGCCGGTTCGTCCTCGGGGCGGATGGGGCGCACCAGGATTTTGCGCCCGTTCTTAAGGACGGCGGGCTGCTCCAGCTCCTTGGGGTAGGGGCGGATGGCCAGCCGGTCCTGCCCGGCGGCGGTGGCGTCGGCCACGCGGATGCGCGCGCCCAGCACCGCGACCCCCTGGCTGTCCGCGAACAGGGGGTTGATGTCGATCTCCTGGATCTGCGGAATGTCGATCACCAACTGGGCCACCTGGATGATGGTCAGGCTGATGGCGTCGATATCCGCCGGGGGCCTGCCCCCGAAGCCGCGCAGGAAGGCCGAAACGCGGGTGCGGCTGATGAGATCTCGCGCCAGGCTCATGTTGAGCGGCGGCAGCGCGATGGCCTTGTCCTGGGAGAGTTTCGCTGCGAGGCCGCCCTGTCCAAAGCGCAGGAACGGGCCGAAAACCGGGTCCACCTGGGCCTGCACCAGAAGCTCCTGCGCGCCCCGGCGTCCCATCTTCTGCACGATGAATCCCTTGATGTCCGCCCCGAGTTCCAGCTTGCGCGCGCGGGCCTTGATGGCCTGGGCCGCCTGCCGCAGTTCCTCGGCGTCCTCGACGTCCAGCACCACGCCACCCACGTCGAAGGGCTGGGGGATATCCGGGGAGACCACCTTGATGGCCACCGGGTAGCCGATCTGCTGAGCCGCTTCCAGCACTTCGGGCACGGTCCTGACCAGCCGGGAAAGAATGACCGGGATGCCGTAGGAAGCCAGCACCACCTTGGCTTCCGGCTCGGTCAGCTCGCCGCGCCCCTCTTCCAGCACGGCCTGGATCACGCCCAGAGCCACCTCGGTGTCCGGGGTGAACCCGGCGGGGATGCTGGCGGGCATCTCCATGAGCAGCTCCTGGGTGCGGCGGTGGTTGGCCATGTCCAGGAAGGCGCGCACGGCGGTGTCGGGCGTGGCGTAGGTGGGGATGCCCGCCTGGCTGAACAGGGCACGGGCCGGTTCGGCCACGCCAGCCCCCAGCCAGCAGGTGAACACCGGGCGCTGGTTCTTGGCCGCCGCCGCGATCACGGCCTTGGCCGCCTCTTCCCCGGCAACTGCGGCGAAGGGCACGTGCATCACCAGCACGGCGTTTGATTCCTTGTCCTTCAGGAGCGTGGCCAGGGCCTGGGTGTAGTGCTCGGGCGAGGCGGTCAGGCCCATGTCCACGATGCCGTCGCGCAGCCAGTTGGGACCGAGCAGCTCGCGCAGGGCCAGGACCGTCTGCTCGGAGAATCCGGCCAGCTTGCCGCCGCGTTCCACCAGGGTGTCCGCGCTCATCACGCCCACGGAGCCGCCGTTGGTCACGATGGCCAGCTTGTCGCCCTTGAGCTGCTGGGAGCGGGCCAGGGTCTGGGCGGCGTCGAACAGGGCGTCGATCTCGAAGACGCGCAGCATGCCCGCGCGCCGGAAAGCCTCGTGGTACACCTCGTCCAGGCCCTGTCCCGGCTTGGCCAGGGACTCGCCGCTGGGGCCGCGCCTGCGTCCGGGCTTGACCACCAGCACCGGTTTGTTGCGGGCTGCGGCGCGGGCTGCGCTCATGAACTTGCGGGCGTCGGACACGCTCTCCAGATAGAGCAGGATGGAGCGGGTGTTGGGGTCGGAGGAGAGGTAGTCGAAAAGGTCGTGGTATTTGAGGTCCAGCCGGTCGCCCAACGACACCACGTAGGAGAAGCCGATGCCGTGGCCGCGCGCCCAGTCCAGAACGCCCGTGAACAGCGAGGCCGACTGGGAGATGAAGGCGATGCGCCCCTTGGGCGGCTCGGCCTTGACCAGACTGGCGTTCAGGCCGATGGGGGGGATGATGAGGCCAAGGCCGGAGGGGCCGAGGATGCGGATGTCCTCGTCCTCGGCGGCGGAGAGCATCTTCTCCTGCACTTCCCACTTTTCGCCGGGAGTGAGCCTGGCGTAGCCGGGGCATAGGGCCACGGCTGCTTTGACGCCGCGTCGGCCCAGGCGGTAGATGTACTCCGGGGCCTCTTCGGGGGGCACGCACAGGATGGCCAGATCAGGCGTCAGGGGCAGGGTGTCCACGCCCTTGTAGGCCTCGATGCCCAGCACGGAGTCTTCCGTGAGGGACATGGGCATCACCGGGCCAAGGAACTTGCCCGCCAGCAGGTTTTCCATGACCACGCAGCCGACGTGACCGGGCTCGTTGGTCGCGCCGATCACGGCCACTGAGTTGGGCCTGAAGAGTCCGTCGAGATTGGCAACGCTCATGGTTCGCCGCTTGTTGAAATCCTGGGGTTGGGCTGATACTTTCCTGTGGGTCCAGGATAGTTGTCCTGGAACATTCCGGCAAGCCTCATTTTCGTATCGCGACCAGGGCTTGGGAGAAATTCCCGGACGCCTGCCCGCAAGACGCTTAAGCCCCGCCAAGGAGAGCCATGAACGCCCACGACCGCGAACGCTTCTGGAACGAGCGCGCCCATGAACTCCTGACCTGGAGCCAACCCTGGTCCAAGGCCTGCCCCGACTCCTTCGACGCCGCCCCCGGCTGGTTCGCGGGCGCGACCCTGGACGTGAGCGCCAACTGCCTGGACCGCCACGTGGCCGCCGGGCGCGCCGACGTGCCCGCGCTGATCTGGCAGGGCGAGCCCGAGGACGAGGCCGTGGTCTTCACCTATGGCAGGCTCCTGGCGGACGTGCGCCGCGCCGCCGTGGTGCTGGCCGGGCTCGGGGTCAGCGCGGGGGACGTGGTGGGCATCGCGCTTCCGGCACTGCCGGAGCTGGTGGTGTCCATGCTGGCCCTGGCGCGCCTGGGCGCGGTGCATCTGGTGTTCCCTGCCGGGTTGTCCCCGGCGGTGATCTCGGAGCGCCTCGGAGCCTGCAAGGCCAAGCTGTTCATCACCGCCGACGGCTTCTACAAGGCCGGGCGTCCCGTCCCCCTGGTTCAGCCCCAGGACGTGCCGCGCAGAGTGCTCGTGCGCCGAACGGGCCGCCCCATGGAGGACCAGCGCCCCGGCGACGTCTGGTGGCACGAGGCCATAGCGGCCCATCCCACGCCGCCCAATCTTCCGGGCGCGATGCACGGCGCGTCCGATCCGCTGTTCATCCTGTACACATCCGGCTCTTCGGGCCACCCCAAGGGCGTTGTGCACTCGGCGGGCGGATTCCTGACCGCCTGCGCGTCCTCGGCACGCGAAGGCTTCGGGGTCGGCCCGGGAATGACCATCTGGTGTCAGGCCGAGCCCGGCTGGATCATGGGCCACGCCTACGCCGTGTACGCCCCGCTGTGCCTGGGGGCTACTACGCTCCTGTATGAGGGCTCCCCCGGCTATCCTCAGCCGGACCGCATCTGGCGCATCGCCCAGAAGCATCAGGTGGCCACGCTGCTGACCACCCCGGCCCTCACCGGGCAGCTGATGCGCGAGGGCGAGGCCTGGCCCGCCGCGCGCGATTTGCCATCCTTGAAGTTCATCGTGAGCGTGGGCGAGAAGCTCACCCCGGAGAACCGGAGCTGGCTGGCCCGCTCGGTGGGCAAGGGGCGCGCCCCGGTGGTGGACGCCTGGGGCCAGACCGAGACTGGAGGCGTGCTCATGCTGTCGGGCAGCCAGGGGGGCCTCGCGCCGCTATCTGGTGTGGAGGCAGGCGTGGAGCCCGGCGTTCAGGCGGGCGGGCATCTGGCCATCCTGTCGCCCTGGCCGGGCATGGCCGTACGGCTGGTGGAGGGGAGCCTGGACGCGAAAGAGCATTACGACACGGGCGATCTGGTGCAGACCACGCCGGACGGCAAGTTCATCATCCAGGGACGCTCGGAGCTCGCGGGATCGGATCTGCCGCTGGTGGATGTTGAGGCCTGCGTGGCGGCGTATCCTGACGTGGCCGAAGCCGCAGCCGTGGCGTCGGGCGATACGGTGGTGGTTTACGCCACGTTGCGGGCCGAGGCCGCCGACCCGGAGCACATGGAATCAGTGCTGACAGACGCCGTGCGCCGCGAGGTTTCCGGGCCGGAGTTTCCGTTGTCCATCCGCATCGTGGAGGAGCTGCCCAAGACGCGCTCCGGAAAGATCGCCCGAAACGCCCTGCGCGGCGCGGCGGAGGGCCGCATGGGCGACGTGTCCGGGCTTGCCGACCCGTCGGTGATGTCCACGCTGCTGGGAGACAAGGACGCCCTGTTTTGATCCCTGCTGCGCGCATGAACGGGCTGTAACTTGACTTGCCCGGTTGAGGACATACATACATCCCCGTCTGCATAAGGTGATGGAGGCTTAGTCGTGGCGCTCCTTTTGGTTCTTTCCTTCGCGATGGTTCTTCTCGCGCCCGGCGAGGCCCTGGCCTGGGGGCCTGGCGTCCACACTGCGGCCGCACGCTTCGTGCTGGCCAATCTGGATCTGGTGCCGCCCGCCGTGGCGGCGCTTCTCACCCAGTTCCCCAACACCTATCTGTATGGCTGCCTGAGCGCGGACTTCTTCGTGGGCAAGGGCACGCGCATCCGCCCCGGCCACAGCCACAACTGGGAATCCGCCGCGCTCCTCTCCCAGGCTGCCGACAGCGAACAGCTGAAGGTCCACGCCCTGGGGTACATGTCCCATCTGGCGGCGGACGTGGTGGCGCACACTCTTTACGTGCCGGGCGTCATGGTCCGCACGTCGCTTCCGGGAAATCTGGCCCACGCCTATGTGGAAGCCCAGGCCGATTCGCGCCTCACCGGCGGGCACGGCCTGTCGCATCGGCTGTCGCGGCCCTCGCAGCGCATGGTGGATCGCAGCATGGTCCAGGCGCTGGACAAGAACGTGTTTACCTACCTGTGCCGCAAGCGCATGTTCCGGAGCAGCGTGCGTCTGGCCGGGCTTCGCGGCTGGAACCGCTCCCTGCGCTTCGCCCAGCGGATGCTGCCCCTGCCCGACGACCGGGCCTGTCTGGACTCCATGTTCGAACTCAGCCTGCGGGCGGTGCTGGACGTGTTGCGCTTTCCCGGCGAGAGCGCGCTTTTCTCTCTGGACCCCATTGGCAGCCTGAATCTGGCCCAGGCCAAAAAACGCCACGAGGCCTCGCCGATGGATTCGCGCCTTATGGACCTGCCCTGCCTGCCGGGGCGGCCTGCGGCGCTGTTCCAGGACGTGGCCTAGACGTCGAGACCAAGCATCCGCCCACGGGCAGCGCGCCTGTCAAAGAGAATCGTTCGTTTTGTTGCTGACGGGTGTTTCTGGATACGCACAGGAACTCTTCAAGAAGCGTGTTTGCGCGATTCCTGCGGGTTGAAGACGACAAGCTTCTGATCGAAACGCGAAGCGCCCCCGCCTCGGAGAACCGGAGCGGGGGCGTATTGCGTTTAACGTATCCGAGGGGAATGCCTCCGGCGGCCCAGAGGAGAATTTTTTGAAAAAAGTTCTCCTCCGGGACCTCCTCTCAAAAACTTTTAGGTAGCTTCGCGTCGTGGCGCGTCAGGATGTCGGGCAGTGGGGTCGGCGGTTGGGGATAGGGGCTGTCCCGTTCGCGCCATGCGCGGCGGGCTCGAACCGATTTGAAGACGATTCGTCGCCCGCCGCGCGTGGCGCGCCCGTTCCAGCTCTCAGCCCCGGCTTCGTCGATAACGTCTACTTCAAAAAAACAAGCCCTGAAGCGCGGCTTTGCGCGTTTCAGGGCTTTCTTGCGAGATTACTGAAACGTATCGTTCTGGGACGCGAAGCCCACTGAGGGTCCAGGGGGATCATCCCCCTGGCGGGAGAGTCCAGAGAGGGCAGCGCCCCTCTCTGGCCGCCGGAGGCTCCATAACCCGGCCTGACGAACCTCGGTGCGTATCTCCCCGGCGGCTATGATCCGATGACCCTGGCGATGGTGGAGTCGAGCCCCTTGCCTGATCCTGCGGCCAGCGCCTTGGGTTTCGCCTGAGTCCTGCCGATCGTACGCGGCGCGGCGGCAGCCAGGGCCGCCTGGGGAACTCCGGCCTCGGCCTTCAGCTCTCCGATCAGGCGGCTTAGGGCCTGGGCCTGCTCGGCCAGCTCCATCACGGCCTGGGCGGACTGGTTCATGGCGTCGGCGTTCTCGTTGGAGATGCGGCTGATGTCCTCAATGGCCCGGTTGATCTCTTCGCTGGCTGCGGACTGCTGCTCCGAGGCCGTGGCGATGGAGCGCACCTGGTCGGAGGAGGCGTCCACCAGCTCCACGATGGCTTTAAGCGAGTCGCCGGACTTTCCGGCCAGCCCGGTAGCATCCCCGATGAGCGACACCGTGCGGTCCACAGCGCCCACGTTCTTGCGCGCGCCGTCCTGGATGCCGTGGATGGCGTCGCCCACTTCCTTGGTGGCGGTCATGGTCTTTTCAGCGAGTTTGCGCACCTCGTCGGCCACCACGGCGAAGCCGCGCCCGGCGTCGCCCGCGCGGGCCGCCTCGATGGCGGCGTTCAGGGCCAGGAGGTTGGTCTGGTCGGCGATGTCGGAGATCACGTTCATGATGCGCCCGATGGACTCGGCCTGCGCGCCCAGACTGGCCATGTCGGTCTTGAGTTCCAGGGCCTGCTTCTCCACCATGCCGATCTCGCGCACCACCTCGCTGACCACGCCCGAGCCTTCCTGGGCTCGGCGTCTGGCCTGGTCGGATGTCTCGGCGGCCTGGGAGGCGTTGCGGGCCACTTCCAGCACGGTGGCGTTCATCTCCTCCATGGAGGTTGCTGTCTCGCCCACGCGCCCTGCCTGGATTTCGGTACCCCGGCTGGACTGTTCAATCTGCGCGGCCAGCTCCTCGGAGGCGGAGGAGATGATGGAGGCCACTTCCTCCAGCTTGCCTGCAGCCTGGAGCATGCCGTCGGCCCTGGCGCGCTCCGCCTGCTGCTTGGCCTCTTCGGCCTGGCGTGTGGCCTCTTCGGCGGCCTTGGCCTGCTGCGCGGCGTCCTGGGACTTGTGGTCGGCCTCGGAGATCTTTTCCTTGAGGGTGGACACCATCTGGATGAGCACCGCGTACACGCCGCCGCTGCCCTGCACGGGCTTGAAGCGTACGTCCAGGTTGCCGGAGGCGATCTCACCGGCCACCTGTCCCAGATAGCCTGGGTCCTCGCCCATCTGGGCCAGCACGTTGCGGGCCAGGAGGAAGGCCAGGACAAAGCCCACGGCCACTGCGGCCAGGATAGCCACGATGAGGCTGGTCTGGCCGGTGGTGAAGGCCGAGATGGCCTTGGCGGCGCTCTCCTTGCCGCCCTTGGTGTTGGTGGTGGTGATCTTGTTCAGGCTGGCGATGGTGGCCTGGATGGCCTTGGCGGAGTCGCTCGTGGCGATCTGCACGGCCTTGGTCTGGTTCATCACCGAGACCTTGACGATCTTGTCGTGCTCGGCCTTGTATTGCTTCCAGGAGGCCAGGAACTCGTCGAATATCTGGCGTTCCTCGCGCTGGTCGGCGGTGATGAGCGGATCAAGGACGCGTATGGCCTCCTCGGCCTTGTTCAGGGCTTCCTGCATCATTGCTTCGTAGCGGCGCATCTCGTTGTCGTCTGTGGACATGATGTGGATGAGCTCGTAGCGGCGGAAGGTCTGGATCGCATCGCTGATCTGCCCGACGTTTACGATGCTGGGCAGCCAGTCGTCGGCCAGCATCTCGGTTTCCGAATAGATGGCACGCATTTCAATGATTGCGAACAGACCGATGCCCGCGACGAAAAGAAGCAGCGCCCCGAACCCGCCGTACAACTTGGTGGCCAGTTTCATGAGAAGCTCCGAAGTAAGGTGTTGCCGACCGCGTAGAAATATTTACGCAATCGTGATGACATTCCTGTTGCGTGTGATCAGCGCAGATCGCGCAATTGCATCTGGGCGCTGCGGGCCTCCGGGCTGCCAGGGTAGCGCTTTTCCACGTCCTGAAGGAGGATTTTGGCGGCCTGGAGCTTGCCCAGCTTGCGGAAGCTCAAAGCCTGTTTGAGCATAGCTGAGGGCACCATGGGGTTGTTGGGGAATTTCTGGATCAGGTCCTGGCAGATGAGGGCCGCGCGGGCGTAGTCTCCCTGCTGGAAGTTGGTCTCGGCCTGCCAGAACAGGGCGTTCGGAGCCTGACGCGAGTTGGGATAGCTCTTGAGCAGCTCCGAGAAGAGGCTGTTGGCGCGGTTGTAGTCGTGCTGGTTGAAGGACTCCATGCCCATGTTCAGGATGGCCTCGGCAGGGTCGTTGCCTGTCTGGCCCATGGTGATGGGCGCGACCGGCGTGGCATCCGGGTCGTAACTTGGGGAGCCCCCGCGCGCGGGAGAGGACAATCCCGGAGAGGCCGAAGGAGCGCGCGAACCTGCGTCCACACCCAGGGTGGCCGCCATGCGCGACACGGTTTCTTCCAACAGGGCGAGCCGCCTGTTGACTTCATCCAGGGTGACGCCGCGTCCGGTCTTGCCCTGGACGCCCTCCAGCTCGTCGATGCGCACGCGCATCTCCTGCACGCGCGATTTCAGCGAGGCGATGTCGGCCTGGTTGTTGGCCTGGGTCAGCTGCTCGGCGGGGATGGTCTGCCTGCCCGGTTCGGCGGCGCATCCGGACAGGGCGAACAGGGCAAACAGCCCCAGCAGGGTCCGGAGTGCCGACCCCGCCTGGGGCCGACTGGAAGCGTTGCAGGCCGGGGAGGGCTGGTGGCCCGCTGCGCCGCGCCCGCATGCAGAAGAGGCAGAAGGGGCAGAAGGGCCGAAACCGGACGCGCGCTTCTCGGTGGCGGTCATGAACGTTTCTCCCGAACGGACTCGACTGACGCGGGCTTGGTTTCGAGCCCCCCCGTGCGTCCGGCGCGCCAGTCCGCCTTGATGGTCAGGTACACCCGGTCCTGGTCGGAGGCGAGCGCCTTGAAGCAGGCGTCCACCACGGCCATCACCTCGTCCCATTCGCCCTCGATGCAGGTGCCCATGGTGCCGAGCCGCCAGGACAGGCCCGAGGCGGCGATGATGTCCACCGCCCGGGCCACGAAGGGCGCGAGGCTTCCCTGCGCGCCCAGGGGGAAGAGCGACAGCTCGACTATGACGCTCATTTTTTCTCTTCCTTGCTCTTTTCGTCCTTGGACTGAGGCGGCGGCGAGACCACGGCGGGCCATTCCGGGCGCGCGGCCCATTCGGTCCAGCCTGCGTCGTAGTACTTCACGTTGGTGTAGCCCAGAAGGCGCGTGAGCACCCACCATGTCTGGGACGCCTGATGCCCGGTGCGGCAGTGCACGATCACCGGAGAATCCTTGGAGGCGATGATGGCCGCGTAGGCCTTGGCCAGGTCGTCAGCGTTTTTCAGCTGCACCACGTCGCCGGGGCCTTTCTGATGGTCCTCGGTAAAGGGGCGGTTCACGGCGTTGGGGATGTGCCCGGCGCGGGCCTCGTCGGACTTGGCCCCGGAGAAGTACTCGGCGGGGCGCACGTCGATGATGATGGTCTTGCCGCCGGTCATGGCCGCGTGGACCTCCTGGCCGGTCACTGTGAAGCCGTCAGGGGCGTCCGACGCCGGGTAGCGCGTGGCGGGAGCCTTGGGCAGCTGGGCGTCCAGGGGCAGGCTCGCGGCCAGCGCGGCCTTCATGCCTCCCTGGAGCAGGGCGTAGCGCTTGTGCCCCACGCGCTCCAGGGCCACGGCCAGGAGCGTGGCGTCGTGTGGGGACTCGCCCGGCACGATGACCACCAGATCACGCGGGCCGATGCCCATCTGCCCCAGGTGCTGGGCCAGCATCGGCGCGGGCAGCAGCATGGAGGGCAGCCCGCCCGCGTTGCCGCGCAGGCTCTCCAGATGCAGGGACAGGCTGCCGGGCAGGTGGGCAGTGTTGTATTGGGGCTGGGGCCGCAGATCGATCACCTTGAGGCCGGGCTTGCCCAGGTTGGCCTTGAGCCAGCCAGCGTCCACCAATCCGGGCAGGTTGCCAGGGGGCGTGAGCAGACCCGGAGAGGCCGGTTTGGCGAGCTCCGCTGGCAGGAAGAACTGCCGGGCCGCCTTCACGGCGGCGGCGCTCTCCGGGGTCAGGGGGGCGTCTCGCAGGGCGGCTGGTTTCAGCACGCGCTCGAAGAAGCCGTCCAGCCCGTCGCCCAGCAGGTACACGTTGTTAAAGCCCATGCGGGTCAGGGCGTCGCGGGCCTGGGCCGGGTGGGTCATGCCGTTGGAGTAGAGCACGATGATGCCCTGTCCGCGCTTGGCCGCCAGGGCCTCGGGCAGCTGGGACAGGGCCACGTTGACCGCACCCTTCAGGTGGAAGGCGTCGAACTCGGCCTTGGAGCGGATGTCCACCAGGGTGATGGAGGGATCCCCGGCCATGAGTCGACGGGCGAGTTCCTCGGATTCGATGTGGTCCCTGCCGGTCTGCACGCCGGCCAGGAGCTGGGCCTCCGGAGATGCGGCCTGTGTCTGGGCTGCCTGAGGCTGGCCCTGCGTTTGAGCCGAGGGCCGCGAGGCCGTGGCCGGGATCTGGATTTTGCCAGCCGGAACGTCCACGCGGGGCAGGTTCATGGCCACCAACGCGGCGATGCACAAGACGGCGCTGAACCCGGCCAAAAACAGCCTGCTGACGCCGGGGCGCGCGATGGCCGGGCCGCGCTCGATGATCTCGCACAACCAGAACATCACCACGGCGGCCACGGTCAGCCCAAGCACCATCTGCTCTTTGGTGATGCCCAGCGTGTCGTACAGGAAGACCACGCCGCGCGACCCCATGGACGCAAGCGGCGCGACCCACTGGTAGGACTCGGCGAAACCGATGGAGCCAAGCGCCACGCCGATCAGAAAGATAAGAGCGTCCAGCCTGCCGGAGGCCAGGCCCACGGCTGCGGTGCCGGGGCACCAGCCGCCCATGGCGAAGGCCAGTCCGAAGATGGCCCCGCCCACAGCGTGCGCGCCAAGGATCGTGGGCATCAGGTACAGGGCGTCCATGGAGACCACGCCCATGCGCTCGGCGGCCACGAGGCCAAGCGCGGCGGTGAGCATGGCCGAGAACATCACTTTTATCACGGACATGTCCGTGAAATAGAAGACGCCGGAAAGCCGCCTGGAGCTGCCGAACCCGGCCTTCTCCAGGCTCAGGCCGAAGCAGAAGCCCACGGCCAGGGCGGCGGCGAAGCCCAGGGGGGCGTTTAACTGTCCGGTGGAATACAGGGTGGCTATCATTTCCACTGCCTCCTGAAGGCCCAGGCGGTCAGATAGCCTGCGGCGAAGAGGCAGCCCATGAACACGAAGCTGCCGGTGAGAAGGATCGCGCCGCCGCTAAGGCCCTGGCCGGAGGTGCAGCCCATGGCCAGACGCGAGGCGAACCCGGCCAGCACGCCGCCCAGAAGCGCCAGGATCAGGCGGCGCATGCGCGAGGCCGTGGGGCCGCGCTCCACGCCGACGCGTACCCGCCCGCCGGAGAGGGCCGAAAAAAGACCGCCCGCGAAAACGCCCACGACCATGAAAACCAGATAGTAGGACAGCGGACCCGGAAACCACGGGCCGAAATAGGCGTTGGCCTCCACCCGTGCAGGCAGGACCAGATGCTCGGCCCAGGCCCCGAAACGGGCCAGCGCGCCGGACGCGCCAAGGCCAGCGCCAAGGATGAGGTAGGATGCCAAAAGCGTAAGGCCCAGGAACACGCCTGCCAGATAGGGGTTCATGGGGGGGCGTTCAGGTCCGGTCTGGGGCGAGGCTGTTGAGGCGGACTGTGCCGGTTTTCCGGACATCGAGTCCTTGCCGCCGGAGGTACTGGCCTTATCCTGTGTTGTGTCGCCCGACTGAACGCTTTCGCTCATTAGGGGCGTATCGGGAGTGTGCGGATCGCTCATGAGTTTAACATCCTGCGCTTTTTGCGGCGGGGGGTTGCGGGGCAGGGTTTTCGGGACTGGCCGGAGCGGGCGTCTGCGGCGTGGCGGGCTGGGCTGGCGTCGCCGGGCCTGCCGGACCTGCCGGACCCGCTGGAGTTGACGCCGGAGCCGAAGCGGGCGTCGGCTGGTCTGCGAGGGGCACTTCCTTCACAGCCATGCCTTTTTCCTGGGCGGCCCACCATGCGGCCAGACCGCCTGTGAGCACCAGAACGGGGCGCGAGGTCTTCTGGGCCAGCACTCCGGCCACGGCAAAGGCCTGGGTGCCGTTCTTGTCCACCAGGAGCAGCGGCCCGTTCCCCGAGGCAAAGGAGTCGTCGGCCAGCACGGCGGCGGCGTCCAGGTTCAGGCTGGCGGGCAGGGCGTAGTCCGCGAATTCGGCCTGGGGGCGGATATCCACTATTTCCAGTCCTGCCGGTGGCTTGGCCATGAGCTGGGCCACCTCGTTAGGGGACGCGGACCGTGGCAGGGCCGGGGTTCTGCCCTGAGACTGGGCCGTAGCCTGGGGGGCAAGAGCCAGCGGGGCCAGTGCCAGGGCCAGCGTCAGGGACATGTGCCGCAACGTACGTGTCATGCGCGTTTCTCCTTCAAGGCAGTGGTAGCAGCACCCCTATTTTTTGCAAGTCCGTGCATTCAATGCCTCGGGGCGCTTGGGGTATTGAACACCGCCCCAGGCGTGGCCTGGGCAAAACAGACAATTGACCTTACCCTCGCCATCTTTTAGAGGGCGTGTGCACACATGTCAGCAGGTGAAAAATGGTAGACCAGTCGCGTATCAGGAATTTCAGCATCATCGCCCACATCGACCACGGTAAGTCCACCCTGGCCGACCGCATCCTGGAGGTCACCAAGGTGATCACCCAGCGTGAGATGCGCGAACAATATCTGGACAAAATGGACCTTGAGCGCGAACGCGGCATCACCATCAAGGCCCAGAGCGTCCGTATTCCCTTCAAGGCCAAGGACGGAACAGACTACATCCTCAACCTCATCGACACCCCGGGCCACGTGGACTTCTCCTATGAGGTATCGCGCTCCCTGGCCGCGTGCGAGGGCGCGCTGCTGGTGGTGGACGCCACCCAGGGCGTGGAAGCCCAGACTCTGGCGAACGTCTTTCTGGCCCTGGACAACGACCTGGAAATAATCCCGGTGCTCAACAAGATCGACCTCCCCTCCGCCGACGCCGACCGCGTCAAGCAGGAGATCGAGGAGGCCATCGGCCTGGACACCAAGGACTCCGTGGCGGTCTCCGCCAAGACCGGCCTCAACGTGGACAAGGTCCTCGAGGCCATCGTGGACCGCCTTCCCGCGCCCAAGGGCGACCCGGACGCGCCGCTCAAGGCCCTTATTTTCGACTCGTGGTACGACGCCTACCAGGGCGTGGTGGTGCTGTTCAGGGTCATGGACGGCACCCTCAAGGTGGGCAGCAAGGCCAAGATGTTCTCCACGGGCGCGGAATTCGAGGTGACCCGGCTGGGCGTGTTCTCCCCTGGGCCGCTGGACGTGACCGAGTTCGGTCCCGGCGAGGTGGGCTTTTTGTCCGGGGCCATCAAGAACCTCCAGGAAGCCCGCGTGGGCGACACCATCACCCTGGCCGAGAACCCGACGCAAGAGCCCCTGCCTGGCTTCAAGGACGTGAAGCCCATGGTGTTTTGCGGGCTCTATCCCGTGGACGCCAGCGACTACGAGCAGCTCAAAAACGCCCTGGAAAAGCTCCAGCTGAACGACGCCGCTCTGACCTACGAGCCCGAGACCTCTCAGGCCCTGGGCTTCGGCTACCGTTGCGGCTTCCTGGGGCTTCTGCACATGGAGATCGTCCAGGAGCGCCTGGAGCGCGAATACCAGGTGGAGCTCATCGCCACGGCCCCCTCCGTGGTCTACAAGGTGGAGAAGCAGGACGGCACCACCATCTCCATCGACAACCCCTCCAAGCTGCCCAAGACCCAGGACACGGTCACGCTGTACGAGCCCTTCGCCCGCGTGGAGGTCCACGTTCCCAACGAGTACGTGGGCAACGTGTTCAAGCTGTGCGAGGAAAAACGCGGCATCCAGAAGGACATCCGCTACCTGACCGCCACCCGCGTGATCATCACCTATGAGCTGCCCTTCGCCGAAATCGTGTACGACTTTTTCGACCGCCTGAAGTCCGGCACGCGCGGGTACGCCTCGCTCGATTACGAGCTGATCGATTACCGCGCCTCGGACCTCGTCAAGCTGGACATTCTGCTGAACGGCGACCCCGTGGACGCCCTGGCCGTGATCGTACACCGCGACAAGGCCTATTACCTGGGACGCGACGTGGCCTTGAAACTTCGCAAGGTCATTCCGCGACAGATGTTCGAAGTGGTGATCCAGGCGGCCATCGGGGCCAAGGTTATCGCGCGCGAACGTGTCGCGCCGCTTCGCAAGGACGTCATCGCCAAGTGTTACGGCGGCGACATTACCCGCAAGCGCAAGCTCCTGGAGAAGCAGAAGGAAGGCAAGAAGCGCATGAAGCGCATGGGCAACGTGGAGCTTCCGCAGGAAGCCTTCCTGGCCGCCCTGAAGGCCGGAGAATAACCAACCCCGGACCCTCCCCGCGACAGGGGAGCCCAGGAGAGGGCAAGCTTCTCCTGGCGGGTGCAGGGCGCGCCCTGCCGGACGGCGGGGGCCTGGGCCTTCGTCTCCCATTCAAGAAAAGGACACCGCATGAATCCTCGCTGGCAGAAAGTTCTCAAGGAATACGTTGAAGCCCTGGCCGTCGCCCTGGTGCTCGCCCTGGTGATCCGCACCTTCGTGGTCCAGGCGTTCAAGATTCCCTCGGAATCCATGGTGGAGACTTTGCTGGTGGGCGACCATCTGCTGGTGAACAAGTTCTCCTACGGGGTGAAGCTGCCCTTCATCGAGAAGGTTCTGGTCAAGGTGGGCGACCCCGCCCACGGCGACGTCATCGTCTTCGAATACCCCGAGAACCGCGACCTGGACTACATCAAGCGCATCATCGGCCTGCCCGGCGACATCATCGAGCTTAAAAACAACGTGGTGTACCGCAACGGCGAGAAAATAGACGAACCCTACAAGCGCGTGGACGCAACGCCCGTGCCCGGCGCCAGGATGACCTTCGGGCCGGTCACCGTGCCCTCCGACCAGTATTTCGTCATGGGCGACAACCGCGACCACTCGCAGGATTCGCGCTACTGGGGCTTCGTGCCCCGCGAATACATCCGGGGCAAGGCCTGGGTGCTGTACTGGTCCTGGGCTGGCGGCACGGACATCCGCTGGAACCGCATCGGCAACGTGATCAAGTAGCCTGCGGCTTCGGCTGTAAGATCGAGCGAATGAAAGCGCCCCGTTCGGATGAACGGGGCGCTTTTTGCATTTACCCAGATATGGTCGCTTAAGAGGTGGGTGCGTTTTGGATTAGTAACTTCGCGAGTGCATTCGTAGGTTCTTCACTGCTGACAACCTCAATTTGACGTTGGGCTTCCTCCAGTTTGGCTTTGTTTAAGTAGTCAATGAAGTTGTTTCTGGCGTTCTCTGCGGTTTCAAAGAAAAAATAGTCATTTCCTGAGGCATGGTGCATTGCTTCAACAGCTGATGGAATTTGCCGTCCGTTTGCCAATAGATGGTAAAAAGATGAAAACGCCACTGCTGTTTCCGGCCACGTAGGCTTTCTGGTGCAACCAACAATCGCAAAAAATGGAAAGTCAGAGTCTTCAGGGTGCATTGCCATTATGCTACCAGAATATCCCTCGCATGTTGACATGCACACAATGAGGTTGTGCTTGAGTGCGACGTTAATTGGACGGAATTTTTCTCTTAAAATTGCCCATGGAATCATGTCTCCAGATGAGAGCTGGATGCCACTGCCATTCCCATGGGCACTAATATGTATTATTGGTAAATGCTCTGGCCAAACTTGCATTGCTTGCTGTAGACCGATGCTTAGTGAGGCGTCAAAGGCCTCTCCATTGATTGCTGTTACGGAATGACATAGTATTCCGTTAAGCTGCAATGTTTGGCGAAGGATATCCGCTTCTGTTCTACGGTGGTATAAGTCAATGGGAGATGGGGACTCAACAATGTAGATAAAGAACTTAACTTGGTGCGTTGGCTCGTTTGGCATTGGTGCTCCCAGAATCACGATTCTAAATTGCTCACTCCGATATTGTTCTGATACGCTTAGGGTCATGTCAATGGATTTTCTAGGGTCTGTGGGCTGCTGTTTGAATTTTTTACTAGCTCACCCATATTCTCGTGAAGCGTCAAGAATTCTTTCCATGAACTCGATTTTGCCCTGCGGCAGCACTGGATTTGTCTTCAGCGGGGCTGTATGATTCCACTCCTGAGATGACTTAAGAAAGTTATGTCTCCCTGAAACATTACTTCGGAGGATGTCTTGGCCCTCTCTCGCGCCTTTTCCGCCGCCCTGGCCGGGGTGGAAGCCCATACTGTCGTTCTGGAAGTCGATCTGGCCCGCCAGGGCATGCCCTCCTTCACCATGGTGGGCCTGGCCGAGGGCGCAGTGCGTGAGAGCAAGGAGCGCGTCTTCTCGGCCCTCAAGAATCGTGGCTTCAAGCTGCCACCGTCGCGCATCACCGTGAACCTCGCCCCGGCGGACGTGCGCAAGGCCGGCAGCGGCTACGACCTGCCCCTGGCTCTGGGCCTCTTGGCCGCAGCCGAGGTCCTGCCCGCCGACGCCATCACGGGCTATTATTTTTCCGGCGAACTCTCGCTCACAGGCGACCTGAAACCCGTGTCCGGCATCCTGCCCCTGGCCATCCGGGCAAAACAGGAAGGCGCACGGGGCCTGCTGGTGCCTGCGGCCAACGCCCAGGAAGCGGCGGTGGTCAAGGGGCTCGACGTCTATGGTGTGGACAGCCTGGATCAGGCCGTACGCTTCCTCACCGGGCAGGACGCGATGTCGCCCACGCAGTTCGACCCGGCGGTTCTCTCTATGGACGCCGACCCTTTCCCGCTGGATTTCGCTGAGGTGAAGGGCCAGGAGCACGCCAAGCGGGCCATCGAGATCGCTGCCGCAGGCGGCCACAACCTGCTGTTCATGGGGCCTCCCGGCTCGGGCAAGACCATGCTGGCCAAGCGCATCCCCACGGTGCTGCCGCCGCTCACTTTCGACGAGGCCCTGGAGGTCACGCGGGTGTATTCCGTGGCCGGGGAACTGGCGCGCGGCGGTTCGCTCATCACCGTGCGGCCCTTCAGGTCGCCGCACCATACCATATCGGACGCCGGGCTCATCGGCGGCGGCAGCGTGCCGCGCCCCGGAGAGGTATCCATGGCGCATCGGGGCGTGCTGTTTCTGGACGAGCTGCCGGAGTTCAAGAAGAGCGTGCTGGAGGTGCTGCGCCAGCCCATCGAGGACGGGCGCGTGACCATCGCGCGTGCGGCCATGAGCCTGACGTATCCTGCCGAGTTCATGCTGGTGGCGGCCATGAATCCCTGCCCATATGGTTTCGCTTTTTGCCGCCAAGCGGCAGCGTGAACCGCGTAACACGCCCGTCCTGGAACCAGAACTGGGGCCGCTCCACGGTCAAAAAACGGTGCTGGTCTTCCCGGTCCCAACACGGAAACAGGGCAAATGACTCGGCGATTTGCCCCACGATCTCGGTCATGTTCTCCAGCGAAAAAGCTGTGTGCGGCTCTGCCATGGTTCCCATCTTCGCCTCGACGCGTTGGACCTCACCGGAAATCTCGGCCAGGGTCGTGTCCAGGTCTTCCCGCTCCAAGATGCCGTCCAGATGAAGGGCGACGGCCCGCTTCCGCTTCTTCTCCATTCTGGCAAGCTTCACCTTGAGGTCTTCGACCTCCCGCTCACGCTTGATGTCCCGCCCCTCAGAGAACATCTGCTCGAGGTGATCCAGGATGTACTCCTTGCTGGCCAGCTTCTCAGAGATGAACGTGTTCACCTCATCCTCGACACGGATGCGCCTGAGATACCCGGACGGGCAGTCCCGCGCTCCGTTCTTCCTGTACATGGCGTCATGAAGGGTCCGGCAGTAGTAGTAATCCTTCCGTGGCCCACCCTTCCCGCCCGGCACCGTGTACATGGGGGAGCCGCAGTACCCGCAGCGCATCATGCCCTTGAAGAGGAACAGATCCCGCGCGGCTCGGCGGCGCTCGGTGAAGTCCTCGTTTTTCTGGGCAAGGACCTCCTGAATCTCCCAGAACACGTCCTCAGAAATCAGCGGTTCTTGGATGACCTGGACCCGGATAACTTCGTGCGGGGGCCTGGCCACCTTGCGCCGATCTACGCGGCGGCCATCATCTGTCAACCGACGCTCAGAGGAGCGCTTTTGTTTGTAGTGCTTCCAGCCGATGTAGACCTCATTGCGGAGCATGTTCTTCACGGTGGCGGGGATGAATCCCGTGCGGCGCCCGATCTCGTAAAGGTTGTGGATGCCCTCTGAATGAAAGAGCGCGAAGACCTCACGCACCCGCTCTGATTCGGGGGTGTAATGCCATGTCTCCGTGGCTCGGTCATACCCCACGCCAATGGGCAAGGTGATCGGAGATTGAGGGCATTTCCCTTGGCGGCGCTTCTCTTCCTTGGCACCGATCATGCGCTTCTTGATCTGGGCCAGCTCGTTTCCGGCGATGACCGATTGCAGTCCGGACATGAGGAAGCCGGCCTGGGTATTCAGGTCGAGCACTTGGTCAGGAAGGTAGATGAAGGCTCCGGCCTCTTTGATATCCTGGAGGATGGCCAAAGAGCGGAAATCGTCGGGACGAAGCAGGCGGTCAAAGTCCGCAGTCACGATGCCCCTGGCCTGACCGGTGCGGACCAGACCGAGCATGTCCTGTATCTCCGGGGCGTGAAGGGTGGCGGCCCCGGAGACATCTATCAGGCGGACTTGCTGGATGACATGAAGCGAATGCCGGGCGATGGTTCGACGGTTGGCTTCCTCTTGACGTGCAAGGCCAGCGCGATCTTCATCGGCTTGGTCGATGGTGGAAACGCGGAGGAGTTCGACGACGGGGATTTCACGCTGCACGCTGGTTCTGTTGCTCGAGGCCGCATATTTCTCTGGCCATGCTCAAGGCTTTGGCTTCATCGCCGTCCTTGAGCGCCTGTTTCATGGCCTCCAACTTGAGTCGGAGTTTTCTCCCAGCTTCCAGGGCCACGTCAATAGCCGGGGGGAGAGAACGCGGGAAATGATTCATGGCTATGTGGCCTCCATCCATGCCGGGCGGGAACCGGGGGAGATTAAGCGCATAAGGACCTTCGCTGGACTTTGGACGTCCGAGGAGACAGGTACAGACATTCGGTCCGGGACGCGGCCCTGTCGGCCATGACCTTGCGGCGGAACACCGGCCAGTTCGGGTACAGGCGGCGGTACAGCGGCGAGTCGTAGCCGGAGAGCACCACCATGCCGGATACGGCGTGGAGGCGTTCGGCCAGGGCCTCGTGGTCGGCGTCGGTCATTTCGTGGGCGTAGGAGGTGTAGCCGTTGGTTCGCGTGGACGTGACATAAGGCGGGTCCACGAAAAAAAGCGTGCTCTCGCCGTCGTACCGGGCGATAAGATCCAGGGCATCCACGTGCTCAATCACCACCCCACGCAGGCGCTCGATAAATGCGGGGATCTGCGCTGGGTATGAAGTCCAGTCCACAGCAGGGGAGCCGGAACAGCCCGCCCGTTTCGAACGAAAGCCGTTCTTTGCCCTGCGCGTGGCCGCGTTCGCGGATTGCCCCATGAATGCGCGGATTATGGTGCGGCGGGCTTGCTCGACCGGACAGTCCGCATCGTCATAGGCCCCCAGGAACTCCTCGCGCGAGAACGGGGTCAACGTAAGCAGGGCCGCCAACTGCCGGGCCTGCCCGGCATTCCGCATGACGCGAAACACATTCACCACGCCACCGTCCAGATCGTTGTAGACTTCGGCTCCGATGCGCGGCTTTTGGAGCAGAACCGACGCGGCCCCGCCGAACGGCTCCACGTACATGGAGTGCGGGGGAAAGTGCTCGATGACCCACGGGGCCAGACGCCACTTACCGCCGTGGTAGCGCAGGACGGGGCGCTTGGGGGCGTTCACCTCCCCACCTCCAGGCCCCATGTCCGAGGTTCGATTTCCGCCAGGTCGGCGCAGTTGGCCCGCACCAGCGCAGCGGCCAGATCGGGGCAGACGGAATTGCCGCAGCACCGCACCTGCGCACTTTTGGGCAGCGGCTTGCCGTTGAACGGAAAGTCGATGATGTAGCTATCCGGGAAGCCCTGGGCGCGGAACAGCTCGCGCGGCTGGAGCATGCGCATTCCGATGTCCGCGATGACGTAGGGTTCGCCGCCGATGGTGACGGTGACGAGGCCCATGCGGTCCTTGGAGGTGACCGTGGCCGCAGGGTCGGCGAGGGAATGGCCGATGGCCGTGCCGTAGTATTTCGTCAGGAACGCAGCCACGAGGCCGGATTTGCCGCCGCCTCCGGCAGTCGTGGTCCCGAGGGGCGCGTCAGCGGGAGAGCCGATGCTGGTACCAAACATGCGCGTGACATGCGCGGCCACCAGCCCGTGATGGTCCACGGTGGTCACCGTTCCGGCGGGGGCGTCCAGGGGCTGGCCCACCACGCCGGTGTAGTGCTTGGCGAGGAATGCGGACACCAGCCCGAATCGGTTTTCCGTGGAAACGGTGCGCACCGGCTCCCCGGCCTCATGGACGCGCAGATCCCGACCGCCCCGCGTTCCGTAGTGGGCCTCCAGGAAGGGAACCACCAACTGCGCGCCGTTGTCGGTGGTGACGACGGTGGGCAAGGGCTCCTCGACCGACCGGCAGCGCGGGGCCTGGCCCTGTCTCTCGCCGTAGCGCGGGACGAAGTAAGGCGTCACGACGGCATGCTTGGCCTTGGTGATGACCGTGGACAGGGGCTTTTCAGAGCGCCACACGGCAGACCGCGCCCCGGCGTTGTCGATCCCGATGATGAACGGTTCCGCCGCCTCCAGCACGAAGCGCCGGATGCCCTCGGCAATGCGCCGCAGGGTGTTTTCGGCCAGGGGGCGCTTACGGTCGAAGATCGACGGGCACGGCAGGCTCCAGTCGATGATTTCCGCCGCCGTGCGGTACGGCTCAGCCCGGCCCGGTCCGTGCGTCGGCTCCGGCCAGACGATGGGCAGGCCGTCGCGCCGGGCGACCAGGAACAGGCGTTTGCGGATGGTGGGCGCGCCGTAGTCGCTGGCGCGCAGCTCGCGCCACTCCACCTTGTAGCCCAGGCGCTTGAGCGAGCGGATGAAGGCCTTGAACGTGCTGCCGCGATGGATGTCGATGATCTTACCGCGCGCGTCCAGCGGCCCCCAGGTCTGGAACTCCTCCACGTTCTCCATGATGATCACGCGGGGCGACACCTCGCGCGCCCACTTCACCAACACCCAGGCCAGGTCGCGGATCTTGGCGTCGCGAGTCGGGGCCGCGCCCTTGGCCTTGGAGAAGTGCGTGCAGTCCGGTGAGCCCCAAAGCAAATCGACAGGCTGCCCCTTGGTGGCGTGGGTGGGCTGGACGTTCCAGACGTCCTGGCAGAAATGCAGCGTGCCCGGGTGATTGGCCGCGTGCATGGCCACGGCCACGGGGCTGTGGTTGATGGCGATGTCCGGCGAACGGCCCAAGGCCATTTCAATGCCGGTGGACGCGCCGCCGCCGCCCGCGAAGAGGTCGATGATCAGGCCGGACATGTAGCCTCCTGTCCCCCATTATCGACGGACGCCAGGGCCGCATGGATGTCACCGCGCCGGTAACCCGAGAACGGGTCGGGCATAAACTTGCCCGTCACGGGGTTGATGCGCGTCACCCGATACGAGAAGCCCGGCATGGGATGCACCGCTTCAATCCTGTCCATAAGTTCCACGAACTCGTGCTGGAGTTGTGCCGGGATGTTTTCCAGCAGCAGGCGCGGGAGCACCAAATAGCTGGAGTAGGTCAGGCCGAAAAATGTGCTGATGTCGCGCAGCGGCTCTTTGTTCTCAGCGTCCATGTTCATCTCCTTTCGTCCTTCGCTCATCCGCGCCCGCCTCAGAACGAGACGGGCAGGGGCATGTTTGCTTTCGCAAAATCACCGTGCAGTTCGCGTGCGGCGGCATCGTAAGCTAACGCGGCATCATTCTCTGATGAATAACTTCCAATATGCCGTCGAATCCCGCCTACTTTTATTCTGGCAATCCACTTTTTATCTTTTATATGCCAGTATACGCCCTTGAACGCAGAAGATTTCTTTCTGCTTTGTGCTGGTTGGTTATGTTGGTTCTGAGAGCTTGTGCATTCCCTTAAGTTTTTTCTTGAATTGTTCAGGCCGTTGCCGTCAATGTGGTCAACAACGCGGCCAGATGCTGGCCTGCATATCTCTCTGTGCATCCATATTCTTTTCAATTTACCATTAATTCTCATCTTCCTGACGGCGTATATGTTTTTTAGCGAACCATCCTTGTTAAAGTCAGACTCTGCACTCCATCTATGGGTGGACAGCAGTATGTAGTCTTCATCGTCTACGGTGGCGTGGTATCCGCGACTGAGAGGAATTTTCTTCATCATGGTTCCTTTTGCCCATTGTAGTCCGTCGCTCGTCCTCGACCCCGTGAGAACCACGAGGCCAAGGGGAGGGAAGGGGCTTACTCGTTCCCAGCCTGTCCCAAGGGAAGGTTCTGGAAGAACTCACGGGGGGCCAGCACCTTGCCCGAGGTGTCCAAGCCGATGCGGCTGCCACACACGGCGGCAGGAACCTTCTGGCTGACCTCGCAGGTGATGATCGCCACGTCGCAGTCCTGAGGGAGCTTGTCCTTGTTGAAGGTGATGGTGAGCTTGGCCCCGACTTCACCCTTGTAGTTCACGACGTTCCGGCGTTTGCCGTCGAAGATGATGCCCTGCACGCCGTGGGCGACGTCGCGAACGGCCTTGCCGTTGTCGATGCTCATGACGATGTAGAGCTGGTCCAGGCTGGCGTCGTAGCCCTCGGACTCGGCCATGCGGCGAATGTCGTTGAAGCGCTGGAGTTGATCCTGTGCCCGGTCAAGCTGATCCCGGAGGTTGCTGGCACGACGCTGGGTCCAGTAGAGTTGATCGCGCAGCGCCTGAATCTCCATGGCGGACGCGATCTCGTAGGGGTAGGCCCAGAAGGACAGGGCGTTGTCCATGACATGCGGATCAACCAGGATGGGCGTGCTGGACATGGAAACGATCTCCATGCCGCTGTGCTTGTCGGCGCACCCCTGGCAGAGCATTGCGCCGGACACGACAATCACGCCCTCTTCGCCACAGACCTCGCACTCGCGCAGGCTGCACTCCTCAAGCCGTTCGTGGCAGGAGTCGCACAGCGCCGGGCCGTCCTCGGGATAGTGGTGGGCAGGCTCGCCGCACTCGCAGAGCGTCACGCCCGCTTGTTCCCTGGCCCACGCCAGGATCTTGCCGCAGTTCTTCGTGTTCCACTTCGCGGAAGAGCCCCAGCCCTTCTTACCGGCGTACTCTACGGCTTGGTCGAACATGCCCAGGGCGCGAAGTTTGGTTTCCGTCTCCTTCCTGGCAGCCTCCACTTGTTCGGTGGAAGGCCTTCCCCGACCGCCCACGACGGCGAGGTGTCCTTGTTCCTGTTGCTGCTGATCCTGCCCGTCAGTCTGGGCTTCGGCGGGGATGGCGTTCATGCTGGCTCCTGTTGGTGAAGTATGCCGGGCTGACCCTGGCCCGGCGTGGCTTGATGCAAGGGAGGGAATTTATCCGGTGATCCGCTGGTGCAGCTCGCGCACAAGCTCCACGTCGCGGCGGCAGTATGCGGCGATTTCGTCCAGCTGCCCGGCGCGCCAGAAGTCGAACACCTTGGACCCGTCGATGCCGTCCGTCTTTCCGGGAAGGCCGAAGAACGCGGCGATCTCTTCCAGCTTGCCCTTGCCCTGGTAGTCCGGGCCGAGCCACCAAGAGCGCAGGTCGAAGACGTTCTTCGGGTAGCGATCGGCCGGGAGCTGGTAGGAGAGATCGCGCAGTCCGTACTTGAAGGACCGGTGGCGCAACCACTGGAGATCGAAGGAGGTCACGTTGAAGCCCACCCACCGGATGGACCGGGAGGATTCGCGGGGCAGTTGGGAGCAAAGGGAGGCCCAGAACGACTCTATAGCCGGTCCTTCAGGCTCCGCGCAGACAGAGCAGGCTTCCCCATCGTCCACGGCCCACCCGATACACAGGACGCGCCCCCGGTGGGACAGCAGGGATTCCTTGCGCCATTCGTCCTCGATGGCATTCTGCCTGTAAGCCGCGATCTTCTCCGGGTCTTTGTAGTTGGCCGGGGCCTGGATGCACTCAGGAGACGGCGGACAAGGGCTGGGTATCGTTTCGATGTCGATGTAAATGTCGGTGACGCTCATGACAGGCTCCTAGTAGGGGACTTGATCCATCTGCTCGGTGGCGGGGACAGGGGCCAGGGTACCGTCCTTCAAGGCCCCAATGACCTTGGACGCCTCGGAACTCCACAGGCCATCCAGTTCGGTCAGGTCATCGACGTTCAGAAACATCTTGATCGCCTGGAGCATCCCGGACTCGTCGAATCCAGCTTTCTGGGCCGTCTGCCTGATCATCCGTACCTGGGCCTCGGAGGCCTGGTTCTGCGTCCCCTGCTGGGACTGCGGCTTGGCTTGCTGCTGGGGCTGTTGTGCGGGAGATGGTTGCTTTTGGGCTTCCCCATTCCCGGCCATGTCTTCGATGTCCTGGGTGAATATGTCGCTGGCGGCAGTGGCAGTCAGGACGGCGTCCACCAGAGCGCGCTTCTTGGCCATCTTGAGGACGGTATTGTAGTAGTCCGCCGGGTTATCGTGCTCTATCCGGCCCATTTCCTGGTTCTCGATCTCCGGGTCGCCAGCCTTGAACTTGGCCCCGCAACCGCCCTTGTTCTTGTAGCAAAGCCACCCGCCGCCATACTCCTGCTTCCCTTTGATGATGGTCGCCTGACCGCACTGGGGGCATGTCTGCTCTGCCTTGCGAAAGCGGTACTTGCTCTCCATGGTGGTCCCGACGCCTACACCGTCGCCGACGAACGCCCCCGTGATGATGGATTGGAGAGAGGCGATGACACGGTATTCCCGGTGTCCATCACGCAGTTCCCGTTCCTGAATTTCGTACTTGGGGGCAAAGCGGAAAGTCATAGCGAGCTTTTCCGCTCCCGGTTTGAGCAACGTGGGTTTGTTCCCACATCCAGGGATGGTCCCGTAGTGTTCCTTGTCCTTCATGACGCGCTTCATGACGTTCTGGATGAGGCTCACCTGCCCGGTGAGTTCTTCCACGGCCATGGCGTAGCTCATGGGGGCCGGGGGGGCTGTTTGCGAGACAGCCAGGGCTTGCGCTGTGTTGCCGTTCATTCTATTTTTCCTCCATCTTGATCGTGTTTTGGATCGAGGCTTGGCCGGGCCGGGCGTTCGCGCGCTCGGCCTGCGCTGTGTTGCGGAGCCAGCGTTCCCGTTCGTAGGAGGCCTTGGCCTGTTCAGCAGCGTTCATGGCTACTTCCCCCCGGCCTTGGCGATGGCGGCAAGGCATATTGGCGCGTTTACCGAGTGAATCCACTGCCCCTTGCTTCTGACAAGCGCCTCGTACAGGTCCGGTGCTGCGGCGATGAGGTCGGCGTTGGCTCCGGCCTCGTTAACTGTGGGCTGGTCTTCTTGGCCCCCGAACACCTGGGCGATAAGGATGTCGTCGCTCGTAGCGTCACAGGTGTAGATGCACGGGTATTTGTCGTTCGGTGCGCCGTCGCGCTCCCACGGACCCTTGGTGTGCTTCACTTTCATGCCCTACCGCCCCCTTCCGGCACAGGTCAGGCTGGCCGGGTAGTAGGTGCCCGCATCGCTGCGCAGGTCGGCCATGTAAGCCTCTTCGGCGTCAGCTTCCCTGATGGCCTCCGCGCTGGCGTCGAACCGCTGGCAGTGGCCGTTCGCGCTGGTTTCGCACATGTGCAGGCCGTGGACCCTGAGAGGCGTCAGGCGCAACGCCTCGGTGATCTCCTCACAGAACCCGGACAGACTGTCTTTGCTGTCCCAGTGGGCGCAGTTCGCGCAGCAAACGTCGATGGCTTCCATGGCTACCTCCCGAACGGGTAGACGTGCATTTCGGAGGTGAGCTGGTGCATCCTGCGTGCGGCTGCCGCAGCCTCTTCTGAGCTCCGCTGCCGCTTCTCCACGTGGACCACATCCTGCCGAGCCTGAGCACCGCCGAGAACGTAGGATGTCCAGGCGATGGCTGAGGCGGCGATCACAGCGTAGAAGATGCTGCCGGCCGATTCCCAGTTGATGGCGTTGACGAGCTTGCGCATGATCCCTCCCTTATGAAGAGGCCGGGCAACCACCCAGTTTCCCGACCTCTCCCTCGCTGACCCACATGGGCTATCTCCCCTGCCGCCCGGTGCTTGCGGTGCTGGGTAGCCCCCGCAGCGCCCGGAAATCTTTACTCTGCGCCCTTCCCGGAGCCTGTGGTCGCGTTATCCCCCTCGGGCATCGGCGGTTTCGGCTACTTCCTCCCGAAGGAGGCCGGGACGCGTTGGGCGCGTCGTTGAAATGGAAGTTGCCACATGGCAACAGAATGGTCAACTTAAAAGTTGCCTTGCGACAACTCCCTGCCCAAAAAAAAGTCCGCTCGTGGCGGACGCCCTTGACTTCACCCCCTCCCAGGCCGATTTGAGCCCATGCCCCTCTTCGACCCGCTGCGCTACCTGCGCGCCATGCACGTGGAAGTCTTCCTTGGCCAGGACGGGCAGGGCTATCTGCGGTTCGACCGGAAGCACACGAACGAGAACAAGGCGGAGGCAAGGGAGGTGGCCGGGAAGTGGGCGAGGATTCTTCGGATGCAGTTGGAGAACGGCGGCGCGTCAGTGCAGAAGCTGATCGCTCACGGGAAGCTCAGGCCGGGGGAGGTGAGGGCGGGGAAGTAGGGAAAAGAAAAGGCCCTCGGGGGAGGGCCTGGGAGAAGACACGGAGAGGTGGCTTATTTCTTGGGAAGACGCTCTAGGATGGTATCAAGCTTAGTGTCCTGCTTTTCCAGGCGAATCTCAATTTTCCCCAGGCGATCTTCGATCTTGTCCATCCTGGCATCAACCTTGTCAAACCGCGTGTTCATACGCGCCTCTAGGGCATTCACCTTGGAGTCTACCTTGTCATCAAGACGGACATACCCGGTGGCCATCATGCCCAAAAGCACAATGACCCCGCCTATCACAAAGTAAACCAACTGGCGGATATCCTTGCGGAGGTCGCGCAGATCAGACTCAACGAGCCCTAGTCTTGTGTCCATGCCGTCGAAATTATCACCGCCGTCAGAAGTGTCAAGGCCAGAAGATGAAGTCCGTCCCCCGGGAAAAGCAAGGAGCCTAGTCACTGGCAGCCCCCTTGTTCGTTGTCACTGAATTATTCGCCATGTCAATTCTTTTTGAAATCTCAAGCACGGAGTTATAAAATGACTTGTCTGGAAAGTTTTTAAACTGTTCATCAAGGAATTGGTGATTGTATATCCACCCTATTCCATAAGATAAGTCTCTTTCGCCGCTCAATAGGTACGTAACCTCTTCATGCGTAAGTTGCCATGCTGATATGTTTCCGCAGTTCGAACATGTTCCAGTGAATGCAAGCCCAAATAGCGTTTTGTTTGCTATTACGCCTGGGAATATTCTTAGTGTGTCGAGTTTTGCCTGTTCTTTGTAAATGTTTACCCCAACCATTTCCGGGATGAATGGAATCCCAACAAGGGTGTAGAACTTAAGATGCTCGCCACACTGGCACTTCTTTTTCAGTAGCCTTTCAGGAATTTCCATGGTTCACCACATGATTCATTGTTCACCAACTCCCCCACCCTCTCCCCAATCTCCCGCATCTCCCGCTCGATCCTGGCCCGCTCGCGCTCCAGCTCTTCCTTCCTGGCCAGCAGGGCGAAGAGCAGCCCACGGTCTTCGGGGGAAAGATCTTCCACCTGGTTCGGCACTACGGCTGCTGCCCTGGCTTCTTGGGCTGCGACTGCTGGGCCTCAGCCTTGGGTGCCTGCTGCTTCTTCAGATCCTGGAGCATCTCGGCCTGGCTGGCGTAGTGCTTCCCCGCCAAAGGCCCTCGGTGGATGTGGTAGCCGCCCGCCTTCCTGTTGTGGTGCCCGCCGTAGCCGTCCAGGCCGCCGCCGTGCGCCAGGGCCGAGACGGGCAGTGACAGGAGCAGGATAAGGACAAGTGCGCGGGTCATGAATCCGTCCTTCCAGGGTCAATCACAACTATTTTTTTTAAGAACTTCTTCTTTTGGTGTCCCATTAAGGGCGTACATCACGGCAATATCAAGCGAGATACATGCAGCCCTTTTGTCCATGTATAATGCGTTTACATCTGCTCTTAATTGTTCTGGTGTTTTCGAGTTGGCCTTGTCAGAGCATCTGACAAGCTCAAGGCTCCCATAGATACATCCAGTTTTATATCCAGACATCCACGCATGACAATAAAACAATTTTTCACTTTCGCTAAATTTCCTCCACAACAACACGCCGTTATAGTCATCACAGTGAGCATTATTTGTGAAGAATAAGCACATAAGCAGTGCTATTAAAGCTCCTTTCCTGCCCACAGCACCCTCCCAATCACGGCAAAGCCGTTCACATCTCCAGGGAACACCTTCACGTCCTCGAAATCCCGCGCCCGGTTGTCGCCCATGAACAACAACACGTCTGGGGTCTTACGGAATCGCTTGACGTAAATTTCTTCACCCTTGCGGACCACATAGACGCGATCCGGCACAAGCTCGGCCTTGCCCTCGTCCACGAGCACCACGTCCCCATCCTCGATGGTCGGAGACATGGAGTCTCCCTGGACGTGCATTACGCGCAGACGGTCCGGGCTGCTGGTAGTGCGTTGCTTCAGCCAGGCCAGTTGGAAGACAAGCCCGCCCTCGGTCTCGCCGCTGGTTTCCAAAGAGCCGCCGCCAGCGGTTGGCCGGGCAAGGGCCTTGCGGATGAAGGCATACTCTCCGCTGTCGGGAAGTGGCTCTCGGCAAACGTCTTGTGGCTGTATGCCGAGAACGCTCATGTACCGGAAAAGGGCGGGAGCTGGTGTGTTCTCGCCGCCCCTGTCTCCATCTAGCCAGCGCTTTACGGTGGACTTGTTGACGTCTAAAAGCTCGCCAATTTTTTCATATGTCATGCCATGCGTGTCCTTGAGGGACCGCACGCGGGCAACAACCTGTGTCCAAAGGTCAAGAAAGTCTGGCCATGGCATGCCCTTTTCTAAGTGATTCCAAGTTGTCATGCGACCACCTTGTCGTTGACTTTTAAGTTGTCTCGTGGCAACAGGGCGGCATGAACGCACTGGAACGCTACCGGAACGAACATGGGATGACTTTTGAAGCCCTGGGGGCCGCCGCAGGCTTCGACAAAGGCAACGCTCACAAACATTGCCGTGCTGATCCTATCCCTCCTGAAGCCGTCCTCCGATACCACGCCGCCTACGCCATCCCCCTGGAGGATCTACGCCCCGACCTCTACCCCCTCCCCGGCCAGGGCCTCCCCTGTGATCCCGCCTCATCCTCGCGGGAGCCGGGGCAGGGGGATGGGGACGCCGCGTGAGTTGGTGGCTGCTGATCGTGGCCCTGGCTGCGTTCGTTGTGGGCGTCATGTTGGGGGAGAAGGTGGCCCGGCGGGCCGTCGCGTCCGCGCTGGACCACATTGTCCCGAAGGCGGTGGAGGAGACTGTGGAGAAAATCCTTAAACGGGCCGGAAGGCCGAGGGGAAGGACATGAACGATAACAATCCCTGCCGGGAATGCCCGGACAGGATATCCCACACGGATGACTGTTCCATCCGCCAAGGGCAGGGCGCTCCGTGCGACTGCGGACTCACAGATCCCGCCGGGAAGAAATGGAAATGCGGCGACTGCGAGAGCCGCCGCTTCCACTTGTCGAGCTGTTCCGTGCACAACGGACCGGCGCTCCCGGTCGGGCCATGCGACTGCGGGTTTAAAGTTTAACCCTGATGGTGGGCATGTGCTTATCACCGTTTGGATTGTAGCCGGGGCGCGGGCTGTCAAACAGCTGCCCTGTCGCCTCCAGGTTGGACATGGTGTCCATGCCCATAAGCTTCCATCCAGAAGGATTCCCCGAATCACTGTGCCCGGAAACCTGATAGGCGCGCAAAAGCGGACGCCCGTCCGCTCCGTAGCCGCAACAGTGAGGTTCGATGATTCGGACCCCACCGTTGTAATAAACCGCGAGAACCTGTCTTTTTTCAATAGCCTCCGCGATGCGGTCCAACATTTCGTCTCTCCTTCCGGTTCAGGTTTAGTTCGCACCAAACCAATACAGGGGGGAGGGACGGAAATAAATACATACGCGGAGAAATTCACAGGATGACGCTCACCATCCTGCTGGTCTTCGGGGCCTTCGCCGTCGGGGCGCTCCTGGGAGAGCGCATCGTCAGCGCGGCTTACATGCACAGAAGTAGGTAGGTGGGGATTAACCTTCAAGCCGACCAGCAGGTCGAGGGGGAGAGCATGAACGTAATGATTCTGGGAATCCGGCGAAAGACAAGGGACGCGAAAGGGCAGGACGAAGGCGAAAGGACCAAACCGGAGCGATTCAGCGTCCCCGTTATCTCGAATCTGGGGATGGAGTTGGTGGACATCGTGAACGTCCTCCGGGGGTTGAACACCCCGGAGGAACGCATTCTTCAGGCGGTTATTACTCGGGCTGAGTGTTGAGTTTTTTGAATTCTGCGTGGGCTTCGCGGAAAAGTCCAATGACATGCTGTGCAGGGCCTGTGCTGCCAGGGCAGCCACTTTCAGCCAGTTTGTAGGCCAGTAAATAGGCTGCTCGGAAAGCAAACGACTGATTTCCAAAGTCATGAGCAACGTACGGTTCGAGTTTGTGATCAGCCATTTCGCTTCTCCTCTCGGTTTGGGTTTGGGTGACGACTTCCCAATACCGGGAGGAGGGGCGGATTCATATGGGGAATGCATGAAATTTAGCACCACAATACGCCCTGCCACATGCGGGCCGGGGCACGGGCCAAAATGAACGCGCGCACCTCTTCGTCCCACCCGTCCATGGCTTCCGGAGTCAGGGCGCATGTCCGGTACTCGGGCAGCGCCCCAGGCACCTTGAAGCGCACCAGGGCGTATGGGCGGGCGTCCTTGGTTTGGCGGGGCGTCACGGTTATTTCCATGACCCTCTTTTACCTGGGCCGGGGGCAAGCGCCACGGCAAAACGCCCGGAGGTTTGCCTCGTGAACCCTCGCCAATTCTTTGCTGCCTGTCTTCAAGTCCTCGGGGAGGAGAAGCTCTCCAAGATATGGGGCGTGGCCCAGCGCCAGTTGTACAGATATGCGGCTGACCCCATGCATTGCGAGGACTGGGCTTTTAACCCAATCGACCGGATGAATGAAACCGTAAAAGAGCTCAAGATTTACGGTCGAGAAGACATCGCCGCTCATGGCATACGGTGCATGGCCTCCACAATCGGGTGGACGTTGCAGAAGCCCCAGCACGGGAAGCGCGATGTGCCCCATGTCGAGGTGTTTCGGGCCGTGACGGATTTTCTTGAGGCCCACGCCAGGGGAGACGGATTCATGGAGCTTTCCCCCCTGCGCGAGAAAGCCGTCCATGCGCTGGAATCTCTTTGGATCAACCGCCGGGCCGAGTGCGTGTCGTTCAGCATCCGCATGGACAGCGAGGCCACTGCGGCTAAACCGAAGCTGCGCTGTTGGTGGCGGTTCGGCAGGAGGGGCTAGACAATGGACGGACGCCCGGAAACTTATGCAGCTTGGACATCAGCGGGGATTAATCCAACGTGTGAACCTCTCGCCTTGCGGGTTATTTTGCTGCGCAAGGGATGGAGGTAGCGATGAACACAGATTTCCGGGTTTCGGTGGACTATTTCGAGCACCACAAAACCAAGAAGCTCGTGAAGCGCCTCGGCGTTGAGGGCTCGTTCTGCCATCTCAAGCTGCTTGCCTATGCCGCCAAGCACCGCCCGGAGGGTGTCTTCACGGGTATGGATGGAGAAGACATCGAGATCGCGGCCGGATGGAAGGGAGAAGATGGGGCACTTGCGTCTACCCTGTGTGATCTTAGCCTGCTGGAGCAGTGCGAGGAAGGCGTCTTTTCCATTCACGATTGGCAGGACCACAATGATTGGGCCAGCGAGGCAGACGCTCGTAGCGACTCGGCCAGGCTGTCCCGTCTTGCCCGCGTGAACAAGGCCGCTGCCGAGGATTTGAAGGCGGATGGGCGCAGCGGAATCACGAAGGATGAATACAAAATGTACGCCGAAGGTACGCCGTATGTTCGCCGTACAACGAACCGTTCTACTCCTGCTCCTGCTCCTTCTCCTACTCCGGCTCCTACGCCCCCAACCCAAGAAGCGCGCGGGGGGGTGGAGGAAGAAATAGCTGCTTCTGCTCCCTACGAATCCCAGGACTACGCCGTCTCGATGGACATCCAGCAGATCGGAGAAGGCTACCCACCCGACAAGTACGACCCCGGAGCAGCTGAAGACGCGCTCAAGGCTCTGGTCAGCAAGCGGCAATGGCCGGGGTTGAAACGCATCCAGGACGATCTCACCGCCCGCTGCAAATGCGAGCAGTGGACGAAGGACAACGGGCAGTTTGTTCCCTGGCTGTCGAACTACCTCGCCAAGCGAACGTGGATGAACAAAATCCCGGAGGCCAGGGCCGCGCCGCCTCCGTCTGCCTACGCCTCAGCCGAGTCCAAGGCCATTGACGACATTGCAAACGAGCTTCGCCGAAAGGAGCAGAAACATGAGCATGAACTTCCTGAAAGTCACTCCGGAGAGCGTCTTGCTGGTCCTCAAGGGTCTGGCCCTGCACTACCCCAGGTCGAAGCAGGTCGGCGTGCTGGACCTCCTGGCCGCTGATTATGCCGCTGACTGCCGCCACATGCGCCAAGGCGAGTTTGAACAAGCTGCGGCCAGAGCGCGGTCCAAGTCCAAGTACTTCCCGACATCCGCGCACATCCTGGAGGCATGGGAGGAGGTCAAGCAGGAGCGCAGGCAGGCTCAGACCGAAAGCGAGGCCCCCCAGGAAAATTACGAAGGGCCGACTACCAACCGGGCGCGGGAAATCCTGGACGCGTTGAGCCGTGGCGAACGTCCCAGATTTTTGAGCTGAAGGAGAAGTGACGATGCAGCAAGCGCACATGACAGCAGCCGAGTTGAGGGCGCACTTAGCCGGGGGATCGACATCCAGCGGACATGCCAACGCGCGCGGGGGGAGGGGCAAGCGTCCTGGACCGGCCCGCTACAAGCCCCACAAGATAGGGCAGATGAACGATAACGAGGCCGAATATCTTCGCACGGTCTTGGAGCCCAAACGCGCTGCTGGGGAGATTCTGGACATCCTGTTCGAGGGCATCAAGTTCCGCTTGGCCGACAACACGTACTACACGCCGGATTTCTTCGTCACCACGCCCCACGGGTTCGAGGTGCATGAGGTCAAGGGAAAGTGGGAAGAGGACGCCAGGGTGAAATGGAAGTCCGTGGCAGATCAGTTCTGGTTCTTCCTGTTCTTCGCGGCGGTGAAGCGCACCAAGAAGAGCGGCGGTGGCTACGAGATCGAGGAGTACGGGAAGCGGGAAGAGCCAACCCAAGGACGTCTCGCATGACGCTCAACTACGCGCGGGAGAATAACGCAGATCAAACGCAAAGACTGGCAACTAAGGACGTGGCTCGATGATTTGTCCAAAGTGCGGCACAGGCAAGCTCAAGGCGCTTGGCGATCCCCTTGGAGAGAGCCCAGGTGAGGTCGTCCGCCGTCGCGCATGTGACGAGTGCGACGGCCTCTTTGAGGCCACGGAGGTGGTTACCGCCGAGCTCGAGCGCAAGCCGATGAAGGGGCGTCCCAAGAAACTTGGAGCAATCGCCTAGTATTTCCGCAGAAATCCGATTTCTGCCTTTTATTCCCCAGCCTGATCTCGCACAGGCTGGTCATGGAACCCACACTCCGCGACCGCATCGAAGCCCTGATCAAAGCCGACGAAGGCCTGCGCATGAAGGCGTACAAGGACAGCCGGGGTATCTGGACCATCGGCTACGGCTACAACCTCGAAGCCCACGGCTACACGCCGACCCAGGCCGAGACCGTCCGCTGGACCAAGGAGAAGGCCGAGCGCGAGTTCGATGTCTGCTTTGATCGCTGCCTCGCATCCCTCGACAAGAACTTCCCGAACTGGACCACGCTGACCCCGGCGCGCCAGGCCGTGGCCGTCAGCGCCATGTACCAGCTTGGCGCGGCCAAGGTTCTCCAGTTCGCGCCCACCATCAAGCACATCACCGACCACGAATACGAGGACGCCGCCCAGCACATGGAGGCGTCCGCCTGGGGCAAGCAGACCCCGAACCGCGTCAAACGCCTCGCGGCCATGATGCGTACCGGGGAGTGGCTGTGAGCGGCTACCCGCCGCCCGCTGTGCAGCACTGCTGCAACGCCGCTGCCCTGTACTGCCGCATGCGCGACCAGGGCATGACCCACGACGAGGCCCACGTCTGGTCCCGCAAGATCGAAACCATTCTGCATCCACACCTGTACCCGAATCGCCCGGCCTGCGAGGCCAAGGAGTAGTCCATGCGCAAGCTCAAGGCTCTTTTCACCGTGCTGGCGCTTTGCGCCGTCCTGGCCCTGACGGCCTGCAACATGTCGTGGATGCAGGGCATCGGCATGAAGGTCGGCCAGGATGGCGTCGTGCTCACGTACAACTCGCCGCAGTTCGGCGACCAGCTGCGCGGCGTGGGATCGTGGGCAGAGTGGCTGTCCAACGCCCCCGAGAGCGAACTGACCAAGCACATGCCCGGCGTAAAGGCCTGGGTTGACCAGCTGGCGGCCGTCGCCAAGGACGCGCAGTAGTGGTCCCCCTCATCGCCCCACCCGAGTTCTACGCGCTGACACCCGAGCAGAAGGCCGACATCTGCAACGGCTGCGGCGCGCGCGGATCGCATGTGCCGGTGCCTGACACCATCTGGGGGCTGGACATCCGCGAAGCCTGCAACATCCACGATTACAACTATGGCGAGGGGCGCGACAAGAACAGGTCGGACGCGGTGTTCATCGTGAATATCGTGCTCCTGGCCGTCTATGCGTTCCTGGAGTGGCCCATGTGGGCGCGTTGGGCAGCGTTCCCCCTGCTGGTCCTGCGCGTGCTGCGCGCCATCACCTACGGCATGGCCGTGATCACGTTTGGCGGCGCAGCGTTCGGGAGGGCGAAGTGAACATCAAAACTCCCGCAGCGTGGCAGGCGATCTACGACCTGGTTGCCGTTGGCCTGCCCCTGGCCCTTCTGGCCGCGCTGGGGGGTATTGTCCGCTCGATGCAAGCCGGGCGCTGCGGCTTCAAGGCTGTGGCCGTCGCCGCCGTCACCTCCCTATTCGCGGGCGTAATCGTCCACCTCATCCTTGCCCAGACAGATTGGCCCCTGAGCATCCAGGGCGCGATTGTTGGCCTGTCCGGCTACGCCTCTGGAGAGCTGCTCAAGATCATGGCCGTGCGTGTCTGCAAGTGGGCCGAAGCCGTGGGGCCGAGGTAGCCATGGCCGCCAAGCGCACGCGCAAGCCCGTCTCCTCCCGCTCCATCACCGCTGCCCAGGTGGACAAGTTCTTCGCGGTCTTCGCCGCCACTGCCAACGTCTCGGAGGCGTGCAGGCAGGCCGAGATTTACAGGGCCTGGGTCTACGAGAAGCGGAGGGAAGACGCGGCGTTCGCGGCGCGCTGGGCAGAAGCCGAAGAGATAGCCACCGACGCCCTGGAGGCTGAGGCCAGGCGCAGGGCCTTGGAAGGAGTCGAGAAGCCGGTGTTCTACCAGGGGGAAGAGTGCGGGAGCATCCGCGAGTTCTCCGACACGCTCATGGTCATTCTGCTCAAGGCGCACCGGCCTGAGAAGTTCAAGGACCGCTCCAGCGTGGAGCAGAGCGGCGAGGTGACCATCAGATGGGCCGAGTAGTCACAATCCCCTACAGCCCGCGCCCACTTCAGCGCGAACTGCACCGGAACCGTAAACGGTTCACCGTGCTCGTCTGCCATCGTCGCTTCGGGAAGACCGTGTGGGGCATCAACGAACTACTGAAGGACGCTTGCACCAAGGTCTGCAAAAACTACCGGGGAGCCTACCTCGCCCCCCTGCTCAAGCAGGCCAAGCAGGTGGCCTGGGACTATCTCAAGGAGTACGCCGGGGCCATTCCGGGAGCGTCATTCAACGAATCCGAGTTGCGCTGCGACCTCCCAAACGGCGCGCGCATCATGCTCCTGGGGGCGGACAACCCGGATGCCATTCGTGGCATGTACCTGGACGGCGTGGTGCTGGACGAAGTGGCCCAGATGCCCCGCAACCTTTGGGGCCAGGTCATTCGTCCGTTGCTCTCCGACCGTGACGGCTGGTGCGTGTTCATCGGGACCCCCAAGGGGCATAATTTTTTCTGGGAGCAGTACCAGAGAGGCCTGGCCGGGGATGATCCCGAATGGATGTCCCGTATGTTCCGCGCTTCTGAGACGGCGCTGATTGCCTCCAGTGAGCTCGCTTCTGCGCGGAAGGACATGACGGAAGAAGAGTACGCCCAGGAATACGAGTGCTCCTTCACCGCCGCCATCCTGGGGGCCTACTACGGCAAGCTGCTGGCCCTGGCTGACGCCGACAAGCGCATTTGCCGCATCCCCTACGAGTCTACTTCCAGGGTCAACACGTACTGGGACCTGGGCATCAGCGACGCCATGACCATCTGGTTCGTCCAGCAGGTAGGCAAAGAGATCCGGTTCATCGACTACTACGAGTCGTCGGGAGCGGGCCTGGATCATTACATCCAGGTGTTGGACCGCAAGGGATACCTCTACGGCGACCACTTCGCCCCGCACGACATCAAGGTTCGTGAGTTGGGTTCGGGTAAGTCCCGCCTGGAAATCGCACGGGGCCTGGGGCTGTCATTCAAAATCGCTCCAAATATCGGCGTCATGGACGGCATCAACGCCGCCCGCATGATTCTCTCCCGGTGCTGGTTTGATTCCGAGAGGTGTCGGCATGGCCTGGAGGCCCTGCGGCAGTACCGGAGCGAGTACGACGAAAAGAAGCGCATCTTTAGCTCTCAGCCCTTGCACGACTGGACCAGCCACGCCGCCGACGCCTTCCGCATGTTCGCCGTCAGCTGGCAGGAGCAGGCCACCCGCGAATTCCACCATGTCCAATCCATCGCCAACTACAACCCGCTGGACGGCCTGCAACAGCAGGCCACCAGTTACGACGTGTTCGGGGAGGCGAGATGAGCGGCGGCGGCGAACCCACCTACAGCGTTGACGATATGAACGCGGCCATCGGCAAGATCAAGCCGCCCAAGAGCGTCTACGACCCGGAGCTGCCTTCGTTCATGCAGGGCGGGATCAACTCGGAAGAGGAGAGCCGCGCGCTCGATACCCACTACCGGAATGAGTCCTTCAAGGCCGCGCAGAATCTCCAGGGGCCGACCCCGCAAGAGCAGACGCAGGAGGCCATGCGCCTCATCGTGCGCGAGAGCGCCGCAGACCGCATCCCCGACCCTGTTTACGACCTGACCCCGCGAGACGCCGCATCTTACGACAAGATGGACTTTGCGGCCCTCGCTGCCCAGCGCGCCCGCGACTACGCCGATGACATGGCGGCAAGCATGCAGGCCAAGGGCGAAGAGATGGCCAAGGCGGAGCGCGACAAGCTGATCGCCAGCCGTGAGGCCGAGGAGTTGAAACGCCTGAAAGAATCGAAGGCGACGGCGGAGGAAATGACCAAGGCGCGTGATGAGCGGCGCACACGTCTGCTCATGGGCAAACAGAAGCTCAAAGCTGGTTCCAGCCTCCTGAGCGACGAAGAAACAGGCAGCGGTTCCACGCTGCTCACGGGGTAGGCCATGGGTGGTGGAGGTGGGGGCGGAGGCGACAACAGCGCCAGCATACAGGCCTCGCAGATGCAGATGATGTTCATGGCCGTGCAGGCCGTGCAGGCGCAACAGCAGCAGGAACGCGACGCCGCGCAGGCCAGGGCCGAGCAGGACGCGCTTATCGCCGCAGACGCCGAGCGCCAGACAGCCTACGAGGCCGAGCTGGGCAATGCCCGTTCAGCCATGGACAGGCTGGTGAGTGACTCCAACGCTCGCGTGGAGGAAATGCGCAAGGCTCAGGAAGAGGCGGACCGCATCGCCAAGGAAGAGGCCGAGAAGCGGCGCTTGGCAGCCGAGTCCGCAGGGCGAGTAACCGACATGAAAGAGGGCATGGCCGCAGACCTGACCGCAGAAGAAGACGAGCGGCTCCGCCTGAAGAAGCGCCGGGCAACGCTGCCTGGATTCACAACCCTGTTGACCGGCGGCCAGGGTCTGACCGCGTCCCCCAGTGTCGGGACGAAAACCCTTCTGGGGCAGTAGATGAACGGAAAGCCGACAGACGAATTTCTCGCGCGATTCAACGCGCTCAAGAGCGAGCGGGAAGGCTCCTGGGACTCTCACTGGAAGGAGGTCGCGCAATACCTGCTTCCTGGTCGCGGGCGGTTCCTTCCCTCCGGGGACAGGCCCAACCGGGGCGAGAAGCGCAACGACAAGATCATCGACTCCCAGGGTACGCAGTCGCTGCGCATGATCGCTGCCGGGATGCACGGCGGGCTGACTCCGCTGTCGCGTCCCTGGTTCCGTCTCGGCACGCAGGACCCGGACATGCAGAACGCTCCGGGCGTGCGCGAATGGCTGGCGTGGTGGGAGCGGAAGATTCTGCACGCCAAGGCCAAGTCCAACTTCTACGAGTGCGCGGCCACGTTCTTCCTTGAACTCGCCGGATTCGGGACCGGCCTGATCCTGGCTCTCGATGATCCCCCGTCTGGCGTGCGCTACCATTGCGCCACCATTGGCGAATACTACCTTGGCTCCAATTACAAGGGCCAAGTGGACACGCTGTTCCGGTACTTCTGGATGACACCGAGGCAGATGGAGCAACAGTTCGGCAAGTCCAAGCTGTCGCAGGCCACGCAGAACCTCCTTGAGAAATCTCCCTTCGAGCCCGTCAAGGTCATCCACGGCATCGAGCCCAACAAGGGGCGCGATCCGAACAAGGCGGACGGAAGCAACAAGCCCTATGCTTCGTACTACGTCGAGGAGGGGGCAGACGACTTTCTCTCCAAGGGCGGTTTTGAAGAGCAGCCCTTCATGGCCGCCCGGTGGGACGTGGTCGGTTCTGACGCTTACGGGCGCGGCCCCGGCATGGATGTTCTGGGCGACGTGAAGATGCTCCAGTCGATGTCCGAGGCCGCGATCTACGGCATCCAGCTTCAGGTCAAGCCGCCCCAGTTGATCCCCTCGACCATCAAGGGCGTTCTGAACGACCTCCCTGGCGGGAGAACCTACTACGACGGCAACCCCGAGGGGATTCGCCCCCTGTTCCAGGTCAACCCCGACCTGAACGGCGTTCGGCAGTACCTCCTGGAGGTGGTCAAGCCGAACATCCGCGCCGGGTTCTTCAACGATCTGTTCCTGACGGTCCAGGATCACCCGAACATGACAGCCACGGAGGTGGCCGAGCGCCACGCCGAAAAGCTCCTTCTCCTCGGGCCGGTCATCGAGCGCACGCAGTCGGAGGTGCTGGACCCCGACATCCAGCGCACGTTCTCCGTCCTGTTTCGCCAGACGCCCCCCGAGCAGGCCCCGCCTGTGCCTCGTGAGTTGGCCGGGCAGGAAATCAAGATCGAATACATCAGCCTGCTGGCCCAGGCCCAGAAAGCGGTCGGGACGGCAAGCATCAGTCAGCTGGCGGCATTCGTGGGCAGCTTGGCGCAGTTCAAACCTGACGTTTTGGACAAGGTGAACTTCGACGCCGCCGTGGATGAGTACGCCGAGGCCCAGGGCGTGCCGCCGAAGCTCCTCGTGACTGACGACGCGGTTGCCCAGGTGCGCGAGGGTCGCGCCCAGGCCCAGGCGGCAGCGCTCCAGGCAGAACAGCAACGCGCGGACGCCCTCTCCATGACCCAGCAGGCCAAGGACCTGGGCAGCATCCAGAGCGAGGGCAACGTGATGGCCGACATGGCCGGAGGGATTGCGCAATGAGCGATCACGCGGTTTGGGACGGTAACTCCCTGGGCAACCTGGATCGGGAGCGCAAGGAACAGGTCGCTGCCCTACTCAAGGAACGCAACGAACTCACCCGATGCTTCCGCAAGGCGCTCTTGGACACCGAGGAAGGCCGCAAGGTCCTCCTCGTCCTGGCCGGGTACACGAAGCTTTTGTCCACTACCTTCACCGGAAACAGCGTTTCCTACCTCAACGAGGGGAAGCGGGACGTGATGCTTTTCATCCTGGAAATGTGCGGCGTGCGTGACCTGTCCGCCGTCGCTCTCATCATGCAAACGGCCTGCGAGGCCGAGGAGGAATTGAAACATGGCAGACCCCACGGCTCCTGACACCACCCCGCAGGCTGACACCGGGACGGGCGCGGACAACGGCAGCCAAGGCGCGCTCCAGGGCGGGAATGTCCCAGCCCAGGGCGATACTCCGAACCCCAACTCCCAGGACACACCGGACGGCGGCACGCCTCCCGATGGCGGCGACAAGGGGGGCGACCCCAACGCCAAGCCCGGAGACGACGGGAAGGGCGGGGACAAGGACGGCGACAAGAAGCCCGAAGGCCCCAAGGCTGACGTGCAGAACGCCGCCGAATATGGGCTGGAGGGCGATGACAACCTGACCAAGGCCTTCGCCGATCAGGCGTTCCAGCTCGGGTTCTCGAAGGAACAGGCTCAGAATCTCAAGGGCTGGTGGGATGGGCTGCGCGAGCAGGCCGAGACCATTGCCAAGGACGATGCGGCTAAGGCCGTGGTCCTGCTCAAGAAGGACTGGGGCGACAGCTACGATGCCAATATGTCCGCCGCCAACAAGGCCATCAGCACCTTCGGATCGCCCGAGTTGGTGGCCGAGCTGGAGCGGACGGGCTTCGGGCGAAATCCGCACATGGTCAAGTTCGTCCACAACCTGGCGAAGCTGCTCTCTGAGGACTCGTTCGTCACCGGGGCCACGGGGGGCGGAAGCACGAATGCCAGCGCGGCTGACGTGCTCTACCCAAACAAAAAGTAAGGAGAAATCAATATGGCTACCCTTGGCGTGAACTCCCTTACCCTGGCCGACTGGGCCAAGCGTAAGGACCCCAATGGCAAGGTGGACAAGATTGTCGAACTGCTCGGGCAGACCAACGAAATCTTGGATGACCTCCCCTTCATTGAGGGCAACCTCCCCACCGGCCACAAGACTACCGTGCGCACCGGTCTGCCCTCGGCCACTTGGCGCATGCTCAACTACGGCGTCCAGCCCTCCAAAAGCACCACCGCCCAGGTCACCGACACCACCGGCATGCTCGAGGCCTATTCCGAGGTGGACAAGAAGCTTGCTGATCTGAACGGCAACACCGCCGAGTTCCGTCTGTCCGAGGACCGCGCCTTCCTGGAGGCCATGAACCAGCAGATGGCCGCGACCCTCTTCTACGGCAACACCCAGCAGTACCCTGAGCGGTTCATGGGCCTGACCCCGCGCTATCCGGCCCTGTCCGGGGCACAGTCCTCGGCCAACATCCTGTCGGGTGGCGGTTCTTCCAACCTGACCTCTATCTGGCTGGCCTGCTGGGGCGACAACACCGGGTTCGGCGTCTTCCCGAAGGGCAGCAAGGCCGGATTCCAGCACACGGACCTGGGCGAACAGACCCTGGTTGACGCCCAGGGCGGCAAGTTTCAGGGGTACCGGTCCCACTATCAGTGGGAAATCGGCATGTGCATCCGCGACTGGCGCTACTTCATCCGCATCGCCAACGTGGATGTGAGCGCTCTGACCAAAAACGCCGCATCCGGCGCAGACCTCATCGACCTGATGATCCAGGCCGTCGAGCTGCTGCCGAACCAGGGAATGGGGCGTCCGGTGTTCTACGTGAACCAGAAGATTCGCTCCTTCCTGCGCCGCCAGATCATGAACAAGACCGTAACCCAGCTGACCCTGGACAGCGTGGCCGGGAAGAAGGTCGTGGCCTTTGACGGCATTCCCGTGCGCCGTAGCGACCAGCTGCTCAACACTGAGTCCCAGGTTTCCTAAGCCGGGAGAAGGAGAAGAAACCACCATGATTCTCGACAAACAGCTGATGTTCGACGAATCCGAGTCCGCCATTACGGCCACCCGAGCGTCCACCAACGTGCTCGACCTGGGGTCGTCCGACGCGGGCAAATCCGAAGACCTGGATATTTTTGCCAGGACCACGGAAGCCTTCAACAACCTGACCTCCCTCGGCATCAAGCTCCAGACCGCCACGGACGCGGCCTTCACCACCCCCGTGGACCTTCCGGCCCAGGAGGCTATCACCCTGGCCTCAGGCGGTCTGGCCATCAACAAGGAAGTGCTTCGCACGTCTCTCCCCAAGGGCTGCCTGCGCTACGTGCGTCTGAACTACACAGTGACCGGCACCGCGCCGACCACGGGCAAGATCACAGCGGGCCTCATCATCAACCGCCAGACCAATCCGTAGGAGGTCCCCGGTGAAAGCGATCTGCCACACCACCTGCGAAATCAACGGGGCCTATTACGAAATGGGCTGGGAGGGTCACCTTGACCTTCCCGAGGACCATCCTTCGCTCACGTATTTCACCCTGTCCGACTCTGGGGATGGCGGTGAAGGCTCCCGTGGGCCAACCAAGGATCAGCTCATGGCGGCCCTGGACGCCAAGGGCGTGAAGTACCCGGCCAACGCCAAGAAGGGTGAGCTTCAGGAACTCCTGGACGCCAACCAGTAACACCGGGGGCCGGGCTTCGGCTCGGCCCCATCCGAGGACACCATGGGTTCCAGCCAGATCGAAATCTGCAACCTGGCCCTCGCCAAGATCGGCGGGGGCGTCATCACTTCGCTGGACGAAGGGTCCACAGCGGCTTCCACGTGCAAGCTGATCTACGGCGCCGTACGTGACGAGGTGTTGCAGATCAGGCCCTGGGCGTCTTCCGTGAAAAGGACGACCCTGGCCAAGCTGGACGAGATCCCTCCCTTCGAGTGGGCCAACGCGTTCCAGTTGCCGCCGGACTTTCTGGACCTGTCGCGCCTCGGATCGGACCCTAACGCTTCCCCTCCCTACGCCATCGAGGGTCGGGTGTTGCTGACGAACGAGGGGACCGCCCCCGTGGTCTACGTTTTCCGAAACGAAGACCCTATGACCTACGAGCCGGTGTTGGTGGATCTTATCGCCACCCGCATGGCCGTGGACCTCTCCATGCCCGTGGCCGGGAATGCCTCTCTCAAAACCGCCATGGGGCAGGAATACGAGATGAAGCGCCAGCGGGCCAAATCCGTAGACGGCCAGTCCACCGGGCAGCCTGATTTCAAGACCGTCACTTGGGTGGAGGCCCGGCAGTAGATGGGCAAGGTCACCACCCTTCAAGCCAGCTTCACCGCCGGGCGCATCTCGCCCAGGCTTTACGGTCGCGTGGATCTTGCCAAGTACCAGACCGGACTCGCCGAGTGCCGGAACATGGTGCTCATGCCGCACGGGGGCGTCACGAGGCGCACCGGGACCATCTTTGTGCGTGAAACCAAGACTTCCAGCAAGAAGGCTCGGCTGGTTCCCTTCGAGTTCAGCACCAGCCAAGCCTACATGCTGGAGTTCGGCGACCTCTACATGCGGGTCTACAAGGACAACGGCATCGTTCTGGACGGCGGCAGTCCCTACGAGATCGCGACCGCTTACGCCGAGGCTCACCTTGCCAAGCTCAAGTGGACCCAGAACGCGGACACGCTCTTTCTGGTCTGCCCTGGTCACCCGCCGCGCGCGTTGACGCGCACCGGGCATACGGCCTGGTCACTGGCCAGCCTCCTTCTTATCGACGGGCCATACCTGGACGAAAACACCGACCAGGCCAAGACCATCACCCCGTCCGGAACCGGCCAGTACGTCAAGAACGGCACGTTCGACACTTCCATCAGCGACTGGACGAACAAGAGCGGGGCTGGGTCCGCCATCGCGTGGGACAGCGGCTCCTACATGATCTTGAACTCCAACGGGACCACGGCGGCACATGCCCAGCAGCAGGTGACGCTGCCGACAGCAGGAGTGGAATACACGCTGGAATTCGAGGTGAAGTCTGGGCCGGTGACGCTGCGCATCGGAACCACGGATGGCGGCCAGGAGATCAAGGCCGACACGATTTTCGAGACCGGCGAGCAGACGCTCAAGATCACCCCAGGCGTGACCGGCATTTATCTGGGCTTCCTGCATTCGTCGCTCGCGGCCCGGTCCATCGACAACGTGCGCATCAGCCGTCAGGAGTCCATCACCCTGACGGCCAACTGGAACCTCTTCGACGCGGGGCATGTGGGGGCCTTTATCCGCCTGCGGCACGGGGCCTATGTCGGTTACTGCCGGGTAGACTCCGTGACCAATGCCACTTCGGCCACGGCCACGGTGTTGGAGCCTTTGGCATCGTCTGCGGCCACCTTTACTTGGCGCGAGGGGGCCTGGAGCACGTTCCAGGGATTCCCGTCATGCACGACCTTCCACCAGCAGCGGCTTTGCTTCGGGAGCACGGCCAAGAGCCCGCAGGCGACGTGGGCTTCCAAGACCAACAAGTACACGGATTTCACCCCCGGCGTGGACGCTGACGACCCGCTCAACCTGGTCATGGCGTCGAACCAGGTCAACGCGGTCTGCTGGATGGTCTCCACCAAGTCCCTGGTGGTTGGCACAAGCGGTTCTGAATGGCGAATCGGGGCTGCGGACTCCGAATCTCCCCTGGCCCCGGCCACGGGTTCGGCCAAGGAGGAGACGGCGTACGGGTCCGAAAGCGACGTGCAACCCGTGAAGGTGGCGGGCGTGACGCTCTTTGTGCAGCGCGGCGCGCGCAAGGTGCGCGAGCTCGTCTACGACTACCAGAGCAACGGGTGGGTGGCCCCGGACCTGACCCTGCTCTCCGAGGACATCACCAAGGGCGGCATCGTGGCTATGGCTTACGCCCAGAACCCAGACTCCATCGTCTGGATGGTCCGGGGGGACGGCAAGCTTCTGGGGCTGACCTACAACCGTTCCGAGCAGGTTGTGGGTTGGCACTGGCACGACACGGACGGCGAGGTTGAAAGCTTGGCTGTGATTCCTTCCGGGGAGAACGATCAGGTCTGGATGATCGTCAAGCGTACGGTGGGCGGTCAGACCAAGCGATACGTGGAGCGCATGGCCGAACCCTTCGTTGACCAAGCACGGGAAGACGCTGTTTTTCTGGACAGCGCCCTGATCTACTCTGGAGCTGCCACGACGTCCTTTTCCGGCCTGGACCACCTGGAAGGCAAGACTGTGCATATTCTGGCGGACGGCTCAGTCCGGTCGCCAAAAACTGTCACCGGCGGGGCTGTCAGCATCGACAAGGCAGCCACGAAAGCCACAATCGGCCTCCCGTTCACATCAGAAATCCAGACCCTGCGCATCGAGGGCGGAGGCGACGACGGGACCGCCCAGGGCAAGACCAAGCGCATCAGCCGCGTCATAGCGAGGCTTCATCGCAGCCTTGGCTACTCCATCGGCCTGCGCCAGGATGACACCTATGCCCCCCCGCATCGGACAACAGCCACCCCGCTTGGCCAGGCCCCGGCCCTGTTCAGTGGTGACGAGGATGTGCGCCCCAACGCCGGGTACGAGACGGAAGGGCAAGTCTGGATTCGCCAGGAGCAACCTTATCCCCTCACGGTTCTGGCCGTGATGACCACGGTGCAGACGAACACATGATACACCTTGAAGTTCTCACCCACGACCACCTGAAGCGCATCCAGTTGCGCGCGGACCATGCGGACTACGTGCGCGCCCTTGGCAAGTGGGATGCGGGCGTTGCCCCGGCCCTGGTGCGCAACGGCGGGATTGCCCTGGTGGCCCCCGAGGGCGTTGTGGCGTGCGCTGGCGTCAGCATGTTCTGGGAAGGCGTCGGTCAGCTCTGGATGCGCACCGGGGAGTTGGCAGAGCAGTACCCGCACGCCCTGGCCAAACGGGCGAAGAACTTTGTTCGCTCAACCGAGGAGTGCTTGCGCCTAAAGCGCCTTCAGGCCGTCGTGCTGGTCGAGAACGAAGTGGCGCGGCGTTTCATCTGCTGGCTGGGGTTTCAGGCCGAGGGCCTGCTGCGCAATTACGGCCCGGAAGGCGCGGACTACATCATGTTCGCCAAGGTGAGGGGGTAGTATGGGATTCAGCGGAACTGGAGCCGCAAGCGGGGCCATGTCCGGTGCCGCGTCGGGTGCCGCCCTTGGGCCGTGGGGAGCAGCGGCAGGCGCGGTGGTTGGCGGCGTCATCGGCGGGATATCCGGCGGCGCGGGAGAGGACGCGGCCAAGACGGCGGCCAACAACCAGAAGAAGCTTTCGCTCCTGGAGAACGAGAAGTTCATTCTGAACGCGGTCATGGCCACCTACGAGGCCCAGCGCATCCAGTCCGAGACGGAGTTGGACCTGGACTATCTGAGCTTCGCCACCGAGCGCCAGGTCAACTGGCTGCGAAACATTTCCGAGTTCGACCGGGCTCAGGCTACGGCCAAGGCTGCCGGGTCCGCCAAGGCCACCGCCGAGACGGCCATGGCGCGCGGGAAGGACGCACAGGCGCTGGCCGAGTCCCAGGCCCTGGTCATCGAGGCGCAAGGGGAATCCAAGGCCTCCCAGGCCCGCGTGCAGACAAAATTCAAGGAGACCATGCAGGCCAGCGAGGACGCCGCAGCCATCGGTCTCAAGCGGGCCAGCTTCGGCGCACGCATGGTGGCCTACACCGGGTCGGCTCTGGACGTGATGAAGCACGAAGAGGACATGGCGGCCGTCCGGCGCGGGGCCATTTCCATTCTGGGCGGCATGCAGGTGGATGACATCCAATTGGACACCACGCTTTCGGCAAGCCTCCGCAGGCAGTCGGCGGCGGTACAGGCTGCCGGGATGATGCGCGACGCCCTGACCCAGATCGACGAGCAGAACCTGGAACTCTCTTTCTCCCTGACGCGCAGCAAAGTCGAGTCGAACCGCGAGATTGCCCTGACCGAGGAAGAGGGCTGGCGCACCGCGCTCAAGATGCGCACTGGCAGCCAGAACACGGTCAACAAGACGCTCACGGGAGCCAGCAATCAGGTGCTTCAGGGCGTTTCGTCTGTCGGGTCCGCTGCCGCTTACGACGCCGCAGGAGACGCGGCCTCCGGGGTTGGGCTGGCCAAGGCCGGGACCAGCCTGCTCACCGGGGCGGCGGACGTCTACAAGACGGCCAAGGCGGACGGATGGTTCAAGACGACGCCATCAACCCCGAACAAGGTCTATGGCAGCGACCGCGTTGCCGCGAACTACTAGGACCGTCACATGAGAATCCCAGCTTTCGCATTAGGCGGAACATCAACCCCGTACTCGGAGGCTTCCTCTCCCTCGGCTGGGCAGCAGGCCGCAACGCAAACCCTCGGGCGCGCCAAGATGGTCGAGGCCTCTGCCATCTCCACGCTCGGCGACATGGTCAACACGGTCAGCAAGGACGTGCGCGATTTCACGCGGCGAATCGAGGAGCAGGAGGCCATTACCTACGTCCAGAGCAAGCGCGCCGCCGCTGAACTGGAGGGGGTCAAGGCCGTTGCGGAGTGGGAGGGAGGCGTCAGCGGCCCGGAAGCACTGAAGGCCCCGGCCCAGCTACAGGAGCGCCTCGGCACGATCAAGGCCAATCTGCTTGAGGACGCGCCCTCGCCCATGGCCCGGCAGAAAGCCGAGCAGGACATTGACCTGCGCATGGCCCATTTCTCCGTTCAGGGCGAGAAGGTGGCCCGCGCCAAGTTCAAGGACTACAGCGCCGAGGTTCAGGACAGGTCCGAGCAGGTGCTTTTGCGCGGGGCCTACATGGCCAAGGGCGACCCGAACCAGCTTCAGACAGTCATTGACCAGGGCAAGGCCGCTTGGATGGCTCACGGCGTGGCCGGGGTGTGGACCTCTCCGGCAGAGGCCGAGCTGTCCGCCGGGAAGTTCGAGAACAAGGCCGTCGTGGCGTTCATCCAGGGGCAACTGGACGACCCGAAGTATGCCCGCAAGGCAATCGCCGAGTTCAGGGGAGGGGTTTACGCTGACAAGTTGGACACCCAGCAGCTTATCAAGTTGGGCAACCAGGTTGACGCCACCGAGAAGCACATCATCGCAGAGGGTCGACGTGCCCAGGCCGAGGCCAAGGCCGCGCTGGGAGAGTCCCAGGACAAGCTTTCCTACACCATCTGGGAGGACATCAAGGGCAACCCGGAGGCTGCGCGGGGAAAGTACGACCTCAAAACCATTTCCGCCTTGGTGGACTCCGGGAAGCTCCGACCGGCCCAGGCCCAGCACTTCTACGACCTCGCCCAGGGGACAATCAAACAGTCCGACCCGGTAGTGGTGGACACGGCTCGGCGCATGGCCGCCAAGGGGGAGCTTTCCCGTGAATGGCTCATGGAGAACGAGAAGCACATGTCCGGCGGAGACTACCTGAATCTGACAGACTACATTGGTCGCAAAGAGCTTCAGCAGCCGGACACGCAGAGCGCGGTCAAGCAGGTGGACATCCTGTTCAACACCCCTGGCATCCGGGCCGAGGCCAAGTACGATGAGAACCTTCGGGCCTCTATCACCGATGCCACCGTGAAGGCCGAGGAGCACATCAAGAAGCGCGTGCAGTCCGGTATCAACGCCCAGCAGGCGTTGTCCGAGGCGGTGCTGGAGTACAGCCCGGAACTGAACGCGGCACCAGCGAAGAACCGCTACGTCTCTGCAATCCCCGAGCGCCCCGAGGATGTAGCCCCCGCCTACAAGCAGTTGAACGAAGACCTCTCCAGTCGCAGGCTCACCAAGGATGAGTTTATGCGCGAATGGCGCGCGCTGAACAGCATCGTGGAGCGTTCCAAGGACCGCAAGGCCCTCAAGGACAAGATTGAATCCTTCAAGCGCAAGGAAGCCAAATAATGGCCCAAGACGGCATGACGACCATCGGACCGGACGGGAAGGAAACCCTCCACATCACCATTTACGGCGGGTCCTCCCCCGACGTGGCGCCGAACTATGGCCCCGGTATCGGTGGCGATGGGGCCATTGACGAGGACTTCAAGCGCCGTTCGGACGAACGTGAGTTCCAGAAGGCCCAGGCCGACATGGAGCGCATGGGTATCGCCCAGCCCAAGTCCGACCCGCTGACCGAATGGGAGAAGACCCGCAAGCCGGAAGTGGTGGCAGCCATGGGCATTGGCCAGGCGCAACCATCTGCCCCAGAACAGGAGGGGCAGCCCGTGGTGCAGGGGCAGGGTGGGGGAACCGGGGAGCAGCCGCCCCAGAGGCAGGCCGCCCCTGAACCCCAGTCTGAGGACGACAAACCGGGCATTTTCACGCGCGCCGCGCAGACCATGCGCAGCAACGGGTCCGCCTTCATGGCCGGTTCGTGGCGTTCCCTGGGAAGCGTTGTGGAGTCCATGGACGAAATGGCGGACCTTGCCCACGAACTCGTGACCACGCGCCTCAAAAGCGCGGGCTACACCGATGCGGACCTGGAACGTATGGGCGTCAGCAAGGTCAAGATGTTCGAGAACTGGCTGGGCTGGACCGATCACTACGCCAAGAATTTCGAGAAGGGCGTCCAGGTCAAGGACTTCTGGAGCACGCTCTATTCCGCCCTGGGGCAGGCCCCGGTGGGTATGCTGGAATTCGCCTACGGCGGTGGATGGTACCCCATGCGCGAGCTCATCAAATCCACGCATCAGTCCTCGATGGGGCTCAGTCCCGGCGAGTCTCCGACCATCGGCAACCAGGTCACGCAGAACCCGGTCGGCGCGGCCACCATCGACGCGGCCACCGGGTCGCTCAAGTGGGCCACGAACCGCATCATGAACGTGGGGACGGACGCCTTCAACGTGTTTGGCCGTGTGGCATCCCAGGCAGGATGGGGCGTGGTTGACGCCGCCCTGGACCCGGCCAGGGTGAATCAGGGCCAGGTCGGCACCATGGACGAGATGATGACCGCAGCGGCCACGCAGGGCCTGTTCGGAGCCTTCGGTGGGGGCAAGCCCGAGGGATGGCTGGACGTGCGCAGGTTAAGCGCAGCCGAGGCCGCTCCCTTCAGCGAGAACGTGGCTGCGGCATATGAAGCCTTGCGGGCCGGACAGACGGACGCGGCAAGCTACCAGATCGTGAAGGCCCTGGCCGTCCGCATGCCGGAACTTGATGCGCAAACGCAGTTCCGGGTGAGCGACGAGTTCTTGCTGGCTCCGGTTCAGATCGCCGAGGCCGCAGGGCTGAAGGTCGGCCAAGTGGGGCAGATCGTGGGCAAGGCCACCACTGGTTTCGAAGAGGGTATTTTCAAGGCCGTGGTGGACCTCTACAGCGGGCATGACGCAGGGACGGTGGTCCACGAGTTCGGCCACCGGCTGCTTGACCAGATCGGCAAGGCCGAACGCGGTGAGATTGCCGTCAGCGTGGGCGGACAGGACGTGACCGGAGACTTCGTGAAGGCCGGTCAGGAGCTCCGGCAGGCGTTCGAGAACATCACCAAGCGACTCAAGACGGACACCAACTACGAACGGGCGTTTCGTGAGTTCGTGGTGGACGCCTACACTGGTTGGTTCATGCAAAGCCGGGCATGGGAAGACCCCACACCCAAGGACGGCGTGACCCCCGTGTTTCAGAAGGTGCGGGAGGTCCTTTCCTCCGTGTTCAAGAAGGCCGGGGAGATCGAGGGGAGCAAGGCCCCTGACTCCGTGGAGGCCGCGTTTCGGCGTACTGCCGGCCTTGAAGGAGCGGTGGAAATGGCGGGGAACGGCAAGGCCATGGCGTCCGCGATGGTCAAGGAGCTCTACAACGATGATCGCACCCTCAAGATCTCGATCTACAAAGACGAAGCCAAGGCAGGTGACAGCTTTTTGAGCGACCGAAAGGCGCTTACGAAGTTCCTGTCCGGGATCGATCCGGAGGCGGTCAAAGCCCTCAAGCTTGAGAGTCCCGAGCGGTATGTGGCCACCCTGCGAAACATCGTCCAGACGGTTTTCCCGGACGGGGCGGATATTCGCTTCCGCTCAGAGAAAAATGGCATGGACCCCGGCGAGTACCTGCTCAAGGAGCGCAGCAGGCGAGAGTATATTCATACACTGCCCAAAACCCTGAAGGATGCGGATATCAAAGTTGAATTCAGGAAGAACAGCGCGGAGAAGGTGCTCCTTCTGAAGAAGTTCTTTGACGTCGACACCCAAAAAGACCTCTGGGACATCGTCGTGGTCTGGGACGGTGAAGTGCAGACGAAGTGGCAGGAAACAAAAGGCCCCAGCGGTGGAGCCGCCAGGGTCATTTGGGGGGCCAATCGGGAAGCGTCTCCCGACACCCTGCTGTCCGGATCAAAAGAGATCGCTCCCTCCCCGTCCAGCACTGATGAAAAAATAAACACTTCTCTGGAGGATGGCAAGATCGAATCCAGCCAGGTCCGCCCCCTCATCTTGCGCCCCTGGGAGTTCGGCGGCGCGAGCGACCAGTTGGTGGAAGTGCGCGAGCGCGTGGACGCCGCGCAGGAGCGCCTGATTCGCAGCACGCTCCCGACCGAGTTCAGCAAGTACGCGGTCAACATCAACCTGGAGAAGGTCGAAGGCCTGCCGGACGTCCAGGGGATAATCGATGCCACGGCGGACGCACTCAAGCCGCAGATGGAGGCCGCCCGGCGCGGCGTGGTGGGAGACTCCGCCGTGCGCGAGGGGGCGTTGGAACTTCTGGGCGCAACCACCAAGGACGTGGCCGGGGACCTGGGGCTCACCGAAGGAACGCTTCTCCAGCGCCGCCAGGGCGAAGCCTTCAACGCCGAATACGCTCTGGCCTCACGGATCATCCTCTACAACTCCGCACAGAACCTCGCCGACCTGGCGCGCTCCGTGCGTTCAGGCAAGAACTCTGACTCCGAGCTTCTGGAGTTCCGCCGCCGCCTGGAACTCCACATCGCCATCCAAGCCCAGGTGTCCGGTGTGGCTGCCGAAGCCGGACGCGCGCTGCGGTCCTTCCGCCAGATGGCCGGGACCGTGGAAGTCGCTCCCGGCGTTTACCTGAATCCGAACCGAGTGCAGGCCGAAACCACGCCGGACTTCCGGGTGCCCGGAGAGGCCCCGGCCAGCCCCGAAGTTACTACGCCTGGCCAGACATCGCTCGACGCTTTCAAGCAACTGCTGGACTCCGCCGGAGGGCGCAAGGCCGTCGAGCAGATGGCCAGGGACATCGCTGACAAGGCAGACCAGGGTGCGGACCTGACTGAATTGAGCGTGGCGGCCAGCCAGGCCACCAAGCGGACGTGGAAAGACTGGGTGCTGGGTTGGCGGTATCACTCCATGCTGTCCGGCGTCCCGACCCACATTCGCAACACCGTGGGCAACACCCTAACTGCGGCCCTGGCCGTCCCCGAGACTTCGGTGGCCTCCTTGCTGGGCGTGGCCAACAAGGCTCTCGGCAGCCGGGCCAAGGAGCACGTCGAACTCGGCGAGGCCCGCGAACTGCTCTTCGGCTACCTGGGCGCGCTCGGAGATTCTTTCCGATTGGCCGGGATGGCTCTCAAGACCGGAGAAAGCAAATTCGGCGCGAACAAGACCGAAAGCCGCCCGGAAGTGACCATCGGCGGAGGTGAGGGCGTGGGACTCGTCGGCAAGGCTGCGGACGTCCTCTGGGATTACATAAACATCCCCGGACGGTTCCTGGGAGCGGAAGACGAGTTTTTCAAAAACGAGACCTTCCGGGCGGAACTTCGCCGCCTCGCCTACCGGCAGGCCAGCATGGAAGGAGCGGACGGGAAAGACCTTGGCGCGCGCGCTCAAGAGATTCTTAACCATCCTCCGGACGCGCTTGCGGCCCGCGCCCTTGACGCAGCCAAGATGCGCACCTTCAACAAGGAGCTTGAGGGGGCCATCGGCAGCATCTCCCACGGCGTGAACCAGTCATTCATCGGCAAGGTGTTCATCCCCTTCATCCGCACGCCCTGGAATATCTTCCAGTACACGATGGTGCGAACTCCTTTTGCCCCGCTGTTCAAGGGCTTTCGCGAGGACATGTCCGCCGGGGGTGCGCGCGCCGAACTGGCCATGGCACAGGTGGCCATCGGGTCCGGCCTCATGGCGTGGGCCACGGCCCTTGCAGATCAGGGCGTCATCACCGGAGGTGGGCCGACAGACCCCGGAGAGCGCGAAGTGTGGATGCTCACCAACCAGCCCTACAGCGTCAAGGTAGGCGACAAATGGTACAGCTGGGGAGGAGTGGCCGAGCCTGTCACCACCTTCTTCGCCCTCGCGGCGGACTTTCACCAGGCCTACAACACTTGGGGGGCTGACCCGGAGCACACCCCGAGCGAGCTGGCTGCCGCCCTGACTGTTGCCTTCTCCAAGAACATCACCTCGAAGACCTTCCTAAAGGGCGTTTCAGACCTGACGAACGTCCTCTCCGACCCTGACCGCTATGCCGAGACGTTGTTGAATGGACTGACCGGCTCCATGGTCCCTGCATATCTGGGTAACTGGGCCATGGCGCAGGACCCAGAGATTCGGATGGTTGGCAACGCCCTGGATGCCGCTGTGAATCGTGTTCCTGGCGCGCGCGGTGCGCTCCCGGTGCGCCGCAACCTGTTCGGGGAACCTCTTCTTTCCACGCAGTTCGGTCCAGAGGTCGCGTGGTGGTCCCCGGTGAAGCTCAAGAAGGACAACGGTTCGCCCATTGATCGGGAGATGTTGGAGCTCGGCATGGGCGTGCAGATGCCCAAGGAAACCATCAACATCCGAGGCGGCGAGGTGAAGCTGAGCAAAGAGGAATACAGCCGCTACCTCGAGTTGGTTGGCTCGGAGACGGTGGCTTGGCGCGGGACCCCCCTGACCATCAAAGACTGGCTGAACGAGTGGATTGCCACCCCCGGCTATCAGCGAATCCGAGAGAAGGACCAGCAAACGGCGGCCAACACCATCCTGGATGCGATTCACATGTTTCAGGAGAAGGCAAGAGACACTCTGTACAACGAAAATCCAAGGATTGCCGACATGGTTGAAATGCGACTCGCCGACAAGAGGGCCGGAAGATGACTATCGCCACGCAGATCAACAAAGCGCTCTATGCGGGTGACGGCGTGCAAACCGTCTTCCCCTACACGTTCAAAATCTTCTCCGCCTCGGACATGGTTGTCATCCGCCGGGCCGTGGACGGGACCGAGACCAACCTGACCCTGACCACCCATTTCACGGTGTCCGGAGCCGGTTCCGGTGCCGGGGGTAACGTGACCCTGGTAGGCACCCAGGCCGCCAGCCCCCCGGCGGTTGGCGAGAAGCTTTTGGTCAAGCGGGTTGTCCCCCTGACCCAGAACACCGACTGGGTGGACAACGACCCCTTCCCGGCGGCGGTCATCGAGAACGCCGTGGACCGGGCTGTCTGCATCGCCCAGCAGCAGCAAGAGGTGCTCGACCGCTGCCTGAAGGTTGGCGAGACGAGCAGCCTCAGCGGCACTATCGACCCGGACCAGATCGCGGCCAACGCGGCGGCCACACAGACGAACGCGAATGCCGCCGCCGCCAGCGCTGCCCAGGCTGCGGCGAGCGCATTGTCTGTGGATCTGCCTGTCATAACGTCAGCAGACGCAGGAAAGTCCCTCACCGTGTCCGACACTGGCGAGTGGCAGGCGTCCACCGTGTCTTCTTCCGGCTCCGACCTCTACTTGGTCGATAACTACAACGCACTCATGTATTAGGAGGCACAATGGGACAGCCGAATTTCCCGCAGACTCCCGCAGTTTCCGTCGCGTTTAACCTCACCCCGACGCACAACTCAACGGCTACCACCGTCTATACCGCGCCTTCCGACAAGAGCGTCATGGCTGGCCGCATCCGCGCGACGTCCACCGACACAGTTGCTGTCAACTTGCAGTTCTCGCGCACCATCGGCGGCGTCACTGTAATCATCGGCGAGGTGCAGATTCCCGCTGGGGCTGGCACGAACGGTTCCGGAGCGTGGGTTGATATTCTTGATTCCATCAACCTTGGCGAGTCCATGACGCTGGCCCCCGGAGAGGTGCTGAAGATCAAGCCCACAACCATTTCCAGCGCAAAGCAGATTGACATCCACATTGAAGGTGCGCCGCTGTGAGTGCGCTGACGGACGAACTCGCCAATGACCCGTTTGGTCTTGGCCTGAAAGGGGCTGCACCGGAGATCGCGCTTGCGATACTCAACCGCGCAGGCACTGCGTCTGTCGAAGGGAAGGTTGTCTCGCTCATTCCGATGGATATCTCGCGGGCTGCGCTGACCATGTGCTTGGGTAACGAGTCTATCGCTAACGTGCAGGACTTCAAGGAGAGCGAGGCCGGAAAGGCGTTCAAGTTTTTGTGGGAGTTGCCCGGAGAGGTGGACATGACGCTGCCCAAAATCCGCGACATGATCTCCGGGTTCGCCCAGGCAAACCTCATCACAGAAGACGAGCGTGACGCCGTGCTTGCACTCGGCATGGTTGACATGAGCCGTGCGCAGGAACTGCTTGGGCGTCCGGCCACGCTGGAGGATGTCATCAATGCCTAGCGAGATCAGAAACAAGTACCGCAGCCCGGTCACTGTCCAGGCAAGCAACGCAATTACTGCGAACGCTTTTTCCGCTGGAACGCAGACGGTCATCGACAATACTTCCAGCGGGAACGGTGGCGGCTGTAATGACCTCGAACTGTACGCCAACGTCTCCGCAGCACCCGCAACCGCTGCAACGGCTGAACTCTATATGCAGGCCAGCCAGGACGGCGGAACGACCTACAGTGCGGAAGTATTCCGTGGCGTGGTTGCAATCCCTGTTTCTGTCACCGGGGACTATTACTTTGGTCGGATAATGGACGTTCCCGAGTTCTGTAAGCTGAAGATCAAGGCGATCAGCTACGGCTTCACGGCGTCACTTATCGCCGTCCCGGTGGTAATGGAAGCGCAGTAGCATGGCTACGTTCCTCAGAAAGCTCTGGCGCAACAAGCCTCCTCCAAGTGTGATGCTGGATTGGGGTAATCCGCTGGCGCGGTATTTCGCCGCCGTATATGCGATAAACGAGGGCGGCGGGGCAACACTTTACGACGCGGTGTCCCGCTCCGGTGCGCCAATAACCAATGGTACGCTCTCTCAGGGAACTCTGACGTTTTCCGCTACAACCGGACAGCGGGCGGTTATGCGCTCGACGCCGCTCATTGGCACATCAGACTATACGCTATGCGCTATCGTGCGCTCATCCGCCGCCTATAACGGATATGGTCTTCCAGCCATAACAGAGAGGGCAGCATCAGGGAACAACATAATAAACGTCTCTATATACGGGTCGAGTGGGCCACAGCAAAACACAGCGTTTTGCACATGGAGGAACGACGCCGGGGACCTCTCGCAGATTAGTGCCACCAAATCGCTGCGGGACGGACTACCGCATTTCGTGGCTGTTACAAAGCGCGGCACGGATTTGCGGATATTTATTGACGGTAAACAAGAGGCCACCGCTACCACGTCATCTACAAATACCCTGACCAATGCAGGGCGTGAACTCTGGATTGGTGCTGACAAGGGTGACTCGTCGGCTCTATACAACGGGGGCATACAGTTTGCCGGGGTCGCGCTGACTGCGCTTTCTCCGGACGCCCTTGCCAGCCTATCCGAAAACCCCTGGCAGATATTCCAGCCAGTGCGTCGGCTACTGTACGTGGACATGGGTGCTGGTATCACCACGATCACTGCCGACTCTTCCTGGGCTACGCAGATGACGCAGCCTGGGGAACTCGCCTGGGCCACGCAGAAGACCGACGATGCCGATCTTTCCTGGGCCATCCAGAACGCGACGGCTGGCAAGGACGTTGCCTGGGGAATCCAGAAAACTCAGACTGCGGACGCTGCATGGGATTTTGTAACACCTCAGACGGTGACTGCCGATGTGGCTTGGCAGATCGACTCGCCAATTGATCCAGCGCAGACTCCGATTCCGGCTGGCCTGGAACGCAACAAGACATCGCTGTTCAGTACGACGACTCGCGCAGAGGACGGCAACGTGTACAACAGGAGGGACAACTGATGGCTGCATCGATTCAATTTCGCATGACAACGGACAGACTTGGTGGTGCAGCGACATCGACTCAGTTGTCAACCACTGCAATACACAACTTGTTTGACATTATCACTCCAGCGGAGGCCGTTGCAGGAGACATTGAGTACCGAGCACTTGATGTGTACAACTCAGGCGATGCTACGGCCACTTTCGTTGCGTACTACAACACTCCGTCAAGCAGCACGTACACCGAGATTGAAGCTGGCATCGAGGCCGCGCCTACAGGCTCAACCACTGCCATCGCTGATGAGAGCGCTGCTCCTGCTGGCGTGACATTCGCTATCCGCAGCAGCGCGGCCAAGCTGACGCTGCCTGACATAGCGGCTGGCGCATACGTCCGCCTGTGGTTCAAGCGCATCGTCACCTCTGGCGCACCGAACATGAGCAACGACCTGATAACCATGTACGTCGACTTCGCATAGGAGGGCGCATGAGCCTGTTTTCGACACGCAACAAAGAGAAGATCACGCAGCCGTGGACCTGGACGTGGACGCCCGGAGACGACCTTGTCAACTTCTTCGCGCTCTACGACAGCCGGGGCGACGTGACGATCAGCGCTCCCACCTCCATTGCCACCACTTTGGACGGGCCTATCCAGGTGGCACGGTATGGCGCGCTGGTGGTTAACGCTGCCCTGACGGCGTCCCAGCGGTGCCGAGGGTTAATGCCCATTGCCGACACCCTGAACATGGGCGCTGCCGGGTCCATCTCCATGACCGGCATGGGCGCTGCGGGGTCCAGCAAGTGGGCCGTGGGGAAAGACATTTTCGTTCCGCAGTCCATCACTTTTACCGGTAAGAACACCTCGCTGGCGCAGTTCTTGGCTTGGATTCGCCAAACCGGCTACTGCATTTTCGACCCGTCCATGTATGCCTCCCCCCTGCCGGGCATGGGCGACGTGCAGTGCGATTGGGCAACGTGGACGCCGCAGGGTACAGCAATAGTGTCCGCCACTGGAGGCGGAGCGGGCGGTGGCGCGCTCTCCGCAGCCAGTTCTGGTGTCGGCGTCGCTGGCAACGTTGGGGGTGCCGGGAACAGCGGAGGTACAGGCGGCGGCGGATCGGGGGGAACGTTCCACTCCGTCGTTGCCGGTGGGACGTGGGGAGGCAATGGAGGGCAAGGACGGGTATGGGGCGGAGGTCCGGGGGCGGGGGCTACCTATGACGCGGGCAGCATCACTGTGTCCCTGCCAGCCGATCCTTATACAGGCCCCGGGGGGGCTGGAAACAACTACGGCGGCGTGGTCGGCGGCGGAGCTGGAAACCCAGGGGGTGCCCCCGGTTCTGGCGGAGGTTCGGCCGGAGGAAACGGCGTCGGCGGCATCCTGGTAGTCATTGTACGCGGCGCGGTAAACCTTACCGCGGAACACGTTATCTCTGCAAACGGGATAGCCGGTGGCAACGCCACCAACTGCGGCGGTGGCGGGTCTGGCGGTGGATCGGCTAGCTTGATCTATCTGGGCGTGTTGACGGGTACGCCCAACATCATAGCCACGGGCGGCGCTGGAGGCACTGGAACTTACGCTGGCGGCGCTGGTGGTATCGGCCACGCCGGAAACAAAACCTTCGCAACCATGGGGTGGTAAGTCATGAACATAATCATCCTGCATGATCCACTGTCTGAGGCTTCTCGCGTGCTCCTGTTTGAGATGGGCGGCGAGCCTGCCGGAGAGGACGTGACCATCACCCTCGGCGGGCGCGAGGTGCGCGTCATCTCCAAGCACGCCCTGGCCGTGGCCGCCTGTCCGAACTTCAGCGCCTACCCGGCCATCGTGGTGCAAGACGGTGAGGCCATGCGGGTCAAATCGCCCGTGGAGTCCTGGGCGGATTGCCTGGACTTCGCGGACAATCCGCCGGTGGCTGTTCCGGCTCAGGCCTCGCGCACCATGACCAAGTACGAGTTCCGCACGAAGGTGCTCACTTTCGAAGAGAGGCTGACCATGGACAACAGCACCATCCCGGAGCTGGTGACCATGCGCAACGACCTGTCCACCGCCGAGGTTGTGGACCTGGACGAGGTTGCCAAGTACCGGCCCGTCATGCTGGCTACCGGTCTGGCCACCGAGGCCCGGATCAACCAAATCATCGCGGGGGTAATACACGAATGAAACGCCTCATCTTCTCCCTGGTGTTCCTGGCCCTGGCCTTCCCGGCCCACGCCGAAGACATCACCGCCACGGTCATTGCCGTGCGCGATGGCGACACCATATCCGTGCGCCTCGACGGTGAGTGCCTGCCGAAGATCTTCCGCATCCATGGCGTGCGCTTCTACGGCTGCGACACCCCGGAAAAGGGCGACAAGCGCCCGGAGATCGCGGCCCTGGCCAGGGAGGCCAAAGCCTTTACGGAGGCACGGCTGAAGCCCGGCCAGAAGGTGCTGCTCCGGGACGTGCGCCGCGACAAATACGGCGGGAGGCTGGTGGCCGATGTGGATGGACTGTGCGGGGAGCTCATCGACGCGGGCCTGGCGAGGCCATACACGGGGAAGGGCAAGAAGCCGTGGTGACACCATTTCGGTGGAGCTACCAATAAGGTTCAGGCCGTCCGCGAGGGCGGCCTTTTTCATTGGGCGGTGACGACCTCAAACACCAATTCCGCCGCAAAAAGTGAAACCGCATCCTTGCGGGTTTCGGGGCGACGCGCGCCACGAGTGCGTGTGTACGGACGTGAAGGTGCTGTCGTACCGCTCCAAGCTGTCCGGGCCGCTTCTGGACCGTATCGACTTGCAAGTGGAGGTCCCGGCGGTGCCGTACAAAGATTTGAAGGCGGAGACGGGCCGGGTGGATTCGGCGCTGATGCGCTCTCGCGTGCTGGGTGCGCGCACCGTGCAGACGGAGCGCTTCACCGGCACGAACATCCGCACCAACAGCCAGCTCTCGGGCAAGGCGCTTGGCGTGTACTGCCCCATCGGGGAGGACTGCCACCGCTTTCTGGAAATGGCCAACCAGCGCCTCGGGCTGTCCGCAAGGGCGCATACACGCATTCTCAGGCTGGCCCGCACCATCGCGGACCTGGACTCCATGACGGACATCCGGGTGGAGCATCTGGCCGAGGCCATCAACTACCGGAACCTGGATCGCCAGGGGGCGAGTTAGCAATCGGTTCCCACTGTCATTACGAAGTAGCTCGCAATAATAAGGGGCGCTCCTGCATCACAGGAACGCCCCTTTTCGGTAACTGATCGATCTTTCGGCTTACGCCCTTAGCACTTTCCGGCCTGTTTTGGCCATTGCGCCCCGCACGGCTCCGCTTGTCCCCACGTTAAAGAACGAGATGGCCTGTTGCAGATGTTCGGCCTGGCTGGAGAGCTCCTCCGCCGTGGAGGCGATCTCTTCCGCCGCTGCCGCGCTCGACTGCACCACGTGGTTCAGCTGGTTTACGGCCTCGCTGATCTGCTGCGCTCCGGTGTTCTGTTCCCTGGAGGCGCTGGCGATCTCCTGCACCAGGAGGGCCGTCTTCCTGATGTCGGGGACGATGGAGTTCAGCATCCCCCCGGCCCTTTCGGCCACGTCCACGGACTGCACCGAAAGGGTGGCAATCTCCGCCGCCGCGACCCCGGAGCGCTCCGCCAGCTTCCTGACTTCGGCGGCCACCACGGCGAATCCCTTGCCGTGCTGGCCTGCCCGCGCCGCCTCAATGGCTGCGTTCAGGGCCAGAAGATTGGTCTGGCGGGCTATCTCTTCGATGATGGTGATCTTCTCGGCGATCTGCTTCATAGCCGTGACGGTCTGGGCCACGGTCCTGCCGCCTTCCTCGGCCTCGTCGGCTGCCTTCACGGCGATGGCCTCGGTCTGGCTGGAGTTATCGGCGCTGCGCCGTATCGCAGCGGAGATCTGTTCCACGGTGGAGGAGACTTCCTCCACGCTGGCGGCCTGCTCGGAAGCGCCCTGAGAGAGGGTCTGGGCTGTGGAGGACAGCTCTTCGCTGCCTGCGGCCACGTTCTCGCAGGCGGACTGCACCTCGGCCACCACCTCGCGCAGCTTGGTGACCATGGCGTTCAGCGACTGGGCCAGGATGCCGATTTCGTCTTTCTGGCGGATATCCAGCGTGGTGGTGAAGTCACCGTCCGACATGTTGCGCGCGAAATCGACTCCCTTGGTGACCGGCCCGGTGATGGAGCGGGTGAGGAGCACCGCCACCAGCACGCCGAACAGGGCTGCGGCCAGGGCCACCGCCCCGTTGACCTTGTTCACGGTGGAGGCGTCCGCCGCCATCTTTTTCTGCTGGAATTCGAGGGACTCCTGCGTGACGTCGCTCACTTCGGCGGCGCGCGTGGTCATCCTGGACACGGCTGCCTGCTGCGCCACGGAAGTGGAGAGCAAGTCCGCGATGCGCTCGCGGTAGGCGGCGGCCTTCTGAGCCATGCTCGCGAGCATGGCCTTGTCCTCGCTGGAAGCGGAGAGTGTCTGGAGTTCCTGGCTGGCCTTCTCCACGGACGAGAGCATTTCCATGGCGCTGGCCGCCCTGGCCTTGTCGCCCTGCCAGAGAAAATACAGCACGTCGATGCGCGAACTCAGGAAAGACTGGACCATGTTCCCAAACCTACGCTGCATCTCCAGCAGGCGCGCGGTTGCCGCCTTGTCCTCGCTCGCCAGTATGCGGCCCGAGGCGGCCTCCAGGCTTTTTTCGAGGTCGGTTGCCGCCTTCTGGACGTCCGTGGCGGCGGCAGCCATGGTCTTGACCGCCGCCATCTGCGCGCCCTTGGCCTCGTGGAAGGCCCCAAAATCGTTCTCGTAGGCCTTCACCGAACTGGCGATGGCGTCCATTTTCGTACGGTTCCAGGCGTCCGTGAAGGATTCCTTGAGCGCAGACGACTCCGACTGGGCGGCCTGAAGATTGGCCTTGAAGGGGTCGATGCGCTTTTCGTTGTCGGCGAACATGACGTTCATGGCGTCTATTCGCGCCAGCAGGACGCGCGAGTAAATGCGCCCTACGGTTTCCGACTTCGCGGCGCTGTCGAGAACTGCCCCGAGTCCCATCCATCCTGCGGCGGACACTGCCAGGGACAAAACGATAAGCACGGCAAAGCCTGCTCCTATCCTGTAGCCAAGTTTGGCGTTTTTCATGGATGCTTCCTTATTTACGACAATCAGTGATGATGAGAAAAAACGTGGAAACGGCAAATTCGAACTGCAATGGGATGTGGTCAGTCAATATGAAAAGGGTCTATCAGGATTTCCACCAGGGCGATAGTATGCTTGAAAATCAGTCCGGCGGAGCCGCAGGCGCGTCTGCCTGGAGGGGGAGCCTGATGATGAAGCGAGTGCCTTTCCCGGGAGCGGATACGACTCGGATGGTTCCCCCGTGGTTGTTTACGATGATGAAGTAGGAAAGCGACAGGCCAAGCCCGGTGCCTTCCCCGGTCGCCTTGGTGGTAAAGAAAGGTTCGAATATTCTGTGCTGCGTTGTCTCGTCAATACCGGGTCCGTTGTCTTCCACTTCGATGCGGACCATGTCCCCCTCCAGGGCGGAGCGGAGGATTATTCTCGCTGGCGGCGCGCCCGGAGACCTGTCGCCCATGGCGTGGGCCGCGTTCCCCAAAAGATTCAGGAGCACCTGCTGGATCTGCACCATGCTGCACGGAATCAGCGGCAGGTCCAGATGGTACTCCCGCTCAATGACGATGCGGCGGAAATCATATTTCTTCTTGAGGTCGTAGTCGGCGCCGCCCAGCTCGACGGCCTTGTCCAGAAGATCGTTCACGTTGGCCAGGGTCTTGGCGGTATCGCTCTTGCGGGAAAATTCCAGCATGGTGGAGACGATATGCGCAGCGCGCATGGCCGACTCCCTGATGGAGTCGATCATTTGCGGGATGGCGCGGCGCTTCAGGAAGGCGGTCAGCCGATCCGGATCGATGCCCAGTTCCCTGGCGGCCTCGCTGCTGTGCTTGGAGTCAAGATTCAGCCGGTTCGCCACAACCTGTGCGCCTTGTGCGATGCCGCTCAGGGGGTTGTTGATTTCGTGGGCCATGCCTGCGGCCAGCCCTCCCACGCTCATCATCTTCTCGTTCTGGATCATGATGTCCATGAGGCGTCTGCGCTCGGTAACGTCGCGTACGATGCCCCACATGCCAGACGGCTCACCGTCTTCACCGCGAATCAGGTAGGCCCTGAGTTCCACGGGGAAGATCGTCCTGTTCTTATGGAGGTACTCTTTCTCGTAGACGTCTGAATAGCCCCGGACCATGAGCTGGTCGCGTATGATGCCAGCCTCGAATTCGTGCCATTTTCTCGGGGTGAGGTCCTCGTAGGTCAGGTGGTCGAGTTCCTCTGCCGTGTAGCCGGTCATGGTCTGGAAGGAGAGGTTGCTCTCCACGATGCGGCCATCCATGCGGACCCGTGCGAAGCCGTCCATCATGCTCTCGTGGAGCCTGCGGTATCTGGCCTCGCTTTCGCGCAGGGCCTCCTCGGAGTGCTTGCGGTCCGTGACGTCCTCGTAGATGCCGAGCACACCCATGACCTCTCCCTGTGCGTCGGCCAGGGGGATCTTGCTGGTGTCCACCCATTGGCGCACTCCCGAGGCGGCCATCTGCGTCTCGATGATGTGCAGCTTGGGGCGGTTTTGCCGCATGACTTGCTGGTCGTCCCGGCGGTAGGAGTCGGATTCCTCCTTGAGCCAGGGCAGATCATAGTCGGTCTTGCCCACGATGTCGTCGGGGTGGGCGACGCCCGCAGCTCTGGCGAAAGCTTTGTTGCAGCCCATGTAGACGCTGGTTCTTCCCTTCCAGAAAACGGACTGGGGTACTGCGTCCAGGATGTACTCGAGCATCATCCTGTTTTTGCCCAGTTCACGTTCGGTCAGCCTGTGCACGGCTTGCTGTTCGGTCAGCTGACGGGTCCGCTGCTGGACGCGTTCCTCCAGCCTGGCTTTATGAGACTCGATCTGCCTGCGCTGGGAGCGTTCCTCCAGGATGACCGCAAGCATGAAGCAGAAATTGTGCAGGTAATCGAGATAGGGCGCGAACAGGGAGTTGTCGGCTACCGTGACCGCAAGCTCGCCCCAGTACGCCTTGTCGGTCTTGATGGGCAGAAGCACGGAGGAAGGGGATGCGTCGCCGGTGTCAGCGGGGGCGCGGCGGACGTCCGCCACGCCGGGAACGTCCATCAGGCCCCGGCAGACGAAATGGAAGATGGATTCCTCGTTCGGGAGGTTGTTGACCATGCTCTGCATCAGCAGAAGCTGACCGAGGACGTGTGCTTCCACCGTGCAGCCAAGCAAGGAGCGCCCCTGTCCCTAATGGGGCTGCCGGGTTTGCAAGAACTCCTCCGGAGCCACGAAGAACGGATTGTGCACGACGGACCCGCGCACAACCATGAGCGGGTGGACTTTCAGCACGTCCATGATGGTGGCCCCGTCGAAGCGCCTGGCGTCGTACTGGCACACGGCCGTGACCGGGCACTCCCGCAGCAGCAGGCTCACCCTGGCCTCGTATTCCAGCAGGCGGGATCCGCCGGGAATGTGCTGCACGTCGGGGGTCATCTCGCCGATAACGCGGGCCGCCGAAAAACCCTGGGCCACGGTGTCCGCTTGAAAGGCGCGCAGCAGGCCGAGCATACGGTCGGGGTCGAAGGCGTCGTCCTTGAAGTAAACGTCCTTGGTCCTGGCCAGGGCCAGCGCACCGGACTGCCTAGCTTCCTGGTAGGAGACGCCGTAGCGGAACAGGTACTCCTCCACAGCCTCCTCGGCCAGGTTGTCGGAAAAACACCGGGCTCCTTCGCCTTCGCGTAGACCGCTCAAGATGAATTTGAGCAGGGCCGCCTGGCGTTCGTCGTCGTCGCTGAAAATCTGGCAGATGTGCACGCCTGGGGCGAAGCGCTGTCCGGTGAAACCAAGCGAGATGAGATGGCTGCTATCGGGCATGGAGGCCTTCCTCGCAGTGCTCCGTCGAGGCGACCCGGAGTCGTCACTGCATAGACGTGGCAGATGAGATTCGAGATAAGAATAGCAGTCCACGGGCGGTGTGGAAAGGGGGAAACGCGCACTTTGCGCGAGGCGGACCGCAAAACAACGGCGTGGCGCAGGTGCCGTGTCTCGCCGCCGCCAGGGATGCGAGGGGCGGATCACGCGGGGAGGCTCTGGCTGCCGGATTCCCCGGAAGTGTCTTCCAGAGGCAGGCGGATGATGAATTTCGTGCCCCTGCCGGGATGGGACTCCACCTCGATGGTTCCCTTGTGGTTGCTGGTGATGATGAAATACGAAACCGACAGGCCGAGCCCGGTGCCGTCACCCGGCGGCTTGGTGGTGTAGAACGGCTCGAAAACGCGCCTGCGTACCTCTTCGCTCATGCCTGGCCCGTTGTCCTCCACCTCGATGCGGGCGAAGTCGCCTTCGCGCGTCAGGCGAAGCGTGATGTGCGGCGCATCCGGCGCTGCCTCGTCGCTGCCCGTCGCCCCCACTCCGGCCATGGCCTGGGCCGCGTTCTTGACCAGATTGAAGATCACCTGTTCAAGCTCGGTCCGGCTGCAGCGCACCTCCGGCAGATTCTGGTCGTATTCCCGCACGATCTTCACACGGCGGAAGTCGAAGCGCTTCTTGAGGTCGTAGTCGTTGGAGGCCAGCTCCACGGCCTTGTCCAGCACGCCGGCCAGGTTGGCGGGGGTTCGCTTGGACTCGCTGAAGCGGCTGAATTCCAGCATGTTGGACACGATGTGCGCCGCGCGCACCCCTGAATCCTGGATGGCGTCCACAAAGGTGGGGATCTCTCGCGATTCCAGATACCGCAGCACGTCGGCCAGCTTCAGGCCAAGCTCCCCGGCGGCCTCGTCGTTGCGGGGGATGTCTGGCGAGAGCCTGCGTTTTATAATCTGCACGCTTTGCAGGATTCCCCCCAGGGGGTTGTTGATCTCGTGGGCCATGCCTGCGGCCAGCCCGCCCACGCTCATCATCTTCTCGGTCTGGACCATGACCTCCTCGACCCGCACCCGCTCAGTGACGTCCTCCAGAGTGACCGCCATACGGACCTGCCCGCTCACGTCCAGCGGGAAGACCAGGATGTCCATGAGGCGAATTGTCGATCCGGAGGACATTGGCGTCCGGATGGCGCGGATGGTTCTGTGCTCCAGGCGGGCGGCCTCCAATTCCTCGGCGGAGAAGGGCAGTTGAGGAATGATCTCGTGCAGCGGCTTGCCCAGGGCGTGGAGAAAGGGGCTTTCGCTTAATGTCTGGGCGCTGCGGTTGAAATGGGTGATGAACCCTTGTTCATCCATGCTGATAATGGCGGTGGGGATGGAGTCCAGGATGCTGTCTATCAGCACGTAGGCGGCTTCAAGCTTCTCCTCGGCCTGTTTGCGCTCCGTGATGTCCGTGATGATGCCCACGAGGCCCCTGAATTCGCCGCCAGGCCCTTCAAGGCTTCGTCCGGCCAACTGCCCCCAGAAGGTGGCCCCGTCGGCGCGCAGGTAGTTGCGCTCCAGGCTTACGACATGGTCGATCTCTCCGCTCATGACCTGGAGCATGGTGTTCCTGCTCAACTCCCGCTGTTCTGGGGTGACCAAGTGCAGATAGGGCATCCCCAGAAGCACGTCCTGCGGGTATCCGAAAAGCTCCAGGGCGCGTTTGTTGGCCATGACCACGCTCCCAGCCGCGTCCACCAGCAAGATGGCCGACGGGGAGGTCTCGAAGATGACGCGCAGTCGTTCCTCGTTGTCGCGCAGGGCTTCTTCGGCACGCTTGCGCTCGGTGATGTCCCGGAAGATGCCTTCAACGCCTGCGACCGCCCCGTCAGCGTCGTGGTAGAACTTGCTGCTGGTGGAAACCGTGAGGGGCGACCCGTCCCTGCGCAGCAGCACCACTTCGTAGTCGCGCACTTCGCCCTCGCTTTTGATGCGCTCCAGGAATTCGCTGCGCAGTTCCGGGTGCTGCCAGAACTGGGTATTGGGATAGCCCAGGATGTCGTTCACGCTGTCGTAGCCCAGGAGTTTGGCGCAGGAGGGGCTCACCATGATCATGTTGCCTCGAGCGTCCGTGCGGTAATAGACGTCCGAGATGTTCTCGATCACGGAGCGGTACCTGGCCTCGCTTTCGCGCAGGGCGCGCTCCGCCTGTTTGCCCTCGGTGATGTCCGTGATCATGGCCACGGAGCCTTCGAATGTGTCGGGGGCGGTCATGATGGGCATGGCCGAGATGATGGTGGTCAGCTTGCGCCCGTCTTTGCGCTGGAAGCGGCGCTCGTAGCGGCCCGGATGTCCGGCGCGGCGTTCCTTTTCGCGCTGGAGGTGGTCAGGGAGCTCTTCCGGTGCGAACAGTCCGGACAGGGGCCTGCCCAGCAGTTCCTGCTCTTCGTAGCCGAGCATCTGGGAAAAGACCCGGTTCACGTAGGTGATGGCGAAGGAGGCGTCCAGGATGCAGATGCCCTCGTTGGCGGTCTCCACGATGCGCCGGTAGCGTTCCTCGCTGTTCTGCAACTGTGCGGACTGAAACATGGACTGGCGTTCGAAGCGCACCAGCGTGAACCACAGCAGGCAGGCCACCACCGAGACGTAGAACCATCCCTTGGCCATGCTGACCCATACCAGCACATCTGGCGTGCTGGAAAACAGAAGCCCCGCTGCCCTGTCGGAAAAGAGGATCCACAACGCGCTGACGACCGCATATGTGGCAGCTATCCGAAAAGGCTTCAGGCTGGGCATGGTTTCCGCCGGACGTTGGACAAGTCGAAGCAGGATGGGGAACTATAGACTGAAGAACGATTTTTCGTCCAGCCGAGAGTGCGCGAGAGGGGCGGTCGTTCGGGGTGCCGTGGAGGCAGTCCAGGCAGGGGGTAAACGCCTGCACGTGTGGCTTGGGCGTTACGCCGCCAGGAGCCTCGCTGTGAGCTGCTCCGGAGGCGGTCACGGAGGCGGGGTTCCGTGATGGCCGGAATCTTGGCGAGGATCGGAAATCGCTTCGTCAGGCAACGGCCAGCCGCGTTCCCCTGGACCGGGCCGCGTCGGCAAGAAGCATGTCGCGGGCCTTGGAATAGGCTGTCATGCCGCGCCGCCACAGAGGGTCTTGGCTGCGTGGCGTTTCCTGGGCCTGCCGGGTCGCCTGGTTTGCCTGGGGAGTCTGCGTCCCGGAGTCGGCTCCCGCCTCGGCCTCGGAACCGGTTTTCGGGTCGCCGGTTGCGTCGGCGCGCACGGTCCAGGCGGCGTTTTGACGCTCGTTCCAGGCCGCGTCGGCCACTTCCCGGCGCAGCCGTTCGCGCTCCATTTCGGTCTGGAAGGCCTGCCCGCTGGTGTCGCGTTTCTTGGTGGCAGGCTGTTCTTCCGGATCCACCTCGACCTTTTTCGAGGTGTAGTCCACGCCGAAGCTGCCGATGCGCACGCCAAAAGAGCGCGTGACCACGCGGGCTTTAACGGCGTCGAACGCCTGACTGGACGAGGAAGTCTGCCGAAGTTGGCCGGTTGCTTCCATGGACGTGCTCCCAGGGCTTTTCACCCGGTGTGGCAGCCTTGCCGGTTCGCGCTTCGCCGTCTGTTGGACGCATGCGGGGGCGCGGGTTCCCGTCCATGGAAACCGTGTGGGGTGCGAATAAACTAATACCCCGACGGTTCTTTGGCAAGAAAAACAAGAAACCTGTAACCTTTGCGAAAGCCGTGCCGAAACACCGCCCTCTTGTCCAGCAGCCTCCCTGTGAGTATGTTCGCTGAAGACGATACGGCCCTGCCAGCCACGTCTACAACCCAACCCGGAGGTCCAATGCCTGTAGCCATTCTCAAGAAGCGACGACTCATCCCCGGCCAGACAAGCGAACTGACGCTCGATGCCTCCCACATCGCGCGAAAGGCCCGGCCCGGCAATTTCGTCATCCTGCGCGTGTCCGAGAAGGGTGAGCGCATCCCCCTGACCATAGCCGACACCGACCCCCAGGCCGGAACCATCACCATAGTCTACCTGGTGGTGGGAAAATCCACGGCCGAGCTTGAAACCCTGGAAGAGGGCGACTCCATCCTGGACGTGTGCGGCCCCCTGGGCAAGCCCACCCACATCGAGTCCTGCGGCACCGTGGTCTGCGTGGGCGGCGGCACGGGCATCGCGGCCATGCACCACATCGCCAAGGGCCACAAGGCAGCCGGGAACCGGGTCATCACCGTTATCGGTTCGCGTTGCGAGGACCTGCTCCTTTTCAAGGAAGAGCTGTCCATGTTCGCCGACGAGGTGGTCGTCACCACCAATGACGGCTCTTGCGGCATGCAGGGCTTCGTCACCGACGGGCTGCGCATGGTGCTGGACCGCGAACCGTCCGTGGGCGAGGTGGTGGCCATCGGCCCCGTGCCCATGATGGAGGCCGTGGCCAACCTGACGCGCCCCTACAACGTGAAGACCACAGTCAGCCTGAACTCCATCATGATCGACGGCATCGGCATGTGCGGCGCGTGCCGCGTGGTGGTGGGCGGCGAGGTGAAGTTCGCCTGCGTGGACGGCCCCGAGTTCGACGGCCATCAGGTGGATTTCGCCCGCATGCGCCAGCGTTTGTCCGCGTTCAAGCCCCAGGAGGAGTTGTCCTGGGCAGAGTTCAGGAGGCTTCGTGGACAAGAAGCCTAGGAAACTGGCCCCCAGGACCCCCATGCCCGAGCAGCCCGCCAAAGAGCGGGTGAAGAACTTCAGCGAAGTGACCACAGGCTACACCCTGGACATGGCCGTGGCCGAGGCCGCCCGCTGCCTGCAATGCAAGAAGCCTGTGTGCCAGATCGGCTGTCCGGTGGAGGTGCCCATCAAGGCCTTCATCGGCCACCTGCAGAAGGGCGACGTGACCGCAGCCTACAAAGCCATCCGCGAGACCAACTCCCTGCCTGCGGTCTGCGGGCGCGTCTGCCCCCAGGAAGTGCAGTGCGAGGGTGCCTGCGTGCTGGCCAAGAAGGGCGAGCCCGTGTGCATAGGACGCCTGGAGCGCTTTACCGCCGATGAATACGCGGCCCGCAGCGCCTGCGAGCAGCTCACCGGCGACAAGGCCTGCCCCATGATCCGCGAGGAGCTGAAGGTGGCCTGCATCGGCGGCGGCCCGGCCAGCCTCACCGTGGCCGGGTACCTGTCCACGCTCGGCATAAAGGTGCACGTCTACGAGGCCCTGCACGAGCCAGGCGGCGTGCTGGTCTACGGCATCCCGGAGTTCAGGCTGCCCAAGGCCATCGTCAAGCGCGAGGTGCAGGCCATGACCGAGAACGGCGTGGAATTCCACCTGAACTGGGTGGGAGGCCGCACCATCACTGTGCAGGACCTCTTTGACGAGGGCTGCCAGGCCGTGTTCATCGGCGTGGGCGCTGGCCTGCCGCGCTTCCTGAAGGTTCCCGGAGAAGACATGACCGGCGTGTTTTCAGCCAACGAGTACCTCTCGCGCGCCAACCTGGGCCGGGCCTACGCCTTCCCCGAATATGACACCCCGCCCTTCCTCGGGAAGCAGGTGGTGGTCGTGGGCGGCGGCAACGTAGCCATGGACGCGGCCCGCACTGCCATGCGCATGGGCGCGGACAAGGTCAGCCTGGTCTACCGCCGCACCAAGAACGAGATGCCCTGCCGCCTGGAGGAGCTGGAGCACGCCCTGGACGAGGGGCTGCACCTGGAGATCCTCACCAACCCGGTACGTTTCGCCGGGGACGAGAACGGGCGCGTCACCGGAGTCACGCTTGAGCGCATGAAGCTCGGCGACCCGGACGAGGCTGGGCGCTGCACCCCCAACTGCACGGGCGAGTACTTCGACATCCCCTGCGACCTGGCCGTGATCGCCGTGGGCACCGGGCCAAACCCGCTGCTGCTGGAGGCCACGCCGGGCCTTGAACGCAACCGGCGCGGCTACATTGAGGTGAATGAGGATACGGGCGAGACCAGCATGGCGAACGTCTTCGCTGGCGGAGACATCGTCACCGGCGCGGCCACGGTCATCCTGGCCATGGGCGCGGGACGCCGCGCCGCCAAGGAGATCGCCCGCAGGCTCCTGGGAGACGACGCCCCCCAGGACGTCCCCCCGTTGCACGGCGGCGTGCCCGCTGCGCAGGACTGATCGCGCCGTTTCCGCCGCTACGCAAAACCACGGCTCCCGGACGACACCGTGTCCGGGAGCCACTTGCTTTGCGCGTTGTCACATATTCTCTTGTCCGTCGTCACAGAACTGTAATATGTTACTCCTAGGGTCTGCACGCTGCCGGACCCGAGTCTCCGGCGCTATTTCAACAATTCCCCTTGGAGGCAACAAGATGAAAAAATTCGCACTGTTCCTTTTTGCGATCATGCTGACCGCCACCGTGGCCCAGGCCCAGACCGCCATCCGCGTGGACGGCTCCACCACCGTGCTCCCCGCCATGCAGAAGATGGTGGAAGACTACATGAAGGCCAACTCCGGTGTGAACATCACCGTGTCCGGCGGCGGTTCCGGCAACGGCATCAAGGCCATCATCGACGGCACCACCAACATCGCCATGTCCTCGCGCGAGATGAAGGACAAGGAGCTCGAGGCCGCCAAGGAGAAGGGCAACGTGGTCAAGCCCATGGTCATCGCCATGGACGCCCTGGCCCCCATCGTGAACCCGGCCAACACTGTCACCGACCTCAAGGTCGAGCAGTTGCGCGACATGTTCTCCGGCAAGATCAAGAACTGGAAGGAAGTGGGCGGCGAAGACAGGGAAATCGTGCTCATCTCCCGCGACACCTCGTCGGGCACCTACGAAGCCTGGCAGGAGCTGGTCATGGGCAAGGACAAGGTGTACCCCGGCGCGCTGCTTCAGGCTTCCTCCGGCGCGGTGCTCCAGGTGGTGAGCAAGAACAAGGCCGCCATCGCCTATGACGGCTACGCCTACGTGGACAAGACCGTGAAGGCCCTCAAGGTCAATGGCATCTCCGGAAGCGAAGCCACCGTGGCCGACAAGTCCTACCCCGTGTCGCGCCCCCTGTTTATCATCGTCCCCGAGAAGGCCTCCCCCGAGGTCATGAAGTTCGTGGACTTCATCATGTCCCCCGCCGGCGGCCAGAAGATCATCGCCGAAGTCGGTTACTTCCCGGTCAAGAAATAGCTTCCAAATACCATCCACCGGCCCTCTTCGTCTGAAGGGGGCCGGTTTCGGAGCCTGCCGTGGCCATCAGCCGAAAGCTCAAAGACGACCTGATCCGCAACCTCTTCCTGGTCACAGCCATGACCTCGATCATCGCGCTGGGCCTGATCATGGTCTACCTTTTCCTGGAAGGGGCGCCCATTTTCGAGCACGTGTCCGTGGGCGGTTTCCTCTTCGGGAACTTCTGGTACCCCACGGCGGACCCGCCGGAGTTCGGCATCCTGCCCATGATCGTGGCGTCCATTGCCGTGACGGTTTTTTCCTCCATCATCGCCATCCCGTTGGGCGTGATGACTGCCCTGTACCTGGCCGAAATCGCCACCCCCCGGATGCGCGGCGTCTTCAAGCCCCTGGTGGAGCTTTTGGCCGCGCTGCCCTCGGTTGTCATAGGCTTCTTCGGCATGGTGGTGGTCGCCCCCTTCCTGCAGGAAACCTTCGATCTGAACACCGGCCTCAATCTTCTGAACGCCAGCCTCATGCTGGCCTTCATGTCCGTGCCCACAATCTGTTCCGTATCCGAGGACGCCATTTACGCCGTGCCGCGCGAACTCAAGGAAGCCTCCCTGGCCCTTGGCGCAACGCACTGGGAGACCATCCGCCGGGTCATCCTGCCGTCGTCGCTGTCGGGTGTGTCCACGGCCATCATCCTGGGCATGTCGCGCGCCATCGGCGAGACCATGGTCGTGCTCATGGTGGCGGGCGGAGCGGCCATGATTCCCACGTCCATCTTTTCGCCTCTTCGGCCCATGCCGTCCTCCATCGCCGCCGAAATGGCCGAGGCCCCTTTCCGGTCGGACCACTACCATGCCCTGTTCGCCATCGGCGTGGTGCTGTTCCTCTTTACCCTGGTCTTCAACATCATCGCCCAGCACATCGCCGAAAAGCACAAGCAGGTCGGCGCTGCCACCTTGTAGGACGACCCCCATGCGTATCGACGACAAGCTCATCAAGCGGCGCAGGGGCGCTCAGGCCATCATGTGGTCCGTGTTCAGGTCCGCGTCCCTCATAAACGCGGCCGCCCTGGGCATCATCTGCATCTTCCTGTTCGTGAACGGCCTGCCCGCCATCACTTGGGAATTCTTAAGCCAGCCTCCGCGCGACTCCATGACCGCAGGAGGCATCCTGCCCTGCATCATCGGCACAGTGATCCTGTCGGTGGGCTCCATGCTGGTGTCCTTCCCGCTGGGAGTGGGCACCGCCATCTACCTGAACGAGTACGCCCGGCCCGGCAAGACTGTGCGCCTCATCCGCCTGGGAATCGCCAACCTGGCAGGCGTGCCCTCGGTGGTGTTTGGCCTGTTCGGGCTGGCCTTCTTCGTCACCTTCCTGGGCATGGGCGTCAGCATCCTGTCCGGCGTTCTGACCCTGGCCATCCTGGTGCTGCCGGTGATCATCGGCACCGCCGAGGAGGCCCTGAAGTCCGTCCCCAGCACTTACCGCGAAGCCTCTCTGGGCCTCGGAGCCACCAAGTGGCAGACCATCCGCATGGTGGTCCTGCCCGCCGCACTGCCCGGCATGCTGACCGGGGCGATCCTGGGGCTCTCTCGCGCTGCGGGCGAAACTGCCGCCATCATGTTCACGGCGGCGGTGTTCTTCGCGCCCAAGCTGCCCACGTCCATCTTTTCTGACGTCATGGCCCTGCCCTACCACATCTACGTGTTGGCCACGGCAGGAACCGAGATCGAAAAGACCCGCCCCCTCCAGTACGGCACGGCCCTGGTGCTGATCGCGCTGGTTTTGGGCATGAACCTGATTGCCATCATCTACCGGGCCAAGTTGCAGCGCAAACGCTAGCGCGGCCAGCACACTTGGAGAGAAGAAAGCCCCTGCCGGGATCGGCGGGGGCTTTTACATTTGGAGCAGCGGAAAGAGAAGAGTGGGTGGAGGCGGGAGTAGGTGTGGTGTGGATCGATGCGGCAATGGGTGAGGGGGGAGTAGTGGGTATAAGCCTCCGGCGGCCAAAGGGCCCAATGGTCTTCGGGCTCTGGACACCCTTATGGGGCTGCGGGAACGGTCGGTGAACTTTGGGAAGGCTTCCCTGGAAGCAGGCCGCTGATTGTGAAAGGCACGTGTTCGCATGCCATGAATACGATGCATCTTACGGGGCTTATGCTGCGCAGTGAGGTTGTGAGGACGCCCAGTCTGGCTGGCCGAGGTCGGCGTGAAGAGTCGGGAACCATGTATCCAGGCCTCTCCACGCGGGTAAGGTTCTTACGCCTGCCAGAGCGCACAGGGGCGCGGCGTTGACGCATTGGCAGGAAGAGAACGCATAGGTCTGACTGCCAAGCTGTAAATATACTTTCTGTCGCCGCGAAGATGGCGGCAAACCCCTCTGAAGCCTTTTTCCCAGCAATGCCAGACAGGCTCCAGGCGGCAGGTGAAACAGTCTTTTATAAACGGCTCATCTTGAAGCAGTGTTCGTGTCATAATTTCCTCGATTCCAATTCCATATATCATATTGGATGCAGTGGATAGGAAAAGGTCGCGATACTTTGATCCCTGCCTGTTTTTCTTTCCAGCAGCTTGGTCAGTCGGAGTCAGCCATTTGTTTCCGGTCCTGCTACAAGTATTGAAACGCTTGAAAACCGAGAAAGGGTTTCCGTGGGCATCTGACTTTGATGGGCTTTTCCTTCTTGCCGCCACTCTCTCTGGGGGAAGGCCTTGTCCCCAGGACTGCCGGGTGTTGTGGGGAGTACGAAGCTCAGGGCAGAGAGGGGCGAGAGCGTGTCATTTCTTCCGGCCTTTCTTTCAGACGCATCCGCCCCCTTCTGGGACAATATGTCCGTCTTATTCTGCCTCGTGTCACAGTTCAAAAATGGGTTCGTCTTATATACTATCCCCGCAAGCTGGCCTTTGAAAGAAAAGCCTTGATTGTTATGATCATGCTTCCAGACGCAGCGAGCAGATCGTCACTCTGCACAGCAGATCGTCACTCTGCACAAAAGAAAGGCCCCGTCCAGTTAAGGACAGGGCCAGTAGGTTGGTACAAGGTAATGTCTAGATGTTTGGTAGCAGTGTCCTTAGCCGATACTGTAGAGCTTGACGGTTGCTCCGTCTGTAGCGTGCCTGGGAGCATTCATTGTCCCGTGGCCTTGGTTTGCTCTACCTTGAAAGGAACTGTTCATCTTCAGAATGATCCAATGGCATCGCCTCCGTTGAGGTAAACCAACAATCTCCTGAGACACAATCAACATATAGGCCTGAGCCTGGAGGTTGTCTAGAGGAAAGATCGCATGGAGTGCTGCCTGAACTATTTGTAATCGAAGCCGGGCCGGGCGTATCCCCTACATGGGCAGACGGGGCCGGGCATAGTCCGATGATTCCAGGGCGTTAAGGCCTGGGCTGCAAACCTGGAGCGGCGCGTCGTCCGCCACCACCATGGACACAATCAGTTCTTTGAGCTCACTGGCCTGGGCCGCCAGATAGGTGATGGCCTCGGCGGTGTGGACCATGCCGTGCGATGTTTCCTGGGCGATCTCGCCCACTTCGCTCACGGCGGCGTTGATTTCGTGGTGCGCGCTGGACTGTTCTTCGGCTGATGCGGCAATACGCCGGACTTCCTCTGCCGTGGCCGAGGTGTAGTCCACGATGCGCCCCAGGGCGTCGCCGGAGCGCTTTACCAGCTCCGTGGCCTGCTGGATGGCCTGGGAGGAGCGCTCCGTGCCCTCGATGTTCAGCTGGGTGCCGCGCTGGATCTCGGCCACGCTCTGCGACACCTCGCGCGTGGCGGCCATGGTCTTCTCGGCCAGCTTGCGTACCTCTCCGGCAACCACGGCGAAACCGCGCCCGGCGTCTCCGGCGCGCGCGGCCTCGATGGCCGCGTTCAGGGCCAGCAGGTTGGTCTGGTCCGCGATGTCGTCAATGACACCGATGATGCGGCCGATGGCCCGCGCCTTTTCGCCAAGCTCGTTCATGCTCTGCAAGTGCTCCTGCGACAGCGTCTGCACCGCGTCGATGGAGGCGATGCACTCGCCCACCACCGTCGAACCCTCCCGCGCCTGCCCCATGGCCGAATCGGAGCTGGAGGCCGCCGCACCGGCCACCTTGGCCACCTCGATCAGGGTGACGTTCATCTCATCCATGGCGCGCGCGGTCTCGCCAAGGCGGGCGGTCTGGTGCAGCGCGCCCTCGCGGATGCTCTCGACCTGGCCAGATATCTCTTCCGCGCCCTGGGACACGTGCAGGGCGATGAGGTTGGCCTGCTCGGCCACGCGGGTGATCTTGTCGTTCTGGGTGCGGATCAGGGCTTCCTGGTGCTTGATTTCGGTCAGCTCGGTGAACAGGGTGAACACGCCCAAGGCTGTGCCGTCCAGATCATAGAGCGGGGCGCAGTCCTGGCGCACGAAAAAGCCCGCACCGCGCGCGCCGCACCCTTGGGACTGCGCGTCCTGCACGGGGCGCTTCTCCTGGAAGCAGCGCTGCGGAGCCTCGCCCAGGGCCTCGTTCCCGGCGAAGAACCCGGCCACGTCCGTCCCGATGAATTGCGACTCGTCGCCGTCCAGTTCCAGGAGGGCCAGGAGCGGCCTGTTCACGAAGAGCACCCGGTCTTCGGTATCGGTAACCAGGCAGGGTACGGTCATGGCCTGGAGGATGCCCTGTGCGAAGCCCAGCTTGTTTTTCAGCTCGCCCACCATGCGGGTCAGCCCGCCGCTCAGCACGGCCATCTCGGCCTTGAAACGTCCGGTGAGCGTGGCCTGGAAATCTCCGGCGGAGATGCGCTCCAGGAAGTGCTGCAAGGAGTCGAAAGGCTTTATGATCTCGCGGCGCACGAAGGCCAGGGAGCAGATCAGGATGAGCGCTGCCGTGGCCAGACCCAGTACAAGGCTGGCCGTGGTCAGCCTATCCACTGCTGCGAAGGCCTCATCCTCGTCGATAACCGTGACCATGGCCCAGGTGACTTCCCCGGCCTGGACCGGCGTGTAGGCCGCCAGCACCCGTTTGCCGGTCACGTCCTTGGAAATCTCAGATCCGGTCTTTCCGGCCAGGGCCTCGGCCACGGGCGGGGTGTCCATTTTGCCCTGGGCCGGGTTGGCGAAAGAGGCCGCCACGGAGTGCGTGGCCGGGTAGGCGCTGCTGTCCGAGCGCATCAGGCGGTCCACGCCCACCAGATAGCTTTCGCCGGTTTCGTCTTTGCCGGAGCGCGACTTCATGATGGGGGCCAGGTCCTGGGGCGTGATGCGCAGGATGGCCACGCCGTCCACGCCGCCCACGTGGTTGTGCACCGGGGAAGCCACGAAAGCAGCGGGCTCGTTCTTCAGGGGGGGGTAGGGCGCGAAATCCTCGAACACAGTCTTGCCCTTCTTGGCGTCGCGCCAGGCGCGGGCCAGCCCGGAGTCCTTCAGGGGGCCTTTGTCCAGGTCTTCGCCCAGCTCCAGGCCCTTTTTCACTGTGAAGATAACCCGGCCATAATCGTCCACCAGGATGGCGTCCTCGTAGCCCAGCACCTTGACGAAGGGCTGGAAGGCCGGGGACACGAACTGGACCATCTCAACAAATTCCGGGTCGTTCACGTCGGCGCGGACGCCAGGCTTCACCTTGCCCATGAAAATATCTCGCAGCATGGCGATGCTGTTGTAGACCTCCTTCACGGAGGCGTAGATGCGTACCTCGGCGTTCCACTTGTCCACCAGTTGCTTGAGGGCCTCCCTGCGCGAATCGCGCACGGACTCCAGCTGGCTGAAGGCCTGCTGGGAGAGGCTGTCCGACGCCTGCCGGACGCTGTAGACGCCCATGAACAAAAGCGGAAGGATGCCGATGGCCAGACAGAACAGTATGAGTTTGGCCCGAAGGCTGAGCTGGATTTTCACGGGGTACTCCTTGGGTGGGTCGCGCGCGGACCATAGGCACGCCAAGGTTGGGGATTGGTTTAGGGCGTGTGACGATTGTGTTACGGCCAGCTTGCGCGTAAACTGACCAAGCAGCATTCAGGAGCGTTGAAAACAAAGGAGCCAGCCAAAGAGAATAGACGCGTGGATTGACTGTCATGGGAGTTCGGGAGCCGGTCATGGATTCGTCATATGATGCGGATAGCTTCGGGACGCCGCAGATTGCGGTCAGAACGTCCCCGAAAGGAAGGCCCAATGACCCAGGAAGGCAACAAGAAGAATTACGTCCTCGACACCAACGTCCTCATCGAAAACCCCAACTCGGTGCTGGCACTTCGAAACGGCAACGAAAACAACATTTTCATCCCCTACCACGTGCTCATGGAGCTTGAGACGCTCAAGAACACGCCCAAGCTCCGCCACATCGTCTCCAAAGTCATCACCAGCCTCATCGAGAACCGCGAACACATCACCTTCATCCGCAACGGCGGCACCGATTCGCCCTTCACCCACATCGTGGACAACTACATCCTGGGCGAAATCGAGACCGCGCAGGACATGCAGGGCGTCAAAGACCCCATCCTGGTCACCAACGACCGCCTGCTGCAACTCCAGGCGTCGCTCAGGAACATCAAGAGCGAGGAGCTGCGCGACTCCAAGCCCTTCGAATCCGACTCGCAGCTGTACACCGGCTTCGTGGAGGAAGCCGAGAACGCGCCGCCCAACTCGTTCCTCTGGCGCGACGGCAAGCCCGTTCTGCTGGGGCCGGAAGGCGAGAAGCCCATCGGCTACGTGAACGACGTCTGGAACCTGAAGCCGCGCACCGTGTACCAGAACCTGGCCCTGGAGCTCATCTGCGCCGAGCACGTGGATCTGGTGTCCATCCAGAGCGAGGCCGGGTACGGCAAGACCTACCTGGCCCTGGCCACCGCCCTGTACATGGTGCTGGAGCGCAAGCTGTACGAGAAGGTGTTCGTGGTGAAGCCCACCATCGAGATCGGGGCCAAGCTGGGGTTCCTGCCCGGCGACATCGCCGAGAAGATGGAACCCTACATGAAATACATCTTCGATCTGCTGGTGAAGCTGCACAAGCAGCGCCCGGCCAACAAGATCTTCATGAACCCCAACGACGAGAACCTGCGCCTGAACGTGAAGAAGTTCGAGATCCTGCCGCTTGGCTACGTGCGGGGGATGAACATCGAGAACGCCTTCGTGATCATTGACGAGGCCCAGAACCTGTCGCGCACGGAGGTGCGGGCGCTCCTGACCCGCATGGGCGAGGGCGTGAAGTGCGTGTGCCTGGGGGACACCTCGCAGGTGGACAACCCCTACCTGAACGAGGCCAACAACGGGCTGAACTGGATCGTGCGCAAGTTCAAGGGTTTCCAGAACTACGGGCACATCGTGCTGAAGGGGGACCGCTCGCGCGGGCCGATCACGGACATGGTGCTGAAGAGCAAGCTATAGCTCTATCGTGCCGGACGTTGGAATTCTTGAGCGCCCGGGAAGGGGTGCTCAGGCTGCATGCAAAGTCCCCGCTTGGGGGGGGCCGGGAAGAGGGGACTCTTCCCGGCCTTTTTGCGTTCTGGGGGACTATTTTCGGGAAGTTTCCCACATAGCGCTATGTGGGGTGAAATTTTTCGGATTCTGAATAGTTGTATGGGGGCCTCGGCCAGGGACGCCGGGGTAAATAACCTTACGGAGGACCCCCGTATGCCTTATCCCACGGATACCGGCCTTTCAGACGAGCAGGCTCGCAAACGCCAACAGTACGAAGAAGCCCTGGGCCGTTTCGCCGGGTTCGAGCCCAGCGAATCCCAACTCACCGACGACCAGATCATGGCACGCCGCGCGGCGCGCGGGCAGGAGAGCGCATCTGGCGCATTCCACCACCAAAGCCCGCTCCCGCCATTCAGACAACCCATCTCCGGCGCAAGCGCCATGCCCTTCGAGACCATCCTGGCCCAACTGAAGGCCCGCCCCGGCATGATCGAACACCTGGAAGGCATCGACCTGGACGGCGACGGCATTCCCGACATTCCTTTCGGCTCCTCTCCCCCGCAGATGATGGCCGATCCCATGGCCCGCATGCAGTGGCAGGCCATGATGCAGAATCGCCAGCAGGCAAAACAGATGCGCCGCGCCCAGCGCAAGGCGGTCAACAACGAGGCGCTGTTGGCCCACCTGCGGGCCAATGACCCGCTGTTCGTGCACGTGAAGCGCTGGATTGAGGCCTTCGTGGAGACGTTGCCCGGAAAGCTCCAGCGCGCCGTGCTGGAGCAGGTGGAGCTCACGCCCGGCGCGTTCCTGGAGATGTATTCCGAGCTGCGCCAGCACATTCTGGAAGAGTTCGGTCTGACCGGCAAGGCGCAGAAGGCCGCAACATGGGGCGCGACGCCGCAGGCCACGCCGCGTGACCCGCGCGAGGCAGTCCGTCAGGCCGTGGCTGGCCGCATGAGTCCGCCCCAGCTCGAGAGCGCCGGGATGATCGACGAGCGTACGCCCGGCGTGGCGCGCGCCGCCGAGCGTGCCGCCCTGGTCAAGCGCGTCAAGGCTGGCGGCGCCAGGGAGGGCGACCTGCTGAAGTACCTGGAACTGTCCGGCCTGTAGAACAAAGGCAAAGATGGGCCGGGCGCGCTGCCCGGCCCGTCGGACGAACTTCCCATGGCATGCGGCAGTTCACTGCATCTGTCGCCGCAATCATACCCGACACAAAACAAGGGGAACGTAATGGCTTTTGAATTTGAACCGTCAAACCTCTTCAACCTTGCGGCCAGTCCCAACACCCAAAGCGAATTGGCGCAACAGGCGCCGGACGTCCAGGCGCAGCAAAACCAGCAGACAATGCCGGAGCAAAAACCGTTCGGCTGGACCGACTGGGCAAAGAAGTCCGCCATGAAGAACGGAGACTACTTCGAGCACGACAATAAGATTTTTAACCAGCGCGACGGTAAGACCTATCTCCTGACGGGCGATGGCATGGGTGACGTGGAACTGGATGAAGGTCAGGCGGGTAAGCTCCAGGCAGAGAGAGAAGAAAAACGCAAAGCAGATGCTGCACTTCAGGAGGAGCGCAAGAATGCTCAATGGACGGACCAGGGGTATGCACCGGACCCGGACGGGCCTCGCGTAAAGCAGTTTGAGGGGCCGATCGATAGAAAGGAGTTCATGGAAGGTCTTGTGAATGAAGGCAAGCCAAGTGATGAGCAGATGTGGAATTCCTCTCGTTCGCGGCAAGGAGGAAGGATTATTGGGGGAGCAGCTGGTTTTCCTGACCTGGAAGGATTGAGAGATGCCTATGGAGCTGGGAAGAATGCGCTAGAAGGTAAAGAGCTATCAGACGCTGAAAAGTGGCAACTCGCCTACAACGGGGGGGTCGTGTTGCCGCGTATTACTTGGGAGGAAAGATCGTCAAGGGGGTGCTAAAACGGTAGTTGAGTGGATGACGTGATGAGAGTATTGTTCTGCGGGCAGGGCTTTCCTACTCGCAGAACAAATACATTCCTAAGAATGTAAAGTAATATGCGATAGACATTGCGACAATGAATGAAAGAATCCGTGCGACGAGTTTCATGGTGGTGGGTTCATCCTGCCATAAGCCAGGAACACTTAAAACCAAAAAACATGTTGAGTGCGATGTTGATTATTACGAATTCGTAGACGGCAATCCGCATCGTGTCTAAAATGAATTGATCCGTTTTGTCTGTCATGGGTTTAGGGTCCAGGTATAGGTCGGTTGCAAAAACTTGTATAGACAGTTGTACAGGTCGACGTAAAAGTTTCGTCTCGTGTGCGCATAGTGCAGCGCTGGATAAAGCAGAGAAAGAAATAGTGTGGAGATGGTTAGCTTGGAAAGAAACAATCGCCAACTGCGTGCATTTGGCGCATGGGCAGACTTGAGGGCTTCGTCTGGTGGAGTTGTTGTCATGGGTAATCCTGTTCAGCGCAAGTAAAGAGCATAGATTCGATATCGCCTGTGCAGTTGTCGTGTCAAGTGTGCATGGCTGGATTGTCTGGCTGGACAGTCACGGCCATCACTTAACGTCACTCCCCCCTCCCTTACCTCGTCCAGCAGCGCGCCCACAAGCCCAGCCAGCTCTTCCGGCGTGCGGTGCAGCGGAGAAAGCTCCCGCGCGGGTCGGCTCTCGCAAGGGGCGCTTGTCTTGCTACCTGGGGTTACAGCGTCGCCAGCGCCGCCTTCCCAGCCTGCCAGAGCATCGTCAGGCCAATGATGCCCAGAAGCGTCAGCACCACGGTCCGGAAGGTCCTCTCATTCACCTTGCCGCAGGCGGCGCCCCCGGCCCAGAGTCCTCCCAGGAGCGCGGGCAGGGCCAGCGCGTACAGCTTCAATATGTCAAAACTCACCAGCCCTTGCGCGCTCTGAATCCCCACGATGCCGATGCCGGTCAGCAGAAAATAAAAGGTCAGCGTGGCGCGCAGGGCGTCGCGTCCCCAGGGCTGCCGGGCGGCCCAGGCGATCACCGGCGGCCCGTTGGCTCCGGTGACCGGGCCGATGCAGCCGCTCAAAAATCCCGCAACAAGCGTCCACCCCTTGCCGATGTGCGCTCTGGGCTTGGTCGTGGTTACCGACTGGGTCACCATGGCCAGGATGATCGCACCCAGAAGCCCTTTAATAAGCGAGTCCGACGCGCCCTCCAGCAACCACGCGCCGACAGCCATGCCCGGCACGGAGCCCAGGAGCAGCATCTTCATGGAGCCGCGCTCGATGTGGCCGTGCAACCGCAGAACCATCACCACGTTGATGCTGAGCGCCACGAGGCTGACCAAGGGTACGGCGACGCGCACGTCCAGCACGGTCAGCAGGATGGGCAGCGCCACCAGCACGGAGCCGAAGCCGGAGAAGCCCTGGATGAATCCGGCGCAGAGGGACGCGCCGAGGATGACGGGTATGAGCGGTTCCATTGGGAAGGGGTCCTTGTCCGTGCGCGTGCGATCACGCGCACGAACCGAGCAACTATGCGCCCAGGGGCGTTAAGGCAAGCGGGGGGAGCCGTGGCGCGCGTTGCGGCGTGCAAAGCCGCATATACGGGGGGCTTCAGGCGAAACTGCCTGCTTCAAGTGGGCGGAAAGGAATCAGAGGTGGACGTTCACTGCACAGGGTCGCGTGCGCCGTCCGAAACAAGAAGCACGCAAGAACTATAAGGGATTCCAAAGGGCTTTAGCCCTTTGGCCGCCGGAGACTGATCTGCGCCGTTTTCACCTTGCGCCACAACAGCCACCGGTGTTGCACGTACTCCAGCTAACCGGCCAGCAGTCCGCCTTGCTGGGCGGCGCGTGCGGCTTCGCGCAGTTCCTCGCGGGTAGCTGCTATGCTTACCCTGTTGCGTCCGGCGTCCTTGGCGGCGTACAGGGCCTGGTCGGCCATGGCCAGGAGGCTCGCGGGGGTCGCGGCCTGCCCTGGCGTGAAGGTGGCCAGCCCGATGGACACGGTGACGGGGATGGCCCGGCCAGCGTAGCGCAGGCTCTCGCCGCCAACGCGGCGGCGCAGGCGCTCGGCCAGCATCCAGGCTTGGGCCTGCGACGTGTGGGGCAGGATGATGGCGAACTCCTCGCCGCCGTAGCGCGCCAGGAAGTCCGTGCTGCGAAGCCCGCCTTCCAGGGCCTGGGCGGCGTGGCGCAGGGCGGCATCCCCGGCCAGGTGGCCGTGGGTGTCGTTGACTTTCTTGAAATGGTCCAGGTCGGCCATGAGCAGCGTGAATCCGGCCTTGTGGCGCATGTGGCGCTTGAGCTCCTGATCCAGGCGTGCGTCAAAGGACCGGCGGTTGAAGAGCCCGGTGAGGCCGTCGCGGTCGGCGCGACGCTTGAGGCGCAGGTAGTCCAGGGCGTTCCTCAGGCACGGCGCGAGCTGGGTGAGGCCCTGGCGGGCGGTAGACCTGGTCCTCGTGGCGCAGCGGCACCAGGAGGGCGCGTCCCGGTTCGGCTGGAGCGGATTCGTCACCGCCGGGAACGCTGTTTACGCGGTAGGAGTCAGGCGACGTGCCGCGCACCCTGGCGGCCAGATCCAAAAGGTATTCGGCCCTGGCGGACTTGGCCTGGGCGGAGAGGTTCTCGGGCAGGAAAATTTCGGTTTCGGGAGACTGTCCCCAGAACACGCCGAGCACCTCAGACACGGGGAAGGCCAGCCCCAGGTCGTCCTTGAGGTTGGCGAGGATGCCGGGCAGATCCAGGCTGGACATGGCGCGTGCGAGCAGATGCTGGAAAAAGGCCAGCCGGCCGTTCTCCTGCACCAGCTGTTCGCGTTCGCGCTGGGCGTCGCCGAGTATCCTGGAGATGTCCTCGAAGAGCCCGGCTGATTCCCTGGCGTCGTCCAGGGCGGCGACGATCTTGCCCTTGGCCAGGGGTGGGGTCAGGCAGGTGATGAAGCCGCGCGCCAGAACCTCGTCGTGGGCCAGGGATTCGGCGTCCGGGGCCACCAGCACTTTGCGGGCGGCCTTGACCCAGGCGGGCATGTCCGCCTGGAGCGCGCGCCAGGAGGCCACGTCCAGCATGACGGCCAGGGGGTCGGCCCGGTCAAAGTCAGCCTGGGAGGGAAGGTCGCGCAGGTCAAAACGCTTCACCTCACACGCGTCGCCAACGGCCTGACGGATGCGTTTGGCGGGCTGTCCGGCCAGGCCGAGGAGCCATACCGGGTGGGAGCGTTTGGCGGTCTTGCGCATGCTTGGTCTCCGCGTTGGGGTGATCATCGCTGGAAATATGCAAGATATGCGCCGGGGAAAATCCTTCCCACCTCTCTCCGGTGGGGGGGGCGAAGCCCGGCGGGGCGGTAACACGTTCGTCACGCAGAAAGCGTAGGGGAGGCTTTGCCTCCCGCGCGAAAGCTGCTAGTTTACGATTTAAATTCAGAATCTGGAGGTCGGCAGATGCCCACCATTATGACCGGAAAATACAAGTCAGAGACGGTTGTTGAGAAGAACGCGCTCGCGGGTTGGCTGCGCGAACTGGCGGACGGCGTGGAAGCCGGTGAGCTGCCCTCGCAGGGTGGGCCGGTGAGCCTTGATGGATGCAGGGGCATGAAGTTGTCCGTGAAGCACGGAATGGGAGAGACCCTTTTCGTCAAGCTCTCCGTCAAGTTCCCCAAGCCCCCCAAGACGCTCGGAACAGCCCTGACCGACGCAACCGGCGAATCCGACTACCCAGGCGACGAGGATGAAGAGGACGACGACTCCGGCGCGCTGCCCAAATACAAATCGCTAAAAAAGCACATGAAGCAAACCTTCAAGGCCATTGGCGCATCCCTGGCCGCAGGGCAGATGCCTCCGGCTTTGGAAGCCCGGAGCTTCATCGCGGATTCGCGCCTCATGGTCAGCTATCCGGGCAAGGGCGACGAGTTCTACGCCGCCTACCTGGAAAAGACCGACGCCTTCCAGGCCGCCCTGGACGCCGCCGACATCGAGGCCTTGAAGGCCCTGTACCAGGAACTGGTCCAACTCAAGCGGGACTGCCACTCCCGTTACGCGTAAGGTCACAGCCATGCCGGAGACTTCCATGGAACAGCTGAAGGCAGGCGCGCGCATCTGCACGGAGATAGACATTGAGTCCATCCCGCGCGAGGTGACCGACTGGGACATCGAAACCTTTCTGGCCCTGACCTGCGCCGGGATCACCCCGGAGCAGCGCGACGCAGTGCGCAACCCCGTGGCGCGCTTTCCCCGCCAGGAATACGTGCTGGCGGTGCACTGGCACCCGGAGCATGTCCCCATGGACATGATCTCCGACCGTATAAACGCCATGTACCCCAACCGGCGCGACGAACTCATCATCCCCACCCAGCACAATCAGATACTCACCTGGGGCGACTACGCCGGGGTTGAGGTGGACTGCTACTCCCACGGCTTCAACCGCAAGGTGCAGCTGCTCATCCACATGCGGGCGGACAAGATGGAAAGGGCCGGGGTGCTGAGCAATATGCTCATGCACACGTTCAAGTACCGCTCCTCGCAGCTGTTCGAGTACCTGGACGCCCTGTGCGAGCCCGAATGGGCCGAGCGCCGTCAGGCTGCGGCAGCTGTGGCCGGGTCGGACGAGCACATCGTCGACTTCACCTCCATCCACGCCTGCCGCCTGAAGGCGCTCCTGACGCAGAACGAGACACGCACCCCCCAGGACGCCATCAAGAACAAGCTGGTGCGCAACTACCTGGACTGCCTGCGCGAATTCTACGACGCGCGCTTTATCAACAAGGTGCAGGTGTACGCCAAGGCCGTGAAAGAGGTGGTGAAGGAGAACTTCTCCCTGGCCTACTTCTACCGCGCCTCCGAAGTGGTGGAGGAGGCCCGCTCCATCGGCGCTGGCGTGGTCATCCCGCACCCGGAGCAGTTCTGGCCCATTCTTTTGCGCAACTACGACGTGGACGGCATCGAGGTCTGGAACCCGCAGTCGCAGCAGTACACGGAGTTCCTCATCAATGTGGTGCTGGACCAGAACCGGCGCGGCTACCACAAGGACCGCCCCATGCTCATCTTCATGGGCGACGACTGCCACATGAGCGAAAAACTCAAGCGCCCCGAAGAGCAGGACAAGGAAAAAGTCAGCCGCGAAATAGGCCTTCAGCCAGCCTGGGACGACCTGGGCATCGCCAAGGGCCTCATCATGTCCGGCGTGAGCCGCAAGACCGTGATGGACGAATACCGGGCCAGGCTGGGCTGAGGCCCGTTTCCGGTGGTGTCCGGTGGTGCCCGGTTGTGTCCGGTTGTATCCGGCCCGGCGTCAATCCGTAACGCGACCGGGCTAATGGTTTGACGTCCGCAACGACGTACGCAGCGAGAGGTATCTTGATGGACAAGAAGGACAAGCAGGGACTGCCCGCCCGCGAGGGCAAGTTCAGCTACGAGGCCGTGGAAGACGCAGCCTCCCTGGCAAAATATCTCCAGGCTCTGACCGACGGTTTCGCCAGCGGCAGCATGCGCTTCTCCCGCAAGGACCTGGACATGGAGCTGTGCCCCGAGGGGTTGATCGGCTTCGCCGTGGAGGCCAAGGCCAAGGACGGACGCATGAAGCTGGCCCTGAAGTTCGCCTGGCGCGAGAGCGTGGAAGCCAAGGAACCCAAGAACGACACCCTGGCCATCGTGCCCGGCGCCGACGGGGAAAAGGTGTAGCGCATGCGTTTCCTGGAAGGCGTGGAAGAGAACTTCCGGTTCATGGTCCTGGAAGTGACCAAGCAGGTGGAGAACACCCTCAAGGTGGTCGAAAATCCCGATCCTGCCTTGGTGGCCAAGATAGAAAGCCGCGACGACTACATCGACAACCTGAAGAGCGTCATCGAGAACAAGTGCTTCTCGCGCATCCATACCGGCTTCGGCGGCGACAAGCGGGCCATCGACCTGGCCCGCGCGGTGAACATCATCACCTCCAACCTGGAGCGCCTGGCCGACCACGCCGTGAACATCGTGATGCAGTCGCAGTATCTGCGCGACCCGCACTTCATCAAACGCTACGAGTACAAGGCCTTCTTCGCAGAGATCACAAAAGCCCTGCGGCTGGTGGTGAAGGCCCTCTACAACCAGGACATCACCCTGGCCTTCAAGATCTGCCGCGCCGAAGTGACCCTGGACGCCCTGTTCAAGGCCAATTTCGACGTCATCCTGAAGGATCTGCGCAAGGGCGAGTCCCCCGAGAACTGCATCACCGCCCACAACATCTTCCGCTATCTGGAACGCATGGGCGACACCATCCTGAACATCGGCGAGGCCATTATTTTTGCGGCCGTGGGCGAGAAGTTCAAGATCCACCAGTACGAGGCCCTCAAGGAGACCCTGGGGGAACTGGGGCGCGAGGTGCCCATCTCCGACGGCGAGTTCCACTCCATCTGGGGCACGCGCTCGGGCTGCCGCATCGGCAAGGTGGAAGGCGCGCGCCAGGGGGCGCGCACCAGCGGCGTGCTCTTCAAGGAAGGCAATGCCGAGAAGCTGCGCTGCGAAACCGAGAACATCCGCCGCTGGGAGGCGATCATGCCCGGCCTGCCGCCCAAGGTGCAGGCCTTCCATGTGGACGGCGACTCGGCCAGCATGCTCATGGAGTACCTGGGCGGCTGCACCTACCAGGAAGTGGTGCTCTCGGGCGCGCCTGAGATAGCGGCCAACGCCACGTTCATTCTGGAGCAGACTGTGCGCCAGCTCTGGCAGGAGACCCGCACCGACCGCACGGTCAAGGCCGGGTACGTGAAACAGCTGACCCAGCGCCTGGACGACGTGTACCGCATGCACCCCTCCTTCCGCACTCCGGCCATGGAGATGACGGGCGTGCCTGTTGCTGGATTTGAGGCCTTGCTTGAGCGCACCGCCGAACTGGAGGCGCTCTTCGAGGCCCCCTTCAGCGTGTTCATCCACGGCGATTTCAACATAAACAACATCGTGTACAACCACGAAGAGCAACGAATCCACTACATCGACCTGCACCGCTCCAAGGACACTGACTTCGTGCAGGATGTGTCGGTGTTTCTCATCTCCAACTTCCGGATGCCCGTGCTGGACAGCCTGCTGCGCACCCGCCTGGACGACGTCATGAAGGAGTTTCTGTCCTTCTCGCGGGCCTTTGCCGTCGAAAACGGCGACGCGACCTTCGAGGTGCGCCTGACGCTTGGGCTTACCCGCTCCTTCATCACCTCCAGCCGCTTCGAGTTCAATCACCGCTTCGCCAAGGAGATGTTCCACCGGGGCGTCTACCTGATGCGCAAGCTCGACGCGTACAGACAATCCGGCAAACCCTGGGAAGGCTTCACTCTTCCCGACGACGTCCTCATCTATTGATCCCCTGGAGTCACGCATGAAAAAGATAGGTGTCGTCGGCATCTCGGACGGCTGGTCTTCCGAGATATTGGCCGACGCGTGCAGGCAGCTGACCGGTTTCCGCCTGCTCATCGATATGGACAAGGTGGTCCTGGACCTGGAGCAGGGCACTGTGCGCTTCGGCGAGTACGACCTGGGGGAACTGGACGCGCTTATCGTCAAAAAAATTGCGCCCCAGTATTCGCCGGACGTGCTGGACCGGCTGGAGATGCTGCGCTTCCTGGAGCAGAAGGGGTTGCCCATATTTTCCAAGCCCACGTCCATACTGCGGCTCATAGATCGCCTGAGCTGCACCGTGACGCTCAGCGCAGGCGGCCTGCCCATGCCTGCCACGGTCATCACCGAGAGCGTGGACGAGGCCCTGGACGCCGTGGAGCGCTTCGGCAAGGCCGTGTTCAAGCCGCTCTATTCCACCAAGGCCAGGGGCATGGAGGTCATCAGCGCGGGCGATGGTGCGCGGGCGCGCATCGAAGCCTTCCAGGCTGCGGGCAACACCATCATGTATCTTCAGAAGATGCTGCCGCCCTTGGAGAAAGACCTGGGCGTCACCTTCCTGGGCGGAAAATATCTGGCCACCTACGCCCGCAAATCCGGCGGCTCCAGCTGGAACACAACCACCAACGCTGGCGGCAAGTACGTTGCCCACGAGCCGTCGCCCGAGATAATCGCACTGGCTGAGAAGGCGCAGTCGCTCTTCGACATGGCCTTCACCTGCGTGGACATCGCCGAAACCAGCCAAGGCCCCATCGTGTTCGAGGTGTCGGCCTTCGGCGGCTTCAGGGGACTGCTGGACGCCTGCGGCATCGACGCGGCAGGCGCGTACGCCAAACACGTTCTGGAGAACATCGGATGAGCACGACCACCACTATCAAGAATCTTGCCGCCCCTTTCGTGGAGCGCTTCCCCTGCCCGCATGAACTCAAGCTGGCTCTGGGAGGCTTCGGGGTGGACGTGCGCTCCAACGACGAGCGCCTCGTCGCCTGGCTGAAGGACTATTTCCGCGACTTCCTGCGCGCCTCCGGACCGGCCCTGTGCGACGTGCTGGCCATCGAGTGCGACCCGCAGACCCTGGCGCTGGACTACCAGGTCAAGGAACCCGATCCGGGCAAGTCCAAGATCAAGGAGGAGTGGGCCGATCTGCCCGATGGGCGCGTGGTGCGCAAGCGCCTCACCGGCATGCTCTTTCTCTTCGGCGGCGATTGCCATCTGGCGCTCGGACCCTGCCTGGACAACCCGAACCAGATCGTCAATTTCATCAACAACCGCTTCATCGAATACAAGCTGAACCAGGGTTGCCTGCTGGGTCATGCGGCGGGTGTTTCCTGGCGCGGGGACGGGCTGGCTCTTGCCGGGTTCTCCGGCATGGGGAAGTCCACCCTGGCCCTGCACATGATGAACCTGGGGCTCAACTTCGTATCCAACGACCGGGTGATGCTTGGCCGGGGTGACGGCGGTCTGACCGTGTACGGCGTGGCCAAGATGCCCCGCGTGAACCCCGGAACCGTGCTGAACAACCCGAGTCTGGCCGACGTCATGCCGGACGAGGACCGCGCGGCCTTCAAGGATCTGCCCATCGAGGAGCTCTGGAGCCTGGAGCACAAGTACGACGCCTTCATCGACGAGTGTTACGGTGTGGGGCGCTTCGATCTGGAAGCGCGCGCCAAGGGGCTGGCCATCCTCAACTGGAAGCGCGGCGGCGGCGAGCTTACAGTCTCGCAGGTGGACATCGCAAAGCGCCGGGATCTGCTTCCCGCGTTCATGAAGAGCACCGGGCTGTTCTATGATTCCGGCACGGACATGCCCGTGCCGGATTTTTCAGAAGACGCCTACGTGGAGTTTCTGAAAGATTGCACGGTGCTGGAAGTGACCGGCGGGGCCGACTTCGAGCGCGCCGCCGAGGAGTTGACGAAGTTCCTGAAGGGATAATTTGGGGGCTAGGATGCATTTGAAGAGCATCCGTTGCCCGAGGCGCAAGCCCCGTTCGCGACACCACGAACACCCGGCAGGGCGACCCGTCGAGATTATCGCCGGGCTCAGCCTTCGACCCGTCAAGGGGATCATCCCCCTGGACCCTGCATTAGGCTTCGCGTAGTTTTTGAGCCAAGCTGGCGTCGACGCGAAGCCCATTGAAAGTTTTTGAAGGAGAGCTCGAGAGGAAACTTTTTTCCAAAAAGTTTCCTCTCGAATCTTAAATCTTATGCCCACAGTCACCATCTCCCATACGGTCTCGCTGCCGGACCCTGTGAAGATCGCGCGCTTCCTGAAGGCCCCGGAGCTTGGCCCGCGCGTACTGTTCTTCAGCGGCGGCACGGCTCTGCGTGACCTCTCCAAGGAGCTGGTGCGCTACACCCACAACTCCACGCACCTGATAACACCGTTCGACTCGGGCGGCTCCTCGGCCAAGCTGCGCACCACGTTCAAAATGCTGGCCGTGGGCGACCTGCGCAACCGCCTGATGGCGCTGGCCGACCGCTCCCTGCACGGCAACCACCAGATTTATAATCTGTTCGCCCACCGGCTGCCCAAAGATCTGGAGCACGACGAGCTCATGGCGCTTCTGGCGACCATGATCGAGGGCCGTGACCCGCTGGTCGCGGACGTGCCGGACCCCATGCGCAAGATCATCCGTTCGCACCTCAAGTTCTTTCGCAAGGCCATGGCCACGACGGACTTCGACCTGCGCGGCGCGAGCATCGGCAACCTGATTCTGGCTGGCGGTTTCTTCAACTACAACAGGCAGATAGACCCGGTGATCTACATGTTCACCATGCTGGTGAAGGCGCGCGGCACGGTGCGCCCCATCATCAACAAGGACCTGACTCTGGTGTCGGAGATGGCCGACGGCACGCTGCTGGCGGGCCAGCACCTGCTGACGGGCAAAGAGGCCGGGCCTATCGCCCAGCCGGTGAAGCGTGTGTATCTGAGCGATAATCAACAGGATCTGCGCCCGGTGCAAGTGAACGTGCGGCGCAAGGTGAAAGAGCAGATCCGCGCGGCGGAGCTCATCTGCTACCCCATCGGCAGTTTCTATTCGAGCCTGGTGGCCAACCTGCTGCCCATGGGCGTGGGGGACGCCATCTCCAAGGCCCAGTGCCCCAAGGTGTTCATCCCGAACCCGGCGGGCGACCCGGAACAGTTCGGCCTGGGCCTGGGTGACAGCGTGCGGCGGCTGATGGAATACCTGCGGGCCAGCTGCACCAAGCCGCGTCCCACGCAGTCGCTTCTGAATTTCGTATTGTTGGACAGGAACAAGGACTACCAGGCGCCCTTGAACCTCAAGCAGATCGAGGCCATGGGCATAAGCGTGATAGAGGCTGACCTGCGCAACCTGGAAAAGTTGCCATATTTCGACGAGCAGGCCGTGATCGAACACCTGCTTTCTCTCGCCTGATTTCCCACGAACCGGCTTTCCCGCTTCGTGCAGTTAAATCAGGTTCTGCTCCGCCATTTTCTCTTCTCGCGAAAGTACACTCGAACTTTTCGCGTCGCGAAGCGGTAAGGGTGTGCAGAGGGCGGAGCCCTTTGCCCGCCGGAGGCTTCTCCAACGAAACCACAACAAATCCCCTCCAGCCAGAATCGCGCAAATCTCAGCAGGGGGTGACGATCTTCTTCCTGTCCGTGGAGCAGGCCACCATGCCTACGGGGCCGCGCCGGTCGCGCACCCAGACGTTGCCGGGCTGGCTCTTGGCGTACTTCTTCATCTCGGCGGAGCGCTGGCTGATGGACTCCAGCGAGCAGTGCCCATGACAGTCCACGATGGCCAGCGACAAAGACACGAACCCGAAGCGTCCTTCCTTTCCGCTGCGGTCCTTGCCAACGATGAACCCGGCTGTACGGTCGGCCTCGTGGTAGCAGCGATGGACAAGCCTGGCGAAGCAGCGGGTGATGGCCTTGCAGACGCGCTCGGCCTTGTCCGGGGTGCTGCACAGCACGAAGTCGTCGCCGCCCACGTGCCCCAGGAAGTCCGAGGGCGAACCGTGCCGCCTAAGCGCCCAGCCCAGGATGCGGGCGGTGAGCATGATGATCTCGTCTCCGGCCTTGAATCCGTAGGAGTCGTTGTAGACCTTGAAGTTGTCCAGGTCCGCGTAGATGAAGCTGACAGAGCTGCCGGAGTTGACGCGCTTTTCCAGCTCACGTTCGATGGCCACGTTGCCGGGCAGCCCGGAGAGCGGGTTGGCCCCTTTGGCGAGCTCCATCTGCACCTGGGCCAGGGCGTCCAGAATTTTCTGCACCGAGGCGAGCCCGGCCAGGCGTCCCTCCCTGGTGACCAGCACGTGGTCGTAGAGCTTGTAGCCGTCGCGGTTCATGGCGGCCTGGGCCACCACCTCCAGGGGAGTGCCCCAGTCCACGATAAGCGGCTGGCTGTCCATGATCTTGGTGACGGGCTTGTTGGTGTAGAGCGCCAGGCCGTACTGGGAGGCCAGGGCACGATCCATCTGGTGGCGGGTGACCAGCCCCACGGGCCGCTTGCCCGAGACCACAGCCACGGAGCTGATCTGCGGGTGGGTGTCGAAATAGGCTTTGAGCTCACCCACGTGCGATCCGGCCTTTATCTGGAAGGCCTGGTCGGCCTGCACGCCGATGGGCGAGGAGCACATGAAGTCCGCGTTGGTGCGGCGCTTGTGCCCGAGGATCAGCTGGGCGGACTCGGGCGAGATGTCCGGGCGCGGCGAGGCCGGGCGCGCCAGGTAGTAGCCCTGGCCGTAATGGACGCCCATGGATACCAGTGAGGAGAGCTCGGTGGCGGTCTCGATTCCTTCCGCCACGATCTTGCAGCCTACCTTGTCCGAGAAGGTCAGGAAGGTCTCGATGAGGGCGCGTTTTACCGGATTGGCGTCGATGCCCCGGATAAGCGACATGTCCAGCTTGATAAAATCCGGCCTGATCTCCGCAATGGACCACAGCCCGGAATAGCCGGTACCCACGTCGTCCACGGCCACCTTGTAGCCCTCGCCCCGGTAGTGGTCCAGGGTGCGGTGGAACAGGGAAAAATCTTTTGTGGAGTGGCGCTCGGTGATCTCCAGCACCACGTCGTGTGGTTCGAGCCCGAGTTTCTCCAGGTGCTTGAGCGTCTCGCCAGGGCTGAAGGAAGGGTCCAGCAAGGTACGCGGATGCACGTTCAGGAACAGCTTGCGACCCCCGCCCGCCTCGCCGAAGCCGTCCAGGGCGGCGGTGCGGCAGACGCGCTCCAGGGGAAATACCAGGTCGTGTTCCTCAGCGAAGCCAAACAGCATGGCCGGGTTCTCGAAAGTGCTCCCTGCCGGCCCCCTGGCCAGGGCCTCCCAGGCGAATATGCCACCGCCGCTCAGGTCCACGATGGGTTGGAAATGGGCGCGGATGTCCTGCCCCTGGAGGATGGAGCGGAACTCCTTGAGCAGTACGGCGCTCGACGGGTCCAGGCTCCCCCGGATCATGCGGTGGGCGTCGGCCAGGGCGGCGTGGAAGGCCTGCTCCAGATTCTTGCGGCCAGACGGCGGCAGCTGCGAAGCCCCCACGGCGATCTCAATGTCCTGGCCGGTCAGGTTCAGGGCCTCGCGCTTGAGCCGGGCGCGCAGATTCAGGCGCAGGATGGAGCCAGTGTGAAGAAGAGGGGCCAGCTCGGTTCCGGGCGCGCCCATGGCCAGGAGGAACTTGTCGTCGTCCATGCGTTCCAGGGCCACCAGGGGCAGCCCCTGGACGCGTTCCCGGACCAGGGCGGCAAGCTCGGACTGCGCGGCACTGCTCAGGGCATCGGCAATTTCCTTGCCGTATATTTTGGCGAAGATGTAGAAGTCCTGAATCTCGAAGAGAAGCAGGCTGACGGACCCACCCTTTTTGAGCAGGTTTTCCACTGTCTCGCGCTGATTGCCCGTCAGAAGGGAAATTGTTCTGTCGCCGGAAACGTTTCCGGATCGCGAGCCTGACTGCATGAAGCGCGGCTTGAAGTCCATGATGCTGATAAGCATGAGTTTGGAATAGCGCGAACCGCGCCTGCGGGGTGCCGAATGGGTGAAAGGATTGTTAAGAAACGGTTACGCATGAAAAGGCACGGAATTTCATTGAGATGGGTGTGCTTGCCAAAGGGCCGGGATGGCCCTTACAAAGGGGTGATGGGTAAAGGGAGCCGTTGATGCCGGAGCACAGGGACTTTTTTGACGATTTCTATACGGAGACCATGTCTGAGATGGCCGGGAACTTCTTTTCCCGGCGAAAAGACATGGAAGCCCGGCTGGAAGGGTTCTCCCGGCTGGCGGACGAGGTCCGGCATACGGCGATCCGGGCGCTCAGGCGCTGGGGGACCTTCTTCACGCTGCTGGTGGACGAGGAAAAGGCGCTTGTGTTCCTGGAGTCCATCGGGGTGGAGGCGCGCGCTGTTCCGGGGCTGGCTGCTGCTGCCGGGGACCCCTGGCACTTCAACCTGCCCTTCGCCTTGACCGAGGCGGGCCGCTACCGCAAAAGCGTGCGCTACGCCTATCAGGCCTTGCGCCAGGCCACCCTGGACTACCGCGAAGGCAGCTACTCCTTGGACCCCAAAAATCCCAGAAAAAAGATCCTGCTCCCGCATTATGACTCGCTGATGGAACAGGCGGCCTCCATCAACAACGAGGTGCTGAAGATCAACTCGTCCCAGTCGCCGTCATCCATTTTGGCATACATCAAGACACTCGACCCGGCGGCACAGGAGCGCGAGTTCATCGCGGGGGGGCCGTCTGGAGCGGATATGGGGAAGATGGATCGGGACATGGCCTTCGCGCCCGTGGATTTTGCAGGGCTCGGGCTGCCGGAGCTGGCCATCCCGCCCGCGCTGGACACGGTGCAGGACGCCCTGGACGAACTGAGCGGCGGGATTTTCACGACGAGGCGCGATGCCGCCAGACGGGCGTTGTCCTACGTCCGCGCCAGGTAGCTTCCTCCGACCAGCCGCTTCATATGCGTCGAACGTGCCTGCGGAGTTGTCAGGGCACGGGCTCCTGGCACGCTTGCCGGAAGACGGTTCGTCACAGTGTGGCGGATTGAAGGCGGCATCGTCACATTCAGGGGCGGCCAAAACGTCATACGGAATGGATGATCAATACCTGGGCGGAGCGTTTACGGTTCGTCCAGCGTGCGCAAACGTCACACCCGAACGTCACACCAGAAAGTTAGGCCGGAACGTCGAAGCGGCGTAGCCACAGCTCCAGGGCCGCCAAGGCCCACAGCCGCTTGCCGTGGTCCACTCGGCCCCGCGCATGCTCATCCAGAAGCGACCCCAGGGCCTCGGGCCGCAGAAGGCTTTTCGCGGCCAGCCCACCCAGCAGCAGTTCCCGCAGCCAGCCAGAGAGATCCTCACGCAGCCACTTGCCCACCGGGATGCCAAACCCCTGCTTGCCCTGCGCCGTAACCGCCGGGGGCAACAGGTCCGCAAACGTCGTGCGCAGCAGGTATTTCCCGGTGCGCCCGCGCATCTTGAGGTTCACGGGCAGCCGCGCGGCCCACTCGGCCAGGGTGTGGTCCAGAAGCGGGGAGCGGCCCTCCAGGCCGTGGGCCATGGCCATACGATCGGCCTTCACCAGAAGGTCGCCAGGCAGGTAGGAGCCCAGGTCCGTGGCCAGGGTGCGGTCCAGGAAGGTTTGGGCGCGCGCGGCGTCGAAGAGCGCGGACAGGAGCGCCTGCGCGTCGGCCTGGGGGAAGAGCTGAGCGCGCTGGGCAGGCCTCCACAGATTCAGGGCGTCGGCAGGCGTAAAGTACGATCCCCAGCGCAGGATGCTGGCCTTGGGGCTAATGCCCGCCACCTGGGCCAGGCGCTTCAAGCCCGCTACCCAGTTGGTTTCGATGGGGCGGTCCTGCGGTTCCGGGACCAGCTCCAGGAGCGCCGGGATCAGGCGCTGGGTCAGCAGGCGCGGCAGGGCGGCGTAGGGCGCGGCCAGGGGGTCCAGCCAGTAGCGCTGATAGCCCGCGAACAGCTCGTCGCCGCCGTCGCCGTTCAGGGCTACCGTGACCTTGCTGCGGGTTTCGCGCGCCAGGAAATAGGACGGCAAGGCTGATGGGTCTGCGAAGGGTTCGCCCACATGGGCCACCACCTGCGAAAGAGTGTCCGGCACGTGGCCGAACTCCACCAGGAATTCGTGATGGTCGGTTCCGTAGCGCTCGGCTACGGCGCGGGCCTTGTGCAGCTCGGAAAAGGCGGCTTCCCGGAAGCCGATGGAGAAGGTCTTCACGGGAGTGTCGCACAACCCGGCCATGAGGGCCGTTATGATGCTCGAGTCGATGCCGCCGGACAGGTGCGCGCCCAGGGGCACCTCAGACATCAGGCGGATGCGAACTGACTCCGTGAGCCGTTCGCGCAGCTCATGGGCCAGATCTTCTTGCGATGCCAGCCACTTGGGCTCGAAATCCAGCTGCCAGTAGCGCTGCGTGCTGAGCGCGCCATCCTTCCAGAGCAGGCTGTGCGCCGGGGGGAGTTTTCGCATGGCCCGGAAGGCGCTTTGCGGATCAGGAACGTATTGCAGGCTGAGATACTGGTGCAGGGCCAAAAGGTCCGGTTCGCGCGACACTCCGGGATAGGCCAGCAGTGCGGCTGGCTCGGAGGCGAACAGGAAAGTGCCTTCGTGCAGGGCGTAGTAGAAGGGCTTCTTGCCCATGGGGTCGCGGGCGGCGAACAGGCTCCCGACGCGCTGGTCCCAGATGGCGAAGGCGAACATGCCTCGCAGGCGTTCCACGCACTGGGGGCCGTATTCCTCGTAGGCGTGCAGGATGGCCTCGGTGTCCGAGGTGGTGGCGAAGGTGTGGCCCTTGGCGAGAAGTTCCTGGCGCAACGCAAGATGGTTGTAGATCTCTCCGTTGAACACGATCCACAGGGTGCCATCTTCGTTGCGCATGGGTTGGTCGCCGGTAGCCAGGTCGATGATAGCCAGGCGGCAGTGGGCCAGCCCGGCCCGCTCGTGCAGGTGGAAGCCCTGCCCGTCCGGCCCGCGATGGGCCACTGCCCCGGCCATGGCGGCCAGGGTGTCGCGGCTTGGACGCTGGCCTTCCGGTGCGATGATTCCGGCGATGCCGCACATGGCCCTAGCCTGCCTTCCCGAGGGTGCGACACAGCTCCAGGTAGCGGGCGGCCACCGAGGCCCAGGAATACTCGTCCAGAACGCGTTGGCGACCGGCGCGGCCCATGGCATCGCGCGTGTCTTCGTCCAGCACGAGACGCGAGATGGCCTGGGCCAGCTCCGTGGCGGACTCCGGTGCGGTCAGCAGACCGGTCACTTCGGGAATCACCAGCTCTTCGCTCCCGGCGATTCGCGTAGCCACCACGGGAAGCCCGGAGGCCATGGCCTCCAGCACCGCGTTGGGCATACCTTCGTCGCGCGAGGGGAACACGTACAGGTCCATGTCCCGCAGCACGCGGGAAAGCTCCGGGCGGCGCATCCATCCCCGGAAGATCACCCGGTCGGCTATGCCGAGCCCTCGGGCCAGGGCTTCAAGCTCAGGACGCTGGGGGCCGTCGCCCGCGATGTGCAGCTCCCACGGAATATCCGGCGCAATCTGGCCAAGCGCGGCCAGCAGCGTGTCCAAGCCCTTCTGAAAGACCACGCGCCCGTGGAAGAACAGGCGCACCGGGCCGGGCATACGCTCACCCCGGCGTGGGGAAAAAAGCTCCGTGTCCACCCCGTTGGGGATGATGGGATAGCCGAGTTTAGGCTCGAAAGCTGTTGCCAGCGCGGCCAGTCCTTCGCTGTTGGGGACCACTGCCCCGGCGCGACGCCACAAAAATCTGATGAGCCAGCCGGTGAGGCGGTGCATGCGGGCCAGGTCGTAAGGCTGGAAACCCGGCACGTCGCCGCCGCGAAGCGATACGACGTATGGCACGTTGTGTAGCGCGTGCACGACCCAGGCCGACGGCCCGGAGGGGATGCCGAAGAAAGCCAGCACGGCGTCCGGCCTGTAGGAGCGGGCCAAAAGCGGCACGTGCAGGCAGGCGCTCAGCATGAACACGGCCATTTCCCAGGCGGCGCACTTTTCCTCGTTGCGGCGGATGGTGGGGATGCGCCGGATGGTGAAGCCGTCTGACTCTTCCCGCGCGGGCATGCCGCGAAACGCTGAAGTGACCACCAGCACCTGCGCGCCCTGGCGGACCATCTCGCGGGCGATATTGGCCGTGGCGTTGCCCGCGCCGCCGCCAAGCGGCGGGTACTCGTAGTTGACCAGAAGAATCCGGTTCACAGGGGTTTCCGGCAGAAGACGGCGGCAGTGGTGGTGGCCAGCATGTCCTTGTCGCGGCGTGCGAAGGCCGGGTCCAGGAAGGGGGCCACGGCGGCCAGGGCTCTGGGGTCGGTCTGGCGCTCCAGCACGCGCGCATCGAAGCCAGCGCGGGCCAGATCGTCCAGATGGTCGTCCAGGCGATGGCGCGGCAGGTCGCCGGGGTCCAGCAGGTTATCCCAGATGGCTTGGGAGAATGTCAGGAAATGGAAGGGATATTTGAAGAAGTGGTCGCGGTAGTCCACCTGGTGCAGCATGACGCCGCCTGGAGCCAGCACGCGCCAGCACTGCCGGAAGGCATCGAGCGGGTCGCGGACGTGCTCCAGCACCGAGTTGGACACGATGACCTCCACGGAACCAGTCTCCAGCGCGTCGAGGCTGGCCACGCGCGACACGGTCATGCGTGAGGCTCCGGGAAAGCGCCAGCAGACCTGCTGGAACACCCGCTCGTCCAGGTCCGCGTCGAAGCGGGCAAAGGGCTCGACTCCGATCCAGCGTCCGCCCAGGCGCGCGGTCCACTCGTAGCCGGTGCCGTTGGCTGCGCCGCAGCCAAGCTCGGCCACGCGTTTGCCGCGAAGGTCCGGACATTCCGGCCCGGCCTCGCGGGCCAGCCGCTGCCAGGCCGTGACGATGGGCTCCGGGTCCAGAAGCCCCTGGTTCACGCGCCAGTAGGGCATCCAGCCGCCAAGCTTGTCCAGCATCTGCCCGGAAAAGAGGAAGCGTCGGATGATGCGCAGCGTCACGTATTCCATGTTGGACCAGATCATGCGGCCCTCCTGCCGTTATGGCGTCCCAGCACCCACAGGTTCCAGAGCAGCAGGCGGTGGTCCGCTGCGCCATTGCGATGCTCACGCTGCACGCGCCCGACCACGGAGCTGTCGATGGACCTGGGAAGGCTCAACCCGCCGAGGTCCAGCTTACCCTCCTGGAACCATAGCCCGATGGGCGCGCCGAAGCCCTTCTTCTTGCGGTACAGGATGTCCGCAGGCAGGAGCGGTTCCAGGGCCTTTTTCAGGATGTACTTGCCCTGGCCGTCCCGGAATTTGAAGCGGTGCGGGATGCGCCGGGCCAGGTCCACCAGCTCCATGTCCAGGAAGGGGGCGCGCACTTCCAGGGAGTTCAGCATGCTGGCGCGGTCCACTTTCACCAGGATGTCGTCCTGAAGATACAGCTTGGCGTAGAATTCCAGGGTCTTGTCCACGATGTCCGTGGCCGCGCAGTCGTCCCAGGCCTCAATGGCCTCGGAGTAGACCTCCTCGGGGTCGCAGGGCTCGGCGAACAGCTGGGCCAGCAGGGCGGGCTCTACCGGGCCGAGCCACACGGGGTTCCACAGGCGCTTGTCCTGGGACAGCCCGGCCAGAAACCGGTTCACCTTGAAGGAAAAGTGCATGTTGGAGTGGCCCACGGGAAGGCGCGCCGCCAGAAGGCGCAAGGCCTGATGCACAGGCCGGGGGCACAGGGCCGCGTAGCGTTCAGCGACGCGCAGGGCCTTGAAGGGGTCGTAGCCCGCGAACAGCTCGTCCGCACCGTCGCCGCCCAGGGCCACGGTGACGTGTTTGCGCGTCTCGCGGCAGAGCAGGTAGGTAGGCAGGAGTGAGCTGTCGCCCATGGGCTCGTCCAGGCGGGCCGCAACACCCGGCAGGATGTTAAGCGCCGTGTCCAGGCTCAGGATTTCCTGGCTGTGCTCCGTGTCGAACAGGCTTGCCGCGCGGCTGCTGTAGGCGGACTCGTCGAAGCTCGCTTCCGTGAAGCCGATGGAGAAGGTGCGAAGCCCGGTGACGCGTCTGGCAGCCAGGGCGGTGATGGCCGAGGAGTCTATTCCGCCGGACAAAAACACGCCAAGAGGTACGTCGCTCATGAGGCGGCGCGCCACGGCCTTGTCCAGAAGCTCACGGATCTGTTCGCCCCATGCAGCTTCGGGATCGGCAGGCAGGGTCTCGAAGGGCTCGATGCGATAGGTCCAGTAGCGCGACAGGCGCGAGGAAAAATCGTCCAGGTTCACCAGCAGGTTGCATCCGCCCGGCAGCTTTCGCACTCCGGTGTAGAGGCTGCGGGGGGCCGGAATGAATCCGTAGGCGAAGTATTTCTTGAGCGACGCGTGGTCCAGTCCGGCAGGGACCTCGGGGTGTTCCAGCAGGCCCGAGAGCTCCGAGGCGAAGGCCAGAAATCCTGGTCGCAGGTGGTAGTACAGGGGCTTCTTGCCGAAGCGGTCGCGCGAAAGAAACAGCTCGCCGCGCCCAGCGTCGTAAAGGGCGAAGGCCCACATGCCGCTCAGGCGCTCCGTAAGACCCTGGCCCCACTCGCGGTAACCGTGCAGCAGCACTTCCGTGTCGCAGTGGCTGGTCTGGAAGCGGTGCCCCTTGGCTTCAAGTTCGCGGCGCAGCTCCTGGTGGTTGTAGATCTCGCCGTTGAAGGTCACGCACAAGCCTTCGTCCACCGTGATCATGGGCTGCGCCCCGCTCACGATGTCCACGATGGCCAGCCTGCGATGCCCCAGGTGCAGGCCGTGGCGCGGATGATGCGAGGTCCCCTGGCCGTCCGGGCCACGATGGGCCATGCGTCCGTTCATGGCCGCCAGCGCGGCCTCGTCGCCTGGGCCAGCGAAACCGCAGATGCCGCACATGGGGGGGTCAGTCCTCGTCTTTGCAGTTGCGGGTACGGTCCACGATGTAGGTCGGCTTGTTCTGGGACTCGTGGTAGGTCCGCATCAGAATTTCCGCGATCAGCCCCATGAAGATGGACATGAAGCCCATCAGTGTGAACAGGGTCACGGCCATGGGCAGGGGAGTCTCGATGAAGCTCTTGTTGTGGAATACTTTCAGGTACAGCATGAGCCCGAACAACAGAAACGAGATCAGGAAGGTGACCAGCCCGAACCCGCCGAACAGGTACATGGGCTTGTGCGCGAACTTGTCCAGAAATTTGACGACGATGAGGTCCAGGATGACTTTTATCGTGCGGTCAAACCCGTACTTGGAGACCCCGTGTACGCGCGGATAGTGGGTGACGCCAACCTCGGTGACTTTCGCGCCCTGCCAGGCGGCGTAGATGGGCACGAAGCGGTGCATCTCGCCATAGAGCTTGACGCCCTTGATGATGGCCTTGCGGTAGGCCTTGAGCGAACAACCGTAGTCGTGCAGGTGTACCCCGGAAATAAACGAGATGAGGCGGTTGGCCACCCTGCTGGGGAGGTTGCGCTTCAGGGGGTGGTCCTGGCGGTCTTTGCGCCAGCCGGATACCACGTCGTAGCCCTCGGCCAACTTGGCCAGGAGCTTGGGGATGTCCTGGGGGTCGTTCTGGAGGTCGCCGTCCATGGGGATGAGGATGTCCCCTGTGGCTGCGTCGATTCCGGCCATCATGGCCGGGGTCTGGCCGAAGTTGCGCCGCAGATGGATGACCTTCAGTCGGTTGTCGGCCTTGGCCAGCTCTTTCAGACGCTGGGCCGTGTTGTCGGTGGAACCGTCGTCCACGATGATCACTTCATAGGGCTGGCCCATGGAGTCCAGGGCTTCGGTGATCTTCTGGTGCAGGGGGAGGACGTTGTCCTCCTCGTTGTACACGGGGATGATGATGGAGAGTGATTGTTCTTTCATGCTGGGCTCGGACTACACCACAAGTGCTTTGGGCATCAACCCTGACCGGACTGGGCGGAATTGCCGTCCCGGAAGGGGCGAAGATCAATGAGGAAGGCTCCCGGACGCAGGGGGATGCGCGGGAAACGGGACGCGTCCAGGACGGCGAACCCTCCTGTCCGGAGGTTCCGGCCTTGGGTCAGGGCCTTGATTGCTGCGCCGAAAGGCTCGAAGAACGGCTTTGCGGCGAGAAACTCTTTCGTGAAATGAGCCTCGTCAACCACCAGGAAGTCCACGCCGAACTCGCGCGCGAACCGGATCACAGCGTCCGCGTCGCTGGCGTAATAGGCTGCAAAGAAGCCGTCCAGGCGTGGGGACAGCTGCGCCCAGAAGCCCCGGCTCCAGGGATGGGCCAGCTCGAAGGTTGCCAGGGCGTTTCGCCGGGCGAAGGTCATCACGTTGTCCATGAGGTCCGGGTGTCCGGCCAGCATGACGTTCTTGGGCGTGGCGGCCGTAACGGCGGCGTAGAGCGGCGCGTCAGCCGAGTAGTCGTACAGGGCCACGTTCTTCAGGCGCAACGCGCCGAGCGCAGCCATGGCCAGGATCAGGCACACGGCGGTGGTTCTGCCGAGCTTCAGGCGTGTGCACGCCCCGGCCAGACAGGCCGACAGGAGAATCGCGTAGAGCAGGTTGACCGGGTACTGCATGTAGCGGTCCGGTACGAAGAGCGTGAAGGCCATGAGCCGCGCCGCGATGTAGAAGGCCAGGAAGGACCCGCCCAGCACAGCCAGGGGCTTGAGGGAAGAGGCAAGAGCGCGCCAGTTCACGGCACGCGCACCGAAATACAGCAGCGGAGCCAGCACGATGAGGCTCAGGATTCCGGGGATGAGGCCGTACTCCTTGAACAGGCCGATGCGCTCGAAGGGGTAGTACACCACGTCCAGGAAGGGATTCGGCAGCGGCACGAGATCCAGGCGTCCATCCGGGCCGAACTCTGGCCTGCCGGTTGCCTCGGCCAGAGAGACCAGAGGGCCGAAGCCCTGATTCTGGGGCTTGATGCCGTTCAGGTAAGCCATGCCCGTGGCCAGGAGCAGGGCCAGCAGCGTGACAATCAGCCTGAGCTTTGCGGACCTCTCCGAACCGACGTGGAAGCGTTGAATGGCCGAGAGGATGATCGCCGGGGCGCAGGGCAGGTAGATGTACGGGATGCAGCCGCCCAAAGCCAGAGCGGAGGCGTTGCCCGGCCTGCGCCTGAGAAGCGCCAGCACGGCCAGGGCCAGCAGCGGGCTTGCGAAGGCGCGGGCCAGCCCGCCTGAGATGTTCTCCAGGAAGAAGGGCATGAGCCAGGCCATGCAGGTCATGGCCCAGGCCTGAGCGCGACCGCCGAACACGCGCCCCAGCGCGAACATGGCCAGGCACTGGCACAGGAAGAGAATTCCGCTGAGGCTTTTGGTGAACTGCACCGGGTTGAAGAAATATACGCTCTGCCCGGTAGCCAATCCGAGCGCCACGTCTGCTGCTCCAAGCTTGGTCCCGACCCAGGAGGCGAATTCGTAGCATATGTTGACGCCCATGGTCACATAGGCCTCGGCGTAGTCGTTCAGGAGTGTCTTGGGGTACAGGTCAGGTTCGGCGTAGCGCTGCATCCAGTAGACCTGCTGGCGCACGTCGTCGTTGATGGCGTACGGATTCACGAACCCCTGCCAGTGGGCGAAGAGGAATACTGCAAGCGACAAGAGCGCCACCGCAAGCCAGTCCTGCCGGGTGGCGGCAATATTTGTCAGGGCGTGTTGACGCGCTCCGGACCCGGAGCCTGCGTCAGGTCCCGGCTCAGATCTCGCGGTCATAGAGACGGAATGTCCGCCACTTCCTGCCGCCGAACATCTGGAGGGTCTTGTTCCACTTGATGAGCGACTCGGGAATTAGCGAACAGTCGCACCAGATGCCGTTCTTCCTCCACTTGCTGAGCGTTATCATGATGTTCATGATGAGCGCGTAGTGGAGCTTGCGCCACTGGTGGGACTTCTTCACGCCGATGATGATGGCGCGCGAGGCCTTGAGCGGCGCGATGCGGCAGTCGTACAGCAGGCGCAGCATGCCCAGCCAGTCGAGCTTGCCACGGGTCTTGTGCAGGGTGTGGTTGATGTCGGGCGCGACCACACTGAAGGCCAGGATCTCGCCGTTTTCTTCCACGAAGCTGACTAGCTCAGGGCGCAGGATAGGCTTTAATTGCAGGAAGATGTCGTTGAACTGGCGCTCAGTCAGGGGAACGTGGCCCCAGTTTTTGTCCCAGAGGGTGTTGAACATGTCCAGCACTTCCGGGGCGCGCCGGATGAACTCGCTGGTCTTGCCCTGGGTGATGGTCAGTCCTGCGGCGTTCATGATGTCGTCTCGCCGTTTGACCAGCTCATCGTAGGGCATGGGCATCTGGTCGATGATGTAGCCGAACCAGTCGAAGGCCTTCCTGAATCCCCAGTTCTCCACGAGCTTTTCGTAGTACGGGGGATTGTAGCTGTGAAACATCACCGGGCGCTCACCGTAGCCCTGGATGAGAAGCCCCACCTCGTCGTAGATGCCAAAAGACAGCGGTCCGTGCAGTTTGGTCTTGCCTCTGGCGCGCACCCAGTCCGCAGCGGTCGCAAACAGCGTGTCGGCAATGTCCTGGTCGTCGATGCACTCGAAGAACCCGAAGAAGCCGGTGTCCTTGTCGTGGTGCTTTTCGTAGGCGAAGTTCAGGTGGGCGCTTATGCGTCCCACGATCCTCTCCCCGTCCTTGGCCAGGAACAGCTGGACCTCCCCCACTTCGTAGAAGGGGCCGGTCTTGGGGTCCAGGAAGGAGCGCAGGTGGGGAATGACGGGGGGGACCCAGTAGGGGTCCCCCTCATAGATGGAAAACGGAAGCTGGATGAAGTCTTCCATGTCCTTGGCGTTGGACACGGGGACGATGCGTGCGGGCATGTTATTTCTTCGGTATGATGGTGACCTGCGCCTTGAGACCTTCCTTCAGGGAATAGTCGGCATTGGGCAGGGTGAGCTCGATTTCATAATAAGAGGGCTGCTGCAACGCCGTGGGCAGCGGAGCCCAGGGGATGCGGCTGACCGTGGCCACAAATTCCTTGCCGGGGATGGAGTCGAAGTTGACCTTGGCCTGATCGCCTAGCTTCAGACGCAGAGCCTCGATCTCGTGCACCTGGGCACGGATGAGGATGGGGTCCAGGGTACCCACTTGGAAGAGGTCCACGTCGCGCGCCAGTTTCACGCCCTTGCGAAGCTCCGGGTTGATCCACAGAATGTACCCGTCAGTGGGGGACTTCACGATGCCTTCGCTCGGCAGCACGTTGAAGTTGGCCTTGGGGCCGAAGCGTTCGCGGGCAAGCTCCAGGCGCTGCTGGGCCTGTTCCTTCTCGGAGGAGAGCTTTTCCTGAAGAGCCACGCGCTGCTTCTCCAGCACATCGATCTCCTGGGCGTTCTGAACCAGCGCCTGGGAGGTGGCCATGTTCTGCTTCTCCATGACCTCCAGCTCCTTGCGCTTCATGCGGAGCTTGTCGATGTCTTTCCCGGCGGTGGCCAGCTGGTGCTCCATGTCCTTGACGCTGGCCAGGGACAGGGCGCGCTTTTCAGACATGCGGGTTTCCAGCGGAATCTCGAAGGTAGCCAGGATTTCATCCTTTTTCACCTTCTGGCCGATGGCCACGGGCATGGACATGATCTGCGAGGTGTAGGGCAGCTGCACAGTCAGCTTGAGCGGGCTGTAGAGCTTGCCGGAGAAGATGATCTCCTGTGCCAGGGGCGAGGGCTCTGCTGTTTTGGCGGCGGGAGCCGGGGCAGGAGCGGCCTGCTGGGCCAGGGCTGCGCCGGTGGCGGCCAAGCTGAGGACGAGAGCGATGAAGAGTGTGCGCATGGTCATGCGTTATTTCTCCCAGGCGGCGACGTCGATGTACTGACCCTGGAGGTCGCCGGAAAGGTGCTTGAGGGACAAGAGCGCGATGTCGCGCTTGACCTGTTGGAGAAGCTGCTGCTGCCTGGCGTCAAAGAAGGCGTTGCGGTCGGTGACCAGCTTGTCGAAGTCCAGTTGGCCGGTCTTGTAGCGGTATTCGGCCTGCTCATCCTGGAGCTTGGCGAGTTCGGCCTTGGAGCTGGCCAGCATCAGGTCGGAGCTGGTGGTCTGGTAATCGGACATGGCCTTCTGCACCAGCACGATGACCTCGAACTCCTTGGCCTTGGCGGCAGCCTGGAGCTGGTCGAGCTTCTTGTACTGGCGCGAGATCTCGCGGCCCTTGGTCCAGTAGTCCAGCGGCATGCTGATGTTGATGCCGGGATAGAACGGGAAGCCGTTGTTCTGGGCGTTGGAGGAGGTGTTGTTGAAGGCGTCCACGGTCTGGAAGTTGAAACCGAATGAGGGCAGCAGTTTCACGTAGGACAGGCCGATGTTCTTTTTCTGAAGGCTCTTTTCGTATTCCTGCATGCGCAGGTCGAAGGAGTAGGCGCGCACCTTCTCGTCGGTTACGTCGGCGGGTGTGAACTTGCCCAGGATCTGCTGCTTGGCAGCGGCGACGTCAAGCTCCAGCTTGTTGGTGAAGGGTACGCCCAGCAGGAATTTGATGTCGTCCATGACCATGGCGCGCATGGCGTTGATCTTGTCGTCCTCAGCCTTGGCCATCTGGATGCGGGTGTCAGCTATGCGGATGTCCAGCTGGGTGGCCTGGCCCAGGCCGAGCCTGGCCTTGAAGAAGTCCAGGTTCTGCTTGGCCAACTCCTGGCGCTTTTTGACCATCTCCTTCTGCTCCGCGATGGCGGAAAGCTGGAGGAAGTCGCTGGCCAGGCGCTTCAGGCCTTCGGCAATGACCTTGAGGTGGCCAAGGATGGCGATGTTGGTCATCTCCTTGCGTGCCTGGACCTCAAAGCCGGAGAGCAGCGGGTTCCATTGACCGGAGGAGAAACTGATGGTGTAGGGCTTGTCCGTGGTTCCGTCGATCTTGGTGGGCATGCGGAACCAGTAGGTGGTGTTGATGGAGACAGTGGGCACGAAGGAGGACCAGGCGTCCTGCACGTCCAGGCGCTTGGTCTCGATCTCCAGCGCGGACTTCACCAGCATGGGCGACTGCACCAGAGCCACTCGCACGGCCTCGTTGAAGTCAGCAGGCTGTTTGATGGTAGTGGACATCTCGCGCAGGGCGCCCGGAGGAGGAGCGGAACCGTCGCTCTGGGCCGGGGCCTTCGCCTGGGCCTCGCCCTTGTCGGCGTTCTTGTCGGCGGTGGGGATCTTGGCAGACGCGGCGTCGCTGGAGTCGTTGGTCACGGGCGTGCCCGTCTTGGCGGTCTGAGCCGCCTGAGTACCCTGGGTTACGGGCGCGGAGGGCAGCACTTCGGCCTGATACTGGCGTATCTCGCCGGGCTTGGCTGCGGGCTTGGTGTAGACCTCGCCGGTGGCCTGGGCGGTCTGGACCTGTTTGGTCTTGGACGATTTGGTCTCGGCCTGGGTCTTCTGCTGAGCCATTGCCGCACCCGCGAAGGCCAGCAGGGAGCAGAGAAGGACGGCCAGGGCCAGCGTGGTGCGGCGGTGCTTATGCGGACCGAAAGTGCGATGCATCAGGATCTCCCCTGGGCTAGTACGTCTTGAGCATGCCTTCGGACAGAAGGCTCCTGCGGGAACAGCGGGCTGCCGTGGCCGCATCGTGCGTGACGATGACCATGGCTACCCTGGCCTCTTCGGTGATTTTCACGAAATAGTCCATGACCCTCTCGGAGTTTGCCTGGTCGAGCTGGCCGGTGGGTTCGTCGGCCAGAATGAACTCCGGCTCGTTGACCAGAGCCCTGGCGATGGACACGCGCTGGCGTTCGCCGCCGGACAGGCGGTTGGAAGGCTGGCGCACCCGGTGCTCCAGGTTGACGCGCTGCAAGGCTTCCATGATCTTGTCCGGCCTCTCCCGGCGCTTCACGCCGGTGTAGATGAGGGGCAACTCCAGGTTTTCGTACACGGTGGAGTTTTCGAGCAGGTCACAGCTCTGGAACACGAAACCCATTTTTTCACGGCGGAAGATGGCCTGCGCGTCACGCGAGAGCTTCAGCACGTCGATCCCGGCCACGTTGTACACGCCGCCGCTGGGCGGCTGGAAGATGCCCAGGATGAACAGCAGCGTGGACTTGCCGGAACCGGAGGGGCCCATGATGGCCATCATCTCGCCCCGGCGGACTTCCAGGTTTATGTCCTTTAGCACCGAGATCTTCTCCGTGCCGGAAATGTAGTCCTTGGTGAGGTGCTGGATATCGATGACCAGCTCGTTGTCTTTCTTGACGTTATTCATAACGCATGGCGTCCACGACCTGCATCCGGCTGGCCCGGATGGAGGGATAGAGTCCCGCGCCGATTCCCAGCACGGCGGCAAAGGCCAGACCGGCGGCGAGGCACAGCATGAAAAGCCCCTCAGGCGGGCTGGAGCCAAGCATCCGGCTCATGTATTCGATGCCCACGCGTCCCATCATGACGCCCAGGAAGGCGGAGGTGAAGGTGACGGTGAGCGCCTCGAACAGGAACTGCCAGAGGATGTCGGAATCTTCCGCGCCCATGGCCTTTTTCAGGCCGATTTCGCGGGTGCGGGCCGAAACCGCAGCCATCATGATGTTCCAGATGCCGAAGCCGCCCAGCACCAGGGTGGCCCCGATGGAGGCGTAAATGAACAGGCTCACCCACCAGAACATGCGCTGCACCTGTTTCAGGGGCTCCCAGCCTACCTGGACCCGAAGGCCCTTGTCGGTCTGGTTGGCCTTTATGACCTCGGGCAGGGCGGCTGCCACGGAGGCCACGTCGTCCCAGGTGTTGCAGCGTATGTAGAGGCTCGAAACCTCGGAAATGTTGGGGATGCGGGACTGGGCGGTGGTAATGGGCAAAAAGGCCATGAGGCTCTTGTCTGCCGCGCGCACGCCGCCGATGATGCCTACGACCTGGTAGAGGTTGTTGTCCATGTTCAGTATCTGGCCGATGGCCGCCTCCGGGGAGCCGAAGATGGTCTTGGCGAGATCCTGGCCCAGCACAGCAACTTTGCGCCCCTCGGCGATGTCGGTGGCGTTGAAGAGCCTGCCGTGTTGTGGCGAGAACGAGAACAGCGACCAGTAGTTGTTATCCACCCCGGACAGGTTGAAGCCGTAGACTTTTTCCTGGTATGTGGTTGTAGCTCCAGAGCGCAGGCGGCTCTTGGTGACGTCGCGCACGCCGGGGATGGTCTCGATGGCGGCCACGGTCTGGTTGCGGAACCATTCCTGGCGGTCGTACATCTGGGGGTCGAAGTGCGCGGCGATGATGGTCGCGCCGCCCAGCAGGTCCAGGTCGTTGTTGAAGTTTGCCTTGAGATCGCGCCCCATGGTCACGATGGTTATGAATCCAGCGGTCCCCAGAGCGATGGAGGCCATGACGCCGATATAACGGCGCCGCTTGCGCAGCACTTCCCGGAAGCTGATGCGCAAAAGGTCTCCGAATCGCAGGAGTCGTGTACCCCGGTCCGGCGGGAGGAATCCCGCCGCCCGGAGGGTCTGAAGAGTCTTGTTGGCCATGCTTCTCGTAGGGAGGTGTGAAATACCCGATCCCTGTTTAGTCTATCTGAACCGCTGTTTGGTTACAAGAGAGACTGACTTGAGCGCGCGCCGGCGATGGAGGACGCGCCGACCGCTTCTTCCCCGCCGGAGTCCTCGTCCTGGTCCTGTACGCGGATGCGGTACTTGCGGGCCATTTCGTCCATGACGTCCAGCACGTATTCCAGCTGGCGGTCCTCATGGGTGGACATGCACGCGGTGCGGATAAGCGCCTGTCCGCGCGGCACGGCCGGATAGATGGCCGGGAGTGCGAAGATGCCGCGTTCGAAGAGTTCCTGGGCGAACATGAAGGCCTTTTCGTCCGTCCCGATGGTGATGGGGATGATGGGCGAGAGCGACTCGGTGATGCGCAGCCCCATATCCCGGTACGCGTTGCGCATGCGGGTGGTGATGGCGTGCAGGCGCTCCACGCGCTCGGGCTCCGCTTCCAGGATGTCTATGCAGGCCAGGGCGGCCATGGTGCTTGCGGCGGGAAGGGCCGCCGAGAAAATCTGGGTGCGCGACTGATGCTGGATGTATTCCAGCACGTCGATGTGGTCGGAGGCGATGAAGCCGCCGATGGAGGCGAAGGCCTTGGAGAAGGTTCCCATGATGAAGTCGCACTGTTCCACCACGCCGAAGTGGTTGGCCGTGCCGCGTCCGCTCTGGCCCAGCACGCCCAGGCCGTGGGCGTCGTCCAGATAGATGAGAAGCTCCGGGAACTGTTTCTTCAGCGCGCCCAGCTCGTCCATCACCGCCACGTCGCCAGACATGGAGAAGATGCCTTCGGTGATCAGCAGCACCTGGCCGTCGAAGTCCGGCTTGGCCATTTCCGAGGCGATCTTGCGGGAGGCGGAACCGGCGTCGTTGTGCACGAAGGTGCCCATCTTCTTGGTGCCGCCCAGGCCCGCGAAGATGGAGGCGTGGTTTTCGCGGTCACAGAGAACATAGTCGCTGGGGGTCAGCAGGCAGCCCAGCACGCCCATGTTGGTGGAAAAGCCGGTGACGTGCAGCACGGCGCGCTTCTTGCCCACAAAGGCGGCAAGGCGCTCTTCCAGGTTCTGGTGGATGGCCATGTTGCCGGAGAGGAAACGGGAACCGCCGGGGCCGGTGCCCATGGAGTATATGGCCTGGGCGGCGGCTTCCTTGACGCGGGCGTCATGGGCCAGACCCAGGTAGTCGTTGGAGCCGATCATCACCAGACGTTTCCCGGCAACCTCGACTTCGGTCCCCCAGGAGCGGCTGATGGGGCGGAAGTAAGGGTAAATGCCCGCATCTTTCAGATTGCGGGTGATCCCGGAAACTTTCTGGCAGCGTTCATGCAATTTCATCGGCTGGTGTTCCTTGAGAGTGGATTTGCCGAAAAGGCAAGGCAGGCGCTTTTGCGCCATTTTAGGAAGGGGGCTCTACATCAAATACCACGCCCGTGCAACCCTTCGGGTTTCAAGGGGTCTTGAGGCTTACGTACTCGCGGACGTGGCGGGCGTTTTCCTTCATTATTTTGGACAGTGCCGTAGCAGCGCGGCGATACTGTCCGGGGAAGGTGGAAGTGTAGTAGACCTCGTCGTCGTCATCGGCCAGCACCAGGCTGTAGTTGCGTGTCCAGAGATGGCGTTTGGTGGACCACTCCATGTAGATCCAGACAAGGCGCTCATGCCCTTCGCGGTTCAGGCAACGGGCCACGCCCCAGGAGTAGGCTTCGTCCCCGGCTTCCACCACGCGGTGCTTGAGGAAGTCCGGGCGCACATACGCCAGATCCGAGGAGGCGCAGAACCCCTTGGCAGCGATCTCCCAGGCCTGGGCGTACTGGTCCTTGGAGAGGTGTTCCAGTCCGGCGGGGGGATAGATGTAGCCGTTGAAGAAGGCGAAGCTTCCTATGGCCAGCCCCAGGGCGGCCAGCACGGCGATCAGGAGGCCTTTCATTTCGCGCCTCCCGTTCCCGGCGCCAGCGGATCGCACACGCCCCAGCCCAGGCTCCAGTTCTCGGCCTGCATCCGCCTTGCCCGGGCCAGCTTCTCTTCAGCCAGCACCAGGGAGTCGGCGTTGCGCTCGTCCTTGGCCCAGGTTTTTTTGATGGCGCGCTCCACGCGGTCGCGGGTCACCAGGGAGTCGGGCGCGGGCGTCTGGTCCAGGGCGTCCATCTCCAGCAGGCGCAGCTCCAGGGCCTTGCCGGTCTGGTAGTTGAAGTCGAAGTGGCGCTCCTTCATGATGAGGGAGTTCTCCCCGTCGTTCACCTGCCCCCGGTAGAAGCGCTCGGGCTCCAGCACGGGATAGACCTCGGGCAGCTTCATGAAGCCCTTGTAGAAGGTCAGTGCCAGGCAGAAGAAGAGTCCGGCCTTCACGGCGCGCGTCAGGTTACTGCGCACGGGCGGACTCCTTGCGCTTGTAGACCACCAGGGCGCTCTGGGGCGGTCCTGCCGGGACGAAATAGTGGAAGTAGGGGTCGGCCCGGTTGCCGAAGGTCTCGTCCGGGTTGGGCAGCTCTATGCGCTCATAGTCGCGGGCAAGGTCGAGCTTGGTGGTGATGAACTCGCGCGGCGCGAACAGGAAGCCGTCGCGGTTGACGCGCACGTCGCGGCGCATGCTCACCCAGTCGGGCTTCTCGGTGTCCGGGATGGGGCCTTGCAGCCCGCCGATCACCCGGAAGGGCGTGTGAAACTGGAGCACCATGTCGGCGTATTCGGCCAGGATGGTCTGGCCGGGCTTGGCGTTGGCCGTGAAAAAGTCGATGAGCGGCTGGTTCACGTCCGGGTAGCCGCAGAAAATTTCCGTCAGGTGCAGCTTCAGGGGGATGTTCACCGAGGTGAGCATGCGCAGGTCGTTCTGCCAGGGGCGGTTGACGATCTTCAGGCGCTCCATGGGGAGGAGGTTCAGCCAGTTGGTCAGGCCCACCAGCACCAGGAACAGGACCGCCGAGGGTTTTGAGAAGCGCCACAGGGCCAGGCCCGCCCAGGCCAGCAGGATGGCGCAGGCCGGGTAGAAGTGCACGATGTAGCGGTGGAAGCGCTGGGGGAACAGGGCCAGGATGACGAAGCTGCCGATCATCAGCAGCACCATGAACAGGCAGAAGCGCTCTTTCGGGTCCGACGGCCCGCCGCGCCCCGCGAAGTATCCCTTCCAGCGCCAGGCCAGCGCAGCCAGAAGCGGCAGCGGCACCATGAACATCACCCAGTCCGAGAAATAGAGCATGACGTTCTCGGGGATGAGCATGACGTTGAACAGGGTGGACTGCCTGCCCAGGCGGTACAGGAAGATGCCCGGCACGATCAGCACGCAGGAATACGCGACCACCAGGGCCATGCGCGTCCAGGCGAACTGCTTGCGGTAGAGCGTGAGCGCCGCCAGCAGCATGGGCGGCGCAAGCGAGAGCAGCAGCAGGTAGTTGGCGTGGAACAAAAGCCCAAGGCCCAGGCCGATGGCCAGCATGGGCTTGGCGCGGTGTTTCCAGTCGCCCAGAAATCCCCAGAAGATCATCAGCATGATGAGTCCTCCGGCGGAATAGTAGCGGCCCTGGCGCGCGAACAGTAAAAACGGCACGGAGCAGGTGAGCAACGCCGCCGAGAGCCTAGCCCAGGCCAGATCGCCGAAGCGTCGCAGGATGAGCAGATACGTGCCCGCAATGCAGGCGAGTCCCGTGAGGGCGAAGAAGAACCTGGCCCAGAAGGTGCTCGTGGAGTCGATCAGCTGCCCGGCGGCGGACATGTAGATCTGCATCCAGGGGGACCAGCGCCAGATCATGTCCGTGTCGAACTCTCGGCGCTCCTCCTGGGAGACGATGTTCACCCCGTCGGTGACCAGGGGGATGCCGCTCGTAAGGACATTGCGGGCCAGATTGGCGGTTTCTGCCTCGTCCTGCCACAGAGGGCGGTCGCCGAGGCCTTTGAATATAAGGAAGGCTCCCAGGGCCAGGATGGCCAGGAACACGGGGTCGCGCCAGGGACGCAATGGCGTGGGGGTATGTGTGTGCATGGTAAAGCGGCGGCTATGTACCCGCATTCGGAACGAATTACAAGGCAGGGCTTTTTCGGGCTTGACAGGGATAGGGGGTTGGGGATTAATCCCACGTTCCTGATTTATTCGCTATTGATTCCATTCGGAGGAACCCCCCGATGATGAACGGCAAGAAAGTGGTGGTCGTGATGCCCGCGTACAACGCGGCAGCCACCCTGGAGCGCACCCTCGCCGAGGTGCCGCGCGATATCGTCGACGACGTCATTCTCGTGGACGACGCCAGCCGCGACAACACCATAGAGCATGCCCGCTCGCTCGGCATCAAGTGTTTCCTGCACGAGCGCAACTGGGGCTATGGGCGCAACCAGAAGACCTGCTACACCGAGGCCCTGAAGCTCGGCGCCGACGTGGCCATCATGGTGCACCCCGACTACCAGTACACCCCGCTGATCATCCCGGCCATAGCCAACCTGGCCACCTCCGGGCTCTACGACGTGGTGCTGGCCTCGCGCATCCTGGGCGGCACGGCCCTCAAGGGCGGCATGCCCGGATACAAATATGTGGCCAACCGCTTCCTGACCGCCGCGCAGAACGCGCTCATGGGCGCGAAGCTCTCGGAATACCACACCGGCTACCGGGCCTTCACCCGCGAAGTGCTGGAGAAGCTGCCCCTGTGGGAGAACTCCGACGACTTCGTGTTCGACAACCAGATGCTGGCCCAGTCCCTGTACTTCGGGTTCAACATCGGCGAAGTGAGCTGCCCCACCAAGTACTTCGATGAGGCCAGCTCCATCAACTTCAAGCGCAGCTGCATCTACGGCATGGGCTGCCTGAAGACCGCCTGGGACTACCGCATGCAGAAATGGGGCAAGGCCAAGCACGCCATCTTCGATCCCAACGGGCGCACCCTGAAAGATCCCTTGACCGGATACTACTCCGACGAGACCGCTGGCTGTACCTCGTAGCCGCGAATCTCCACAACGCATCAAGCCCCCGGCCGCAAGGCCGGGGGCTTTTTTCTTGTGAGGCCTCCCGTTTAGGGTGACCTCATAATTCTTCTCATAATTCACGCCAGGAACGCCAAGTGCCGATCCGGTATGGCGAGAGTCCGCCATTTTCGTTCGTTCGCTACGTGCGGCAAGCAGCCGGTCGCGCATCTCTCAATTCATTCAGGCTGGATACGCGCTGAAAACAGGGCTGACGCACGGGAGCTGCAAGGCGGGCGAATGTGCGTGCGCGTATGCGCGGCGGCGCCTGGGAACTGCGCTGCATGTATGGATTGCGCTATGCGATATTCGTCGGCGCTTTGTATTTTTGTTTTGGCGTATGTGGTGTCCGGAAGATCCTATCATGGGTACGTCCATGCGTTCAGAGGGGGGGCTTGTCCCAGACCGACATGATTTTGCTCGGCAGGCTGTCTTGTGTGTCCGGAAGCGGGAATCTCATGTGCAGATCTAGGGCATGTCCGAATGTAAGCGTCGCTACGTAATGTTTTGACAATAATGTGCGCCATTGACGTATCTCATCCCGCAAATGGAGGAATTCGTGATGATATAAGTCTTGCGAGATTTTGTGAAACGGTGCTAGTCAGGCCGGTCTTGTTCAAATTTTCCCAATGTGGTGATTGGGGATAATTGAACGCCGTATGCTAGAACCGAAAGAGGTGGGGTATGTTTGCATTTGTCGACAGGATGAAATTCCAGACCAAGATTCAGTTTGCAGTGATGGGGATCGTGACGTTTGCGGTTCTGTTGTCTGCCGGGTTGTCCGTCTACAGCATCTATTCCAAGGCGTTGTCCCTGGGACAGTCGCTTGCCGAAACTGCGTCCACGCAGGTCGTTGAAGTGATTGACCTGTATCACAAATCAAGTAAGCACAGGCTTGAAGCTGTGTTGGATGTCCTCGAGTCCAGTGTGGACATGGGGTCTTTTTCCTCCGAGTACGACAAGAATTTCGCCGTCACCGACAACATCCGCAAACGATACGACACCAGCGCCACCATTTTTTATCTCTCAGACAAAGGCTTCGTGCGCATCTCCACAAACCTTGTGCAGGACGGCAAACGCATGGTCGGCACCGTGATCGATTCCGGTCCGGTGTATGACGCCCTCAAATCCGGCCGCAACTACGAGGGCATGGCCAACCTGGGCGGCATCTACCGCATCGTGGAGTATCGCCCCTTGAAGGTGGATGGCAAGGTGGTGGGGGCCGTGTACGTTGGCAAGCGCATTTTCACCCCGGAATTCCAGGTATATCTGAAAAGCGTCACCGTGGACGGCAAGGGCTATCCCTTCATCCTGGACGACAAGGGCATATTTGCCTACCACCCGGACCCGGCCTTCAACGGCAAGGACGCTCACCAGACGGCCGCCAAAGATACTCCGCTGCTCGGTAACAAGAATAAATTCCTGGCATACGAGACGACGAGTGGAGCCAAGGTCGCGGCCATGACGGAGTTCCCGGAATACAAATGGAAGGTCTTCTTCGGCATGACCAGGGAAGAAACCCTGCACGGCCTGGACTGGACGGTTTACAAATCCTCGCTGAGCGGGTTGGGCATTGCCATGCTGCTGTCCTTTCTGGCGCTTCTGGTGATGGTGTCCAGGGTGCTGCTGGTCCCTGTCAGGCGGATAGCCCGCGCCTCGGAGCAGATCGCGCAGGGAGAGTACAACGTTTCCATCGACTATCCGGCGCAGGACGCCCTGGGCGAGACCGCTGCCAGCGTCCGCCATCTCGCGGCTACTGTAAAGGAGAAGATCGGCTTCATCCAGGGCGTGCTCGACTCCATCAAATCCCCCAACATCATCTGCGACAAGAATGGCAAAATCCTTCGCGTCAACCAGGAGTTCATCGACTTCCTGGAGACAGGGGGCACGCCGGAGAGCTGGGTGGGCAAGACGGCGGGCGAGTTCATCTTCGGCGACCCGTCTCGGGAGGCTGTCATCCAGCGGGTAATCGCCTCGCAGACCGCGAGTATCGGCGTCCAGAGCGAGGCCCTCACCCGCAGCGGGAAGGCCAGGCACATGCGTGTCGATTCCGTGCCGCTCTACAACCTGGACGGCGAGCTCATCGGCGGCTGCTCGGTGTGGACCGACATGACCGAGATCGTGCGCGGCCACCAGGAAGTGCAGGAGAATCAGGAAAAGCTGTTGCAGGTGGCCCGCGACATCGACGCCTTCACCCAGCACGTGGCCGCTGCTTCCGAGGAGCTGGCCGCCCAGATCGAGGAGGCCTCGCGCGGCACCGAGAACCAGCGCGACCGCACGGCATCCACGGCCACGGCCATGGAGCAGATGAATGCCACAGTGCTGGAGGTGGCCCGCCACGCCGGGGAAGCCGCCAGCGGGTCAAAGGCCGTGCAGGAAAAATCCGCGCATGGGGCTGCCGTGGTGGCCCAGGTCATCGAGGCCATGGGCCGGGTGAACACCATGTCCACGGAGCTTTCCACGGAGATCAACGAGCTGGGCCGCCAGGCTGCGGACATAAGCTCCATCATCAACGTGATCCAGGACATAGCGGACCAGACGAACTTGCTGGCCCTGAACGCTGCCATCGAGGCGGCCCGCGCTGGCGAGGCCGGGCGCGGCTTCGCCGTGGTTGCCGACGAGGTGCGCAAGCTTGCGGAGCGCACCATGACCGCCACGGCGGAAGTCACCGGCTCCATCCAGAACATCACCAGCACAGTGGACAGAAACGTGCGCAGCGTGGGGCAGGCCGTGGCCGGGATCGAGGCGTCCAACCGTCTGGCGGTCCAGGCCGGGGAGTCGCTGGGCGAGATACTTGAAATAGCGGGCAAGGCCGTGGACCAGATCACCTCCATTGCCACCGCCGCCGAGGAACAGTCGGCCACTTCGGAAGAGATCAACCGCAGCGTGAAACGCCATCGCCTCGGAGACGGCCCAGGGCATGAACCAGTCCGCCCAGGCCATATCCGATCTGGCTCGTCAAGTTTCCGATTTGAAAGAACTGGTGACCCGCATGGGCGGCGACGGCGCGCAAAGAAAACTGGCGTAGCGGTTGCTCCGGGATTCAACCGCCCCCCGGCTTCGGGGGGCGGTTTTTTTTGTGAATGGCGGCAGGCATGTGGTTACCCCTGGGGCATGCCGGGCGATTGAGCCGGATCTCTGGAAAGGCGGCGCGTCTCACGCCGAATGAACGGATTCCGATTCGGGCGGGGTCACGCTCGTTGAGGGACGCATTCCACTCTCTGCGAGCCTGCTGCGAAGTTCGCCGTTCTCCTGAAGCAGTTCCCGGATCGTTCCGGTCAAAGCCCTATTTTCCTGGCGCATTTCCCTGTTTTCACTACGCAGTTCGCGCAGGTCCTGGCGCAGTTCCCTGTTGTCGCGCCGCAGGCTTTCCAGTTCGTCAATGAGTGGGGATCTGCCTGAGGGGTGCCCGGCGGCGCATTGGCGGCCTGGATGTCCTGCGTCGGCCGGTTCCATGTCAGAACCAAACAGCAGCCAGTGTGGCTGGACACCAAAAAAGGTGCAGAGTTGCCTCGCAATTTGGGTGTCTGGCTCGGATTCTCCCCTCTCGTATCTCCCGAGAGTGTTTTTATGGATTCCCAGCCTGTGAGCAAATTCCGCCTGGGTTAGCGTGCCACGTATGGCTCTAAGTCTCTGTGCCATCGTGGTGTCGGTGTTCAAGGAGGGCCTCGGGTTTTTCGGAAGTTGCACATGGCCGCCCTGAGGGGGTGCGGAATTCAAGTGGGGGCGGCAAGTCCATTTTGTGGTGTCTTTTAAACCTATAGTTGTTGACCGCGAACAAAAAATAGGAGAACATAAAAACACTGCAGGGTGTCGGGTAGTGCTCCTCTGGGGGTCTTGTATCTGGCCTGTCGAAAGGGGTCAATCTTCGTTGACGCCGTTTCTCCCAGTTGCGCACAGTCTGTTGCTCGGGCGTTCCCTGCTATGTGCCGGTCCGCCAATTTAGAGTCGTTCCCCTGTGACAGCGTGGTTCGGTACGTCATGCCGCAAGTTTTCTGTCCAATTATTCCGCTTCTTGAAGAAGGCTCTTCGCTTCGGGTGCTGCATCACGCCGATTCGGCGTTCCGGCAACCCCGAGACATTCGTCCGGCAAAGCTGCACGGACGCTTTCTGCGCAACCAAGTACCGAGATCTGGGAGAAAAACCAAAATCGCTTCCTTCTGTCGCACTCGTCGCGATTTAGGGAGCGTCCGGGTGTTGTGTGGCCCACTTGATGAGAAGGTGGCTGCGGGAGAGCGGCAAGGCGAGCGTTATGTTCATAGTCCTGAAATCAGCGGCTAAACCATCTGTAAGCGTCGAACTCGGCCGCGCACAGTCCGGTGCGCACGCGCAGGGCACAGTCCTGAACCAACTGGAGTGGGAGGACATCCGGTGCGCCTCCTGCCGCTTCGGGGCGCGCTTCGAGCACTGCGCCATGGTGCGCTCCTGCGCGGAAATCTATGGCTACTTCTGCGATGTCGTGTCCTACGGCCAGGCGGGGGCGGTGCTGGTCAGCGGCGAGGATCGCCTGGAATTTACCGGGTCAGCCCAGTGCGTTGCAGCTTTTGCGATCCTGGCCTGCATGGTCTACTCGGAATGCGGTCAGGCAGCTCCGTATTCGTTTCTGCTGGAACATTTCTGCCGCGTCCAGGGGCAGACGGGAAACCCGGCATTCTTCGCAAACTCCCAAAATCGGCTTGGTCGGCAGGGCGTGGAAAGTGCGGTGAAGTCCGGCAGGCAGTCCTGGCATGAACAGTTCGACACCCTGCTGCGCAGGAAGGTCGTCTCGGTGCTGGGCATCTACGATAACGGCGGCCTGAACGACACCCTGCGCAACGCCAGTCAGATTCTCTACTCCATCAGCAGCCTGACACTGGACGAGCTCCACACGGACCGGGGGGCATCCTGCAAGCCAGGCCTCATCTGAAATCGAAGGCAGCCTTCATGGAGCCGCTTCCGGCCTTGTCGAAACTGGACTGGAAAGCCTGCTTCCAGTGCTCCAGCCGGAAAAGGCCGGTCAGCAGTCCCTCGGTGGGGTAGCCGCCTGAAGCCAGGTGGTCCAGGCACAGCTGATAGGTGCGCACCCGCTCTCCCTGCCACAGGGCCGTGGCGTAGCTGGCCGAGCCAGTCACCTGGAGTTGTCGCAGCCACAGGCTGGACACGTCCACCTTGCCAAGCTCCCCGGCGGTGCCAATCATCACGTATCGGCCCCTGGCCCGCAGCGCCAGCAGCGCCTCCTGGAACGTTCCGGACGAGGCCACGCAGTCAAACACCATGTCTGCGCCGCCTTCCACGTTGCCCCCCCCCATGGTGGTGGGGATGAAGCGTCCGCCGCAGGCCTTGGCAAGCTCCTGGCGCGAGGGTGAGCGCAGCACGTCGTCCGCGCCGCCGGCGCGGGCCATATCCGCCTGGAAGGTGTGGCGCGCGATCACCAGGATGCGCCCCTCGAAACCCATGGCGCGCAAACAGCGCACCGCGTGCTGGCCGAGCACTCCAGCGCCCCAGATCAGCACCGTCTCGCCTGGAGCCGGGAAGTTCTCCAGGATGGGCTGCATCACCGAGGCCATGGAATCAACCAGCACGGCGTCCTCGTCACTTAAGCCGTCCGGCACGGGCAGCACCTTGGAGGGATGCGCGGCGGTCATCTCGGCCATGCCGCCCGAGGCCTTGGCGTTGAAGCCAAGCACCGTGCTCGGCGGCAGCGCGCCGTCCAGGAAGTTCTCGCACAGGTTGTACTCGCCCTTGGCGCAGAAGCGGCAGGGGGGCAGCTCCCGGCAGAGGCAGTCCAGCATGGGCTCCACCACCACGCGTTGGCCGGGCGAAAGCTCCGAGCCCGGCGGCGCTGAATCAACCACGCCCATGATCTCGTGCCCGATAATCATAGGCAGCGAGGCGTAGGGCTCCAGCAGCATGGATTCCGCGCCCTTGAGCAGGTTCAGGTCCGAGCCGCAGATGCCGCACAGGCGCGTTTTTATGCTCACCCAGCCGGGCCGGGCAGGCTGGAAGGCCACGTCTTCGAGCTTCAGCGGCGTCACCAGATGATGGAAGCGCTTGCGCTGGATTTTATTGAAGAACGCAGACAGCAGGTAGCGCGGAATGGAGCGGTGGTAGACGAGGGCTTTCATGCGCGTGGTTCTGCGGCAGCGGGGCCTGGCTGTCAAGGTTGACTCTCGCTTAGTCGGGAGGTAGACAGCAGCGGCTTCGGCAGGGCCATCCTTGCCGGAATATTCCTATTGCTCCACGCCGACGCATCGGCCAGTGAGGTTCCATGTCAAAACGCTCCAGTATCGCTCTGGGAACGATTCTCAAGAATTTCGCACGCGTATCGCGCCATCCCTGGATCGCGTCGCGCCTTGTGGCCCTTGAAAAGGAGAAGTTCCTCTTCAAGTGGTTAAATCCCAAGGCCGACGAGGGGTACGCCCGCTCCATCCGGCAGGTGTCCATCCGCATCACGGACATCTGCAACCTGCGCTGCCATACCTGCGGCCAGTGGGGCGACCAGGGCTTTCTGCACTGCGCCGACCTGAAATCGCTCAAAAAGAGCGAGGTCAGCCCGGAGCGCTACCACCTGCTGCTGGCCGATCTGGCCACGCACGGGCATTTTCCCTCCGTGTACCTGTGGGGCGGCGAGCCCACCATGTACAAGGGCTGGATGGAGATCATCGAGCACGCCACGGTTCTGGGCATGCCCACCTCCATCGCCACCAACGCCACCGGCATCGCCAAGGCCGCCGAGCGCCTTGTTGCCGCGCCCATGTTCCTGCTCCAGATGTCCATCGACGGCCCCGACCCGGATACGCACAACGCCGCGCGTCCGTCGGCTGGCGGGGGCAACAACTTCCAGGACATCCTGGATTCGCTGGAAGCCGTAAACGAGGCCAAGCGCCGCACCGGCAAGAAGCTGCCCCTCACCGCCTCGCTGACCACCATCTCCCAGGCCAACGTGCACCGGCTGGTGGACATCTACGAGACCTTCAAGGACAAGGTGGACCTGTTCGTGTTCTACCTCTCCTGGTGGATCGACGAAAAGAGCGCCGACGCCCACGAGACTGACTTCCAGCGCCGCTTCGGGTTCGCGCCCAAGCTGCACCGGGGCTGGGTGGGCGACTGGACCATCAAGGAGTACGCCGTTCTGGACCAGCAGCTGAAGGAAGTGCTGCGCCGCTCCAAGAACTGGGACTCCCCCGCCGTGAACATCATCCCCAACATCACCGGGGAGGACAACCTGCGCGAGTACTACTCCGACCACTCCACCACCTACGGGTACAACCAGTGCATCTCCATCTATCAGGCGGTGGAGATCGACTCCGGCGGCGACATGTCGCCCTGCCGCGACTACCACGACTACGTGGTGGGCAACGTCAAGAAGAACACCATCACGGAGATCTGGAACAACGAGGCCTACCGCAAGTTCCGTGGAAGCCTCAACAAGGAAGGCCTGATGCCCGTCTGCACCCGCTGCTGCGGACTGATGGGATACTAAGGCCAGCTTCGAGCCTGCGATTCAGATTGTCGGCCCGGCCGCCGTCCGCACGGGCGGCGGTCGGTTGGCGGACGAAACGGCGCGCGAACAGCTGGGACGATGCGTCCCGGCGCTGCTGCAGGTTGCTGTCTGTCCGGGCGGTCCCCAGACGGCCCCTCGGCGGTCCCCCGAGGTCCCAGGTCCGTGAACGGCCTGAGACGATTATCGACGCATCGTATCCCTGGCCGGGCAGGCGTCGCATGTCCTGCCATCTGCCCAGGATGTCCCCATGACCAAGCCAAAACGTCTGGTTCTCGTCCTTCAGGATCTGCTCTACGGCGGGACCCAGCGGCATGCTTTGGAGCTGGCCCGGCGCATTGATCGCTCCCGCTTCGCGCCCGAGTTCTGGATGCTCTGCGCCGGGGGCGATTTCGCGCCCCAGGCCCGCGAGGCGGACATTCCCATACGCTGGCTTTCCGATAGGCGCACGGTAACTTTCTCTTCGATTCGTGAACTGCGCCGGGCTGTCGCGACCGAGCGTCCGGACATCCTCATGCCGCTGACCGCCGTGCCCAACATCTGGGCGCGCATTTTCGGGCGTCTGCACGGCACGCCCTGCATCGTGGCCACCTGCCGGGGCGGGGGCAACATCAAGCGTCAGCACGAGCGCTTTCTGGCCGGTCTGGCCCATCAACACATCGCCAACACCCAGGCACTCAAGAACGCCCTGGTTGCGCTCGGACGCTCGGACGAGCAAGTGACCGTCATCCCCAACGGGGTGGACACCGACCTCTTCAGCCCGGACCCCGACGGCATGCGCCCCTGGCGCAAGGTGATCCTGTGCGTGGCCCGCTTCGTTCCGGACAAGGACCATCAGACTCTGGTGCGGGCTTTCGATCTGGCCTTCGCCAAGGTCCCGGACGCCGAGCTGTGGCTGGTGGGCGACGGGCCGCTCAAAAATCGCGTGGAATTCGGGCTCAGGCGTCTGGCCTGCGAGAACCGCGTCAAGATATTCCCCGGCGGGCCTGACCTGCTGCCTTTCTACCGGCAGGCCAGCGTGCTGGCGCTGTCCTCGCTGCGTGAGGGGTTGCCCAACGTGGTGCTGGAGGGCATGGCCTGCGGCGTGCCCGTGGCCGCCACCGCCGTTGGCGGCATCCCCGAGGTGGTGGAAGAGGGCCGCACCGGATTCCTCAGCCCTGCAAGCGATCCCGAAGGTCTGGCCGCTGGGTTCGTCCGTCTGCTCTCAGACGACGATCTTCAGGAACGCATGGCCCACGAAGCCCGGCGCGTGGCCCTGGAGGAGTATTCCATGGCCGCCATGGTGGCCCGGCACGAGGAGTTGCTTGCGCGCGCGTGCGGTGCTGGCTAAAGGGGCGGGAAGTGAGCGTGTTTGATGGCGCGTTGCGCATGCGGACCTGATTTCGCGTAAGGCCTGTAACGAATTGCGCCGCCGGAATGTCTCTCTCAGGGGCTATTCAAGCCGTGGCTGAGTGTTTATAAGCGCCGCGACGCCGGTGTTTCAAAAAACGTGTCGCGTCATGCTCCGTGAGAGGGCGTTCACTGTTTTTCATGGCCTCTGGAGGCCCTTTATGAAGCCGTTATTTCTTGCATTTTTGCTTTTCCTGGCAGCCGTTGTCCCGGCTGGGGTTCCTGCCGGAGCGCAGGCCAGCCCCAAAACAACCGCTCCGGCTGATGTGACCGGCCTGTGGGTCGCCGACTTCTTCGGCAACCGGGTCGAATGCCACCTGGAGCAGCGCGGCCAGTTCCTGTACGGCGTGGCCTATGTGTTGACCCGCACCGGGGAGCGCAACACCTACCACATTGCCGGGCTGGTGCTGGACAATACCATCCGCGCCATGCACGGCGGCGGCAACACCTTCGTGGGGGCCGTGCAGGATGAGAACGTCGTGGCCGGGACCTTCGCCTTCAAGGACGGCCCTTCCTTCGCCATGCAGGCCGAGCGCACCATGCGCGGCAAGACCGCTCCGGGAGGCCTGGAATGGCCCGCCGGGTATCCGCCGACTCCTTAAGTGAGCCGTGTAAGGACTCTAATGTGAAGACACTGTTCGTACTCTCGGCCCTTGGTGAGATACTGGCCCTGCTGGCCCTGTACTTCACCGGGCGCACCCATGTGCTGGGCAGCCTGCGCCGCCCCTACGCCGGGGCCAGGCGTCTGCCGAAGGAGCCCTCCGCCGCCATGATCGTCCCCCTCACCGGGGACACTCCTGCGGTGCGTGGCGGGCTTAACAGCCTGCTCCGGCAGGATTACCCTGGCCTGCGCTACGTGTTGGTGACCCGCGACGAATCAGACCCGGCCACTGCGCTGGTGCGCTCCCTCATCCAGGGGCGCGAAGACGCCACGCACGTGTTGAGCGGTCCGGCCCTCACCTGCGGGCAGAAAAACCACGGTCTGCTGGCTGGCCTTGCCACCCTTGAGGACAAGCCGGAAATCTACATTTTCTGCGATTCGAGCCACGTGGCCCGGCCTGATCTGGTCCGCCAGCTCATAGCGCCAATCGCCTCGGGCAAGGCTCCCATGTCCGGCGGCTACCACCGCGTGGTGCCGCTGGACGGCAAGATTCCCACCCTGGGCATGTTGAACGTGGTCATGGTGCTGCACTGCCTGCAATCCATCAAAGTCATCACCCAGCCCTGGGGCGGGGCCATGGCTGTGGCCCGCGAAGTTTTCGAAGAGCACGGCGTGGCCGCCGTATGGGCCACCAACATCGTGGACGACTTCTCCCTGGGGCCACTTCTGGCCAAGCGCCGCATCCGCATCTGCGCCGTGCCGGACGCCTGTCTGGAGACTCCCCTCAAGAATGTGCCCCTCGCCCTCTGGGAGGACTGGCTCACCCGTCAGCTCCTGTACTTGAAATTCTGCACCCCGGAGATGTGGATCGGGGCGCTGCCTGTGGTCTGGCTGCTCATCGGGCCGCCGCTCTTGGCCGCGCTTGGGGTGCTCGGCGTGCTGACCGGCAACGCCGACGGCTGGTGGATCGGGGCCACGCTGGTCTATCTGGTCGCCTTCGCCATGGTGGGGCTGACCTTCCGGACGCTGGCCCCCAGGCCCGTCCGGTTCTGGGACTGGACCCGTTGCTTCATGGTCTCGCCCTTCATGACCGTGTGGTGCTACCTGCGCACCTGGACCACCTTCACCATGCGCTGGCGCGGCATCGCGTATAAAGTCACCTGGGGCGGACGCGTGGTGGAAGTGCTCAAGTCGTGACGGGTCTGCCTGCCGGGTTGGTCTTGCCGCCGCCAGTCGCGCGGCTGAAAGTCGGGAGCGACTTCGCAGATCATTTCGCCGTTGAGGGCGCAAAGGAAATCCGTCAGTTTTTGGCGGATTTCTTTTCGTATCGGCCCCCTTGGATGAAGGCTCTGTTTGCGCTGAGAGGCCCCCTGGCCAGGGCGCTCGGCGTGGGGCACTCGTTCCAGGCGGACAGGGCGTACGGGGCGCAGGACGTGCCGTTCGAGGCTGGCGGGCGGATATTCGTGTTCCAGGTGGCTGCGGCCAGCGAGGGCGAATACTGGGCGGGCCTGAGCGAGGACGGGCCACTGCGGGCGGTGTTGGCCGTGGTGAGCGAGAGGCTGGAGGATGCGGGAGGAGCGCGCTACCGGCACCATGTGATGACCTTCGTCACCTTCAAGAACTGGCGCGGGCGGGCCTATTTCACGGCGGTGAAGCCGTTTCACTGGCTGGTGGTCAAGGCCATGGCCGAAGCGGCCAAGTAAGAAGAGAAGAATAAGAGAATATGCCTCCGGCGGCCAAAGGAACAAGTTCCTTTGGAATCCTTTATAGCTTCGCGGGATGGAGAGATACTGTTCAGTGTTACGTGGAAAGGCGTGATGCGCGCAAAGCCGCGCATCACGCCTAATTGTTCATGAAGTGCTGCATTCGTTGATGTGGTCGAAGCAGCGCAGCCTGGACCGGCACAGTTACGCAGAGGCGGGATGTGGTCTGCGGCGACCGTGCCTTGCCCGGCGGGCGACGGATCGTCTTCAAATCGGTCCTAGCCCGCCGGGCAAGACGCGGGCGATGCGGGCCATATCCCGCCAGACCGACGCAAACTCTTATGCTCTTATCTCTTAAGCGACCTTCGGCAGCGCCTGCACCTTCATCTCCCGCCACCATTTCAACCCCAGCACCACGAACGGCAGCAGTGCACCGACCTCCGCGACCTCCCGGATTTCCAGGAAGCCCAGCCCGTAATACAGCACCGCGCCGACGCACGTTGCCAGCAGCACCGGCGACACCGCCCTCCATTTGATCAGCCCCATGGTGCGCTGGCAATACAGCGTGGTGCAGCAGGCCACCGCCCCCTTGGTGATCACGATGGACAGCCCCGCGCCCAGCAGCGGGTTGCCGGGAATCAGCAGCGAGCACAGCAGGATATTCAGCGTAAGCCCCGCTGCGTAGATCACGAACAGCACGTTCTGGCGGTGCTGGCTCATCATCAGGTACGCGGCCAGGTTGTGGATGAAGCTGAAGATCACCGACGGCACCAGCCATTTTTGCAACCACATGGCGTCCACGTAGGACTTGCCGTAGATGAGCCCGATTATCCGGTCAGACTCCACCGCCAGGACGAACATCACCGGGATGGAGGCCCCCAGCAGCCATTTGACAGACTTGTCCTTCAGAAGGTCGAACCCTTCCTTGTCGTGGCGCCACAGGCCCACGAACAGCGGGAACAGCACGCTCTTCATCAGCAGGCTGGAGATGGGAATCTGGACGGCGTCCACCACCTCCCAGGTGGCGGAATACTGCGCGATGGCGTGCGGGCCGGAAAATTTCTGCAAAAAGAACAGGTTGGCCTTGTTGTACAGGATCGAGCAGAAGGCCAGAAGCACGAACACCAGCCCGCCCTTGGCGGTGTTCCAGGTGCGCGACAGGGCTTTGCCTTTGAGGGTAAGGCCCTGGATGTCGGTCTTGTTGATGGTGGCCCACGCGCCGCCGATCAGGTTGATGCCGTTCTCGATGATTTTGAACAGCGCGATCCAGTGCGGCGCGAACCCCAGCGCCAGCGTGCCCAGCGCCCAGCCGTAGCCCACGATGGCCCCCACAGACTTGATGCGCGCCTCCAGGTCCTGGCGTCCTTGCACCCGGCAGGCCACGAAAAAGGAGCTGGCCAGCGCCTCCAGGCCAACGCCGGCGGTGATAACCTGCACCAGGTTGGTCAGGCCGCCGGTGTAGCGCTGCTGCATGACGAACACCGACACCCCGATCCAGCCCAGCATCAGGATGACGCCCTTGATGATGGTGTACTGCACCAGGATGTCGCCCTTGTGGCCGTACTTCTTGGACAGCGAGGACACCAGAGGCTGGTTCAGGCCGAACTCGCCCAGAAACAGGACGATCATGGCCGTGTTGAAGGCCAGTTGGAATTCGCCGTAGTGGCTCTGGTCCATGCGGGCCAGATAGATGAAGAAACAGGTGTGCAGGATGTCGCGGATGGTCTGGGCCGAAGCCAGATGAAGGAATTTGCCGATGATGCCGTGCGACGCGGCTCCCGCCTGCGGGATGGGGGCGGGTGTTGTCATGCTGGCCGGGTGATTCTTGGGGTGTTCATAGTGTGAAAGGAAAAGGCGGGCTGTGCGCCCGCCCCGTGGTTACTTCTTGCCTTTGCCCTTGGTGGCCTTGCTCTTGCCTGATTTCGTCTTGGCTGATGCCTTGCCCGCTGAAGGCTTGGCCGGGGCCGCTGCTTTCGGCGCTGCTGCCGCTTTGGGAGCCGGTACGGCTTCGGGCGCGCTGGCTGCGACAGGCGTGGTCGCGGGACCTGCCGCGATGGGTGGAGCCGGTGCGGACTCGACAGGAGCGGGCTTGTTGGCCGCCGGAGCCTTCTTCTCCACCACCTGAACGGATGCGTCGGTTTTCACCGCCGGTGCGGCCGCCTGGGGCCGGACAGCCACGGGGGCGGCGGGCTTGGGCGTAGGCAGCTTCTCGCCGTTGGCAGCGGGCAGGTTGTCGGCGCCAGGGGAGGCCGGAGCCGATTCAGGCGCAGGGGAGCCAGCGGTGCTGCCGCAGCATCCGCCGCGCGGGGTGCAGCTGATGTACGCGCCGTACTTATCCAGTTCGTCCACGCGGCAGCTCCAGACCATGCGCCCCTTGTGCAGGATGGCGTCCGGGCAGCCGTCGCACATGTTCTGGCGTCCGTCCTCGAACAGGTCGCAGGGCTGGATGATCATAATGGACTGGATGTGCAGGCATTCCGTCCACTTGCTCGGCTCCTTGAGCCATTCCCAGAAGAGCTTGCGCACGCTCGTGTTCACCAGCGCGAAGGGGAACAGGCCATGGGCGTTGTTGGTCAGCCAGGGGCGACCGTAGGCCAGGTAGGTGTCCCAGAACAGGTGGTGCAGGCTCTGGACTGTCTCGGCGAACTTGGGGTCCAGGTAGCCCAGGGTGCGGTCCTTGGCGCCCACCTTGAGGGTGAGCAGCCACTTCATGGAGCGCGGGTCCTCGGTGCCGTTCAGGAAGGCGCAGGGCTCAAAATCGGGGTCGATCTCCCGGATCTTGTCCGCGACCTCCTGGGCTACGATGTCCTTGTGCTGCTCCATGTGGTCCAGCTGGTAGACCAGTTGGTGGGTGTCCACGGGTTTGCCTGCGGCGTGGCAGTCGAAATTACCCTGGGCCTTCACGGAGCGGAACAGGATGAAG
>WSYE01000041.1 GCA_009773665.1 Desulfovibrionaceae bacterium | reverse complement strand
CCGGAGTCACAAACTTATAGCTGGGATACTAAACGGGGGGAAGGTCAATCCAGGGCGAGCACTGCGAAGGTCTGTTGTGTGGGATGGCCGACGATGGACTCGTTCATCAAGTCTCGCGGGCCTGCACGGGGGGGGAACCCTAGCCTTTTAAAAGGCTAGGGTTCGGTCTCGTTATAGACTCGTGCTGTTGGAGCAGCTTGAGTTCAGTCGAAACCATCATCTTCATGCCGAGCTCGCCCGTGATGCACTTCCTGAACGGGCAGGCCAGACAATCGGCCAGCTTGCTCGTCGAGCGGCTTTGGATTTTGCCGCTGCAGAACGTGCCCTTGTTGCCATCGCTTGCACTGCCCCGTCTTAGTCGTGACATTTGTACTGGCATTCAAGTATGTTGTCGTACAATGTGTCTACGATTCGCGACTCGTAGACAGAATGGCATCCAACAGGCTGTCATAACAGCACAAGCAGGCGATTTAACCTGTTGACTTTCTCGCCATCTCCGCATAGCAAGCAACCATGATGCTCAAACCCCAAGACGTTTGCCTATTGCTCAAGCAGGTAGTCTCCGAGCCTGGCTTGGCGTTCAGCCACTTGGCGGCAGAACTCGGCATAAGCCGAGCAGAGGCGTATGCCGGTCTCAAGCGGGTGACGGCAGCGAAGCTCTTCGACGTGAATCGGAACAGGCCCGTAATCACTGCCCTGGAGGAGTTCCTCATCCACGGGGTGAAGTACGCCTATCCAGCCGAGCCTGGGACTCTCACGCGGGGAGTGCCCACGGGGTTCAGTGCCCCTGTTCTTGTCGGGCATTTTGACGTGAGCAAGGGCGGCCACATGGTCTGGCCTTCTCCTAACGGGGAAGAGCGTGGGGTGGGCATTGAACCGCTCTACAAGTCCATTCCCGAGGCTTGTCTGAAGGACCCCAAACTGTATGCAGCTTTGGCGCTTGTTGATGCGCTACGCATCGGCAGGGCACGTGAAAGACAGCTTGCCCAAGACCTCCTCGTGCGAATCCTCCGGAAGAAATGAGACCGCGCAGGCACGGCAACATAGACAACCTCCTGGCAGCAGCCCGCCTGTTAGGTGATCTGACCAGCGAGGTCGTCTTTGTCGGTGGCGCGGCGACTGCACTCCTGCTCACAGACTCGGCTGCGCCCGATGTACGTCCGACACTCGACGTTGATGTCATCGTCGAAGTGGCCTCGCGTTCAAGCTATCATCGCTTCCAGGAGCGTCTCCGGGAGCGGGGATTTAGTGAAGCATTGGACGAAGAAGTCATCTGCCGTTGGAAACACGGTGAGATCATTCTCGACGTGATGCCGACGGATGAGAGCATCCTGGGATTCTCAAACCCCTGGTACCTTCCCGCGATCAGTCATTCGCAGGATCTGGCCATTGAGGACGTACATCTTCGAGTGATCTCAGCGCCATACTTCCTGGGGACCAAGGTCGCGGCCTTCTTTGGTCGAGGTAAAGGCGACTACATGGCAAGCCATGACCTTGAGGATATCGTCATCGTCCTTGATGGGCGGCCAGAGATCGTCCAGGAAGTGCTGGAGGCCCCTGAGGATCTCCGTAGATACCTGGGCAGCACCTTCGCCGCCTGGCTTGCCCTGGATGATTTCCTGGACGGCCTGCCGGGGCTGTTACTGCCTGACCCCGGAAGCCAAGCTCGTGTGCCTGTCATCTTGGATAGAATGCGTCGCATCTCCGTAGGCACAACCCTCAGATAGCTTTAGAGCGAGCGCTACCGGCCCTAGGGGCGCGGCAGGCATGAACGCCGCCACGAGGTGTCCTAGAGCGCAGAACGCGCCCTGGGGCCTCGTGGCGGCGTAATGTGCCGTCGTGCAGTTATGCGGCGTCACCCAGGATCGATCTAACTTTGTCGATGAGTTCAGGCGACTGGAAGTGCAGGCACGTGTCCTTACCGCTGGCGACCTTGTCGATGAACGCCTGACGAGCTGGGACGTTCACGCCAGGGTTGATGTCGACGAGGCGCTGCTCCAGGCTGTCTACCAAAAGGTCTTCAATCTCCTTGCGCTGGACTTCACTCGCAAAGCGCCACTCCACAGGGGCCAGGTTAGCTTTCGCGCGGTTGAAAATGCCACTGCATCTGCCGGTGTGACCATACTGCTCGCAATAGATCCATGCGCCTCTTTCATCTTCCTTTTTGAACTTGCAAAAGTAGCGAACAGCTTTGTGGGTTTCAGGATCAAGGGCAATTCTGACGAATACGAGGTTGTTCGGTTCCGTAACGTCCAACCCGTGAATTTCGCTCCAAGCTCTGAAGAGCCAATCCGTGAGAATGGGCTCTGGAATGAAACCAAAGTCTCCCATCGTATGGATGTGCGGGACACCACGTTTGGTGAACTCGAGTCTCCACAATGTAAAAGAATCAGTAAAACGCCTGACAAGTCGTTGTCCGAGAAGCTTGATCGTATTCCTCACGGAAAGGGGATCAACGGGCACGTCCGGATGAAAGTTCAGCACAACGAAGCGCGTAGGCATCGCAGGAAGGCTGTTGATCCTATACATGAGGTTGTTAAGCGCCCTGCGGCTCATGCCCTTGATCACCCCCCGCGTACGAGGGGCAGACGAGGTAGTATTACGGTCAGCTAAGGGTTTAGGATAACCCAGGCCGATGGAGTTTCCCCTAATGGTAATCATGGACTTCAGCATGGTGATCTCCAGCGTTTGTACACGTTGAGTGAGCAGCAAGAGCTTCGCCAACTCGCAAAGCCTCGTTGGCTCAGGTTCGTAGGCTTCGCCTCCGAACTTAGCTGGGCTTCGCCCCCCCCCTCCACTGCATAAGTAGAGGTTGATGAAACTCCTCTCGAAAGAGGCAGAGAAGGGCGGTCTATAGAAGCACTCTTATCAAGTAAACAAAGCTGCCTTCGTCTTTTCGTTTAGAGGGCTCGAGTGTTTCTACCCGAGCCCTCTGCACTAGCCTCATCCCTACATCTTACATACCACGGGCAGTATCGTAGTCGTAGTCAGCCTTATAGCGGTAAGTTCCATTGGGGAGATAGCGAGAAAGGGGCGATTCTTCGCCTCGCGCTTTGGCGGCATTCGCGTCCCTGGCGAACTTGGCAGCTTTAGTCACGGACTTTTTGCCACCAGCGAGGATCTTGACCTGCTCTTTATGAGTGAAACTGGCGGCTACGATCGCAGCAGCTGACACAGACACTGCGCCGGAGAATACAGCGGCTTCCAATTCGGGAGCCCCATTTTCACCGATGACAATTGCATGCTTAACAGAGCTGCTGGAAACGCCTGCAATTGCAGCAGCCTGGGCGATAACCTCGCTAGTGATCTTTTTGTGGAGCCCCACTTCTTCGACCAAGTTCGACTTCGAGTACTTTTGAAGCAGTGGAATGGCGTTGCGCGCAATCATAGCCGCCTGAGACGTCGTGAACGACTGACGACACACGTTCAATGAAAACACGAAGGAAGCCATGTCGCCAATACCGTCCCAGATGCGATAAGTAGGCTCGATGCCGAGCTCTTTGCAGGCAAGGTAGCGGTGGCGGCCGTCGATGATCTTCTCACCTTTGTCGTCGAGCCAGATGGCCTCTCGGAGCCCGTTGTTGCGGATGCTTTCAATAAGGTTCCTGAACTCAGACTGGCTCATGTCCGGGAGAGTGCTGTTAATCTCATGCATCGAGTATTCAGTAATCATGTTAGCCGCCTTGATTGTTAATACCATGCCGAACAGCTGGTGTTGACGGTTGGAATCCGTTTGGGTCTGTTGGCTAGGCAGCCTTGCCGATACGCTCAAGCAACTCAACGATGTCAGCGGTACGCCACACACTGGTTCGGCCGATGTGCACAGGAGATGGGTAGTCACCGCTTCGTATCCCGTTGTAAAAAGAGCTCCTGCAAATCGGTAAAACTTCAAGCACCTGCGGCAGGCGGATGAGCGCATACTCTGAAAGCATATTGTGAGATTCACTGCTAGGATGAATTTCCATGTCCACACCTCTTTATTGGTTTAGAGAGTTTAGACGCTTTGTGAAAGTGAACCTCACCAAGCTTAGATTATGCGCACCTCCTTTTTCCATTTGCGATGAGGCTGATGTTTGTAAGTAAAAGGCCACCGTTGTAACGGTGGCCTTTGTATTTTCGCAGCACTATTTCGCTGGCTATGTTTTTATGACTTGATCTGTTTCTATTTCATCTTCCATTTGAAAGAGTTTTGTAACCACCAAGACGCTGCAATGTGTCCGTCGTGAAAACATACTATGCCAATTTGCTGATCATTGTCAAGTAAAAAGATTGGTCCATGAGTTATTGGCATTCAGTACCACTTCTGGAGGATATCCGTACGGGCCCGTCCCCAGAGGGGGAAAGGCATTGGGGGGAGGCAGGTGCGTTGTGTAGGGTCTTGAGGGTAAGGTCAGTTTCCGGTCTTGCGGAGAGTGTCCAGATAGTCTGCCCAGGCCTGCATCATCCTCCGACGCTCGGGCAGGTGCTGGGCGAAGTTGTAGGAGGCCCGGATCTTGTTCCTGTCGCCGTGCGCGAGCTGTCTCTCGATCACGTCAGACATCCAGCCCTGTTCGTGCAGGATCGTGCTTGCCATGCTACGGAAGCCGTGGCCGGTCATCTCTCCCTTCTCATAGCCAAGGCGGCGTAAGGCCGCGAGAACTGTGTTCTCGGACATGGGGCGAGTCCTTGAACGCTCACCGGAAAAGACGTAGCGGCCTGTGCCAGTCAGGGGGTGTAAGTCTTGGAGCGCTGCGACGGCCTGGCGACTGAGCGGGACGATGTGCTTCTCGCGCATTTTCATCCTCGCAGCTGGGATACGCCACTCGGCTGTTTCTAAGTCAATCTCTGTCCATTCCGCGTGGCGAAGCTCCCCAGGCCGGACAAAGGTCAGCGGTGCCAGTATGAGGGCGCAGCGTGTCACCGCAGACCCCTGGTATCCCGCAATGGCTCGCAAGAGCTCCCCAATCTCCTTTGGCTCGTGGATGCTGGCGAAATGCCGTTTCTTGGGGGGAGCGATAGCGCCCTGCAGGTCTGCGGCTACATCACGCTCGGCTCGTCCGGTGGCGATGCCGTAGCGGAAGATCTGCCCACACTTCTGAAGGTCACGACGGGCCGTTTCAACAGCTCCGCGAGCTTCGATGCGCCGGATAACCGTTAGGAGTTCAGGGGGCGTAATTTCGCAAATGGGGCGTGCGCCGATGTATGGGAAGATGTCCTTACGGAGTCGGCTGATTACCGTCTCGGCTGTGTTGTCTGCCCAGGTGTGGCGGTACTTGGCGAACCATTCCTCGGCGATGAGCTCGAAGGTATCTATTGAAGCCTTCTGGACGACCTTTGCCTCCCTTTTGGCAGCAGAAGGATCGACCCCCGATGAGAGCAGCTTGCGCGCGGCCTCGCTGCCTTCGCGAGCTTCGGCCAGGGTTATTGTCGGGTATGATCCGAGCGCGAGCCGCTTCTCTTTTCCGCCGTATCGGTATTTGAGCCTCCAGTGCTTCCCACCAGCGGGCGAGACTTCAAGGTAGAGACCGCCGCCATCGAAGACTCGTATCGGCTTCGGTCCAGGCTTGGCGTTTCTAATTGCGATGTTGGTTAGCTTATTCGCCATGGCCGGAGCCTCCGTGTATGAAAGGAGTGAGCAGATTATTGATGGTTGCAGCCTCTTCAGCCGAAAGTCGAAGCGCCTGTCGGCCTTTCCAGATTTCGATCATGCCTTCAGGGTAGACGGCAACTTTGAGGCGACTTCCGTTGGCTGCCGCCCGTAGCTTTGCCGCTTCAAGCAAAGCCGTTTCGCTTGCCAATTGCTTCTCTTGACGTCTTATGGATGAAGGGTCGGTGCCTTGGGCTACGAGATGCCTAGTGTGGTCGCGGCGTTCCCGTGCCAGCTCAAGCGATACACTGGGATAAATGCCGAGGGAGATGCGCTTCTCTCTGCCATCGATCCTGTACTTGAGCCGCCAGTAGCGGCTCCCCTTGGTCGACACCTCCAGGTACATCCCGCCACCGTCGAAAAGGCGGTAGGCCTTTTCGGCAGGCCTTGCGTTGCGGATCAACTCTTCGGTCAATTTGTCAGGCATGCCGCCTCCCTTACGCCAGCGCCATCTGTCAGCGCTATGCCCCCACGGTGCAATATCTGGATTCTATGCCCCCGGATAAGGCCCCAAAAAGAATGGCTGCCCATGAACGTGCGTACACGTTCCTGGACTAGAAGTCTAGGATTGCCAAGGCTTATTGGGCTGTTTTGGACGTTGGTGGACTTGCCTGAAAGGGGTGGTGGCGGAGAGGGTGGGATTCGAACCCACGTACGGATTATTAGTCCGTAACCCGATTTCGAGTCGGGCGCGGTACGGCCACTTCGCTACCTCTCCGCGCTTGATGAGGCGGGCGGGTGCCGTTTGAGAGGGCGTCTATACATCGCGCGCGGGCCGCTGGCAAGCCTAGCGGTCCAGGTCCTCCCAGTTCATCTGCTTGTCCCAGGCCACCTTGCCCTGGCTCTTGCGGATTTTGCGCAGCAGCACATACAGCGCGCCCGTGCCGCCGTCGCGCGGCTGGGCCGTGCAGAAGGCCAACACGATGCGCCGCAGCGGCTCCCGCGTCAGCCAGGACTGGATCTCCGCCCGCAGGATGCTCAGGCCCCCCGGCGAATTCTTGCCCCGGCCAGGGATCACCAGCACCACGCGGCGGCCGACCAGGTAGCTCTCGCGCATGAAGAACAAGAGCGCGTCATGGGCCTGGTCCGCGTTCTGGCCGTGCAGGTCCAGGTGTCCCTCGGCGCTCAGGCGCCCGGCCTTGAGCTGCTGGAAGATCTTGGAGTCCAGCCCGTGCACGAACCCGTGCATGTACTCATCCGAGAGCTCCAGATCGAACTCGATGGCACCTTGAACGGCCTGGCGCATGAGCCGCGCGTCCGCGTCCTCGCTGTCCTCGGAGTCGCCTGCGGGTGGCGGCGGCGGGGGCGGCTGGACCTGGCGGCCGCTGCCGCCCATGGGCGCAACGCCCTGCATGGCCCGGAAGAACTCGGACTCCTCGGCGTTGTCGTCGGCGCTGTCCCTGCCCGAGGTCGGGCGCGGGTCCTTGCGGGGCGCGGAGGCCTTGGGCGCTGGCTTGACCGGGACCGCGCCGCCCTTCATGGCGAGCCTGGCCAGGTCCAGCGGGCTGGCCGGACCGCCGGGGAGCTTCACATCCTTCAGACCGTCCAGGGATGAAAATTTCTTGGCCATGGGCTTCCTCGCTCCGGGGATGGTACACCAAAGCGCGCGGGGAGCAAAGCGCGCGGGCCGGTCTCTGGTTGGGGGCAACTGGACTTCGCCCGCCAAAATCGGTAGGAAACCGCCCGTGACCCGCCGGACCCGCATGGGACCAAAACCAGGCGGCGACACGGCGAGGCTTCCATGCTCACAATCGAGGATCTGCACGTCAGCATCGGCGAGCGCGAGGTGCTGCGCGGCATCAATCTGCACATCAAGGAAGGCGAGACCTTCATCCTTTTCGGACCCAACGGCTCCGGCAAGACCTCCCTGCTCATGACCCTCATGGGCTTTTCCGGATACACCGTCACCGGCGGCCGCATCGTCTTCCGCAGCCAGGACATCACCCAGATGCCCATGTTCGAGCGCGCCCGCTTGGGCATCGGCATGAGCTTCCAGCGGCCGCCCACCATCCACGGCCTCAAGACCCGGCACCTGGTGCAGCAGTGCGCGCGCGGCCGCGAGATCGACCCCGAGGCCCTGGCCCGGCGCGTGAACTTCGAGGAATTCCTGGAGCGCGACATCAACGCGGGTTTTTCCGGCGGCGAGATCAAGCGCTCGGAGCTGCTCCAGCTCATGGCCCAGAAGCCCGGCCTGGTGCTCTTTGACGAGCCGGAGTCCGGCGTGGACCTGGAGAACATGCAGCTCATCGGCAAGGTGGTGCGCCGCCTGCTGGACGGCGAGGTGGACGCCCTGCCCGGAGCCTGCGCCAAGGCGCTGAAGTGCAAGGTGCGCACGAGCGGGCTCATCATCACCCACACCGGCTACATCCTGGACTACATCAACGCCGACCGCGGCCAGGTGCTCTTTGACGGGCGGCTGTGCTGCGAGGCCCGGCCGCGCGACATCCTGGAGCACATCCGCAGCTACGGCTACCAGGAATGCATCAAGTGCCTGAACGAGCCGGGCGGCTTGCAGCCGCTTGAGGTCACAAGGACAGCATCATGAAAGACGTCAATCTCGCCGACTATTCCTTCACGGGCCTGGAGCGCGGCCAGATCGCCGACCTGCGCAGCCTGGACGCCAGCGACAAGGAGCGCATCCTGCACGCGGGGGTGGACGTGGAGTCCGACGCCGCCAGCGCGGTGTTCATGCACATGGACCAGAGCACCGTGCACTGCGAGTCCCGCGACCCCGGCCTGGAGCTGCTCGACATCAAGGCGGCCATGAAGAAGTACGACGGCCTGCCGGAGTACGCCTGGAAGCTGGTGCCCAGGGACAAGGACGAGTTCACCAGGAACGTGGCCGAGAACGTGCACGGCGGGTACTTCATCCGCACCAAACCCGGCGCCAAGATCGAGAGGCCCGTGCAGTCCTGCCTGTTCCTCAAGGCCGATGGCGCGGGCCAGAACGTGCACAACATCGTCATCGTGGAGGAGGACAGCGAGCTGCACATCCTCACCGGCTGCTCCACGGCCCACAGCGCCACCAGCGCCGCGCACCTGGGCATCACCGAATACTACGTCAAGCGCGGCGGCAAGCTGACCTTCACCATGATCCACAACTGGGGCGTGAACGCCACGGTGCGGCCGCGTTCGGTGGGCGTGGTGGAGGAGAACGGGGTGTTCCAGAGCAACTACGTGCTCCTGAACCCCGTGGGCACGCTGCAGATGTACCCGGCCATCCACCTGAACGGCCGCGGGGCCGTGGCCCGCTTCAACTCGGTCATCGTGGCGCCCGAGGGTTCGCATGTGGACACCGGCAACCGCGTCATCATGAACGCGCCGGAGACCCGCGCGGAGATCATCTCGCGCACCATCACCACCGGCGGCACCATCATCGCGCGCGGGCACATCGCAGGCCATGCCGTGCCCTGCCGGGGCCACCTGGAGTGCAAGGGGCTGATCCTGGGCGGCGGGCGCATGCTGGCCATCCCGGAGCTCGACGCCACGGTGGAGGGCGTGGACCTGTCGCACGAGGCCGCAGTGGGCAAGATCGCCCAGCGCGAAATCGAATACCTCATGGCGCGCGGCATGGACGAGGCCGAGGCCACGTCGACCATCGTGCGCGGCTTCCTCAATGTGGACATCATGGGCCTGGACGGGCCTCTTGCGAAAGCCATCCAGGAGCAGATGGAGCAGATCGACGCCCACGGCAGCTAGATCTTTCGTACCTGCCAACGCAAAGCGCCCCCGCGAGTCCTGAGAGACTGGCGGGGGCGCTTTTGCGTTTTCGCAGCGCCGGAGATCACCCGTGAAAGACCCGAAGGGTCATTACCCCTGAAAGGCCCGAAGGGCCTCGCAGATGTACTCCACCTCGGTGTCCGTGAGCTCCGGGTAGATGGGCAGGGAGAGCAGGCGCCCGGTGGCGCGCTTGACCACGCGCATGTCGCCTGCGGTTTCGTGGATGCCGGCGAAGCAGGGCTGCTCGCTCAGCGGCAGGGAGTAGTGCACCGAGCTGCCGATGCCCCGCTGCTTCAGGTGCCGGGCCAGGGCGTCGCGCCCGGACTGCACGGTCATGGCGTACTTGTGGAAGATGTGCGTGTTGCCCTGGCGCACCTTGGGCGGGCGGATGTTCGGCAGCTTGGCCAGGGTCTCGGTGAAGGCGCTGGCAATGGCCAGGCGGCGCAAGCGCCAGGCTTCCTCGTGGTTCAATTTGGCCGCGATGACGGCCGCCTGCACCGTGGGCAGCTGGCTGTTGTGGCCGATCTCGGTGTAAATGCGGCCGCCCGCGTGGCCGTGGTAGCGCAGGCGCTTCAAATGCTCGGCGATGTGCAGCTCTCTCGCCAGGGCCAGGCCGCCGCTGCCCTGCGCGCCGATGACCTTGGTGGGGTCGAAGCTCACGCAGGTGACGTCGGAATGGGCGCCCGGCGGGGTGCCGTGGCGCGTGGCGCCCAGGGCCTGGGCCGCGTCCTCGATGACGAACACGCCGCGCTTTTGGGCCTCGGCGTGGATCTCGGCAAGCTCGGTCATCTGGCCGTAGAGGTGCACGGCCACGACCCCGTCCACCCGGCCGGAGCGCACCAGGTCGAGCAGCACGTCCTCGCGGGCCAGGAAAGAGTCGTCCTCGATGTCCACGAACACAGGGATGCCCCCGGCATGGACAATGGCCGAGGCCGAGGCCACAAAGGACAGGCTGGTCACGGCCACGCGTCCGCCGGGCTTGAGGCCTAAGGCCTTCATGGCCAGGATCAGGGCGTCGGTGCCGGAACCCACGGCCACGGCCTGGGGCAGGGCGAAAAACTCGGCCACGCGGGTCTCCAGGTCGGCCACTTCCTGGGCTTGCAGCACCTTGCCGTGGGTGAACACCGTCTCCACGGCGTCCATGAACTCCTGGCGGTGGTTGGCGAACTGGCGGTCCAGGCGCATGAAGGGAATCTGCATGGGGAATGCTCCTTGCCTTGGGGTGTTGCGTGTGTGCCACAGGTCTGGCCAGGACGCAACGGGCGGGCATTTGCCCGCATCACGCGGCGTTGCGGAAAAGATTCCCGGCGCTTGACTTAAGTCAAGGAATCCGCCAGAAAATATGGTAGGCTACAAACGTGTACGCGTTGTTGCCTGGCGCAATGATTCCAAGGTCTTGCGCCAAACGCGTGCACGAGGCCGTCCTGGGCTGCCGGGGCGGGATGTCTAGCCTGAAGGGGTGCGGGATGAGCGACAAGAAACCTCGCGGCTTGAAGACCATTCTTCTGGCGGGCGCTGTGGCCCTGGCCACGGCCCTGTTCCTGGCTGTGGGCCCGCCGCAGCTCTTGGCCAAATCGGAAACCCCGGAGTTCTGCGCCTCCTGCCATGTCATGGAGGCCGAGTACGAGGCCTGGTTCCACCAGGGCGCGCACCGGCGCAAGCTCTGCGTGGACTGCCACCTGCCCAACGACAACCTGCCTGCGCATTATGTCTGGAAATCCATCGACGGCATGAAGGACGTGGCGGTCTTCAACTCCGGCCGCGTGCCGGACGACATCCGGATCACCGAACATGGCAAGAGGACCGTGCAGGCCAACTGCATCCGCTGCCACGAGGCCACGGTGGAGATGATCAACCAGGAGCGCAGCTGCACGGACTGCCACCGCCGCATCATGCACAAGCGCAGCGGCGGGGTTGAAACGCAGTAGTCGACAAGGCCGACGCGGCAACTGGTGCAGACGTTGCGCGGCATGGACAGCAGACAAATTTCTCCGAGGCCGGGGAATAACGATTACCAGACGGAGGACACAATGCTTGGGAAGCGGAAGGGATATCTGATCGTGGTCGGCATGGCCCTGGCCCTGGCGTATTTGGTGGTGCCATACGGCTGCGCGCCCGGCAAACCGGAACTGGTCAAGACCGTTGCCATTCCCGAGGGCGAGATCAACCCCGAGCTCTGGGGCAAGGCCTACCCGGAAGAGTTTGAGACCTGGAAGAAGACCAACGAGCCCGAGCCCGCTGGCAAGAGCAAGTACAAGCGCGGCATGGACGCCGACCACCTGACCTACGACAAGCTGGCCGAGTTCCCGTACATGGCGCTCTTGTTCAACGGCTGGGGCTTTGGCGTGGAGTACAACGAGCCCAAGGGCCATGCGCGCATGGTGCGCGACCAGATCGAGGTCGACGCCTCGCGCATCAAGGCCGGCGGCGTGTGCCTCTCCTGCAAGTCGCCCTATTCCGTGCAGCTCCAGAAGCAGCTGGGCGAGGACTACTACAAGAAGCCCTACAAGGAAATCCTGGGCATGATCCCGGAGAAGGACCGGGAGCTGGGCGTGGCCTGCATCGACTGCCACGACAACAAGGACATGAGCCTCAAGCTCTCGCGCGGGTACACCCTGGGCGCGGCCCTGGACTCCATGAAGGTGGACCAGAAGGGGCTCACCCGCCAGGAGAAGCGCAGCGCTGTGTGCGCCCAGTGCCACGTGACCTACAACATCCCCAAGGACAAGGAAATGAAGTCCGTGGGCCTGTTCTTCCCCTGGCAGGGAAGCAAGTGGGGCGCGATCACGGTCGAGAACATCATCAAGGTCATCCGCTCGGATGATTCCTACCGCGAGTGGAAGCAGAACGTGACCGGGTACAAGATGGGCTTCATCCGCCACCCGGAGTTCGAGCTGTTCAGCAACAAGAGCACGCACTGGAAGGCCGGGGCCGCCTGCGCGGACTGCCACATGCCCTACACCAAGCAGGGGGTGAAGAAGTTCAGCGACCACCGGGTGATGAGCCCGCTCAAGAACGACATGAAGGCCTGCATGCAGTGCCACACCGAGACCGCCACCTGGCTCAAGGAGCAGGTCACGACCATTCAGGACCGCACCGCGTCCATGATGATCCGCTCCGGGTATGCCACGGCCACGGTGGCCAAGCTCATCGAGGCCGCGCACAAGGCCCAGGCCGACGGCAAGACCATTGACAAGGCGCTGTACGACAAGGCGCGCGACTACTACGAGGAGGCCTTCTACCGCTCGCTGTTCATCGGCGCGGAGAACTCCATGGGCTTCCACAACCCGTCTGAGGCCATGCGCGTGCTGGGCGACTCGGTGGCCTTTGCGGGCAAGGCCGAGGGCTACCTGCGCCAGGCGCTGGGCAAGGCTGGCATCGACGTGCCCATCAAGGTGGACCTGGAGCTGGCCAAGTACCTGGACGGCCGTGGCGACAAGAAGATCATGTGGGACAAGGCTGTGGAGTTCAAGGACCCCACGGGCGTGCAGGACCAGTTCTAGGCTGACAGACCAAACGAATGGCTAAACGAAGGCCCGTCGCGGAAGCGGCGGGCCTTTTTAGCGTTGACTTCAAAGTCTTGTTGCCTGAAGTGTGGCGTTGAATGAAGGCAACGAAGAGATAACATTTCATTGGCGGGATAGGTGGCGTGATGAATGAGCCCTTTTCGAAAAGATTCGGATACTATCAACTCAAGGACATTGAGATCAAGGTTAGGCAAGACGCGCCTTATGAACTCCGCGGCTTCGTGGTGCAATTGGCTTACGATTGCGGCGTTAAACCAAAAGCACTAAGGTTATTGGTCTGTAGTGTTTTGAGGACACGACCTGATATTGGAAATTATTCAGATTTTCCAAATGTCGACGAAGCGGTGAGAAGTCTTGTAGATGAATGTGATTGGTTTCGCGTATATGATATTATTGAAAAGATTGCTCATCGTTTGAGCGAAGAGCATTATTTAGACAAGGCAGAGCAATTTAATAATGAACTGAATGAATATTTTGTCGAAAACGGCATTGGCTGGAAGATCGTTGGCACTCAAATAGAAGCAAGAGGTTCTGAGATTTTTGAGGATGCCACGAAGAAAGTGATAACGTTGCTTGCGGAGTCTGGTTTTGAAACTGCCCGTAATGAGATGCATGAAGCATTGCGTGATCTTTCTCGACGTCCAAATTCAGATGTAACTGGTGCAATTCAGCATTCTATGGCAGCACTTGAATGCGTCGCACGGGAGTTAAGCGGTGACAGGAACGCAACACTTGGGAAAATCATGCAACAATGCAATGGATTAATCCCTAAACCTCTTGATGACGTGGTGTCAAAAGTGTGGGGATATGCGTCTGAAAATGCACGTCATGTCCGAGAGGGGCAGACTCCAACATTTGAAGAGGCCGAACTTGTTGTGACCTTGTCGGGGGCTATTTCCATCTATTTAGCAAGAAAGAAAGCTTGAGCAACAAGAGAGTATATCCCCCCCCTCACCCCCTGATCTGCTCCCACTGCACCCCGAAGGCCGTCGCAATCTTCTTGAGCGTGGCCACGCGCGGGGTGCGCGCCCTTTGCCTCTGCGGTTGACAAACCCCTGTCCACGGGCGATGTGACGCCATCCCCGTCCGCTCCCATCACGTAACAGCCCCAAGGTGCCCGCATGGCCATGAACACAACAGAGAATACCGAGGCGCTCAAGCTGTGGCGCAAGGTGCTGGGCGCCCGGATCCAGGACTTTGAAAAGAAGATCAAGCATCTGACCCGAGAGATCGACGCGGAAAAGGCGAAGCCGGCCTTCAAGACCAGCCAAGACCCTCGGCACAGCAAATTTCAGGATATCGCCCGGCGCAATGTGGCCAAGCTGCAGGACAAGCTCGACGAAGTCACGGAG
>WSYE01000040.1 GCA_009773665.1 Desulfovibrionaceae bacterium | reverse complement strand
GGAGGCATATTCTGCCTCACTCTTCTCTTATTTGACTCTTCCCCGACGTACTCAAAAACAAACATGCATGTTTTTCAACGCGGCTCTTCTAGATCACCACGTTGCCGATGATGCGTCCCTTCTCAGTCTGTTCGAACGTGCTGCTCCAGGCGTTTACGGAGACGGGGGGCGCCGCGACAGACTGCTGGGCGAAGTTGTCCATGGCCGCCTGCTGGGGCTCGAAGGTGATGAGACGCTGGGACAGCGCCACGGAGAGGGGGCCGTTGGTGCCGACATTGTATGCTGGATCAGCCATGCAACATATTTATTCCCGGCGCATTCCCCTGTCAATGCCCCTGCTTGCAATCGACTGGCGGCCATGAAATAAAACGGCCATGAGTGAGACTCCAGGCACCCTCTGGGTCGTGGCCACGCCGCTGGGCAACGCTTCGGACCTGACCCCCAGGGCGAAGGAGATTCTTTCGCGCGCGGGTTTAGTTCTCTGCGAGGACACCCGTCGCGCTTCCCGCCTGTTCGCGCAGCAGGGCATCGCGCCGTCGCGCTTCCTGTCGCTTTTCGACCACAACGAGGCCGGACGCGTCCCGCAGGTGCTGGAACACCTGGGACAGGGCGGCGAGGCCGCGCTCATCTCCGACGCGGGCACGCCGGTGCTGTCCGATCCGGGATTCCTGCTGGTGCGCGCCTGCCGCGAGGCGGGCCACGCCGTGCGCCCCGCGCCGGGGCCGTCTGCGGTGATGGCGGCGCTGTCGGCGTCCGGGCTCGCGCCGCAGCCGTTTGTGTTTCTGGGATTTCTGCCACGCAAGGCGGGCGACATCCGCCAGACGCTCACGCGGTTCGCGCCTGCCGGATGCACGCTGGTGTTTTTCGAGCGCAAGGACCGTTTGGGGGCGTCCCTGGCCGTGGCGCGCGAGGTGCTGGGTGAGCGCGAATGCGTGATCGCGCGCGAACTCACCAAGACGCACGAGGAATTCTTGTCGGGAAATCTGTCGGACTTCGCTGGCAGGGATCTGGAACTTCTGGGCGAGATAACCGTGGTGGTCGGCCCGGCCCTGGAGAAGCACGTCTCCGGGCAGGAGGACACGGCCCAGGTGCTCCGGGAGGAACTGGACGCCGGTGGCAAACCCAAGGACGTGGCGCGCAGGGCGGCGGCGCGGCTTTCCGGCATGACGGTCAAGGAACTCTACGAGATGATCCTGGCGGAGCAGGGGAGGGCGCATGGCTGACCAACTGCCGATGGGCTACTGCCTCTGGGAACTGGAGGACACGGCTTTCCGCGTGGGCATGCTGGGCACGGGCGCGGGGTTCCTCTCCATCCTGGACATCATCCATAATCCGGCCATCGCGGATTTCCTGCCGCCCATGACCCTGGTGGCGCTCAGCGAACCGGGGCCGGAGACCGACAAGCTGAACGACCCGCGCGTGGCCGACATGCCGGTGTATCCCACATACCAGGAGATGCTGGCCGCCCATCCGGACATCAACCTGCTCATCGAGCTTGCTGGCAAGCGCTACAAGATCAAGCAGATCGTGGCCTCGCTGCCGGACACCGTCAGCTTCATCGACCACACCGCGTCGTTCTTTCTGTGCGCGCTGAACAAGTTCGCCTCCATCAGCGCCCACTGCCAGCTAAGCCTGGACAACCAGCGGGTGCTGCTGCAAGCCATCATCGACGAGGTCCCGGAGGACATCCTGCTGCTGGACAAGAACGGGCGCGTGGTGGACTGCAACCGCAACGTGGTGCTGCGCCGGGGCGTGTCCAAGGAGGAGCTCCTGGGCAAGCCCTGCTGGGACGTGCAGGCCGTGCGCGACGACATGCCCTTCTGCCATCCCGAAACCAAAGACTGCCCCTTCCACACGGCGCTGCGCACCGGGCGCAAGGCGGAGTCCCTGGAGACCCGCGTGAGCAAGGAGGGGCGGCTCCTGTATTTCCGCGAGTACGCCTACCCCGTGTACGACGTGGCGCGCAGCCTGACCCACGTGATGGTCATGCGCCGCGACATCACCAGCCGCACCGAGGGCGAAAAGCGCCTGCAACAGACCGAGAAGGTGGGCGTGGTGGAACGCCTGTCCGCTTATATGGCCCACGAGATCAGGAACCCGCTGTTCGCCATCGGCGGCTTCACCAACTCGCTGCTGAAGTCCCCCAACCTGACCGAGCGAGAACGCGAGAAGGTGCGCATCATCCTGGAGGAAACCGCCAAGCTGGACGTGGTGCTCAAGGAGATGATCGGCTTCTACCGGCCCGGTTCCGATCAGCCCGGCGAGGTGGACGCGCAGAAGATCGTGCGCGAGGCCGTGGAAACCATGCGCTCGGGGTTCCTGCCTTCGGGGCTCGAGCTGTCTTTGGCCATGGGCGACGGCTTGCCGCACGTTCAGGCCCACGAGGACACCCTGCGCCGTGCCGTGATGCACCTCATCACCAACGCCGTGGAAGCCATGGACGGGCCGGGGCTGGTCGAGGTGAAGGCGTCGCTGGAGAAAGGCCATGTTTTGATCGGCGTGCGCGACACCGGGCGCGGCATGCCCCAGGAGGTGCTGGAGCGGGTGTTCAGTCCGTTTTTCAGCGTCAAGGGCGTCGGCAAGGGCAAGGGTTACGGCCTGGGGCTGGCGCTCCTGCGCAAGGCCGTGGAGGACTGGGGCGGGCAGGTGGAAGTGGCCAGCCGCGAAGGCCACGGCACCGAGGTGGTGCTGCGGCTGTCCCCAGCGCTGGACGTGGCGGGCAGCAAGAACGGTCGATAGCGATTGCTTGCGCGTTGCGGCGCGTGGTAGGGATTATTTTATGGAACACAATCTTATCGACATGGCAAAGCTGGACGAGCGCATGGAAGGCGACCGGGAGCTCATCCGGGAAGTGTTCAGCATGTTCGTGGAGGAAGCGCCCACGCGCCGCGCCCGGTTCGAGAAGGCCCTGGACGATATGGACATGGGCACGATGACCATGCTGGCCCACTCGCTGAAAGGCGCCAGCGCCACCCTCCAGGCCGAGCCGCTACGCCAGGTCAGCTACGCGCTCGAACTGGCCTCCCGCGAGAACCGGACCAAGGACATGGCGGCGTTGGTCGCGCCGGTGCTTGCCCTGCTGGATCAGACCGCTGCTGCCATGGATGAAATGAAGGGGACGCTGTAGGCGCCTCCGCCCCGATTCCCCAAAACACGTCAAGGGAAATTATCGTAACCGGTTCGTGCGCAATTTTCGTAACCGGGCTTCGTAATCGGTTCTTCCGATAAGCTCTGGCGCGGCTTCCCACCCATCCTCACCCCTGGCACACGCCTTGCTGTTGGCACCTCGCGCACACTGTGCGCGGCCCCCGAAATTCCGGATCACACCGGACGGGCGAGGCCAACAAAGCGATATCCCGGCGGCAGACGCCGGAAAGGGTGAGGACACCATGTTCCAATTGGAAGGCGGCGCAGCCGGACAAGGCATCTTGGAGCGTCCCCGCGTACACGGGCGCTTCCTGTTTCTTGGCGACAAGAAGTTCTTCATCAAGGGCGTGACCTACGGCCCCTTCCCCGAGAACGAGAACGGCGAACCCCTTCCCGAGCCCGAGCGCGTGGCCGAGGACTTCCGCCTGATGCGCTCCATCGGCGTGAACACCATCCGCGTGTATTACGTGCCCCCCAAGTGGTTCCTGGACACCGCCGCCCGCGCGGGCATCCACGTGATGGTCGGCATCCCCTGGCCCCAGCACCTGTGCTTCCTGGACCAGTGGGAAGTGAAGGAGTCCATCAAGGACACCATGCGCGAGGCAGCCCGCGCCTGCGCCGGACACCCGGCCATCCTGGCGTACCTGATCGGCAACGAAATCCCCAGCCACATCGTGCGCTGGAGCGGCGCCAAGAAGGTGGAGAAGTTCCTGGCCAAGCTCGCGTCCATCGTGCGCCAGGAGGACCCCACGGCTCTGGTGACCTACGCCAACTATCCTTCCACAGAATACCTGAAGCTCCCCTTCCTGGATTTCCTGAGCATCAACGTTTACCTGCACGAGGAAAAGAGCTTCCGCGCGTATGTGAAGCGCCTGCAGAACGTTGCTGGCGACATCCCGCTGGTGCTGTCCGAGTTCGGCATGGATTCGCTGCGCCACGGCGAGGCCGCCGTGGCCGACTTCCTGGACTGGCAGGTGCGCGCCTCCTTCGAGGAAGGCGTGTCCGGCACCATGGTCTTCGCCTGGACCGACGAGTGGTACACCGGCGGCCATCTGGTGGAGGACTGGAAGTTCGGCATCGTGGACGCCGAGCGCAAGCCCAAGGCCGCCTTCGAGGCCGTGGCCCGCGCCTACGCCAACCCGCTGCCCCCGCTGCCCGAGCATCAGCCCATGATCTCGGTGATCGTGTGCGCCTACAACGCCGATTCCACCATGGAAGGCTGCCTGGCCAGCTTCCAGAACGTGGAATACCCCAATTTCGAGGTGATCGTCGTCGATGACGGCTCCACCGACAAGACCGGGGAGATAAGCGACAAGTACGCCGCCAAGTTCCCCTTCATCCACGTGATCCACCAGCCGAACCTCGGCCTGTCCGCCGCCCGCAACGTGGGCATGTACGCGGCCAAGGGCGAGATCATCGCCTACACCGACTCCGACTGCTACGTGGACCCCCACTGGCTGACCTACATGGCCTGGGCCTTCCAGGACCCCCGTTTCGCGGCTGTCGGCGGCCCCAACCTGCCCCCGTCCGAGGATAACCGCACGGCAGCCTGCGTGGCCGTTTCTCCCGGCGCGCCCACCCACGTGCTGGTCACCGACGAGGTCGCCGAGCACATCCCCGGCTGCAACATGGCCTATCGCCGCGAACACCTGCTGGCCACCGGCGGCTTCGACGTGACCTACCGCGCCGCCGGCGACGACGTGGACCTGTGCTGGAGGCTCATGGACATGGGCCACACCATCGGCTTCCACGCGGGCATGATGGTCTGGCATCACCGCCGCAACACCGTGAAGGCGTACCTCAAGCAGCAGAAGGGCTACGGCCGCGCCGAGGCGCTGCTCATGCCCAAGCACCCGCAGCGCTTCAACGTGCTGGGCAACTCCCGTTGGGCCGGTCGCATCTACGGCGACATCTCCGGCGCGCTCTTGTCCACCCGCCCGGTCATCTACCACGGCGTGTTCGGCTCGGGCCTGTTCCAGACCCTGTACGAACCCAAGGGCAGCCTGACCGCCTACCTGCCTTTGTCCTTCGAATGGATGATCGCCGCCTTCGTGGCCCTGGGCGCGGGCTTCGCCTTCGTCCCCATGTTCGCCGTGGGCGCGCTGATGCTCCTGACCACCTTCGCCTTCGTCGGCCACCGCGCCGCCCAGGCCAAGCTGCCCAAGGCGCACGACACCTTCCTGTCGCGCGTGGTCATCGCCCTTTTGACCCTGGCCCAGCCCTGGGTTCGCGGCAAGGCGCGCTACCAGACCCTGATGGAGCTTCGCCGCGCCGGTCGCAAGGGCGCGACCCGTGGCAACATGGCGGTGCTCGGCTTGCCCGAGGAAGCCAACCTGCCCAAGTACACCTTCTGGCAGAAGATCAAGGACACCTCGTCCATCTTCCGTCGCGGCCTCAAGTTCCACCGCTTCTTCTGGAACAACGCCTCCCTTGAGCGCGAGGACGTGCTGGACCATATCCTGCGCGTGTTGCGCACCCTGAACGTGAGCCACTCCACGGACACCGGGTACGCCGCCTCCTCCAACACCGCCCCCTGGGACCTGCGCGTGCAGCCCGGCCTGATGACCGCCATGACGCTTCGCGCCACCGTGGAGAACCACGGCTCGGAGAAGCGGTTCGTGCGCCTGGCCGGTTCCATCCTGCCCACCGGCTTCGCGTACGCCCTCATCGGCCTGTGTCTTGCTGCGGCAGCCACTTGCCTGGGCTTCAAGGCCATGATCCCGGCGGCGGCCTGCGGCGGCGCTGCGCTCCTCTGCATGTTGTGGACCGCCAAGGGCATGTCCTCGGCAGCGTCCATGGTCACCAAGCTGTCCCAGCACCTGATGACCTGCAAGGCTGGTTGCAGCATGAACGAGCCGGAAACCGCCAAGGCCGCTGCCAAGGAAACCGCCGCTCCCGCCTCTGCCGATGAAGCCGTGGCCGTGAAGGAACAGCTGATCGTGGCCGAAACACTGGAAGTCGCCGAAGACTCCATGGCGGGCGAGAAGGCCGAGGCCACCCGCACCACTGTTGAAGCGCCGCTTCAGTAGATGACATCCTAGACGCACTGGCGTATAGACTCGACCGGGCCGTGGAGGCAGCAGCTTCCACGGCCCGAATGCGGTCCAACCACAACACCCCCCACGAGAATATGGCCGTTTTCCTCAAGCTCCTCGGATACCTGCGGCCCTACACGGCGCTGTTCCTGTTCTGCCTGGCCCTGGTGGGCGTGCAGAGCGCGCTGGAACTTCTGAAACCCTGGCCCCTGAAGCTGGCCGTGGACCAGGTGATCGCGCGCCAGCCCCTGGAATTCTGGGGCTTCACCGTTTCGTCGGAAACCTTTTCGGCCAGCGCGCAGCTGGCCATCGTGGCCATCTCGCTGGTGGCCATCCACTTCCTCTCCGGTTTCGTGACCCTGGCCAACAACTACCTGACCATCCGCATGGGCCAGGACATGGTGCAGGATTTCCGCTGTGAGCTGTTCGACCACCTCCAGCGCCAGTCCCTGCTGTTCCACCAGACCCGCCCCACGGGCGATCTGCTGTACCGGCTGATGGGCGACACCTACTCGGTGCAGACGCTGCTCATGAACGGGGTGTTCACCACCCTGACCAGCCTTGTGCTGCTGGCGGGCATGTTCGTGGTGCTCCTTGGCATCGACTGGGAGCTGACCCTCTACGCCATGTCCGTGGTGCCGCTTCTGATCCTGGCCATCTCCGCCGTCACCAAGAAGATCGGCAACCTGACCTACGAGACCCACATGAAGGAGTCGCAGGTCTATTCCACGGTGGAGAACATCTTCAACTCCATCTCCCTGGTGCAGGCCTTCGCCCGCGAGGACGAGGAGCGCAAACGCTTCGTCAGTCAGTCGCAGCACAGCTTCGACCGAAAGCTCTCGCTCTATTCGCTCCAGACCGCCTACGGCTGGGTCATCGGGGCCATCACCGCCGCCGGAACCGCCTATGTGCTGTACGTGGGGGCGCGCCACGTCATGGAGGGGGACCTCACCACGGGCGAGCTGCTGATATTCCTGGGGTATCTGGCCTCGCTGTACACGCCGCTGAACTCTATCGCCAACACCATGGGCGCTATTCGCGGCTCCCTGGCCCAGGCCCGGCGTGTGCTGGACGTCCTGGACGAGGACAAGGCCGTGCCCGAGGCCCCCGACGCCAAAACCTTGGAGATCGCCAAGGGGTCCGTCTCCTTCCAGGGCGTGGGTTTCGGCTACGATCCGGCGCGGCCCGTGCTCACCGACGTGACCTTCTCCTGCCCCGGCGGGTCCACCGTGGCTGTTGTGGGCCAGACCGGTGCGGGCAAGACCTCGCTCATCAGCCTTCTGCTGCGCTTCTACGATCCGCAGCAGGGCAGCATCACCATCGACGGCCAGGATCTTCGGTCCGTGACGCTCAAAAGCCTTAGGCAGCAGGTGGCCATCGTGCTCCAGGACACGCACCTCTTCCCCATGAGCGTTCACGACAACATCGCCTACGGCAAGCGCACCGCCACCCGCGAGGAGGTCGTCCACGCCGCCGAGATGGCCAACGCCCATGAGTTCATCATGGCCATGCCTGATGGCTACGACACCAAGTTGGACGAGCGCGGCTCCAACCTCTCGGGCGGACAGCGCCAGCGGTTATCCATCGCGCGGGCGCTTTTGAAGAACGCGCCGCTGCTCATCCTGGACGAGCCGACTTCCGCCCTGGACGCCGGGACCGAGGCCCTCATCATGGAGAGCCTGGACCGCTTGATGTTGAACCGCACCACCTTCGTCATCGCGCACCGTCTGTCCATGATGCGCCGGGCGGACCTGATTTTGGTCATAAAGGACAAGAAGGTCTGGGAGATGGGTACGTTCCAGGAACTTCTGGACCTTGGGGGCGAGTTCGCGCGGCTGCATTCGCTTCAGTTCGCGCCCCTCAAGGAGCGCAAGAAGCCCGCCGAGGACGCGGTCGAGGAAGCTCCGTAGGCCCGCCATGGCGCGCACCATGGGTACTCTTGAGCGCCTTTTGGGACGCGTTTCGGGCACCGCCCGATTCTCCCCTTTAGGCCGGGCTGCCTTTCTGGTCCTGCTGGCCATGGCGTCAGCCCTCACCGGTTGCGGCCCCCTGGCCAGCATGGCAGGCCCCACCTACACCATGCACGTGGACGCCTACGCCGAGGCTGTCCCCTACGGGAAGCGCTTCTACATCCTGCCCGGCATCATGGAGACCAAGTCCGACGACGCCGAGTTCAAGGCCGTGGCCGCGCGTCTGGCCGGAGCCCTGGTGGCCAAGGGCTACACGCAGGCGTCCAGTCTCGGTCAGGCGGACCTGGGCCTGTATTTGGTCTACCGCGTGCGCGAGGACGGTCGCTCACAGTTCGACACCTTCTCCCAGCGCGCCGTGGGGCCGACCCACAGGCCTCTCTTCGCGTTCACCTACGTGCGCGAGGTCTCTCTGGAGGCCGTGGACATGGCCCGTTACGCGCGAAGCGACCCAAGTCACGTGGTCTGGAAGATAAACATCGTCAGCAAAGGCCCCACCAGCGACCTGGAAAAGGCCATGCCCGCCCTGTCGGCGGCCATCGCCGAATACGCCGGGACCAGCGGCGAGTCATACGTGGAAGTGGACGGCGCCGGAAACATCCGGCCCTTCAAGCCGTCTCGTCCCGCCATCCCGGATTCACCCCTTCCGAGGCTCTAGCACATGAAAAAGCGCACCATCATCGTCTCAGGACTGGCCTGCACCTATCCCCTGGGCGGCGTCGCCTGGGACTACATCCAGTACCTGCACGGCTTCCACAAGCTCGGGCACGACGTGTACTATCTGGAAGACACGGGCGGCTGGGCATATGATCCCTTCAACGTGACCTTCACGGAAGATTATTCGTATCATATAAAGTATTTGACGGACTATTTGGCCGCGCTGCATCCCGATCTGGCCAAGCGCTTCTGCGTGCGTGATCCCGGCGACAACTTTCACGGCTTGAGCCGCGAACAGTTGGAGGATGTAGTCAGACGCGCCGACGTGGTGTTCAACATCTCCACCACGCTGTGGATGCGCGAGGAGTATCAGTCCATCCCGGTGAAGGTGCTGATCGACTCCGACCCCATGTACACCCAGGCGGGCATCCCGGACTATCTGGCAGGCACGGCCAGCGAAAAAGACGTCAAGAACATCGACCACATGAAGATGCATGATCGCTTCTTCAGCTTCGCCGAAAATTTTGGGAAAGAGGGCTGCATCATCCCCAAGGGCGTGTTCGACTGGCAGCCCACCCGCCAGCCCATCGTGCTGGAGTGCTGGGACGCGCCGCGCAAGCCCGCCGGGAACGCCTTCACCACGGTACTCTCCTGGCAGCCCAAGGAGTCCGGCCCGGTGATCGGCGGCGTGCAGTACGGCGGCAAGAACATGGAGTTCGCCAAGTTCATCGATCTGCCCGGCAAGACCGAGGCCACGCTTGAGTTGGCCCTGGGGCAGGGCAGGCCTCCGCGCGAGATGCTGGAAGAGAAGGGCTGGAAGCTGGAGGACGGCTTCGCCAAGTCCACCACGCCTTGGTTGTACAGGGACTATATCTGGGACAGTTTTGCAGAGTTCAGCATGGCCAAAAACGCGTACGTCGCTTCCAGGAGCGGCTGGTTCTCCTGCCGCAGCGCCTGTTATCTGGCGGCGGGACGGCCCTGCGTGGTGCAGGACACCGGGTTCAGCGGGTTCATGCCGGTGGGAGAGGGCGTGCTTGCCTTCTCGACTGAGGAAGAAGCGCTGGCCGGAATCGAAGCGGTACGGGGCGATTGGGACAAGCACTCGCGCGCGGCCCGGACTTTCGCGGAGCAGTGGTTCGATTCGGACGTGGTGCTCGGCAAGCTGCTGAAAGAGGCGACGGAGTAGGGCGGAGGGCCATTATATAATTGAAAAACATGAATATGTTTTTCAATTATATAGTAAATGCTTTTCATGTCGCTCAAGAGGCGTTGTGTCTGGCAAACGCCGCAGCGCACGCCGCTCCCGTCGAGCCCCGTCCGGTCGCGTGACGCAAACATTACTCGCTCGAAGACTCGCTGCGAGTTTGCGCCCCGCGCCTTCCCGGCGCTCACCGGTTCGCGCCGCACCCTGCGGCTCCGGCCGTATGGTAATACTTTAGAGAAAATGAGCCTTTTGTGAATAATCAGAGTGTTAGAGCGGTTCGTCGGGGATTCATTTTTTCTGTCGCGCTGCTGGCGGCGTTGCTGCTCCCGGCGCTGTCCCAGGCGCGCGGCTGGGCCGTCAGCGAGAAAGAAGGCGTGCGCTGGCTGGTCAATCCGGACGGCGACAAGTTCTTCTCCATTGGAACGAATAATACCAGCGGCGGCGAGAACGACGCCAAGTCCAAAGCCGAGCAGGGCTATTACTGGGGACGGTTTTATCCGAACCTGGAAGCCTGGGGCAAGGACACCCAGGAAAGGTTGAGCGCCTGGGGCTTCAACACCGCCGGGGGCTGGTCCGATCCGTCCGGCGTCATGAGCTTCCCGCTGATCCCAGAGATAGACCTGGGCCGCAACTCCAAGCTCCACTGGTACGACATCTTCGACCCTTCCATGCAGGAAAATGCTGACGCGATTGCCCGCGAGATCGTGGCCAAGTACAAGGACAACCCCCGTGTGCTGGGCTACTTCACCGACAACGAAGTGGGCTGGTGGAACTCGCCGCTGTTCCTGTGGCATCTGGAGCGCGGCTGGGCGTTTTCCACCAAGCGCGTGCTCTGGCAGTTGCTGTATGACAGGTATGAGGGCAAGTGGGACCGGCTGATGAAGGACTTCGTTCCCGCAGCCGGGTTCGACTCGTTCGAGAAATTGAAAGACGACGGTGCGGCGCTGAAGCTGCGTCCCGGCGGGCAGGGCATCAAGGCCATCGGCGCGTTCACCCGCCTGATCGCGGGCCGCTACTACGAGCTGGCCTACCGGGCCATGCGCAAGGCCGACCCCAAGGCCCTGGTGATCGGCGACCGCCTGCCCCTCTACTACAACCAGGACGCTGTGCTGGCCCAGCGCGGCTTCGTGGACGTGCTCTCCACCAACTACAACGTGGATTGCGAGGACGGCTGGGTCGCCCCGTACTACTTCGAGGGCCTTCGCGATCTCTCGCCCGCGCCGGTGCTGATCTCCGAGTACTTCTTCGCCGCCGAGGAGAACCGCAGCGGCAACGCCAACAACGGCCACCTCATGCACGTGAAGACCCAGGTGCAGCGCACCAGGGGAGCCACGGCGGCCATGCGCAACTTCGCGTCGTTTCCCAACGTGGCGGGCGTGCACTGGTTCCAGTATTTCGACGAGCCCACCGGCGGGCGCAGCGACGGCGAGGACTTCAACATGGGCCTCGTGGACATCCACAACAAGCCTTATGAGTTGCTCACCGAGGCGTTCACCAAGCTGAATCCGACCGTTGCGGACATTCATGCGAAGAGTCGCTGGACGAGGAAGCAGGGCGCGGAGACCAAGCCGGTCATCCTGCGCGCGGCTGCGGGCAAGAGCGTGGCCGACGGTTCGCTTCAGGACTGGGCGGACAAACCCGGCACGCGCCTGACCGGTTTCAGCGCGCCCAAACCCTACATGCCCTTCGGCGACATTCATCTCAGCTGGGACGAGAAGGGGTTCTACTTCTTCAACATCGGCCAGAACTACGTGGACCTGGCGCTTCTCGACTATCAGGGCGAGTTTCCCTTGTCCGAGACGTACCAAATCCATATAACCGTGGACGCTGGCGGCGGGCCGCGCAGCTTCGGGGTGCATCTGGCCCCCAGGCCGCACAGCGTCTGGCCGGGCCGCTTCGAGATAGCGCCGCAGCTGTGGCGCTACGAGAACGGCGCGCCGGTTGAACGCATCGAGAGCGCGGAGCTGCTCAAGGCCCTGGACAAGCCCCTGCCGCACATCCAGGTGGAGGGGCTTCTGCCCGCCGCGCTCCTGGGCGTGAACGCCCTGAAGCCGGGGCAGGAAGTGACGCTGGCCATCGAAGTGACGAATTTCTATCGAGAACTGACCATGGTCTGGCACGGGCGCACTGCCGTGCTCGGGCAGGCCGTGGACAACGCGGGAGCCACGCAATGAAAGGCAACATCCTGGTGACGGGCGGCGCGGGCTACATCGGCTCGCACACCTGCAAGGCCCTCAAGCAGGCCGGATACCAGCCCATCACCTACGACAACATGGTCTACGGCCACGAGTGGGCCGTGAAATGGGGACCGCTCATCAAGGGCGACATCCTGGACGGCGAAACCCTGGACGCAGTGTTCAAGCAGTATGAGCCCCTGGCCGTGCTGCATTTCGCGGCCTTCGCCTACGTGGGCGAATCCGTGACCGACCCGGAGAAATACTACCGCAACAACGTTGTCGGTACGCTCTCGCTTCTGTCCGCCATGCGCCGGGCCAAGTGCAAAAACATCGTGTTTTCCAGCACCTGCGCCACCTATGGCGTGCCGAACGAATTGCCGCTGCGCGAGGATCACCCGCAGAAGCCCATCAATCCCTACGGCTGGACCAAGCTCATGATGGAACAGACCCTCCAGGATTTCGACACGGCCTACGGCATCCGCCACGCCGCGCTCCGCTACTTCAACGCCGCCGGAGCTGACCCCGACTGCGAGATCGGAGAAGAGCACGATCCCGAGACGCACCTGATCCCGCTGGTCATCGCCGCCACCCAGGGCAAACGCGGCCACGTGGAGATCTACGGCACCGACTACGACACCCCGGACGGCACCTGCATCCGCGATTACATCCACGTCGCGGACTTGGCTGTGGCCCATATCCAGGCCCTGGAGTACCTCCAGGACAAGGACGAAAGCCTGATCGTGAACCTGGGCACCGGCAACGGCCAGACCGTGCGCGAGGTTATCCGGGCGGTTGAGAAGGTGTCCGGCAAGACGACGCCCGTAAAAGAAGGCCCGCGCCGCCCCGGCGACCCGCCGGGACTGTACGCCTACGCGGACAAGGCCTATTCGCTGCTGGGCTGGAAGCCCCAGTACGGAGACATCGAGACCATCGTGGACACTGCCTGGAAGTGGCACGAGAAGAAGTAGCATCTGCGCAGTCTGTGCCGGGTTTGCATCGTCTTTCGGCGAAACACCCGGCACACGATTGAATCAACAGGCGTGACAAGCGCGCCGCAATATCAAAAGAGGCCCTTTCGAGGGCCTCTTTTGCGTTCAGCCATTTCTGGCAAAGTGCGGGGGGGGGGCGATGCAGGACAGGCGGACTATCGCGCAATCACCGTGGGAGGTGCAGTTCGTTCCAAGCCATACGCGACACTACGAACCCATAAGGGATTCCAAAGGGGCTCGCCCCTTTGGCCGCCGGAGGCTTTCTTCAACACCACAACAACCCAGCTATCGTCCAGCTTCTACTTTGCGGCAATGCACTTCCTGGCCAGATCGGCCATTATCTCGCGTGCCATCATCTCGGTCTGGGGCTTGGGGAACTGCCCGTCGGCCTTCACCGAGTGCCCCTTGTGCTCAGTCTCTGGCGTTATGAGCGACGAGAACAGGTACACCTGCAAGGGCGCCAGCGCCGGGTCGTCCTTGATGCTCTTGCACAGGGTGTAGCCGTCCATCACCGGCATCTCCACGTCCGAGATGACCACGTCCAGCACGTCGCAGATGGTTTGTCCCTGTTCCCTGGCCTCCTGGTTCTTGGCCCGCAGGATGTCCAGTGCGGCCTGCCCGCTGTCCGCCGAGATGACAGTGAAGGCCTCGTCCTGCTCCAGGGCTTTCTTCACCATGCGCCGCACCAGCGCCTGATCGTCCACGTGAAGGACGCTGATGTTCCGGTCGGACGTAACGCCCGTGGACACCCCGAAGAAGTCCTTGCCAGCCTGGGGGTTCAGCTCAATGACGATCTTCTCCAGGTCCAGGATGAATACGATGTGTCCTTCCAGGTTCACCATGCCGGTGAAGGCGTTTTGGGAGTACTCGTTAATGTGCTTGTCGGGCTGCTCCACCTCGGCCCAGCTCAGGCGGTAGATGCGGGTGATGCCGGAGACCAGGAAGGCCGTCATCACCTGGTTGAACTCGGTGATGATCATTTTGAGCGTGGAATGATCGTCCGGGAGGTCCTGTTCCAGGTATCCGGCCAGGGACACGATGGGCACCACCTTGTCGCGGTCCTTGAAGTGGAAGGCCCCCCACACGCAGGAGTGCGTGGTGCCTGGCGGGCGCATGACCTGGTCGGGCAGGCGGGTGATCTTCAGCACTTTGGCGACGTTTATGCCGTAGTAGGCCCGGTGGACGGTGTCCCCGTCCGGAATGTCGAGATAGAAACACATGATCTCGACTTCGTTGGTGCCGACTTCGGTGAGTGCCAGCTGGCGGTCATTGCTTTCGGTGAGTGCCAGCTGGCGGTCATTGCTCATGTACGACCTCGAGTTGGGGGGTGGGGGGGAGCTGGCCTCTTCGCGTCCTGCATGCCCCCGGAAGGCGGAGTGCAATACAGGGGAAGTGGACGAGTCTTGAACAACCGTATGCCTATCGTACAGCCTGCTCAAGTGGTAAAAATAGGCTGGCCCGGCTGCTGCGGGGTATAGCCGCGCCGCCGATTTCAGCGCGGCGTATTCGCGTGCATCGTTATGGATAGAAAATGGGAGCGCGGCGGGTCGCGCTCCCTTGGTTTTTCAGGAACCCAGAGCTCGTCCTCCGCCTGACTGGTCCTTCAACTGCCCGATCAGCTGCGCCAGGACGCCAGCCTGTTCCTCAAGGTCTTTCAGGGCGTTCATCGAGGCGGTGACGTGTCCGTCCGTCTGGACGGCGATGGCGTTGATCTCGTCGATGGAGCGGTTGATCTCCTCAGAGGTGGCGGACTGTTCCTCGGCGGCGGTGGCGATGGATTGTATCTGCCCTGCCGACGAGTCGGTGCTGGAGACGATTTCGCCCAAGGCCGACCCGGATTCGGTGGCGAGCCTGGCGGCCTGTTCGAGCTCCGTGGCCGCCTCGTCCACCGACCGGACGTTCATGCCCGCCATCTGCTGGATAGACTGGATGGAATCGCCCACTTCCTTGGTGGCGATCATGGTCTTTTCGGCCAGCTTGCGGACCTCGTCGGCAACGACGGCGAAGCCGCGCCCGGCATCTCCGGCACGGGCAGCCTCGATGGCGGCGTTCAGGGCCAGGAGGTTGGTCTGGTCGGCGATGTCCTCGATGGTGGTCATGATCTTGCCGATGGCCTGGGCCTGGGTGTCCAGCTGATGCATGGATTCGCGCAGTGCGAGGGTCTTGTGCTGGGTGTCGCGCATGGCTTCCAGCGATTTGGCAACCACCTGGGCTCCCTGGCTGGCCTTGTCGCGTGCGTCCTTGCCCTGTTCGGCTGCGTTGGAAGCGTTGCGCGCCACTTCCAGGACGGTGGAGTTCATCTCCTCCATGGCCGTGGCCGTGGAGCTGATGCGTTCGCGCTGCACATCCGTGCCCTGGCGGATGTCCTCGGAATGGCCGACCAGGACGCCAACAGCGCCGCTCAAACCGCGCGCCACGTCTTCCAGCCTGTGGGCGGCGTCCAGCATGCCCTCCGCCCTGGCCCGCTCGGCCTGAAGCTTCGCGTCCACGGCCTCGCGCGAGGCACGTTCGAATGCGTTGGCTTTGTCGTTGGCCTCGGCTGTCCTGGCCTGGATCTCGGTGATGTTCTGCTTGAGCGTGGCGCTCATGCCGTTCAGCGCGTCGAAGATGGTGCCGATCTCATCGGTCTGTCTGTGTTCGATGCGTCCGTAATCGCCTTTGGAGATGTTCCCCAGGAAAGCGTTCACGCGGTTGAGAGGACGAGTCATCAGGGTCCGGGTCAGGAACCAGACCCCAAGCCCCATGACCGCCATGCCGGCCATGCCCACCAGCGCAATCGGGAGGACGGCTGCAGAAACAGGTTCCATGAGTTCGCGATCCTCAATGACGCCGATGAACTTCCACTTGAGTTCGGGCGCCGTGAACGATGCGGCGGCGTACTTTGTGTCGCCGATGGTTACGGAGCCGGTTGGAGCATCCGACTTGAAGAACGCTGCGAGGGAATCGTTGCCGACTTCGGCCACGTTCTTGAAGTTGTTTTCAGGCTTTTTGGGGTCCGAGATGATGACGCCATTGGACTGCACCAGCATGACATATCCAGTGCGGCCGATGCGGACGTTTTTGATGATGTCCGTTATCTGATTCAGGGTGATGTCCATGGCTGATATGCCCAGGACCTCCCCTTTCGGGTCGAGTATGGCCTTGCACACGCTGATCATGGGCATCTTGTCGGCGGAGAGGTAGGCATCGGTGACCACTGCCTCGCGCGGGGTGGCCATGGTCTGCTTCCACCAGGGGCGCTGGCGGGGATCGAATCCGGCGGGCTGTTTCTTGCCCGGGTCCTTGTGGTTGATGATGAACTTGCCGTCGCGGTTGCCCGTGTACACCGCCAGATAGTCGTCATGCGACTCGCGCAGTGGCCTGAAGCTCTCGAACAGGAGCCGCCCGGCTTCGTCCTCGGGCGGGACCTTGGCCAGCGTTGCCTCGGTGGTCCCCACGAAGGTGGTTTTGACTTCGGCCAGTCGCGCGTTCTCGTGGAGCGAGGCGATCATGGTTATGTTGATCTTGGCTTCACGCAGGAACGTGGAGACCACGTTGCTTATCTGGCGCAGTTCGCCCGTGGCGGCCTGGGTGAAGTTGTCGCGCGAGAGTGTTGAGATGTTGTTGGACGTAAGCAGGAAGAACGCGGTCATCGGGAGCAGAATGATCACAAACATTCCCAGCATGAGCTTGAATATGATGGATTTTTTCACGAAGATCTCCTTGGGCGGAAGCGTGGGGCCACATGGATCAGGACGCGTAAGGCATGGGGTCGATTTGATCAGTCTGTAGTAATCGAAATACATTACAATCGTATTATGTAAAGCGGATGAAGCTCTTGTGAGTGAAATCGGATGTCTGTTTTGAAAATATGTCAGTATTCAGGTTGGTTGCTTTCTTTGTGGTAGAGAAAATCCGGCTGGGATGGGTGCGTATCAAATCCGAGTGTTTAGGGAGACATTTGGCGCCAGGGACTCCTGGTGCACCACCGTATGGGCCGCAAGCACTTTCAGGCCCCCCAGCGTGGCCATCCCGGCATATAGAGTCCCGGCGCGTGTTCCTCTCCCTGGAAGCCCGGAACATCTTTCACGCCGCCATGGAACCTTTTCCGTCTTTTTCCCTTTCAGGCTCTTTGAACCGGTGGAAATCTTTGCTAGGATCAAGCTTAAAGAAAAGTTCCAGGACCCGGTCCTATGGAGGCTTACAGCTATGAAGGATGAGCTCCTGCTGGTGAATGGCGTGAACCTGACCAAGATCCGCAACAAGAACGAGGTACGCGTAGCCAGGCTGCTGGAGAAGATGCTGGCGGCGGAGGGCGAATCCGTGTCTGACCCGCTGGACATCCAGGACATTTACGCACTGGCCTTGAACATCCTGCCGTCGCGTTATCGTCAGGCGGGAACCATCGTGCTCTCCGAGCCGGTCAAGGACACCCACATCGAATCGGCCATCCGCCGCGCCATGCGCACCGTGCAGGAGCGCCCCAGCCGCCCTGTCGATTAGGCGTGTGGGCGAGGCGGAAAAAATACTTCCCATCCCACGGGTTTCTGGTAGGAAGAAGTCGAAACTCCCAATCCCTTCAGGAGGGTATCATGGCTCAGGAAGCGTCCGTCGCCCCTAAGGAACGTGTGAACATTGTCTACAAGCCCGCCACCGGCGACGCCAAGGAAGAAATCGAACTTCCCTTGAAGCTCCTGGTGCTCGGCGATTTCGTCAATCGCGCCGATGACCGCACCCTGGAAAACCGCGAGCCCATAAGCGTCGACAAGGACAACTTCGACGACGTGCTCAAGGCCCAGAAGGTCGAGCTGAACATGACCGTGGCCAACAAGGTCTCCGGCAAGGAAGGCGACGAGCTGGGCGTTCATCTGGGTTTCAACAGCCTGAAGGACTTCGAGCCGGACGCCATTGCGGCCAAGGTCCCCGAACTCCAGAAGCTCATGGAACTGCGCGAGGCCCTGAAGGCCCTCAAGGGGCCGCTGGCCAACGTGCCGGAGTTCCGCAAGAAGGTGCAGGACATGGTGCAGGACCCCGGCCTTCGGGACCGCCTGCTGAAGGAACTCGGCCTGGGCTGAGCTCCGGCCCTGCCTGCGCTGGCTGATATTTCCCGTTCTTGACGCAGTGCGGCCGCCCCGGACGAGGCCGCCACAAAGGAGGATTTCAGATGGCCGACGAAGCGACACAGGCCCAGGAAGCCCCGGCGCAAGCCGCTGCGGCTGCTGCCGACGCCTCGCTTTTGGACGATATCGTCGAGGCGACAAAACTCAAGCCCTCGGATGATGCCTTCTCAACCACCAAGCAGGGGCTCCAGGCCTTCCTGGAGGAGCTGGTCAAGCCGGAGCGCGCGGGCGCGCGCATCTCGGGCGCGCTGGTGGATGACATGATCTCCCAGTTGGACCAGAAGCTGTCCGGCCAGGTCAACGAGATCCTGCACAATCAGGACTTCCGCAAGATGGAGTCCGCTTGGCGCTCGCTCAAGTATCTGGTGATGCACACGGATTTCCGCGAGAACGTGCGCCTCCAGTTCGTCAACGTCAGCAAGGAAGACCTGCTGAGCGACTTCGAGGACGCGCCCGAGGTGGTGAAGTCCGGCCTGTACAAGCAGGTCTACACGGCGGAATACGGTCAGTTCGGCGGCCAGCCCTTCGGCGCGATGATCGCCAACTACGACTTCGGCCCCGGACCCCAGGACGTGAAGCTGCTGCAATACTGCGCGTCGGTTGCCACCATGGCCCACGCGCCCTTCATTGCCGCTGCCGGGCCGCAGATGTTCGGCATCGAGAAGTGGGAGGACCTTCCTAACCTGAAGGACCTGCAATCCATCTTCGAGATGCCCCAGTACACCAAGTGGAACGCCCTGCGCGAGTCGGAAGACGCCCGCTACCTGGGGCTGACCCTGCCGCGCTTCCTCTTGCGCCTGCCGTTTGGCCCGGACACCGCGCCCGCCAAGAGCTTCACCTTCAAGGAAGACGTGTCAAACGGCGACGAGGACTTCTGCTGGGGCAACGCGGCCTTCGCCTTCGCCTCGCGCCTGACTGATTCCTTCGCCAAATATCGCTGGTGCGCCAACATTATAGGCCCCCAGGGCGGCGGCGCGGTGGAAGACCTGCCCCTGTACCAGTACGAGGCCATGGGCGAGATCCAGACCAAGATCCCCACCCAGGTGCTCATCAGCGAGCGCCGCGAGTTCGAGCTGGCCGAGCAGGGCTTCATCGCGCTCACCATGCGCAAGAACTCCGACAACGCGGCCTTCTTCTCCGCCAACTCCGTGCAGAAGCCCAAGTATTTCGGCATCTCCAAGGAAGGCAAGGAGGCCGAGCTCAACTACAAGCTCTCCACGCAGCTGCCCTACATGTTCATCATGAACCGCCTGGCGCACTACATCAAGGTGATCCAGCGCGAGAACATCGGCACCTGGAAGGAACGCTCGGACCTGGAAGACGAACTGAACAAGTGGATCAGCCAGTACGTCACCGAGATGGATAACCCCGCACCCAGCGTGCGCTCCAGGCGTCCTCTGCGCATGGCCAAGATCGAGGTGCAGGACGTGCCCGGCGATCCCGGATTCTATTCCGTGTCGCTGTTGGCCAGGCCGCACTTCAAGTACATGGGCGCGTCGTTCACCTTGTCCCTGGTGGGCAAGCTGGACAAGAAATAACCAACCCACCATGGAGGTATAGTCATGGCTCTTACCGCGTACATGAAGGTCACGGGTAAAACCCAGGGGCAGATCAAGGGCGATTGCGACCAGTCCGACTCCAAGAAGAAGGACACCATGATGGCCTACCAGTCCAACCACTATGTGGAGATCCCCAAGGACACCCACACCGGACTGCCCACCGGCCAGCGTATCCATCATCCCTTCACCGTGACCATCCACAAGAACAACGGCTCCCCAAAGCTGGCTCAGGCCTGCTGCAAAGGTGAGCAGTGCACCGTGGAGATCAACTACTTCCGCATCAAGCCCGACGGAAAGGAAGAGAACTACTACACGGTGAAGATGGAAGACGCCATCATCGTCATGTTCCGGGAGTACACTCCCATGACCTTCCTGCCCGACAACAAGCCCTTCCACGACATGGAAGAGGTGAGCTTCACCTATTCGAAGATCACCTGGACCTACAACGACGGCAACATCGAATACACCGACGACTGGAAGGGCGCGTAAGCCTGATATCCCCCCCGGCGGCCCGCACGGGCCGCCGGGTATTTGGTGAGCCGCATCACATGCACCGCATTGGGGTTGTTCCCCCAGGAGTTCATTATGTTCGTATCCATGTCGCTTTTCCCACTGGCTGATCCGATTGTGGACGCCGTCGTGGACCCGGAACGCGATTTCATCATCGATCCCATCAGCGGCGAGTCCTGGACCCCTGACGGTGGCGTCGCATCGCCTAGCACGACCCCGTAAGGCTTTCTCGGCATATCGGAACAACCTGAACAGACGAGGTCCGCATGGCCGAAGCGCAATCCTACTTCTCGCCAGACGATCCATCCGACGAGCTGTTCGTCCTGCCCGAGGACTACGTGAAGGACCCCGTGTTCGTTCCCGGCGACGGGTGCGACGCTGAAGACGTACAGGCACAGACGCAGGCGCAGGCCGCCGCGCCCGAACCGGGCAGCGGCGCGAAGCAGGGCGGTTCATCGAGCAGCGGCTAGCGCCACTCCGCTTGACCCGGACCCCATACCGCACTAAGCCCCAGCCTCTTTACTGGAGGATGCACCATGCGCGGCGATGACGACGATTTCAAACGCGGCTCCTGCGGCGACGACGACACCACCCCCGAGGACCGCACCTGCCCCGACCTGACCCCGGCCACCGGGCGCGACAACATCCAGATGTTCTGGGAGTCCATCGGCATGAAGCCCGGCGACGACTGGAAGAAAGAGGCCGATCCTTGCAAGAAGCGCGGCGGCTGCTAGCAGCCTGTTGAAAAATCCTCGCTGGCTGCGTTGCAGGGAAAAAGCCAAACCCTCACGTATGCCGAATACGCATCGGGCTTGGCTTTTTCCTGCGCCTTGCCAGCGCGTTTTTTGAACAGGCTGCAAGACTCGAATTCCTGCACTGCTGCCAGCCTCCCATTGCGCCCCTGCATTGACGCGGACGGACGGTTCCTCTAACACTCCGAAAAGAAAGGACCGTCCATGTACCAGCAGCGCCTGCTCGAACGCATCCGCGAGGTGGAGAAGCACCCGGAACTGCGCGGCAACCCGGACCCAGAGGTCGTGGTGGCCTCGGTGATGAACCATCTGCGCAAAATCCTGAACACCAAGCAGGGCACTGCGCTCATCGACGACGATTTCGGCGTCCCCGACTTCACCAACCTGGGCTCCACCTTCGGCCAAGACACCATCCCGGACATCCAGCACTCCATCGCGGACGTGGTGCGAAAATACGAACCGCGCCTAAAGGGCGTGGCCGTCACCTTCATCCCCCAGAGCGACGACGTGCTCCAGGTGGCCTTCAAGCTCGAAGCCGTCATCCAGACCGAATCGCGCGAGGTGCCCGTGGTGTTCGAGACCATCATCGACCCGGACGGCAAGGTCAGCGTTAAGGAGTAGACCGTGATCAACCGCTACTACCAGCGCGAACTGGCCAACCTGCGCGGCCTCGCGGCCGAGTTCTCCAAGAAGCACCCTGCGCTGGCCCCCATGCTCTCCGGCCCCAGCCAGGACCCGGACGTGGAGCGCCTGCTGGAAGGCTCGGCCTTCCTGTCGGGCCTTATGGCCCAGAAGCTGGATGACGAATTTCCTGAGATAATCCATGGGCTTATGCGGCTGGTGTTTCCACACTACCTGAGCCCGGTGCCGTCCATGACCATCCTGACGTACACGCCCAAGCGCTCACTCATGGAGCCCCTGCACGTCCCGCCCGGAACCCAGGCCTCGTCCATTCCCGTGGAGGGCACCAACTGCACCTTCACCACCTGCTACGGGGTGGAGCTCTTGCCGCTGATGATCGGCGAGACCGCGCTCCTCATGACCGGCGGGCGCGCCACGGCGCTGCGCGTCACCTTCGAGCTGCAAGGCATGCAGCTCTCCAAGTGGAACTCGAAAAGCCTGCGCTTCCATCTGGCCGGGGATTTCGGCCACGCTGCCGACCGCTACCTGCTGCTCATGCGCCGCACTGCGCGCATCACCCTGCGGCCCAAGGACGGCGGCTCGCCGGTGGTGCTGCCGCGCTCAAGCCTTGTGCCCGTGGGCTTCGGCGCGGACGAGGCGGCCATCCCCTATCCCAGCCAGTCCTATCCGGGCTATCGCATCCTTCAGGAATATTTCACCTTGCCGGAGAAGTTCCTGTTCTTTGACGTCAACGGCCTGGACACCTGGCAGGACCGGGGCCAGGGCCAAGCCTTCGAGATGCTCTTCGAGTTCGACGGCCAGGTGGCCGATCCGCCGTCGTTTGGCAAGGACAGCCTGGCCCTGTTCGCCACACCCGCCATCAACCTGTTCCCGCACGAGGCCGACCCCATCCTGCTGGACCACCGCATGCCCGAATACCGGGTCATTCCGGGCGGGGAGTCCTCGGGCCACTTCCAGGTGTACTCGGTGGACAAGGTTATCGGGTTCATGCAGGGCGCGGCGGGGCAGCGCGAATACTTCCCCTTCGAGATGTTCAACCCCATGAGCGAGGCGCGTCCGGTCTATTCCCTGACCCACCGCCAGAGCGCCCTGGAGGAGCGAACGGAGCTGTATCTGTCCGTGGCCTATCCCAAAGGCTCGGGCGATCCGCAGACCGAGACGCTTTCCATGTCCATCCGCTGCACCAACGCCACGCTGCCGGAGAACCTCCAGATAGGCGACATCAACAAGCCCACCGAGACCTCGCCCGTGCTGGCGGATTTTTCCAACATCCGCCCCCCCACTGCCACGCGCCAGCCGCCCATCGGCAAGGAGAGCCTGTGGCGGCTCCTGTCGCACCTGTATCTCAACTATCTGCCGCTGGCCGACACCGAGAACCTGAAGGCCCTGGTGAAGCTGTACATCTTCCCGGAGACCAAAGACCGGGCCGGGGTGCTGGCGGGCATCAAGCGCGCCGAAGCCGTGTCCGAGATGAAGGTGCAGACCACCAACCGGCTGGTGCAGGGCATCATGATGCGCGGCCAGCTGATCGAGATGAAGCTTGATCCCACCGGGTTCGCCAGCATGGGCGACATGTATCTGTTCGGCTCAGTGCTGGACAGTTTTCTGGCGGGTTACGCGGCCGTGAACTGCTTCACGCGCCTCGGCGTCGAGGACGTCTTCAAGAAGGAGCGCTACGAATGGCCGGCCAGGATCGGGGAACGCTTCCTCTTGTAATCCAGGGGCTGGCGGACAAGCCCCAGGTTTATTCCTACTTTCAGGCCGTGCGCCTGCTGAAGCTCTGGACCGGCAAGACAGGCGAGGCCGAGGCCCAGGGCTTCTACGACGACACCCTGCGGGTGCGCCCGCACCTGTCGCTGTCCTTCCCCGGCTCGGACATGACCGAGATCCTGCTGGACCCGGCAACCGAGGACCAGGCCGCGCGCGTGGACATCACGGCCACCTTCCTGGGGCTCTACGGCACCGGCTCACCCCTGCCGACCTTCTACACCGAGGAGCTGCTGGACGAGCGCTCCGACGACAAGAGCGTCTCCCGCGATTTCCTGGACATCCTGGGCAACCGGACCTTCGTCCACTTCTACCGCGCCTGGGCCAAGTACCGCCTGCTGGTCAAGGCCGTGGACGAGGAGGACCGGGACTACCTGGATCGCCTCTACTGCCTGCTGGGCCTGGGACACGAGGAGCTGCGCTCCAAACTGTCGCGCCCGTCGGCGGCGCTTCGCTACATCGGGCTGTTCACCCAATACCCGCGCTCCGCCCTGGGGTTGAAAACCATGCTGGCCGACGCCGTGGGCCAGGCTCACTGCGTGGACGTGGAGCAGTGCGTGCACCGCTGGGTGCCCATCCCGGATGACCAGCGCAACTCCCTGGGCGCGACCGGGTGTTCCTTGGGCGAGGATTGCTGGGTGGGGGCGCTGGTGGAGGACCGCATGGGCAAAATCATTGTGGAGTTCGACGGGCTGG
>WSYE01000039.1:8464-23378 GCA_009773665.1 Desulfovibrionaceae bacterium | reverse complement strand
CCTGTTCCTTGATCATCTTCTCAGCCTCGGCCACCTGCCGGGCGATTTCCTTGGCCTGGGCGGTGTCGGGCTTGTAGATGGAGAGGATCTCCTGCTGCTTGAGCTGGAGGCGGAAGAGATCCTGGCGCATGTAGTCCCAGGCCAGGTTGGCCACGTTGCGCTGGACCTCGCGGGTCATGGTTTCGGGGAACCTGTTCAGCTGCTGGCGCACGGCCTCCACCTTGGCCTTGGACGCGGCCAGGGAGGAGTCGTTCCCTTCCACCTGCTGGCGAAGGTAGCCGTACTGGTCGCGCAGGGTGCGCTGCTGGTCTTCCACTGAGGAGATCCCCAGCCGGTTCTTGAGCTCCAGGAGCTGAGTTTCCGTGCGCAGCAGAGCCGTGCGGACCTCTTCCGTCTGTTGCAGGAAGAAGTCGTAGGAACCGGGGTTCCAGTGGGCCGCGACGTGCTTGTCCTGGTAGGCGTCGATCAGGGTGCGCAGCACCAGCTGCGACAGCTTGGGGTCCTGGGATTCGTAGGACAGGGCGATGATGCTGGAGCGGGGCAACGTCTCGATCTTGGTGGCCTGCATCACGGCGCGCACGGCTGTGTCGCGCTCACGCATGGTTTCCTGCAGGAGCGCCTCGCCGGTGAGGATCTTGCGCGCCCAGAAATCCTTCTCCAGCACGCGCTCGGCTCCGAGGGTGGTCACCACCCGTTCAGCCATCTCGCGGCTCTGGAGGATTATCATCTCCGAGTTGACCTCGGTCTCCCAGTTCTGCTGGACGTTTATCACCTGCCCGGCGGCCGCCACCGTGGCGTCGACCCCGGACGAGCGACCCAGCTTGATGAGCAGTTCCGCCTCGGATTTGTATATTCTCGGGGCCAGGAAACTGCCCACAAGCACGGCCAGCATGACCGAGCCGAAGAACAAAAGGACGTTGGCCTGGTGCCGGAAGAGCACATGATAGACGTCGCGCATGGTCTTGGGCGCGATCTTGGACCCCAGGACCGAATGCGTGATGGGTGAACCGATGGATGTGAAATTCATACTTCTAGAAGTTCGTCTGCACGCCGATCGCGCGGGAGGTGACTCCGCCGGTTTCGGTGATTGCGCCTTGCAGGCCGGTTTTGGGAATCATCTTATTGATGTACTGATCCACGAAATCGTTCACCTGGGTGATGACGGTTCGGGGCACCCAGATGATGTCTCCGGGCTGGAGCCAGAACACCTTGCCCGCCTTTCCGTCCAGGTCGGCGGTGAGGTCCACCTTGCAGCCATAGCGTTCGTCGCCCTTGTGGCGCACCACGATGATGCTGGACATGGCCGCTGTCTTGGGATCGAAGCCGCCCGCGCGCATGACGGCCTCCAGGGCGGTCATGCGGTTTCGCACGCGGATGAGGCCCGGAGAGCGGACTTCGCCGCCCACGTAAACCTGGGAATTGGCCTGGGAGCGCATGATGACCGTCAGCTCCGGGTAGTTGAGCTGGCCGGAGTAGGCTTCCTGCAATTCCTTGCGCAGCGCGGCCAGGCTCTTGCCCTCGGCCTGGACCTCGCCGACCATGGGCAGGTCGAGCTTGCCGTCGAAGCGCACGGCCTGGGATTCGTTGAACTGGGTTGCGTAGGCGAAACGGATTTCCAGCACGTCGCCCGCGTTGATGAGCACCGGGTCCACGGGTTCCGCACCCATCTCGACCGACTGCCTGGCGGGCTTGGCGCAACCGGCCACGGCAAACAGCGCCACGGCCAGCGCCATCACCAGAAGGCGTCTTATATATACACTTCTATCAAGATTCATAATGCACAGTCCTCTAGCAGTGCCGCACCCGTTGCATACATCTGGAACGGTGTTGTCCGAAACCGGACAACGCGACCCTGCACATGCTCAATTAGTGTCTAAGTACTTGCGGGACCAGAAAGAGTCAACAGCATGCGCGCCCATTGCACCATCCCTGGTCCAATTTCCTGCGTATTTCATCTCCAAAAGCCCGGAAGGGAGCCTGCGGCTTGCTCCGCCTGCCCCATGCGCTGCATAATCCCCCTCGCGGGCAACATGGCATCCATGTCAGAAACGCTTCCACGTGTTCTCATCGTGTGTCGATTGTTACGAAGCCGTAGCCGTCACATGCATGCCGCACCCGTCCGCTGTGCCGTGAGGATGCATTTCAAAACACATCATAAGAACGCCGCACTGTACCCACCGTCCCTTCAGCAGAAGACCCTTAGGGTCAAGGTGATGCCGCATTGACTTCCCCATCGGCATTCCGTAGCCCGTTTACAACCAGCGTATCCGCGCGCTGTCCAGCTTATGGAACACAAAGAATCCACCCATTCCATCTTTCGGACCACAGCCTTCGTGGTCGGCATCAACCTGCTCAGCAAGATACTCGGCATGGCGCGCGAGGCACTGGTGGCGGGAGCCTTTGGCGCGGAAAAGACCACCGACGCCTTCTTCGCCGCCTGGCGTATGCCCGATGTGCTCTTCAACAGCCTGCTCGGCGTGCTGATCGCCAACACCTTCATACCGGTGTTCTACGAGACCATGAACGCCGAGGGCGAGGACGGCGCCCGACGCTTCACCCGCGCCACCTCAGGAGCGGTGCTGGCCGTCCTGGCCGTCATAGCCTGCGCCTACTGGCTCTTCGCGCCGCAGATCATCGCACTCGTGGCACCCGGACTCGATCAGTCAGGCAACACGCTGGCCGTACACATCGCGCGGCTCCTGGCCCCCATGGTCCTCATCGGCGGACTGACGGGCATCTGCCGGAGCCTCCTGCACGCGCGTCGCAGCTTTCTGGCCCCGGCAGCCCTCCCGGTAGTGCTGAACGTGTGCGTCATCGCCTCGGTGCTCACCCTGGGCCGCAGCCACGGCATAGAGACCCTGGCCTGGGGCCTCGTGGCGGCAGCGGTCATCCAGGCGGCCATGCTGCTTGCCGCCCTGCGCCGCTCCGCCGCCATGACCATCCCGGCGCTGGACCCGTCGGCTCCGGGCCTTGGGCGCATGGGGTCGCTGATCCTGCCCATCCTGGCCACCTTCGCCCTGGGCAACGTGGTCCCTCTGGTGGAGTTGCACCTGGCTTCGGAGGTCTCCACCGGAGCCATCTCCTACCTAAGCTACGCCTTCCGGCTGTTCGGCCTGCCGGAGCAGGTCTTCATGCTGGCCTTCTCGGCCATCCTCTTCCCCTACCTGGCGCGCGACGCCAGCCGGGGCGAGCACGGGGCCATGAGCGCCAAGCTCTCTGCGGCCATGCGCCTGAGCCTGTACCTCATGTTCCCGATGGGTGTGTATATCGCCGTGTTCAGCCGGGAGATCGTCCGGTTGTTCCTGGGGTGGGGAGCCTTCGACGAGGCCGCCGTCACCGGCACCAGCCTGACCCTGGCCGCCTACGCCTGGGGGCTCTTCGCGGTGTGTGCGCGCAACCTCCTGGTGGACGCCTGCTTCGCCCTCAAGGCTCCGGGGCTCATCCTGAAGGTCGCCGCCGTCATCATCCCGCTGAACATCCTCCTGGATATCGGACTCAGCCGGGTGATGGGCGCTCCGGGCATCAGCCTGGGGTTCTCCCTGACCGCCGCAGTGCATTGCGTGGCGCTCTTTCTGGCCCTTCGCCCGCGCCTTTCCGGCGGGGAGCCCGGCGCGCTGTGCTCCGCGCTGTGGCGCACTGTGCTGGCCGGGGGCCTGATGGGCGCGCTGTGCTGGTGGGCGAAGCCCTGGCTCGTGGACGCCATGCCCGGACACGGCTTCGCCTGGAGGCTCGCCCTGCTGTGCCTGTCCGCCGGGGCGGCGGGCGCGGTCTACGTCGTCGTGCAGGCCGGGCTGCGCTGCCCGGAACAGAACCTGCTCGTCCAGGCCATCCGGTCCAGGCGCGGACGATAGCCGTCAGACCTGTGTCGCGTTATTGAAAAACACCACATCTGATTTCTGGGATGCCGCACTACCCCGCCAGCAACCCGCGAAGGGTCGCCAGATTCTCCAGGTCCTCCTTGAGGTCCTTCTCCTTGTGCGTCTCCAGCACCATAGGCAGCCCGGCCAGCGCGGGATGGTTCAGGACCGCCCGGAAGCCCTCCAGGCCGATGCTCCCCCGCCCGATGTGCTCGTGCCGGTCCAGATGCGACCCCAGGCCCCCCTTCGTGTCATTTAAATGCACGAACTTCAGGCGCGCAAGATCCAGCCCGTCAAGCGCCGCGTCCAGGCCTGCGGACGTGCGCAGGTCATAGCCGGCCACGAAGGCGTGGCAGGTGTCCAGGCACAGCCCCAGACGGTCGGGATGGCGGGACAGGGTCACGATGCCCGAGAGGTGCTCGAACGCGGCCCCCAGCGCGGTGCCCTGCCCGGCGGTATTTTCCAGAAGGATCATGGGGAGTTCCCCCTGGCCGTCCGCCATTTCCAGGGCCGCGTCCACACAAGCCGCCGCGCGGGCCAGGGCTTCCTCCAACCCCGAGCCGGTGCGCGCTCCGGGATGGAGCACCACCCAGGGGACGCCCAGGCTCCGACAACGCTCCAGTTCCTGGGCAAGAGCTGCTGCGGACCGCCGCCACAGGGCCTCGTCCGGCGAGGCCGGGTTCACGAGATAAGAAGCGTGGCTGGCCACGGGATAGTCACCCCAGGCCACCCATGCGGCGGCGAATTCCCGCGCCTCGTCCGGGCTCACGGGCGGAGCCTCCCACTGGCGCTGGTTGCGGGTGAAAATCTGCAAGGCGGTCCCGCCCACCTGCCTGATGCGCTCGAAAGCGGTGTGCAGGCCCCCTGCCACGGACTCGTGGGCGCCCAAAAAACGTCTTGTTTGCGTCATCCAAGCCCTCCAGGGCTAAAGAAGAGTATTGAGCAGAATCATTTGTGATGCTACCAGATGCCTCCGGTCGGAAACACCCCCCGGATCATCTTTTCCCCCATAAGTAATGATACGCACTGCATACGTCACCCTCTGGTATCCCAAACCCTCCGAGACCTTCGTGGTAGGAGAGGTTGCGGCGCTGCGCGAACTCGGCATGCCCGTAACGGTGTACACGTTGTACGGCAAGCTCTCCAGGCACATCGGCAAGTGCATGGAGGCCAAGTGCGGCCAGGTGGTACGCCTGGGCACCCGCAGTATTCCGGGTTGCCTGGCTGCAGCCGCATGGTGGTGGAAGAACCACCCGGCGCTCTTCAGGAAGACCGCGCGCACCGTGCTTGGCCGCTTCTGGAGGGATCTCGAGCAGACAGGCGAGAACTCCTGGGCCTTCCTGACCGGCTGCCTTCTGGCGAGGAAGTTCCAGCAGGACGGCATCACCCACATCCACGCCGGATGGGCCAACGGCCCGGCCACCGCTGCCTGGACCGCCTCCCAGCTGACGGGCATCCCCTTCAGCTTCACGGGGCGCGCTGGCGACATCTATCCGCCCGACGGCGCGCTGGAGGAAAAGATCGCCGCAGCGGCGTTTGTACGCTGTGACGCGGCCTTCAATCTGGATTATCTTCGCCAGTTCACCTGGGACCGCAAAGACCGGGTGCATCTGGTGCGCAACATGCTCTCCTGGGCCGTGCCCGAACCGGGCGAGGTACCCATGCGGTCCCCCTACCGGCTGCTGGCCATCGCCCGCTTCGTCAAGACCAAGGGGCTGGATGTTCTGCTTGACGCCTGCGCCATCCTGAAGGAGCGAGGCGTGGATTTCCGCATCACCCTGGCGGGATCGGGGCGCATCGAAAAGCAGCTGCGGGCTCAGGCCCAGAATCTCGGCATCGCCGACAAGGTTTCCTTTCCCGGCTTCATCCTGCACAAGGACGTCCCGGAGCTCATCCGTGCCCACGACATCTTCGTGATGCCAAGCAAGATCGGCTCCACCGGCGACCGCGACGGACTCCCCACGGTCATCATGGAAGCCCTGCTGGGACGCGTCCCCGTGGTGGCCACCGACGTGGGCGGCATCCGTGAAGTGATCCGCGACGGCGAAACCGGCCTGCTCATCCAGCAACGCAATCCCAAGGCCATGGCCGAAGCCATCCAGGCCCTGGCCAACGACCGCGAAAATGCCGTTCGCATGGCCGACAACGGCAAAAAGCTGGTGGTGGAATACTATGACACCGCCCACAACGCGCGGACGTTTTTCGACCTGATAGAAAGCTCAAGCAACGCATAAGCTTTTCAGCTTCCCAAAACCAAAGCGCGGGCCGCATTCACATGCGCCCGCGCTCTTTTTTTCATCACATCGCCCGCCGGTATGACCTACCAGGGTCCTGTGTGCCATGTCCTGCGAGCAGCCAGTCTCCCGGCCCTACTGCAACCCGATGAAATCGAGCGCGTAGAAGCACAGCGCCGCCACGGCCCCCGAGGCCGGGATGGTCAGCACCCAGGCCACCAGCAGGTTTCCGGCCACGCCCCAGCGCACGGCGGAGAAGCGCTTGGACGCCCCCACGCCGATGACCGCCGTGGAGATGGTGTGCGTGGTGCTGATGGGCGCGCCCAGGGTCGAAGCCCCCATGATGACGGCCGCAGCGGCCGTCTCGGCGGCGAAGCCGTGCACCGGCTCCAGCTTGAAGATCTTGTGCCCCATGGTCTTCACGATCTTCCAGCCGCCCATGGCGGTTCCAAGGCCCATGGCCAGGGCGCAGCTGAGTTTCACCCAGAAGGGGATGCTCACGTCCGGCTGCATCTGGAAGATGACCAGGGCCAGGGTGATGATGCCCATGGTCTTTTGGGCGTCGTTCAGGCCGTGGCTGGTGGCCATGAAGGCCGAGGAGAGTATCTGGAGCTTCTTGAAGGCGGTGTTCACGGTGCGCGGATGGGCCTTCACGAACATCCAGGTGAGCGCCACCATGATCAGGTACCCCACCAGGAAGCCTGCCAGGGGAGAAAGCAGCAGGGGGATGAGCACCTTCTTGCCGATGGAGGCGTAGTTGGGGGCGTCCCAGCCCTTGAAGGCGATGGCCGCTCCGATGAGCCCCCCCACCAGCGCGTGCGACGAGGACGAGGGGATGCCCAGATACCAGGTGAGCATGTTCCAGAAGATGGCCCCGAAAAGCGCGGCCAGCACCAGAATTTTGCATCCGGTGACCATTTCCGGGTCCACGATGCCGCTGCCCACGGTCTGGGCCACCTCGGTGCCCAGGAAGGCTCCGAGGAGGTTCAGGCACGCCGCCATGATGACGGCGGTGCGCGGCGAGAGAACCTTCGTGGAGACGATGGTGGCGATGGCGTTGGCCGAGTCGTGCGCGCCGTTGGTGAAATCGAACACCAGGGCGATGAGCACGACGAAGATGAGCAGCAGGGGTATCTCAAGCATGTTTGAGCAGAACCCCTTCGAGCACGTCGCTCAGGCGTTCGGCGCGGTCGACGGCCTGCTCGATGCGCCCGTAGATGTGGTTCCACTTGATGATGTGCATGAGCTGCTGTCCGCCGGGTACCTGGTCCTTGGTGTCGTAGAGCTCACCAAGGCCCACCAGGAGCAGCATCTCGCACTCGTACTTGTGGGATTTGATGATCTCCACGTGCTCCCTGGCGTCCTTGTTCTTGGAGAGCTTGTCCAGGACCAGCCCGGCCTCCTCGATCATCACCTTCAGGGAGCGCACCAGCCTGCGCGAGGGATAGAGCACGTCGCCGCACTCCAGGAGCCCGATGCGGGTGGCGGTGGCCTTGACGATGTTGATCAGGGCCTCCTGGGTGATGTTGATCTGGTGGATGTCCTCGCGGTCCAGGGGGGTGATGAAGGTCGAGGACAGCTCCGTGGAGATGCTGCGGGAGATGGTGTTGGCCTCGGCCTCAATGATGTTTATGCGCGTGCAGCGGTCTTCCATGTCCTCGAGGGAATGGAACAACTCGTCGAGGATGGTCACCGCCTTGATGAGCTTGCGGTTCTGATCCTTGAACATTTCAAAGAATTTCACTTCCTTCGGGAAGAGGCTGAATCCCATGCGGGCTCCTTGCGGTTCTGTTTGTCTTTTTAGTTGGAATCGTCGGACTTGGCGGCCTGGGGTGAGGCCGTGTGCAGCAGGTCGGTGACCACTGCGCCCATGTCCTGGCTTTTCTTGAGAATGGTGCCCAGCATGGCCTGCGCCTGCGCCTGATCGGCGGGAGGGCTCTCCAGCAGCGTGGAGGCATAGCCCTGGATGCTGGTGAGGGGAGTGCGCAACTGGTGCGAGGCGTTGATCACGAACTCGCGCAGCAGGGTCTCCGCGTTCTTCATGGCGCTCACGTCATGCAGCACCAGGATGAAACGCGGTTTTCCCTTGGACGTGACATAGGGGACCAGGTCCACGTCGGCATGGACGCCGTTTATGAGCCGTGCCTGAAAACGCTGGGGTTCATGCGCGCGGCTCTGGCGGGCCTCGTCCAGGGCCTTGTCCACTTCCAGGCCCAGACCCGCTTCCATCACGTGCCGCCCGGAACAGGCCACTTTGGCCCCAAGGACGGCGTCCAGTGCGGCGTTGTGGGCCAGGATGGTCCCCTTGTCGTCCAGCACGGCCACGGCGTCGGTCATTTTGGCCAGCACGGCCTCGAACTGGCTGCTGGTGTCGTGCAGGTGGCGCATGCTCTTGCGGGCGCGCTTGGCCAGCACGTTGATGGAATCCATGAGGGGCCGGAACTCGGAACCGGGACAGACGCGGATCTTGTCCGGAGCCATCCCGCTGCCCAGGTCGTCCACGACACGACTGAAGGAGAGGAGCATGCCCTTGGTGCGCCGCAGCAGCAGCATGGCCAGGAGCGCGGCGCATACCGCCATGGCGGCGGTCACGGCCATGATGTTGGAGCGCGACTGTTCCAGGATGCCCTGCACGGTGGTGTACGGGACGCTTATGCGCAGCACGCCGTCGGGTATTCCGGCCAGACCCTGCACGCGGGTGGCCATGTAGAGCATCTCGCGCTGGAGCGTGCTGCTGTAGCGGGTGGACTTGCCGAAGCCCTCGGCCAGCGCGGACACGATCTCGGGGCGGGTGGAATGATCTTCCATCTTGGCCGCCTCTTCGGGCGTCAGGTCGGACTCGGCCAGCACTTTTCCGGCAGCCACATAGGTGACGCGAATATCAAAACGCCTGGAGATTTCCTTGATCTGAGCGCGCAACTGCTCCACCCCGGCATAGGGTGCCTTGTCGGCCAGCAGCCATTTCACCACGTCCAGCGTTCTGGCCTCGCGCTGCTCGAACTCCTGGACCAGCTCGGTCCCGGCTTTCTTGCTGGTGGTGTAGAAGATGAAGACCGCCGCCGCGAACAGCAGGGCCATGAAAAGAACCAGAAGACGAGTGAAGGAAGATTGGGTCTGCAAGGTGGCGCCTCCTGATACGTTCGCTGCGGCACGGCTCCGTAACCGTGTCGCCGCGCAATCGTAACGTGAGGCGCTCCATAGCAGGAAGGCCCGGAACTGAAAAGCCCGGAAGCGGATCAAGATGACCCGGGATCGGTCCAGCCGGAGCGGGCGGCAGTCGCACTCATCCTGCGAAATATCTGTAAAGCATTCCGACAACTGTAAGAATCGTTCCCACCTTCTACCTATGCCGAATGCCTCTCGACCCGATCAGTGTGCCCTCAACGCGCAAGGCCTGAACAGATTTATCACAGCGATTTCAGAGCATTACATCATTTCATGTCACTTGTCGGTACGAACTGGCGATTCTCTGAAAAGAGAACTTCTGGTCACTAGACTATATTAAATAACCAACAATTTCCACGTGTTGGGTCTGATTATTTTGCAGCCGACATACTCATCACGACACAATGTGCGCCACTACACATACATGGCATCAACATTGCTAAACCGCAAATCACTACCGACAACGCCGCACATAACCATCAACTCCAGATTAACCTAGGCAATTGTCCAAATACACTGAACAATCATTAAACCACAAACCCACACAATCGGAGGAAACCATGCGTTTGATGCGGCTCACCCTAATACTGGCCATAGCATTTTCCATCCCGCAAATGAGCTTTGCAGCTGTCATTCTCGACCAAAGCAATCTGTATTCGTACTCTTCCGTCACTGGTTCATCACATTTCCAACAGCAAATATCCGTCGGCACAGCTGGTATACTTGACCATATCGACCTGTATACATCCGCAGGAACAATCAACATTCGCGTCAAGATGGGAAACGCGGTCCAAACATCCGGACCATGGCTGTATGATCAGGTGTTGGTATTCGGTGTCGGAACGAACACCATTGACCTGTCATCCTTGGCTCTTTCAGTGAATCCTGGGGACGCCTTCGTTTTGGATTGGAATGGCGCGTCGGGGGGAGCGGTTGAACCAAACTTCGGCGTATCCTTTGCGTATCAAACGCCTGACTACGAGGGCGGCGACCTTTGGAAAATAGTTGGCACCACCGCGACCTTCCAGGGTGTCGGCAGATACGGCCTCGACATGAGATTCCAGACCTTCGTGCAGGAGCAAGCTGTTCCGGTTGCCACCCCGGAACCTGCAACCATGGCGCTTCTCGGTGTGGGACTGGCTGGCCTGGTCATAATCCGTCGCCGCAAGGCCGCTTAACGACACTGTCTTCTGAAGTGATCCCACGATGAATTACCGGAAAGGGCCCTGCGAGGGCCCTTCCGGTCGAGAACGAGTGTCGCTTGCCAATATTTTCCTGGAACCAAGCGAGATATGCGCCTCGCGACACACGAAACTGATCTGAACGCTGGAGTAATGAGTCCAGCCGACTCCTGAAAGACGATCGAAAATCAAATCATCAGGCGCTCTTTCGTGGCCGCCAGCGCCACAGCAGCCACAAGAGCGGCGCAAGGGCCGCAGCTTCGGCAATCTCACGCGGGGCCACGCGACCGAGCCCCAGCCAGAGAACCCCGGCCAACGCCACGCATCCCCCGCACAGCGCCAGCTGCGCAAGTCCCAACAGCCCCACCCGCCTCTGGCAATAGCCCACCGTGCACACCGCCACCAGGGCCTTGGTCAAAACGATGGTCAGGGCCGCTCCCCACAGCGGCGCGCCGGGGATGAGCAACTGGCACAGGGCGAGGCCAGCGCCCAGACCGCCGACGTAGATCCACAGCAGCAGGCGCTCGCGCCCCAGGGCCAGCATCATGTACGCGGCCAGATTGTGCAGGAAGGCGATGAGGATGGACGGTGCGAGCCAGGCCGCCACCCAGGCGTGCGGCGCATAGGCCTCGCCGAAGATGAAAGGCAGGATGCGGTCGGCCTCCATGGCGATGGCGGCCATCACCGGCAGGCTGACCGCCGTGAGCGTGCGTGCAGAGTTTCGTCCCAGTTCGGCGAAGGCGGCCTTGTCCGTGCGCCACAGCTTCACCAGCAGCGGATAGATGACCCCGGAAAGCAGAATCGAAGCCACCAGATTGGAGGCCCCGTCCACCAGTTCCCAGGCCACGCCGTACGCGCCCACGGCTTCCGAGCCGCCGTGGCGTTGCAGGAAGAAGACGTTGGCCTTGTTGTAGCCGATGGCGGCCAGAGCCATGCCCACGAAGAGAAGTCCGCCGACGGCCGTCCTCCAGGCCCGCTCCAGCCCCCGCCTGCCGAGCGTCAGGCGGGTCGCGCCCTCCCCGTCGTCACGCAGGCACAGCCAGGCGCTGCCGCTCAGGTTGCACAGGTTCTCCACCACCTTGAACAGGCCGAAGCTCCAGGCGGGCCAGCCCAGGTACACCGCCGTCAGCGCGTATCCGTAGCCCAGCATGGCCGAGACCGAACGCACGTAGGCCTCCAGGTCCTGGCGGTGGCGCACCCGAAGCGCCACGAAGAAGGACCCGGCCAGCGGCTCCAGGCCGCATCCCGCGCAGATGCCCAAGGACATCCACAAAAGCCCGCCCGAATAGCCCTGGATCAGGCAGAACCCCGTGACCCCAAGCATCCCCGCCCCCAGCAGCGCGGCCTTGATGAGCCCGTACTGGGCCAGTACCTGACCCTTGTCGCCCCAGGTGCGGCTCAAAGCCACCACCATGGGCTGGTTCAGGCCGAATTCGCCCAAGAAGAGAATGAACTGCGCCAACGAGAAGGCCAGAACGAACTCGCCGTAGGTGGACGCGCTGGCACGCGCCAGCACCACGATCAACGCCGTGTGCAGGCCGTCTCGCACCCACTGGGCCGTGACCAGGTGGGCGAACTTGCGGAATATGGAATGCTGGGTGCTCATGTGTTTTTCATGGAAAGCCGGGCGGAATTTCCCTATCCTACGGGTCTGCCGCAAACCGGAGTCATTTCATACAATCATGCCCCGTATCAAGACCGTCCTTCTGCTCCAGGACCTGCTCCTGGGAGGCACCCAGCGCCACGCGCTGGAGCTGGCCAAACGCTTAAACCCCGAGCGCTTCGACGCCCAAATCTGGACCCTCATGGGCGGAGACGACTTCCTGCCCACGGCCCGCGACTACGGGCTGAACGTGCGCCAGCTGGCCACGGGCACCGGCGTCGGTCCTGCCGGGCTGTGGGGTTTGTGGCGGGCGCTTGGCCAAACGCGCCCCGACGCACTGCTGGCGCTGACCGTGGTCCCGAACATTTGGGGCCGGGTGCTCAGCAGGCTGGCCCGCATTCCGGCCATCATCGCCAACTGCCGGGGCGGTGACGACCTGCACCGCCAGCACGAGGCCGTGCTGAAAAATCTGGCCCACCATCACATCTGCAACGCACGCGCCCTCAAGAATTCGCTCATGGAGCGCTACGGCCTGCCGGAGGTGCGCATCGACGTGATCCCCACCGGCGTGGACACCGCGCATTTCACGCCACGGCCCGAGTTGCGCGAAGAGGACCCGGTGATCCTGTGTCTGGCCCGGCTGGCCGCCATCAAGGATCACGAGACGCTTATCCGGGCCTTCGAGCTGGCTCACGCCGTTCATCCCAGAGCGCGCCTGCGGCTGGTGGGCGACGGCGAGCTTCGCGACGCGCTTTCACGGCGCATGGCCGACAGCCCCGCCCGCGAGCGCATGGAGCTTCTTCCCGGAACCGGCAACCCTGCTGGAGAGTTCGCCCGCGCCAGCATTGCCGTGCTCAGTTCGGCCAACGAGGGCATGCCCAACGTGTTCCTGGAGGCCATGGCCATGGGGCTACCCTGCGTGGGGACCGCCGTGGGCGGCGTTCCCGAGGTCATCCGTCACGGGCGCACCGGGTTCGTTGTGCCCAGCAAAAGGCCGGACGCCCTGGCCGATGCGTTGGTGCACCTGCTGGAGAACCCGGAGCTGCGCCAGCGTTTCGGCGAGGAAGGGAGGCGGATCGCCGTTGAAGAGCACTCGCTGGAGAGCGTGGCCGCGCGGCATGCGAGGATCATCGAAGACGTGGTGCGTGCCAGGGGGTGACGGGGAGGAAGAAGAGAGAGGGCGGTGATTTGGACGACAGGGGGGCGCGGCTTGGATTCTTGTTGGTGGTGCGTCAGGAGAAGCCTCCGGCGGCCAAAGGGCTCCGCCCTTGTGGAATCCCTTATAATTGAGTGACTCCGTGGATATTGCGCGCGGCTTGGGCATCGCGTCTGCGTCTGGCTCAGCGGTCAGTTCAGGATCAGCATCACCATGGGCGCGAACAGCGCCGTCAGGATTCCCGCCAGAATCATGGCCAGCCCGGCCATTGAGCCCTGCTCTTGGCCTTCCATCAGCGCTGTGGCGGTCCCCTGCGCATGCGACACCGTCCCCAGGGCCAGCCCGCGCGCCACGGGATTGGTGATGCCTAGGCGCGTCAGGAACGTCGCTCCCATGAGCGAACCAAGTGTCCCCGTGGCCACCACGAAGGCCGCCGCCAGGGCCGGGATGCCGTCGTAGAGGCGGGCTATCTCGATAGCAAAGGGGATGGACACCCCCTTGGGCACGATGGACATCACCACTTCCTGTGGCAGACCGCCAAATCTGGCGATAAGCCCCGCCGTCACCATGGCCGAAAGCGCGCCCGCCGCCACGCTCAACACGATGGCCAGGGCGTACTTTCGCAGCAGATGCCGGTTGCGGTAGAGCGGCACGGCCAGCCCCACCGTGGCCGGGCCAAGCAGGAAGGTCATGATGTCCCGGCCTGGAACATAGGTCGTATAAGGCATGCGGCACAGGGCCAGGATGGCGATGACCACCCCGGCGCTCAGCACAACGATGTTCAGGAGCGGATGCCCGTAGCGTAGGTACAGGGCGCGGCAGGCCACGTAGGCGCACAGCGTGATGACGATGGTGAAGGTGACCGTCAGGGAGTACACGGTTTCTCCTTGCGGTGCAGCCGCTGGGTTATGAAGCCCACGGCCCAGAACGGGATCAGGGAGCTGGCCACGATGGCCACCAGCAACACCAGCCCGTAATCATAAAAAACCGGCCCCCAATCCATCAGGCCCACGGCGATGGGAATGAAGAAAAACACCAGGTGCTTGAGCAGGAAATCCGCCGCCTCCTGCACGTGTTCGAGCTTCACCACGCCAAGGGCCAGCAGCGTGAACAGCACCGCCACGCCGATCACGTTTCCGGGAATCGGCAACCCAGTGGCCTGCACGAACCGGTTGCAGACCCAGTAAATGCCCCACAACAAGGCCGTCTGGGCGGCCAGCCTGACTACTTTCTTCATGGTACGGCTCTTAATAACGCAACGACAGGGGCGTAACTTTGAAAAACGTGAGTCTCTTGCAAAACTCATCGCAGCTGCAACCCGAGCAATAGTGCGCGTGGGTGACATGATGGGATAATTGCGGATTCCAAAGGGCGCAGCCCTAAGGCCTTCGGAGGCGTTCCCCTACTGCGAGTTTTGCATCTCACTCACGCTTTTCAAAACAATACTACTGGTTCTCTTTGGCTAAGTTCTTAAAAGTATGAACGACTCATGAAGAAAAAACGCTAGCGCGCAATCATGGCCCGCAGGATGTCGGCCGCGCCCTCGGCGTTGTGCCCCATATCGTGCAGGTGCTCGACGAAGGTCACAAACTGGTAGATGTCGCGGCATTCACCCTCGGTCTCGAACGCGTCTTTTATGAGCTTGCGCGCCGCCTTGGACGCCTTGTGGTGCTGCACGCGCACTTCATGGTAGCTGTCTTTGACGGCGGATCGGTCCT
>WSYE01000039.1:0-8459 GCA_009773665.1 Desulfovibrionaceae bacterium | reverse complement strand
AGCAGATCCATGGTCCCTTGCAGGGCGGGCTTCAAAAGCTCCACCGTACGGCAGGCTTCCCGCCCCACGGCGCGCGCCGAGACGAACAGAGTGGCTGGCAGGTCCATGCGGCGCATGCCCAGCCAGTTGAGCGCCTCCTGGGCCTCGTCCAAGATGTTGTCCTGGCTGCGGGTGTAGTTCAGGAACAGGGTCTTATCGACCTCCAGGAAGATGTCGCGCGGCAGATGGTTCCTGATGCGCCGCTTGATCTTGTCCGCCTGACCCTCCAGGGTGTCGATCTCCACAGTCAGGGTCTGGAAGGCCAGTCCGTGTCCGCCTGCGGAATATTCCTTGAGGGCGGCCTCCACGACTTTGACGCCCTTGGAGACCGGGTCGTAGTGCTCAAGGAGGCCGGGCAGGCATTTGCGGCCAGTAAGGCTGGTCAGCAGTCTGGAGAGGTTCACTCGGGGCCTCCTGTTTTGGTGCGCTGTCGGATTGAGCGGCCTTGGTAAGAAATATATCCTGTACTGGCAAGCAATCACGCTTCGCATACTGCCTTGCCAAGCGCTCGGCGAGGAGATAGGAGCAAGCCATACCCGCGCAGGCGGGATTTTCGTCCAGAGAGCCGCAGCTGCATCCGGCTTTACCCGGCAAGAAAGCGCCGCTCGCGGACAAGACACGGCAGCCCCATGCGAGAAACCCTCCCCACATCCCACGCCGCGACATTGGATAGCCTGTACGGCGCGCTCCCGCTGGCCGTGCTCCTGGCAGGGCCGGACTACGCCGTTCGCTACGCCAACCGGGAATTCTTCAGGCTCACCGAGTGCTCCCTCGCCGACCTGGCCCTCATGAACTTTCAGGACGTGCTGAGCATCTTCTGCCTGGGAGCCTGCGAGAACCTGGACGAATACCTGACGCATCCCGGCGTCTGGCACGACATGGACAAGCCTATCGCCATGGCCGACGGCGGGCTGGCCTGGACGCGCGTACGCGTGGACAGGGCCGCCCTGCCCTGGGGCGAGGACGGCTTCGTACTGCTGGTGGAAAACGTCACCCGCTACAAGGTGGCCATTGAGGGCCTGCTGAACCGCAAGAACCTCTACCAGTCCATCGTGGAGACCCGCCCGGACCTCATCTGCTGCTTCCTGCCCGACTGGAGCATCACCTACGCCAACACCGCCAGCGCGCGGTTCTTCGGAGCCACGCGCGAGGACATCGTGGGCGAGGATTTCCTGTGGATGCTCGCCCCAAGCCTGCGCGAGAGCTTCGCTCAGGCCGTGACCAGCATCACCCTGGACAATCCCATGGCCGAGCTCGAATACAAGGCCCCAAGCGACGACCCGGACGCCCCGCCCCTGTGGATGCGCTGGATTGTCCAAGGATTCTTTTATAAAACAGGCCACATACGTGATTATCAGGCCACCGGTCTGGACGTCACCGGGCAGAAAGTCACCGAGTCTCAGTTCATGCACGCGGACCGGCTTGTGTCCTTGGGCACGTTGGTGTCCGAGGTGGCTCACGAGATAAGCAATCCCAATAATTTCATCATGCTGAACGCCCCCCTGGTGCTGGACCTGTGGCGGGCGGTGTCGCCTGGGGTGGAGGCCCTGGCCCGCGCCCAGGAGTCCGGGGAGCCCGTGGAGCTCGGTCCGGACGCTTTCGGGGGGTTGCCCCTGGCCGAGGTGTCCCAGCACGTGCCGCAGCTTTTACAAGGCATCATCGAGGGCTCGGTGCGCATCCGGGACTTCGTGCGGGAGCTTAAGAATTTCGCCCGTCAGGACATCGAGGGCGGCTTTGAGATGCTCCCGGTCAACGACGTGGTGCAGTCTGCGGTGCTGCTCATGAGCAAGACCATCGGCCTGCACACCAGCCGTTTCTCCGTGCGCTACGGAGCGGGCCTGCCTCTGGTGCGCGGACGTAGGCAGCGCCTGGAACAGATCGTGGTGAATCTGGTGCAGAACGCCTGCCACGCCCTCACCGGCGCGCATCAGGGCATCGAGATCGAGACGTTCCATCACGAACCCACGGGCAGCGTGCGCATCGCCGTGCGCGACGAGGGCGTGGGCATCCGCCCGGACGATCTGTCCCGCGTCACCGAGCCGTTCTACTCCACCAAGCGCGAACAGGGCGGCACAGGCCTTGGGCTATCCATCTCGCTGTCCATCGCCCGCGAGCACGGGGCGCAGCTCCTGATAGAATCGACGCCCGGCAAGGGAACCACAGCCATCGTGGCCCTGCCCGCCGCGCAGGCGTCACATGAAGGGCCGCTGTAATGAGCGCATCCCCAAGCCCCCTGCACCCCATCCTCCTGGTGGACGACGAAGAACAGGCCCTGCAAAGCTACGACCTGAACCTGCGCTACTCAGGCCTGACCAACACCATCCGCTGCTCCGACCCGCGCGAGGTCAGGAACATCCTGCGCCGCCAGGTGGTGTCGCTGGTCATGCTGGACCTGTGCATGCCCGAGGTGAAGGGCGAGGACGTCCTGAGCTTCATCAAGGCAGAGTATCCGCACATCCCGGTGATCATTGTCACCGGCTACAACGAAGTGGAGTCCGCCGTGCGCTGCATGCGTGCCGGGTCCGTCGACTATCTGGTGAAGCCTGTGGACCGCGCCCACCTGCTCTCTGCCGTGCGCCGCGCCCTGGAGGTGGGACAGGAACTCTCCCGCAAGCTGGACCAGAAGCCGGTGCTGGACGCGCAGGGCCAGGGCGGCGACGCGGACAAACCCCGCAATGGGCTGGGCAGGATCATCACGGACAATCCGCGCATGAAGGCCATGACCGCTTACGTGCAGGCCGTGGCTTCGTCCGACGAGCCGGTGCTGGTGTCGGGCGAAACGGGAGTCGGCAAGGAGATGGTGGCCCGCGCCATCCACGAGGCCAGCGGGCTGCCTGGAAAATTCGTGGCCGTGAACGTGGCGGGCCTGGACGACGCCATGTTCTCGGATACATTGTTCGGCCACAAGAAAGGAGCCTTCACCGGGGCCAACCTGGGCAGGCGGGGGCTTATCGAGGAGGCCGCCGGGGGCAGCCTGTTCCTGGACGAGATCGGCGACCTGGCCAAGGCCTCTCAGCTGAAGCTGCTGCGCCTGATCCAGGAGCGCGAGTATTATCCCCTGGGCTCGGATACGCTCAAACCTATGGACGCACGAATCATCGTGGCCACCAACCAGCCCCTGGAAGAGCTCATCTTGCAGGACAAATTCCGGAGGGATCTCTTTTTCCGGCTGCGCACCCACTGCGTGTCCATTCCGCCGCTGCGTGAGCGCATGGACGATCTGCCGCTGTTGTTGTCGCACTTCCTGGATAAGGCCGCCGAGCGCCTGGGCAAGGCTATGCCACAGGCTCCGCCCGAAGTGCTGGAGCTTCTGCGCACGCACGCCTTCCCCGGCAACATCCGGGAGCTTGAGGCCATGGTCTTCAACGCCGTTGCCCTATGCGAGGGGCGCGCGGTGTCCGTGGAGCCGTTCCGGTCCTGGATTGGTTCGGTGCGGGGCGAAGGGAGCGCGGGGTTGTTCCCGGCGGTGCTGTCCGAACACGGAGACGAGGAAGTGCCCACCCTCAAGCAGGCCGAGGAGCGCATCATCCATGAGGCGCTGAAGCGCGCCGGAGGCAGCCAGAGCGCCGCCGCCAAGATGCTTGGGATTACCCGTCAGGCCCTGAACAGGCGGCTTTTGACCAAGCGGCGCAAAGGCGCGGACGGGGAGTGAGGGACGTCCGGTCATCACTATGCTTTGATTCTTCACGCAAGCGTAAGCGCCGAATCCTCTCAATCTCAGTCCATGGATCATCCCCCGCGATAGCAACGAGAGACACCCCCTACTCCCCCCCGCCGGGGCGCTCGCCCGCCACGGGCAGCCGGATGAAAAAGCTCGCGCCGCCGTCATCGTTGTTCACCACATTGATGGACCCGCCGTATTCCTTGATGATCCCGTAACTGATGGACAACCCAAGGCCCGTTCCCTTGCCCACCTGCTTGGTGGTGAAGAAGGGCTCGAAGATGCGCGTCATGGCCGCAGCGGGCACCCCGCCGCCTGTGTCCGAGATGCGCACGGTCACGAACCCCTGGTTGTGCATGGTCTTGATGGTGATGCGCCTGGGAATGTTCTCCCCTTCCTTGGCAGCGCGCTCGTCGATGGCATCGCGGGCATTGATCAGGAAATTGATGAACACCTGCTCCATGCGGTTGGGCTCGCAGCGTACCAGAGGAAGTTTCTCGTCCAGTTCCCAGGCCACCTCGATGGAGCGTAGCGAAAGCTGCTGACTGAAAAAATCAAAGGAACGCCGAAGTACGCCATTCAGCGCGACCTCTTCCAGCGATATCTGCGATTTGCGTCCGAATTCGCGCATATGGTTGATGATCTTGGTGGCCCGCTCCACCTGCTGGGCCACGAGCTCGGTGACACGCTTGAGAAGCGGTTCTCCAGGCGTCTCGCCGCGCGTGAGGCTGCGTTTCACCAGATCCACGCTGGCCTGGATGACCGCCAGGGGCTGGTTGATCTCATGGGCCACTCCCGTGGCCATTTCGCCGAGCGTGGCCATCTTGCTGGCCTGGATCAGCTGCTGCTCGGTATCCAGACGCTTGGAAATGTCGCTCACTGTGACCAGAAAGACCTTACGCTTGTTGAACTCGGAGGGAGAGGCGTTGATGGCCACGAAGAACTCTCGTCCGCTTCTGGTGATGTGCTTGGCCTGGTCTATGTCTTGCCCTTTGTTAATGGCCGTGACGAAGGGCTCCTTGTCCACATCCGCGAACAGATCCAGGAAACTCATGTCCGCGAGTTCTGGCTTTTCCCAGCCGTACAGGGTGACAGCCCCTCTGTTGCAGTCGCGAATGGAAAAATCGGCCTGATCCAGCACGAACACTGCGCTCGGAATATTGTTGAAAATATCAACGTACTTCTTCTCCGATCGCTTCACCTCGCCTTCCAGCTCCTTGCGCTCGGTAATGTCCAGGCACATCTCCATGGCGGCCACCAGCCGCCCCTCAGAGTCGTAGATGGGCGCGGTGTTTACGATCCAGTGCGCGCGTGACCCGTCGCGGTAGCAACCCGACTCTTCGGTGGTCTGGAACTGGCCTGTCCTGAACGTCTTCTCCACGGGACAGTCCGGACACTTGGAATCGCGGTTCTTGTAAGCCTTGTAGCAGTACTCGCCCAGACTGGCGTTGAAGCGCTCCTCGAAGGCGCGGTTGTAGCGCAACAGGCGGAAATCCCGGTCCTGCACGGTGATGACGCAGGGGACGCCCTCGAAAAGGTCCTGGTACAGGTTCTTTTGCAGTGAGAGCTGGCTGTTCTTGGCCGTGAGGTCCACGCCCATCTGATGGATGGCATCTGCCAGTTGGCCGATCTCGTCGGAGGATTTCACGCGCTGCGGCTTCGGGGACCGACCCAGTGAGATGAGCCTGGCGTCCCGGATGATGCGGTTGATGGGCCGCTTGACCAGAAGCAGGAACAGAAGGGCCATGGTCAAAAACGTCACGACGAACTGGATGAACGCCAGATACATCGTGTGCTGGCGGCTTTCGCCTATGAGCGAATCGCTTTCACTCAGGGAGAAGGACAAGTCCAGGACGCCCAGGATTTTCTCCTCTGCGCGGTGGAAATGGCACCCGGAACTGTCCGAACAACCTTGTTCGTTCAGGATAGGGCTTACCAGACGCAGGACCCGCTCGCCGTTCTCTTCGGAATCCTTATAGATGGCTTCATTCAGCGTGGGATGCAGCGTCGGGACGGTGTATTGGTGGCAAGCCTGACAGAGCGGGTCGCGTCGGGCGATAATGCGGTTCTTCTGGTCCGGCGAGGAGGAAAACATCACCTCGCCTGATTTGTTGATAATGCGGACGTTGCGGATTTCCTTGAGCTTGCTGTAGTTGTTGACGATTGCCTGGATGTCCTCGCGCGAGTTTAGCATCATGGCATAGTGCAAGCCGAGCTTCACGGTGTTGGACACGCGCTCCGCCCCCATGATGAGGTTGTCGATGGTGAAGTCCTTCTGATACTGCACATGATAGAAGGACCACAGAAAGATACTGGCAAACAGGATGAACGCAATCGGCAGAGTGATCTTGAAAACCAGCCTGCTGCGAAAGAGCTCCAATATTGTTCTCATCATGAGCCTCCGCATGCGCTGTGCTTTGACCCTGCGCGCCTGTACATCCCTTTCCGCCTCTAGCTCTTGGGTTGCACGCGCGGAAGCGTGGCGACGATGGAGGTACCCTCACCAAAGGAGGAGGTCACATCAATGAAGCCGCCGTGACGCTCGATCACCTGACTTGAGATGAACAGGCCGAGTCCGGTTCCGCGCGACCCCTTGGAGGAAAAGAACAGCGTGAACATCTTCTCCCTGGTCTCCTGATCCATGCCCATTCCGTCGTCAGCGACCTCGAAGCGCACGCGACGAGCGTCGCCGGTAAGACGCAGCACGACCTCGTGCGCGGGCTTGGTGTCGTCCTCAGAGCAAGCGTCCACGGCATTTTCCAGAAAATTCACCAGGGCTGCGGACATGGCGGTTTCATCCATCTGGATCTCCCCGATGTCCGGGGCGACATCCAGGCGGAAGGCCACGTTCTTCAGGGCAGCCTTGGGCTCGATGATGGCCGCCATATCTGTTGCAAAGGCTTCAAGATCGACAGCTTCAAGCTCCGTGTCTCGCGACTTGGCGTAATACAGGATATCCATCACCATCTTGCGGATACGTGCAATCTTGTCCTTCACGATGGCCCAGCCTTCGCGCAGGCGTTGCGGATCGTCCTTTCGGAAGCCCGCCTCGATCTTGTACACGCCGCCGTCCAGCGAGGTGAGCAGGCCCTTCACGCCATGGGACATGGAGCCCAGCATCAGCCCGAGCGAGGCCAGGTGGTCCTGCAGTTTCCTGATCTGAGTGATGTCCGTGGAAATCTCCATCACCTGTTCGATCTCGCCCGATTCGCCGTGCACGGGCGCGGTCTGGATGAGCACTACGCGCTGGTCGCCGTTTCTGGTGGTGACGGCAGTCTCCCACTGATGCGAATGCCCGTCCTCAAAGGTGAGCGAGATGGGGCACTCCTGGCAGGGGTCTTCTCGATGGGTGAACGCGTTGTAGCACTTGCCACCTCGGCATTCGCCGAAATCCTGGCGAAAGCGGCGGTTGGCCTCGACTATGGTGTGGTCGCGGTCCACCACCTCAATGTAGCAGGGAACGGAGTCAAAGAGACGGTGATATTTCTCGCGCGTGGAGCGCAGCTCTTCCTGGAGGCGGCCAACTTCAGTGATGTCCACGGAGAGTTCGATGACCAGTTCAACGCCGCCGTCCTTGCTCAGAATGGGCGCGGTATGCACGATAACGGGAATCTCCTGCCCGGCCACGTCCACCAGAGTCTCGCGGCTGCGAAGGCCCTTGCCGTCAGTGATGGTCATCCAGACAGGGCAGGCGTTGCCGCTTCCCTGTCGGCCCGAGTACGGCTCCCAGGAGTTCTTGCCAACCATGTCGCCCAGGCGCTCCTTGTAGAGCTGGTTGACGGCCACGATCTCAAGATAGCGGTTGTGTATGGAGATGAAGCAAGGAAGTTCATTGAAGTAGCCCGTACCGTCGTCGAAGGTTTCAACCAGACAGCGCATGGCGGTGGAAAGCCCCTCAACAACCTGTCCCACGGCTAACTGGCGCTCAAGTTCGACCAGCTTCGCGGATTTTTCCTTGACGATGCGCTCAAGGTTCAAGGTGTGCTCACGCAGCTGGCGACGCATGGTGATCTTCTCAGCCGCACGCTTGAGGGCGCTGACCAGGAGCTCGTCGCGGATAGGCTTTGTAATGAAATCGAGCGCCTCGAATTGGAGGCTTTTGACCACCAAGTCCATGTCGCCGTGCCCGGAAACCATGATGACTTCGGTGTCGGGATTCAGCTCTTTAAGGCGCTTGAGCAGTTCAATGCCGTCCATGCCAGGCATCTTGATGTCTGTCAGGACGATGCTTGGACCAAAGCTCGAGAACAGGGCGATGGCGGCCTCGCCATTGGCTGCGGTCTCAACTTCGTAGCCCAGGTCGGCAATGGACAACCCAAGGATCTCCCGTATGGCGTCCTCATCGTCGACCAACATCACTTTCTCAGCCATTGAGAATCTCCTTATCGCAATGCGGCGATGACGCCGCATACCCCCCGGTAACAGTCTGTGTATCCTGCTCCGGGGCGGGCGGCAACATACCGGGAAGGTCTGCTTTCGGGACGCGGTCAACGCAGGAACGACAGCGCGAGGAAGGGAAGGCATGGGTACCGACATCAATTCAGAGAAGAGTAGAATGACGGGGGTATCGTCGGCAGGACGCCGTGAGAAGCCGCGCCATGGCCTCTGCCCCCTGGCCTAAGCCATGAGCCATGAGCCGTGACAAGCCTTCGAGGCTTAGAAAAAGCGAAAGGCCCGCTCGTTTTTCAACGAGCGGGCCTTTCTGAAAGTAATCCTGGCAGCGACCTACTTTCCCACCAGCGGTCCTGGCAGTATCATC
>WSYE01000038.1 GCA_009773665.1 Desulfovibrionaceae bacterium | reverse complement strand
CCCGGCTCTTATCCTCTGGTTGCCTCTCTCCATGTAACCCTACGAATTTGTACGTAGCTTTCATTTTTGTGGTGCATTTTATGTCCGCTTGAATCCTAACACACTGATATTGCAATTGTTTGTCGGTGGCAGGCTCTTTGCTGTGCATGGGCATGGCCACATTCGTACTCATCCACGGAGCCTTCACGGGGGGCTGGATCTGGCGGCGCACGGCCCGGGCGCTGACAAAGCTCGGCCACGAGGCGTTCCGCCCCACGCTGACCGGCTGCGGCGAACGCTCGCACCTCTTGCGTCCGGAGATATCGCTCTCATGGCACGTGGAGGACGTGGCGCAGCTCCTCTTCCACGAGGACCTGGAGCGGGCCATCCTTGTGGGGCACGGGTACGGCTCCATGATCGCCTCTGCTGTGGCGCACCGGCACGGCGGCAAGGTCGGCGGCGTGGTGCACCTGGACGGCGTACTGCCGGAGCGCGGCGCGTCGTATCTGGACGTGGCCGGGCGGGCCGGCATGCGCGGGTCCAGGCAGGGCGGTTCGGATTGGCTGGTGGCCCCGCCGCCCGCCGAGAGCTTCGGGCTCACCTGCCGGGAGCTGGCGCGCTGGCTGTCGGTGCGGCTCCAGCCGTTTCCCCGGAGCTGCCTGAGCGCGCCGTATCCGTATGGCAGACGTGACAGACAGCTGCCCGGCGTTTACCTGCGCACGGTGGGTGCTGTTTCCAACGCGGAGGAATCGGCGCTGAAGGCCCAAGCCGCCAAGGCGTCGCTCATGAAAATGCGGGTGGCCGAGTTGCAGACCGGGCCGCTGCCCATGGTCAGTAACCCTGGCCGCATGGCCAAGGTGCTCCAGGCGGCGGAGATGGAGATGGGCCTTGGCTCGGACGGTGGCGGTACGGGCGCGACGCCGGGAAAGAAGGGTCGCAGCTGCGCGCGGCAGCAGAGCGACGCGTAACCACACTCAGGAGGACCCACATGAAACGCTTGGTCATTATTCTGTTCGTGCTGGCGGCGGTGGGTCTGGCTTTCGGTACGGCGACCCGTTCAGAGGCGACTGCTAAGAATTCGGCTCAGGGAGAGGCGCAGAAATACGAGGTCCAAAAGCCCTAAAGAGTTGTTCAGTGCGGGGTATTCTGGTTAGATTGCGGGGAAGGGCAAGGCGCAAGGCCGCGCCCAGCCAAACCCCAACGCAAGGCCATACCCGCCATGGACGTAGCAGAAATCGGCAAAGCCCCCATCTCCGCAGCGCAGCCCGCCGGAGTTGACCCGTCATACGAGCCTGAGTTCGAGAAGCTCCAGGCCGAAATCGACAAGCTCTCCATGCCCACCATTGGCGGCCAGGGCATCGACTGGGAAAACGTCGCCAAGCTGGCCACCACCATCCTGACCACCAAGGGCAAGCACCTGCCCACTGCGGCCTACATGGCCGTGGCGCTTTTCAAGATGAACGCCATCCCCGGCATGGCCGACGGGGTGACGCTCCTCTCCGACATGACCACCACTTTTTGGGAGGACCTGTCCCCGCCGAAAAAGCGCATGCGGGGCCGCGTGAACGCGCTGGTCTGGTACCGCGATCAGGTGCAGGCCTATTTCGACTCCTACAGTACCGACGCCACCTTCCCCAAGGACGTGGTGGACCGGCTGGTGGGCGGTTTCAGCTCCCTGGACGAGTTCATAGCCCAGAACGTCCCGGACGGGCCGGGCATGCGCTCTCTGGCCGAGTTCGCCAAGCGGTTTCCGGTGGAAGCGCCCCCGCAGGAGGCCCAGCCGGAACCGGAGCCAGCGCCCGCAGGCGACGGGCAACCCCAGGCTCAGACGCCAACGGCAGGGGCGTCAGGGACTTCGGCAAGCGCCCCGCCTCGTCCTGCCGCGCCGCCATCCGGCCCGGTGTCGACCGATCCGGCAGTAAGTCTGGACGCCTGCCTGAGTCAGATGACCGGCACGGCGGCGCTGCTGCTGGCAGCCGACTGCGGCGATCCGCGCGCCTACACGCTGAACCGCCTGGGAGCCTGGCTCAAGGTGGACGGCCCGCCCCCGGCGGACAACGGCCAGACCATGATCCCCGCCCCGGACGAGAACATCAAGTCGTCCATCGCCCAGCTGGTGTCGGGCCGCCAGTTCGAGGAGGCCGCGCGCCGGGCCGAATCGCAGGTGCCGGTCTATCTTTTCTGGCTGGACCTTTCGCGCCTGTCGGCCCAGGCTCTGGACTCGCTGGGGGCCAAGGGCGCGCCCGCCCTGGAGGCGCTGAAAGCCCAGACCGCGCTGTATGTGTCGCGGCTGAAGGGCATCGACAAGATGAGCTTCTCGGACGGCACGCCCTTTGCGGACGCGGAGACAAAAACGTGGCTGAAATCCATCGCTCTGGGGTCCGGTCAGTCCGTGGACGCGGGGCCGTCTGATTCGCCGCTGGCCAAGGCCCTGGAAGAGGCCCAGGCCCTGTCCGCCCAGAAGAAGTTCATGGAGGCCGTGACCCGCTTGCAGGAGGCGCTTCGCCAGTCGCGCTCCGGGCGGGAGCGTTTTGACGGGCTGATCGCCATGGCCGGGATGCTGTCGCAATCTGGCAGGGCGGATCTGGCCGGGCCGAACATTGAGGAGCTTCTCGATCTGGTGGGGCAGTACAAACTGGAACTGTGGGAGCCGGACACGGCCCTTCGCGGGCTATTGGCCGCTTACGATGTGCTCTCGGTTGACGGAAGCGAGGAGGGCAAGGCCCAACTGCATCAGGTGCTGTCGCGCATTGCGCGCATAAACCCTGCGGCGGCCATGCGGGTGAGCGGGTAGGGCCGCAGCCGGGCGGTCGGCGCGTATGCTGAGAATCTGGTTGAGCGGCGTGCGGGTGCTTCAGGCGCGAAGTGACCAAATCACGTGAGTCCGGGCGGGGAAGGCGTCGGCAGCAGGGGCTTACATCAGGTGTTGTCCACCAGCACGGCCACGGGGGCCAGCTGCTTCAGCACGGCGATGGCCTTTCCCAGCCCTTCGGGCGTGGGGAAGAGTGCGCTCACCCCGATGGGTTCACCGGACTCTCCAAGGAAATTGAACGCAAAGTGTCCCTGGTTATTGCGCTGTACAGCGTAGCGACCGTCTTCCATAACGCCGCGCCGGAGTGTCTCGGCGTCTTCAATTGCCTTGCTTTTGCTTTTTCTCGGTTCGCATTCGAGAATGCAATCCCCGTCGTGCGTGGTGAATTGGAGTCGGTAAGTATCCGAATTCACCGCTTGAATAATCATTTTTGCAGTCATATTCCGTCTCCGCGTGCAAAACAATTCGACTGTGCGCATGCGCATTTGGTCTCTTCTATATATAGCTGATTGCGCCAAAGGTAAGGTAGGGTTTCCCCCAATTTGCAGCGGGACACGAGCTATCCGTTGCTCGGCAGAATATGCCTGCCACGCTTGGTGATTGGCTTTCAGTTGAAATGGCGCTAGAGGATGTACACGTTCCAGGCGAAGGCCTTGTTCGTCAAAGATAATAATTACAGGTGTTTAAAGAATGTCTGATTTCGTTCATCTGCATTGCCACACCGAATACTCCCTGCTGGACGGGGCCATCCGCATTGGCGACCTGATTAAGCGCGCCGGTGAGTTCGGCTGCCCGGCGGCTGCCATCACCGACCACGGCAACATGCACGGGGCGCTGGTCTTCTACGAATACTGCAAGAAGGCGGGCATCAAGCCCATTGTCGGCTGCGAGGTCTATGTGGCCAAGGGCAGCCGCAAGGACAAGAACGCCCGCTCCGTGCGCGACGCGGGCTACCATCTGGTACTGCTGGCTCAGGACATCGTGGGCTTTAGAAACCTGCTGAAGCTCTCCTCCGAATCCTACCTGAGCGGCTTCCACTACAAGCCGCGCGTGGACAAGGAACTCCTGGCCGCCCACGGCGAGGGCATCATCGCCCTGTCCGCCTGCCTGAAGGGCGAGATCCACCAGGTGCTGCTGAACGAGGGCATGGGCGCGGCCCGCGACATGGCCCGCCAATACATGACCCTGTTCCCCGACCGCCTGTACATGGAGCTCCAGGCCAACGACCTGCCCGAGCAGGCCCGCCTGAACGAGCTGGTGATCGAGCTGGCCGACGAGATGAAGCTGCCCCTGGTGGCCACCAACGACTGCCACTATCTGAACGCCGACGACGCCAGCGCCCACGATGTGCTCTTGTGCATCCAGACCCAGGCCAAGGTGGACGACGAGAAGCGCATGCGCTTCACCACCCAGGAACTCTACTACAAATCGCCCGAGGAGATGGCCGCCGCCTTCGCCCACGTGCCCCAGGCGCTCTCCAACACCTGCGAGATCGCCAGCCGTATCAACCTGGAGCTGGACCTCAAAACCTATCACTTTCCGGTCTACGAGGTGGCGGAAGGCAAGTCACTGGACGACGAGATGGCGGACATGGCCCGCCAGGGACTTACTGACCGCCTGACCAGGCTGGGGCTGAAAACTCCGGAAGAGGAAAAGAAATACTGGGACCGCCTGGAATATGAGCTGGGCGTCATCAAGACCATGGGATTCCCCGGGTATTTCCTCATCGTCCAGGATTTCATCAACTGGGCCAAGCGCCAGGGCATCCCCGTGGGGCCGGGGCGCGGCTCGGCCGCCGGTTCGCTGGTGGCCTTCGCGCTTCGCATCACCAACCTGGACCCGCTGCCCTACGACCTGCTGTTCGAGCGCTTCCTGAACATCGAACGCATCTCCATGCCTGATATCGACGTGGACTTCTGCGAGCGCCGCCGCACTGAAGTCATCCGCTACGTGTCCGAGCGCTACGGGCGCGACTCCGTGGCCCAGATCACCACCTTCGGTACCATGAAGGCCAAGGCCGTGGTGCGAGACGTTGGCCGCGCCCTGGGCATGACCTTCCCCGAGACCGACCGCATCGCCAAGCTCATCCCAGAAGACCTGAAGATGACCATCGACAAGGCCCTGGACAAGGAGCCGGAGCTCTCCGTGCTGGCCGCCCAGGACGCCAAGATCGGGCGGCTGATCGACGTGTCGCGCAGGCTCGAAGGCCTGTCGCGCCACGCCTCCACCCACGCGGCGGGTGTGGTCATCTCCGACAAGCCCATGACCGAGTACGTGCCGCTCTACCAGGGCAAGAACCAGGAAATAGTCACCCAGTGGGACATGAAGCGGGTGGAGAAGATCGGCCTCATCAAGTTCGACTTCCTGGGCCTTAAAACCATGACCGTGATCCAGGACGCCCTGGACATCATCCGGGAGATGGGCCACGAGCCGCCTGATCTCGACAACCTGCCCCTGACCGACAAGGACACCTACGAGCTCTTCTCCAAGGGCGACACCGACGGCATCTTCCAGGTGGAATCCGACGGCATGCGCAAGTACCTGCGGCAGCTCAAACCCAACTGCTTCGAGGACATCATCGCCATGCTGGCCCTGTACCGCCCCGGCCCGCTGGGCTCGGGCATGGTGCAGGAGTTCATCGACCGCAAACACGGGCTGGTGGAGGTCAAATACCCCCACCCGGACCTGGAGCCGGTGCTCAAGCCGACGTATGGCGTCATCGTGTACCAGGAACAGGTCATGCAGATCGCCCAGGTGCTCTCGGGCTATTCGCTTGGCGAGGGCGACCTGCTGCGCCGGGCCATGGGTAAGAAAAACGCCGAGGAGATGGCCACCCAGCGCAAGCGCTTCCTGGAAGGCACCGGCAAGAAGAACATCCCCGCCGACCAGGCCAACGAAATCTTCGACTTGATGGAAAAGTTCGCCGAGTACGGCTTCAACAAGTCCCACTCGGCGGCCTACGCCCTCATCTCCTATCATACGGCCTTTCTGAAGACCCACTTCCCGGTGGCCTTCATGGCGGCGCTCATAACGTCCGACATCGAAAACCAGGACAAGGTCCTGAAATACATCTCCGACAGCTCGGACCGGGGCATCGAGGTGCTTCCCCCGGACGTGAACCTGTCCATGCGCCACTTCAGCGTGAAGGACGCCCAGATCATCTACGGGCTGGCGGGCATCAAGAACGTGGGCGGCGAGGCCATAAACGAGATCGTGCGCGAACGCGGGGAGGACGGCCCCTACCTGAGCCTGGTGGACCTCACCTCGCGGGTGAACCTGCGCAAGGTGACCAAGCGGGTGCTGGAGTTCCTCATCAAGGCCGGGGCCATGGACTCTTTCGGCGCACCGCGCGCCGCCTTGCTGGCCGGGCTTGACCGGGCCGTGTCCCAGGGACAGAAACGCGCCGAGGAGCGAAACTCCGGCCAGTTGTCGCTCATGGCCCTGGCTCCTGTCCCCAAGAACAAGACCCCCGGCCTTGGCATGAGCTGCGAAGAAGCCTCGGTGCCCGAATGGGAGCACCAGGAGCTGATGGCCCGCGAAAAAGAGGCCCTCGGCTTCTATCTGACCAGCCATCCGCTGAAGTCCTTTATCCGCGACATGCGCCGCATGGGCATCAAGACCCTGTCCGAATGCAAGGGCTACGCGCCCGACTGCGAGGTGAAGGTGGCCGCCATCATCACCACCAAGAAAGAGCACATCACCAAGAAGGGCGACCGCATGGCCTTCTGCGGCCTGGAGGACATCGCGGGCGACGGCGAGGCCATCTTCTTCCCCGAAGCCTTCGCCAAGTGCCGCGAGCTGCTCGAAGGCGACCAGCCCCTGCTGCTGACAGCCAAGATCGGCAAGGAGATGGAGGAGGCGGGCGACCATCCCGTGAAGCTGAAGCTCATGGTACAGTCCGCCAGGCCCCTGGGCGAGGCCGTGGCCGCCGGGGACGAGCCCGTGGAGGTGCGCGTGGAGGCCAACACCTGCACCACCCTTGCGGGACTCAAGGAAATCTTTCATAAGTACCCAGGTTCGGCCAAGGTCAGGCTGCGTCTGGTCTACGACGACCTGGAATGCCTGACCTCGCTCTCCGAAGAGCTTTGCGTGGGGCCGTGCCCGCAGTTCTGGCAGGCGGTGGATGACTGTCTGGCCAACGCCGGAAAGGCCACGGTTTAAACAAGGATTATACGATTATGACGACAATACCTGCACCCGAGCGCAAACCCCTGCGCCGAGGCGTTTTCAAGCTGACCATCACGGACGAGTTCTCCTCCTCCCACTGCCTGCGCAACTACGACGGGCCGTGCGAGGCCCTGCACGGGCACAACTTCGTGGTGGAAGCCGTGTTCGAAGGCGAACGCCTGACCCAGGACACGGAAATGCTCATGGATTTCAAGGATCTCAAGAGCCACCTCAAGGCCATCACCGACAAGCTGGACCACACCCACTTAAATAACGTCCCCTATTTCCAGCGCCGCAACCCCACCGCCGAAAACCTGGCCCGGTTCATCTACTGGGAGCTGGGGCGGCTGATGGCCGGGTTGCCCGCCACGGTGTACGAGGTGAGCGTCTACGAGAAGTCCACCAGCAAGGCGACGTATTCCGAGGTCTTGTGAGGCTTCTTCTCCAGCGCGTGTCCCAGGCGCACGTGGACGTGGCCGGGGAGCGTGTGGCCGCTGTGGGGCCGGGGTTTCTGGTGCTGGCCGGATTTGGGCCAGATGACGGCCCGGACTCTCCGGCTGCGCCCTGGTGGCGGGCCATGCTCGAAAAACTGGTCAAACTGCGGGTTTTTCCCGACGAGGCGGGCAAGATGAATGTGAGCCTCCTGGACGCCGGGGGCAGTGTGCTGCTCGTCTCCCAGTTCACGCTGTACGCCGACTGCCGCAAGGGCCTTCGCCCGTCGTTTTCTTCTGCCGCGCCGCCTGCGGTGGCGCAGGCCCTGTTCGAAAGGCTCTACGACGACGTGGAGGCGCTGCTCCCGCAGGGGCGCGTCTCGCGCGGCGTGTTCGGCGCGGACATGGCCGTGGGACTGGTGAATGCCGGTCCTGTGACTATCATGCTGGACAGCCGGGACTTCGCCTGATGGCCGCACCTGAAGACATCCGCGTCCTGGTGGTGGACGACTCCAAGACCGTCCTTCGGCTGCTGACCTACATCCTGGGCAGCCACTACCGGCTGCACGCCGCCGAGGACGGACAGGAGGCCATTGAGGCCCACGGTGCTTTCAAGCCGGACGTGATCATCCTGGACATGAACATGCCCGTGAAGTCCGGCCTTGAGGTCATGGCCCACATACGCGGCACGGCCCAGGACCACGACGTGCAGATCATCGTGCTCACAGCGCAGGACACCAAGGCCCTCAAAGCCAAGGCCTTCGCCGCCGGAGCCAACGACTTTCTGGGCAAGCCCTTCGACCGCGAGGAGCTGCTGGCCCGCGTGGGCGCGGCGGCAAGGCAGGTGACCCTGACCCGCCGCCTGCGCCAGGCCTACGATCGCATCAGCCGCGAGATCGACCTGGTGGCCGGTTTGCAGCGCCGCCTGCTGCCGGACTGCTCGCCGGTGTTGGGCGAGACCACCGTGGAGTGCTTCTACCGCCCGTCAGGACGGGCCAGCGGCGACTACTACGACTTCTTCACCCTGCCCGACGGCTCCATTCGCGTGGTGATGGCTGACGTGTCCGGCCACGGCGCGCGGGCGGCCTTCCTCATGGCTGTGGTTCGCACCCTGGTGCGGGTGTCCAAGACGCACTACTTCTCGCTCTCGGAGATGCTCTCCCTGGCCAGCCGACATCTCTTGTCCTCCATCGGCGAGGAGCCCGACTTCGTCACCTTGGCCGCCGCCGACATCGATCCGGACGCCGGGACCATCACCTACGTCAACGCCGGACATTGCCCCCCGCTGGTCTGGAGCGGCGGCAAGCCGGTCTGGCTGGACGCCACGGCCTCGGTGCTGGGCTTCTTCGACCAGGAATTCGCAACCAGGACCATCTCCTTTACGCGGCCTGCCGGGCTGTTCCTGTACACAGACGGCTGGTACGAATGGCGGACCCTGGATCATCAGATTTACGGGTTGGAGAGCTTCAAGGAGTTGAGCGAAAAGCTCCTGAGCGAAGACCGCTTCTCCCTGGAGACGCTTCTGGAGAACCTCTGCGGGGAGCGCACCGGCCCCGTGTTCTCCGACGACGTCACCGCCCTGTGGGTCAGCGTGGGCAGCCCCCTCATCCGCATCTTCACCGCTCCGTCCTCCCCCTCGGCCAGCCGCAATCTGGCCAAGGACGCCGTGGCCGCCGTGGCCCGGTTCATCTCCGACGAGGATACCCTCCACGACCTGGACATCGTGCTCACCGAGGCCTGCGCCAATGTCACCCGCCACGCCTACGCGGGCGGGGAAGGGCCTATGGAGGTCCGCCTGCGCCTTAATCCGGGCAGCTCCGTGGAGCTTGAGGTGGTGGACTGGGGCAAGGGCTTCGGCAATTCCATCTCCTTCGAGAACGCCCCTCCGGAATCCGAGTGCGGTCGGGGCATGTTCATCATCTGCAAGCTGTCGGACTCATGCGAACTCACCATGCGCGGCAAGGAAAACGTGCTGCGTGTGGTCAAACAGATAAGGAAGGACCTGTGGAAAATCTGACCTGGACCCACGACGGGCCGTGCCTGACCGCCAGATATGCGGGCGAAATAACCATGGAAGTCACCCAGGACTTCAAGCACGCCGTGGAGAAGAACCTGGAGGACGCCAAGGCCGACACCCTGGTGCTGGACCTCTCCGAGGTCAGCTTCATGGACTCCTCCGGCATAGGCTTCCTGGTGGCCTGCAACACCCGGCTTCAGACCTCGGGCAGAACTCTGGTGCTCTTCAAGCCGAGCTCCCAGGTGAAGAAAACCCTGGGACTGGTGCAGCTTATGCAATATTTCACCGTGGCCGAGTCCGACCAGGAGCTCGCGGCCCTGGCCGCCAAAGCCACCAAGTGAGCCTGCGTGTCTGAAGCCCCCAGGGTGCTGCTGATCACCAGCCGGTTCTTCCTGCTGGGCGAGATCATGACCGCCTTCGACCGCATGGGGGTTCGCTACCGCTATCTGGACACCGGCGGCGACGAACTCGGCCTGGACGAGTATCTGCGCGCCCTCATCACCGCCATCAAAGAGCTGCGTCCGCACTTCGCCCTGACCGTGAACCACCTGGGCGTGGACCACGAAGGGCTGCTCACGGGGCTGCTCTCCAAGCTGGACATTCCCCTGGCCTCCTGGTTCGTGGACAACCCGGCCCTGGCCCTGGCCCTCTACGCCAACCCGGCAGCCCAAAAGACGGCAGTCTTCACCTGGGACGCGGACAACCTGGAGCCGCTGCGCGGTCAGGGTTTCGACAACGTGTTCTATCTCCCGCTGGCAGCCGATGAGCGCCGCTTCGTCCCACCGGACCGGCCTGCGCCGCCGGATCATCCCTGGCGCGCCACGGTCAGCTTCGTGGGCAACTCCATGGTGGTCAAGACCGCCAAACGCCTGGAGTACGCCGACTCCGGCCCGCAACTGCTGGAAGCCCTGCCGGTGCTGGCCGAGGCCTTCGGGCAGCATCCGGAGTGGAGCGTGCGCGCCTTCATGGCCGGGCACTTCGCGTACCTCATGCCAGCTTTCGAGACCCTGGCCACGCCGCAGCGCCAGCTGGCCTTCGAGACCGCCGTCATCTGGGAATCCACCCGCCAGTACCGCGCCCGCTGCCTGGGGCAGGTCATGGAATTTTCGCCGCTCATCGCTGGCGACGAGGGCTGGCTGCTCACCTTTCCGGACGAGGGGACACGCTGGCGCAGGCTTTCGGAGCTGGCCTATTATGATGAATTGCCGGGATTTTATCCGTACAGCGACGTGAACTTCAACTGTACCAGCCTCCAGATGAAGGGCGCGGTGAACCAGCGCGTGTTCGACGTGCCCGCCTGCGGGGCGTTCCTGCTGACGGACCACCGCGCCCAGATGGAACGGTTGTTCGAGCCGGGGCGCGAGGTGGCCGTGTACGGCGACCCGGAGGAGATTCCGGAGCTCGTGCGGCACTATCTGGCCCACCCCGAAGAGCGGGCCAGGATCGCCGAAGCCGCCAGGAAACGCGTGCTGGCCGAACACACCTACGTCACCCGCATGGGGCAGTTGCTGGACGTGATGAAGAAGACGTTCGGGTAACGCGTGATATTGTTTTCATAACTGTAGTGGTATTTGAAGAGAAAGGCGGTCCGTATGGCGATTCTTGAATGGGACGAAAGCATGTCTGTGGGCGTGTATCTGATTGACGAGCAGCACAAGGAACTCGTGGTGCTTATCAACAACATCGCCGATGCGGTGAAGGCAAGCGCGAGCGTCTCCGAGGTGTCCCGCTTCATCCGCAGATTCTACAACTATACCATCGTCCACTTTCAGACCGAAGAGTCCCTCATGGATCACAACAGCTATGCGGATTACTTCACACAGGTGCGCGAACACCTGGATTGCTCCACAAAGGCCCTGGAATTCCATCGGCGGTTCGTGGAAGAGGCCGAATTCGATCTGGTTGAGTTTTTGGAATACATCGTGGGCTGGTTCAGGGGCCACACCACCGGTATCGACCAGGGCCTGACCGAGTATCTGGTGGTGCGCGGCCAGACCCACCTGGAAAAAAGCGGCAAGGCCTGAGCCGACTCCCCATGCCCTGGCTGCTGGAGGAACTTCCCGAAACCCTGCGCACCGCTTTGGTTCACGGAACCGAGGGAGCGGGGCATCTGCGCGGCTGCGCGCGTCTGGCCGCGCAGGCCGGGCTTGCGCGCCTGTCGGGCGAACTGCTGCTTTCCGCCTGGGCGCAGTCGCCCTTGGACGCGGTGCTGGCCGGGGAAGCCGCGTCCCTGCCGGATATCCCTGCCTCCGTGCGGGCCGTGGCCGCCTTCGTGGCGGACAACTCCCGCCCTCCGGCAGATCTGGGCTATTACCAGCGACTGGCCCAGCGCCGCGAGGCCGCGAAGATCGCCCATTATCTCGAACGCCAGCTGGAATCCGATCCGGGCAACCTCTTCTGGGAGCGCCTCTCGCTCACCCATGCCCAGGACGCCGAGGACTGGGCCGCCGCCGGGGCGGTCATCGCACGCCTGCCCGAACCCCTGGCCCGGCTGCTGGGCGGCGACGCGGCCATGATGCGCGGCGCGCCAGAGGCTGCCCTGGCCAACTATGCCCGCTGCGTCCGCCTCTGGGAGTGCCCTGGCCTTAAAGTGCGTCTGGGCCTGACCTGCGTTGCCCTGGGGCAGCGCGGCGAGGCCGAGTCCTGGCTGCGCGCCGGGCTCACGCACGAGCCCTGGCAGGTGCATGCCCTGCTGGCGCTTTATGATCTTCTCTTCGCCGGTCCCGGCCTGCGCTCCCTGCCTGAAGGCGATACCGTGATCCTGTTGTATACCTGGAACAAGGCCCAGGACATCGGCCTCACTCTGGAGAGCCTTGCAGCCAGCGACCTGGGCCGGGCGCACATTATCGTTCTGGACAACGGCAGCACGGACGACACCGCGCAGGTGCTGGCCTCCTGGGGCGGCAAACTCGGCCCGGAGCGCTTCTCCACCGTGAGCCTGCCCGTAAACGTGGGCGCGCCCGCCGCGCGCAACTGGCTTGTGTCGCTTCCCGTGGTCAAAGAGTCGCAATGGACGGTGTTTCTGGACGACGACGTGTCCCTGCCGCCGGACTGGCTGGGGCTTCTGGGCGCGGCGGCTGGCCTGTATCCCCAGGCGGTGGTCTGGGGGGCGCGGGTACGAGACTTCTCCCGCCCGGCGCACGTGCAGTCCGCCGACGTGTTCCTGGACGCCTCGTTTGAATCGATCGGGGCGCGCGAAGCCGGGGAAGGGCGGCACTTCACCCTGAGCTCCTGCCATCACCAGACCCTGGACCGGGGCCAGTTCGCCTATATCCGCCCCTGCGCCACGGTCACGGGCTGTTGCCATATGTTCCGCACGGCCACGCTGGCAGGGCAGGGCGGTTTCGACCTGCGCTACTCCCCCTCCCAGTACGACGACCTGGACCACGACATCCGCCTGCTGCTCTCGGGCCGCACGCCCGTCTACCAGGGGCATCTGGCCGTGGGGCATTTCAAGTCCACTGGCAGCCAGGGCGGGGTGGGGCAGGCGCAGTACGGCGTGGGCTGGGCCAACCAGTACAAGCTCCACCAGAAGTTCGATCCGGACGCCTTCCGCCGGGCAGCTTCCGTGGCCGACCGCGCCGCCTGGGAGGACGCCCTGGCCAAATGGCGGTCTCTGATGGCGCAGTGAGCGCCCGTCCGCGCATCTGCTCCCTTGTTTTTTCCCCCGCGAAGGCACTACAAGGCCTGAGCGCTAAAGCGCCTTCAATATGAGCAACAATCCTGCCCTCATACTCCAGATGCAGCGCATGGGAGACATCATCCTCTCCTTCCCGCTGTTCCTCTGGGCTGCGCGCACCACGCCGGACCGCCCCATCTGGGTGGTGGCTGAGCCTCATTTTTACGAAGAGTTGCTCCACGTCTCGCCAAAGGTCACCTATCTGCCCTGGACGGCCATCCGGGAACTTTCCGCGCGGGAGTACTCAATCATTGTGAACCTGAGCCACCGGCCCGAGGCGGCAGATCTCACAGGGAAACTGTCGGCGAGCATGAAGTTCGGCCCGGTGAAGGACCCTCAAGGCCTGCACATCAGCGGACGCTGGCAGCTGTACCGGGCTGCGCTCACCGGCAACAACCGGCACAACCGCTTCCACTGGGCGGAGCTGAACGCCCTGGACTGCGTGGACAACGGCTGCTTTTCAGCCACCCATTTCGACACACCGCGCATCCTGCCGTCCACCAATCAGGCTGTGGGCCTGTTCTTGGGGGCCAGCCAGGTGGAAAAGCGCCCGGACCCGCCGTTCTGGGCCGCTCTGGCCAAGGAGCTGGAGCGCCGGGGCATGACCGTGGTGCTTATGGGCGGACCCGCCGAGGTCCCGCTCGGGGAGGAGGTGCGCCGCCTGCACGGCGGAAGGCTCCTGGACACCTGCGGCAGCTTGAGCCTGCGCGAATTCATGGCCGTGGGCCAGACGCTCTCGCTTATGGTCACGCCGGATACGGGGCCCATGCATCTGGCCGCGTGGTCGGGCCTTCAGACGCTCAATCTGTCCATGGGGCCGGTGAACCCCTGGGAAACCGGGCCGTTCCAGCCGGGACACCACGTTCTTAGGGCCAGCATGTCCTGTCTGGACTGCTGGCACTGCTCGACCCGGCCCAGGTGGCCTATCTGGCCTGGCGTCTGGCCCGCCCGGCCGGCTCCCGGCGTTTCACTGCGCCGCCGGGCATGCGTCTGTACCGCACCGGGCGCACCCCGGAGGGCTTTTTCGATCTGGTCCCGGTGGGACGCGCGACCTCGCGCGCCTCGGACTGTCTTGGCGAGTGGTGGCGCGGTGTGTTCGGGAACTTTTTCGGGCTCTGGGACGAAACCCGGCCCCGCAGCACCTGGACGCATCTGGCCGGGGAGCACCCGCGTCTGGCAGCGGCCTTCAACCGGGCGCTGGTGGAGTTGGCAAAGAGGGTGCGCGAATGCCTGGTGTCCTGCGCCGCGCCGGGCGAAGAATTCTGGAAGGGTGCTCCGCCCATGCTCCGCCCCTTGGCGGGCTACATCCACATGTCCTTTGAAAACGCGGATTTCTCGCGGAAGGCCTTTGCCGAGGGCCTGGGCATGATCGAGCGCGTACGCTCCCTCACGGCCTGATCCGCCCCACGCATCCCCCGCTGCCAGGCAGGAAAAAACTGCCTGTCGCCAGTATTTTCTAACTATTCGATAATGCATGTTTTCGTCCTGGAACGACTCTTGAAGAACAGGAGCCGTCAGGAGGAAAAAGATGCATATCCTTCCCAGTCAGAAATCCACTGCCGGATTCAATATCCTGGACAGTTTCCAGAATGGCTTCTCTTCGAGCAAGGGCGGCGACCTTTTCGCGGACCTGCTCAAGTACAGCACAACGACCTCTGCGTCCCTGCCGGCGCTTGCTCCGACCTATGCCGACCCGCTTCTGATCGCCCCGAGTTCCTCCACGGTGACCGCCTCGTCGGCCCGGCTGGAAGAACCCGACATGCCAGCAAGCCACGCCGACGATTCCCTGCGCAATGTCAAGATGAGTAGGGAAGATTATGCCGGGGTCAGGGACAAGCTCGAGCAGGCGGGCGTCTCCAAGGAGAAGCTTGAGGAACTGGACAAGAAGGTCCAGAGCCCCGAGGGCATGACCTGGGGCCAGCTCATGCACTCCGTGCGCGAGGCGACCCTGGAAAAGATCAGCAGGCCCGCCCAACTCACCGAGGATGACAAGGCCGCCATCTCCTCGCTGCTCACGCGTATCGGATTCGAACCCAAGCAGGCCGAAGAACTCACGGCGGGCCTTGCCAGCGGGCAGCCTGCAAAGGCCTTCGCCGCCATTTCCGCCAAGCTCAAGGAGCTGAGCCCGGACCAGACCCTCTCCCTTTCCAAAGACGAGATGGGCGCCCTGGCCAAGGCCCTGAAGCTCTCCGACAGCCACAATGGTGACGTCGGAGCCTTTGCGCTGGCCAAGGCCCTGAAGCTCTCCGACAGCGCCAGCCAGCGTCTGATGGCCAAGTTCGGCTCCGCTGAAAAGGTGCAGCTGACCCCCGAGGGCATGCGCCAGACGTTTGTTGCCGTGAAGCAAGAACTGTCCGGCCAGCTGGCCCAGGCCAAGGACGCCTTGCAGACCGTCCGGGATGCGCTGCACCCCGCCATGGAGAAGGCCCGCCAGCAGCTTGAGATCGCCAGGCAGGCCACGGACGGCCAGGTGGAGTCCTCCCAGGTGAAGCCGTCCTCGCTGCTGAAGGACCCCCAGGACCACGCCCAGGTGGGCAAGGACGCCCAGCACACAGAGGGCAAGTCTACCGGCTCGAACGCGACCCAGGTGGACCCCGCCCTGGCGGCCAGAGATGCCCGCCAGCAGAATCAGCGTTTCACGGGGCAGGACGGCTCCGGCTCCCAGAACGGTTCCCAGCAGGGCAAGACCGCGCACGACAAGGCCGTGGGCGAGTTCACAGGCAAGCTGCGTGTGGAGGGCGAAGGGCAGACCTTCGGCGATTCCCGCTTTGGTATCGGGCAGGCCCTGAACGCGTCGTCTGCGGCCCAGGCCAAGGGTGACGCCAGCCAGGTGCTCAAGGGCCAGAACACCCAGGTGCTGAACCAGGTGGAGTCGGGAATCCTTCGCAACATGGGCCAGGGCGTTAAGCAACTCACCCTGGAGCTGACCCCGGACAACCTGGGCAAGCTGAACATCATACTCACGGTGAAGGGCAAGGACGTCCAGGCCGTGATCAGGGCCGACAGCCCCGAGGCCGAAAAGGTTCTGGCCGAGAACCTCCAGCAGATCAAGCAGAGCCTGGAAAACCAGGGCCTGACCGTGTCCAAGATGGAAGTGCGTCCCGGCATCTCCCAGGATTCCAACCTGGGCCAGCAGTGGGCCGGAGCCGAGAAGCACAACCAGTCCCAGGACCGCCGCGACGCGCTGGAACGCCTGCGCGCCTCTTCCCTGCTGACCGATGTTGCCGGTGGAACCGGGTTGGCCCAGGGAATGCAGAACACGGGTGCTGAGGTAAAAATTTCCCAGGGCGGATTGGACATAATGGCCTAGGCCGCCCAGAGGTATCCCCATGAGCGTCTCATACCCCGGAGCAAGCGCAGGACTGATCGGCCAGGCCGAAACGCAGTACCAGGCACCCAAAACATCGGGAAGTCCGAGCTTGGGCAAGGATGCGTTCCTGAACCTTCTGGTCACCCAGATGAAGTATCAGGACCCCTTGAACCCAACCAGCGACAAGGAATTCCTGGCCCAGCTGGCGCAGTTCTCCAGTCTTGAGCAGCTCACCAACATCAACGCGAGCATGGACAAACTGAACACGGCCACCACCCAGCAGCAGATGTTCTCCGCAGTGAGCTTCATCGGCAAGGAAGTGAAGGCCAAGGGCGACTCCCTCTCCAAGGCCGGCAACACCGTCAGCACGCTCTATTACACGCTGCCCGAATCGGCCACCAAGGTGTCCATCAACGTCATGGACAACAACGGCAACTTCCTGCGTACCGTGGACGTCGGCGCCAAGGCGGCGGGAGAGCAGAGCTTCAAGTGGGACGGCAAGGACTGGAACGGCAAGTCCCAGCCGGACGGCGTCTACCGGGTGGGCATCACCACGATGAAGGCGGATGGGAAGTCTATGCTGGTGGACACCACGGTGACGGGCCTCATCTCGGGCGTGTCCAGCGAGAATGGCAAATTCCTGCTGACCACCAAGGACGGCAGGCAGGTATATTTCACGGACGTGAAGGGTGTGGTCACCCCCGAAACGTCCTCATAGGTAAAATTTTCCGGATTTTCATCTCGGAGGTGGATCATGGGTCTTTCGACTTCAATGTGGTCAGGCGTGACGGGCCTGCTCGCCCACGGCGACAAGATGGGCGTCATCGGCAACAACCTGGCCAACGTCAACACTGTCGGCTACAAGTCTGCGCGCATGGACTTTGAGGATCTGGTCTATACCAGCATCGGAACCGCCGCAGGCAACCAGCAACTGGGTCAGGGAGTGCGCGTTGAGGGCATCCTCTCCGACTTCACCCAGGGCGGTTTCGAGACCTCCAACGAAACCACCGACATGGCCATCTCCGGCATGGGCTTCTTCACCGTGCGCGACCGGGTCAACCTGTCCACGCATTACACCCGCGCGGGCAACTTCCGCTTCGACCGCAACGGCTTCCTGGTGGACCCCCACGACTTCGCCCTCCAGGGCTGGCAGGTGGACGCCGCCGCACTGCGCGCTGCCCGCGCCACCGGCGAGGTTATTACCCAGGTGCCCATCAAGGGCTCCGTCACCGACGTGCGTCTGGATACCCTGGCCCTGGCCGCTCAGAACACCAACGCGGTGTCCCTGGTCTCCAACCTGGACCCCCGGACGGCCAGCAAGTCTACCAGCACCACCAACCCGTTCTTCTCGCTCTACCAAAATTACAACTATAATCCCACTCGTCCTGACGATCCGCCCTTGGCCGACACCTCCTTCGGTTTTCAGAACACCCTCAAGGTGTACGACCAGCGCGGCGGAGCGCACGATCTGACCGTCTACTTCGACAAGGTCTCGGACGTGGGCGGGCGCGAGTACTGGGAGTACATGGTCACCACCACGCCTGGCCAGGACGGGCGCTCGTTCGATGTGAACGGCACCACCGTGAACATGGCCTCCAACTCCAAGGGCGGCGTGCTGATGCTCGGAACCCTGGTGTTCGACGACGCGGGCGGGCTGGAAAACATGACCTCCTATACGCTGAACGCAAACAGCTACACCACCTCCGTCAGCAACCTGGCCAACTGGTCGCAGTCGCGCATATCGAGCTCCGGCTACCCGGTGTTCACGGCCAACTACAGAAGCGTTTCAGGCGCCAGCGCCCCCACGGCGTCCAATGCGGTGTCCATGTCCCTGAACCTGGGCATCCGCAACGGCAACACCACCTGGGCCAGCACCGCGACTACCGCCGACATGATCGGCTTCGCGCACCTGACCGATCCTGCGGAGCTACAAGGGTTCGATACCGACACCCTGACAATCAACAACCTGCAAACCACCAACTACGAGGCGGCCTCCTCGACACTGTTTGTCTCGCAGGACGGATACCCTCCGGGAACGCTGCAAAGCGTGTCGGTCTCATCCGACGGCGTGCTCACGGGCCGCTACTCCAACGGACAGGTGCAGGAACTCTACGTGGTGGCGCTCACGGACTTCGCGAGCCCATGGGGACTCAAGCGTGACGGCGGCAACCTCTTCTCCCAGACCAGGGAGTCGGGCGACGCCCTGGTGGGCCGGGCCAATACCGGCAGGCTCGGAGCCGTGGCCAGCAACTCGCTGGAAACCTCCAACGTGGACATGGCCCGTGAAATGGTCCAGATGATCCAGACCCAGCGCGGCTTCCAGGCCAACTCCAAGGTCATCACCACGGCGGACACCATGCTGTCGGAAGTCATCCAGCTGAAGCGTTAAGACCTACTCGACTGAACTGAACTGAATGAGAAGCGCCGGATGCGATAGCATCCGGCGCTTTCTTCAGTATGGGATCGGCCTTGTCCTGCGCGTTTCCGATTAGCTACTGGAGGAGACGTACAGTGGCCATTGCGTAGCGGACCGTGCTTCATGCCGGATGAAATCGGTGCATGAGAACGCCTGGGACCGTTCGGGGATTGGGAGGCATCATAGGCCATGGCCTGGAGAGGAGGCAAGGCGCTGACAGCCCTGTGGTCGAGGCATCGGCATATGTTGACAAGGGGAAGAAACTGCCACACAGATACACTAAGTCATTCCGCTTCAGAAACATGTTTTCGTTCCGCAAACGGGTGAAGAATGACAGGAAGTCGAAGGCTCATCCTGTTGGGAATTCTGGTAACCATGTCGTGGACGGTCTTCGTGTATTACCTGAATGCGCTCGGCAGGGAAAATGCACTCTCCGCGATGCATAAACAGGCATTGATTCAGGCAAAGATAGCATTCGACAAGGACATCACATACAGGCGCTGGGCAGCCCGACTTGGGGGCGTGTATGCCGAGGTGACAGACACCTTGGTCCCGAATCCCTACCTGGAAGTACCGGAGCGCGACGTGGTCACGCAGTCAGGTAAGTCTCTCACCCTGATAAACCCCGCCTACATGACCCGCATGGTCCACGCCATCTTGGACGAAGGGTCCGGGCTGAAGGCCCACATCACCAGCCTCAACCCGATCCGCCCGGAAAACGAGGCAACCCCCTGGGAGAAGAAGGCCATGGAATCCTTCCTGCACGGCGCGGACGAGGCCTATGAAGAGGGAACAGAGGAAGGCAAGCCGGTGCTCCGGTTCATGCGCCCCATGATAACCGAAAAGCCCTGCCTGAAATGCCACGCCAAGCAGGGGTACAAGGAAGGCGAGATTCGCGGCGGAATAAGCGTCACCGTCCCTCTGGAACCCTACCGGCAGTCCCTGGCGACAGCTATGGTGGGAGACCGAAAGCACCACCTGGTCATCTTGTTCGCCGGATTTTGCTTCATCGCCTTCTCCTCCGGGGTGCTCCTGATGAATGAACGCCTGCGGAACAAGGCAGCCCGGCAGGCCGTGGAGGCAGAGCGCACCCTGCGTGCCAGCGAGGACCGCTACAGACTCTACGTGGACAATGCGCCCTCTGCGATATTCATCGCGGACAAGCAGGGGCGGTATGTGGACGCTAACCCCATGGCCAGCGCCGTCACCGGCTACGGGAAGAGCGAGTTGCTGAAACTCTCCATCCCGGATCTGCTTTCCGAGAGCGCGCGGAAGCAGGGGGAGACAATCTTCACGGAAGTCGTGGAGGCGGGAAAGGGTATGGGAACCCTGCCGTACAGAACCAAAGGCGGCGAGGAGCGCTGGTGGGAGGTTTCCGCTGTGAAACTCTCTGACGACCGCTTCCTGAGCTTTGCGAATGATATCACGGCTCGCAAGCGTGCCGAGGACGCCATCGCCGATTCGCTGCGGGAGAAGGACGTCCTGCTGCGCGAAATACACCACCGGGTTAAGAACAACCTGCAGGTCATCTCAAGCCTATTCACTCTCCAGGAGGAGGGCGTGGACAACCCCGACGCGTTGAGAATCCTCGCCGATAGCCGCGGGCGGGTCATGTCCATGGCCCTGATACACGACCAGCTTTACAGGGGCGACGAGTTCTCCGGCATCGACGCGGGCAAATACCTTGCTGAACTCTGTCCAAAGCTCGTCGCGGCTTACAAGGGTCAACGCGATATCTCGGTCAGGCTCCACGTGCCGTCCATCCGGCTCGTTCTGGATCAGGCCATCCCCTTGGGGCTTATCGTGAACGAACTGATGACCAACGCCCTCAAACACGCATTCAAGGGGAGGGCGCGGGGAGAAATCTCGGTTACAGCCTCCCTCTCGGACGGTGTCGCAACCCTGCAGTTCCAGGATGACGGCGTGGGCCTGCCAGAAGGCTTCTCGCCGGACACGACGACGTCTCTTGGTTTGCAGATCGTGGCAGTGCTCGCCAAGCAGCTGCACGGGGAATTCACCGTGCAGCTATCGGCAGGGGCATGTTTCCGGCTGGCGTTCCCCGTCCGCCTGTCGTCGCCTCTCCCGCAATGATGCCAGCCTGTCCGGTCCCCTGTCGGAGTCGCGGTATCCTGCGGGCAGCCGAACCAAAGCGCCAACTCTTTGAAACCAGGCCCGGTTTCACCCGCTTTTCAGCGCGGCAACTTTGACCCGCAGCGCGTAAAACAGGCGGAAAAAACAACCGAGCAGTTTTTAAAGCATTGTTATTGCTGGTATATTTTTTGTTGGCACGGATAAAGCAATAGGAGGTCAACAACAAGGAAAGTTGCCTTATCACACGGAGGTAATCCCATGTCCCTGGTCATTAACCACAACCTTATGGCGATGAACGCCGCTCGGAACCTTGGCGATTCGTACGATCAGCTCGGCATCTCCACCCGCCGACTGTCTTCGGGCCTTCGCGTAGGAACCGCAGCTGACGACGCCGCCGGTCTGGCCATCCGCGAGCTCATGCGCGCGGACATCAGCTCCCTGAACCAAGGCGTGCGCAACGCCAACGACGCCATCTCCATGATCCAGACGGCGGACGGAGCGCTCGGCGTCATCGACGAGAAGCTCATCCGCATGAAGGAGCTGGCCACGCAGGCGGCCACGGGTACCTACACATCTGACCAGCGCCTGATCATCGACTCGGAATATCAGGCCATGGCGTCGGAAATCACCCGTATCGCCAACGCCACGGACTTCAACGGCATCTATCTGCTGAACGGCAACCTCTCCAGCACCGTGCACAACGGCGCCGGACTGAACCCCATCGGCAAGATCAAGATCCACTTCGGCACCGGCAACTCCAGCGCCGAGGACTACTATTTCATCAACATCGGCACGTCCACGGCATCGGCCTTCGGTCTGGGCCTCGGAGCGGCGGCCACCTCCCCCGGAGGCCGGGCCATCTCCACCCAGGCGCTTGCCCAGCAGGCACTGGACCAGATCAACAACGCCATCGTGTCCAAGGACAAGATCCGCGCGCAGCTCGGCGCCACTCAGAACCGGCTGCAAAATACCATCCAGAACCTGCAGATTCAGGCCGAAAACCTGCAGTCCGCAGAGTCGCGGATCTCCGACGTGGACGTTGCGACCGAAATGACGCAGTTCGTGCGCCAGCAGATTCTCACCCAGTCTGCGGTTGCCATGCTCGCACAGGCCAACAGCCTGCCGAAGATGGCCATGCAGCTGATCGGCGGCTAAACGCCGGGCTGATCTCTCGACGGACAGGACCAGGGAGGGGGGGGCGATGGTACGCCCCCACCCTGGCCTGCGTCAGGACAGATTCTCCAGCATGCTCAGGGCCATCCGGGCGGCTGTCTGTTCAGCCTTTTTTACGCTGGGGCCTTTGGCCAGAAGCGTCTGACCGTCTGGAAGTGAAAGCTCCACCTCGAAGAGCTTTTCATGCTCCGGCCCGGAACTGCCCAGCAGCCGGTAGATGGGGCGCGTGCGGTGGCAGCGCTGCGTCAATTCCTGCAATCTGCTCTTGAAGTCGCGCGCCTTGGGCGGCTCCACCTCCTGGGGCCAGAACGGGGCGAACAGCCGCGACACCACCTGCTTGGCGGCCACGTAGCCACCGTCTAGAAACACCGCTCCCAAAAGCGCCTCGAAAGCGTCGGACAGAAGCGAGTCGCGCATGCGCCCGCCCTGGCTTTCTTCGCCTTTTCCCAATTTCACGTGCTCTTCCAGGCCAAGGTTCTTGGCCATCTCCGCGAGGCTCGGCATGCTCACCAGCCTGGCGCGCAGTTTTGTCAGAACACCTTCCGGCGCATCGGGAAAACGAGTGTACAAAACCTCGGAAACGGTCAGCTCAAGCACCGCATCACCCAGGAATTCCATACGTTCGTTGTGATCGCAGCTGCGCTCGTTGGCGAAGGAGCTGTGGGTCATGGCCATGTCCAGCAGCTTGACTTGGCGGAAGCTATAGGAAATAGCTTCCTGAAGGCTAGTGAACGCATCTTCCGTCATTACAATGCCTTCCTTCGGGGCCGCATGGAAAGAAACGACCAGTTGAAAGCGCTCTTTGATCCGCAAGCAGTTGCGGTCGTCGGCGCGTCGCGCACTCAGGGCAAGGTGGGGCATCTCGTGGTGTCCAACCTGCTTGCTGCGGGTTATCAGGGGAAAATTTTTCCGGTCAACCCCCACGGCGGAGAAATCCTGGGTTTGACCGTAACTTCTTCCATCGAAGGGCTGCCTCGCGGCCTGGATCTGGCCGTGATCTGCGTCCCCAGGGCAGAGGTCATCGAGTCCCTGAAGCGCCTCGCGGCCATCGGGACCCGCGCCGTGGTGATCATCACCGCAGGCTTCAAGGAAGTGGGGCGCAAGGGCTACTACCTCGAAGAGGAAGCCGCAAGCATTTGCCGCCGCCACTCCATGATCATGCTCGGCCCCAATTGCCTGGGGCTGGTGAACACCGCCAACGGCCTGAACGCCACCTTCGCGGCGGGCAACCCCGAAAAGGGCTCCATCGCGTTCTTCTCCCAGTCCGGGGCGCTGTGCATCGCCATTCTGGACGCGGCCCTGGGTAAGGGCATCGGCTTCTCCAAATTCGTGAGCCTGGGCAACAAGGCCGCTCTTGACGAGACCGACATGCTGCGCGCCCTGAAGGACGACCCGGACACCAAGGTCATCCTGGGCTACGTGGAGAACATCAACGACGGGCAGGCCTTCCTGCGCGCCGCCCAGGAAGCCACCATCGAGAAGCCGGTCATCATGATCAAGTCCGGCACCACGGCAGCTGGCGCACGCGCCGCGTCCAGCCACACCGGCGCCATGGCCGGAGCCGAGGACGCCTACCAGGCGGCCTTCACCCAGTCCGGAATCATCCGGGTGCGCGGCGTGGAGGACATGTTCCATCTGGCCATGGCCTTCTCCACCCAGCCCACGCCCACAGGCCCCAACCTGTGCGTGGTGACCAACTCCGGCGGGCCGGGCATCCTGGCCGCAGACGCCGCCGAGCGCTCCAAGCTGAACATGGCTCCGCTGCGTGGCCAGACCGTTGATCAGCTGAAGGAATTTCTGCCCAATTACGCGGCGCTGTACAACCCCGTGGACATCATCGGCGACGCCGACGCCTCGCGCTTTTCCAATGCGCTGGAGGTGGTGATCGCCGACCCCATGGTGCACATGGTGCTGGCGCTACTGACGCCCACCCCCGCCGTGGACGTGGAGGCTGTGGCCCGCGCCGTGACCGCCCAGGCGGCGGTGTGCGGCAAGCCGGTGGTGGCCTGCTTCATGGGCGAATCCAAGGTGGCCGGGGCGCGCGAGATTCTGCGGCGCGCCCACGTTCCCTGCTACAATTATCCGGATTCCGCAGTGATGGCCCTGGACGCGCTGTTTCGCCACGCCGAGTGGAAGAAACGTCCCCTGCCCGTGGAAATCTGCTACATGTCCAATACTTTCCACGCGCGCGACGTGCTGGACAAGGCCAAGGCCAAGGGCTTCACGGAGCTTGTGGAGTTCCAGGCCCAGGACGTGCTGAAGGCTTACGGGCTGCCCGTGCCCAAGACCATCCTGGCGCGCACCTCGGACGAGGCGGCTCAGGCGGCCAAGTCCATCGGCTATCCGGTGGTGCTGAAGATCGCCTCGCCGCAGATATCGCACAAGTCCGATGTGGGGGGCGTGGTGGTAGGCATCGACAACGAGGAGGACCTGCGCAAGGCCTTCCTGTCGGTCACCAACCGGGCCAAGCGCGTGAAGGAAGCCTACGTGATGGGCTGCCTTGTGCAGGAGATGGCTCCCAAGGGTTCGCGCGAGGTGTTCGCGGGGTTCAAGCGCGACCCGCAGTTCGGGCCGCTGGTGCTTTTCGGTCTGGGCGGCGTATACGTCGAGGTGCTGCGCGACGTGTCCGGGCGCCTGGCCCCGCTGTCGCTTCTGGACGTGGGGGAGATGGTGCGCGAGATCAAGAGCTACCCCATCCTGCGGGGTGTGCGCGGGGAGCCTCCGGTGGATTTTCGCGCCATCGAGGACGTTCTGCTGACGCTGTCGCAGATCGCGGTGGATTTTCCCGAAATCGAGGAATGCGATTTCAACCCGGTCATGGCCTATCCCGGAGGGGCGCTCGTGGTGGACGCCCGCTTCACTTTGGGCAAGCCCGTGGCGGAAGAGAGTTGATCACGGGGCGATAAACGGTCTACAGTCGCGTTCTGAGCTGCTTCAGCGGCGCGGGCGCGGTCAAACTTCTAGGGCAACAGGGTTGGGAGGAAGCCATGGCGGGCATCTACATAGGTTCCACATCGGGGTATTCCGGCAAGAACATGGTCACCATGGGCCTTGGGCTCAAGTTCCAGAAGGAAGGCTACCAGGTAGGCTATTATAAGCCCGTTGGAGCCATGCCCAAGGAAGTGGCCGGCAAACTCGGCGACGACGACGCGAACTTCGTCCAGGGCGTGCTCGGCCTGGAGGAGGACCCCGCAGAGGTCACGCCGGTGGTGGTCACCCAGGACTTCAAGGTCAAGGCCTTTTCCGGCCAGTGCGAAGACCTCATGACCAAGATCTCGGCGGGCTACAAGAAGCTCTCCAAGGGCAAGGACGTGACGCTGGTGGCCGGTTCCGGCTCCATGTACTCCGGCAAGTATTGCGGCGTGGACGGCGTGACCGTGGTCAAGAACCTGGACATCCCGGCCATCGTCATCGACCGCTTCCAGAAAGAGCTCAACTACGACTATCTGGTGATCCTCAAGGAAGCTCTGGGCGACCACATGATGGGCGTGGTGCTAAACGACATCACCCCCAATTTCCTGGACGAGGTGGAGTCGCTCATCGTGCCCTTCCTGAACCGCAGCGGCGTGAAGGTGCTGGGCGTCATCCCCAAGGACCCCCTCATGGGGGCCATCAAGGTGGCGGACCTGGCCGAGAAGCTGGGCGGCAAGGTGATTTCGGCGCAGCATAAGGCCGAGCGCATTGTGGAGAGCTTCCTCATCGGCACCATGCAGGTGGAGAACTTCCTCACCCACTTCCGCAAGAACAAGAACGCGGCGGTCATCGTGGGCGGCGACCGCTCCGACGTGCAGCTGGTGGCCCTGGAGGGCGACAGCCCCTGCCTGGTGCTCACCGGCAACCTGTATCCGAACGACATCATCCTCACCCGCTCCGAGGTGCTGGAGATACCCATCATCGTGGTGCGCGACGATACCTTCTCCGTGGCCAAGAAGATGGAGACCATCCTGCAACGCCACAAACTGCGCGACATCATAAAGATCAAGCAGGGCGCGCAGCTGGTGAGTTCCAACATCGACTTCGAGTACATCAAGAAGGCGCTGGCTCTGAAATAGCCTTGCCTGAGAAAAGTTGATTCACGGACGCCACCGCGCAAGCGGTGGCGTTTTTTGTTTGGCATGGGCGGATTGTTCATGGGATAACGCCCGAAATAACCAATCATCCTGGTGGGTACGACGAAGGAGCCACGACCATGCCGACAGCGCAGTACGCCTGGGTTTTCCTGATTCTCGCCGGACTTTTCGAGATCGGCTGGCCCGTTGGGTTGAAGATGGCGCAGACGCCGGGGAAGGTTCTGCCGGGAGTGGCCTTCGCCGTGGTCTGCATGGCCGTGAGTGGGGCGCTTTTGTGGTTCGCGCAGAAGTCCATCCCCATGGGGACGGCGTATGCGGTCTGGACCGGCATCGGCGCAGCCGGGACATTTGTGCTTGGAGTGGTGCTCTACGGCGACCCGGCAAGCGTTCTGCGCATTGTCGGCGTGCTCTTGATCATCGGCGGGGTGGTCACGCTGAAAATGGCGTCGTAGATCTGGTGCAGGAGATGTTCGTATTTGGGATGTGTCTTGGCTGTATCGCGCAACTCCCCGATTTTATGTTGAAATCAGGTGTTCAAGGAGATACGTTTCGGGACACGAAGTTCGCAGTGCAAACACCACCTTGGAGGTCGAAATTGAAGGGAATCCACGTCATCCTGCCGCTCCTTGTCCTGGTGTTGCACGTGTCCTCAGCCCTGGCCTCGGAAGTGAAAATGGTCGGTGACTCCCGCGTTCACGCCACCTCCTTCACCCAGAGAAACTTCACCGGCTGGAACGCCAACGCCACCCAGACCGAGGACGCCTTCACCATCTGGCAGCGCTTCCGTCTGCGCACGGACTTCATCGCCCACGAGAACCTGAAATTCCGCTTCAGCATGCGCGTCAACAACACCGCCTGGGGCAACGGCACCTACACCGTGGACAACCCGGCGGTCGCGATCCAGGTCTGGCAGGCTTATCTTCAGTTCAAGTGGCCCGGAACCGACGCCGATTTCATCGTCGGCTACCAGGACTGGGCCTTGCCCATCTCCTCCGACGCCATCTTCAACACCAACCCCGTGTTCGGCGGCACGCGCTCGGCAGCGGCAGTGTTCAACGTGCCGCTGGCGAAGGGGGTCAATCTCGTGGGCGGCTTCAGCCGGTTCATCGACTCCAACAGGGACTTCGACCCCACCACCACACAGGTCTCCGACGAGATCGACGGCTACTTCCTGACGCTGCCCATCACCCTTGAGGGCTTTTCGGCCACTCCCTGGGCCATGATCGGCGTGGTCGGGCGCGACGCCGACTTCCTCACCGGCATCGGTCTGTCCAACAGCTGTGTCGCCCAGACCCTGGCCAGCAACCTGCTGTCCGCCGGAACCGTGGTCGCCCCCCTTGGCTTCCGTAACAACCAAAACCTCTACTGGTGGGGGGGCGCGGCCCTTTCCCTGACCGCGCTCGATCCGTTCAAATTCTACGCGGACGTGATGTACGGTCAGGGCAACGCCTCGGACAGGGGCAAGAACCTGCGCGGCGGCCTGTTCTTCGACGTGGCCGCCGAGTACACGGGCTTTGATTTCATGACCCCCCAGGTGGCCTTCTGGTATTCCACCGGCGAGGACAGCTCCACCACCAACGGGTCGGAGCGGATGCCTTCGGTTGTCGGCTACTGGGGGCCTTCAACTTCGTTCCTCTTCGACAGCAGCCAGGCCTACAACCGCAGCGTCATGGGCGTGAACAACGTGGGCAACTGGGGCTTCTCCGCCTCGCTGAACAAGGTCTCCTTCATCCAGGACCTGACCCACCGCCTGACCTTCACATACGCGCGCGGCACCAACTCTCCCCGCGCCCTGCGCGCCGCGAACCTGCTTACCGGCATGGGGAGCTACGTGCAGATGGGCAGGGACCTGACCACCCAGGAATACGTGATGGCCGTCAACTTTGACCACCAGTACAACGTGTACGAGAACCTCGCGGTCATTGTGGAGACCGGATGGGCGCACGGCGAGTTCCAGCGGTCGGTTTGGGGACGCCGCCTCGTTCAGGCGAACAACAATGGCGATCCGATCAAGGTTGCGGTGGGTTTGCGCTATCAGTTCTAGCGTGGCTCATGGACAGAGGCCGGTCGGGGGTTCCTGGCCGGCCTTTTTTTTGCCGGTTGAAGGGGGGGCCGGGGGGCAAGAATTTCCGGAGGGTGTGGCCGGGTGGTGGGTAGTGTGAGCGTGGAGGCGAAAAAAACAGGCAGATGATTTCAGGTTACACAAAAAACAGTGCAAAATTTTCGAGACAGGGTCATGGCTGCTCGATGGCTCGATGGCTCGATGGCTCGATGGCTCGATGGCTCGATGGCTCGATGGCTCGATGGCTCGTCGTTCATGCCTGCGGCTGTCTGCCTGCCTGCTCCCTGCGTCCGACGCCCTCTCTCGACTTCCCGGACGCAATCCCCGAAGGGATCGGAGCGTGTGGCATGCGTTTTTGCGGAGCGTGATGCCTAGGCCTCCGTCTCGCTGCTGGAAGCGGTGGAGTAGTAGCTGCTGACGGATGAGCCACTGCTGCTGGTGCTGGAGCTCGACGTGCTGATGTTCATGCCGGACAGCACGCTGGACATCACGGAATCCGCCACGGCCATGGGGCCGCCGCTGCCGCTCTGCTGCTGGCTTTTGAACTTCATTGCGGCGCTCTGGGTCGAGTTCTGGGAGCCGCTGGGCGGGGCCTTGGGCTGGAGGCTCGACATGTCGCCGGATTCAGCGGCTTCGGCCCACTGCGAGGACATGTCGCTCAGCGCGGAAGACTCGCCCTCGTCCGTGGAGTTCTTGGCGGCTTCGGCCAGCTTGTCCGAGATTTCCTGGGCGGCTGCCTTGAATTTTTCCGGGTCGGACGTCTGGAGCTTGCTCATCTGGCTCATTTGCTGTCCGCCCTTGGACAGCTTGGTCTCGTCCAGACCCTGGCCCTGCTCCATGAAGCTGCTGGCGGAAGTGCTGGAACTGTAGGTCGTTCCGGAGATGAGGCTCGTGGCCGTGGATGAAGTGGTTATTCCTGAAATGCTCATTGCGTTATCCTCCTGTTGGGATGTGAAACACTGAGGCTCTCTTCGGCCCTTCCCCGGATAAGTTTAGCTCTCTGGTCCCGGAAGTCCTTGTGTTCATTGGTACTTTTCATGTGTCCCGAACAAGGGCGAGGCCGAGATTTTTCGGTGCTCTTCTTCTGTGATTTAAGACCCTTGTATTTCCTGTTCGACTGCCTGCGTGGGCAATTTGTCAAAATTTAGATAACAATTTGAAAAGGTTACAACTGTTACAATGTGTTAATGTTGTCATTCTGGCAGATTTGTCCGGGAAAAATATGCCCACCCGGAAATTCTGACTAACACGCTGAATTCATTGGCTTTGATTAAGGTGGGGCAGGGCGGGTACTTTGAGTGAGGCTGTCCATGAAAGGTTACATCGAGTAACATGCTAAAATGTAAGTAGAATATAGTATGGCACGAAGGCGTCCCCCTTGCACTCCCCACGGCAATGCCGGGCAGGCATGGCCGGGAGCCCACTCCTCCTGGTCCCGATCATTCCAACAGGAGGACTTCCATGAGCATAAGCGGCATTACCAGTTATGGGCAGTTGTCCCAGGTCTCAAGCGTGTCTGGCCTGGAGCAGTATTGGAACAACGACTATTCCACGACCTCGAGTGTTTCCAGCTCGAAATCCGACAGCAGCAGCATGTCCCAGATGGGGCAGATGATGAGTCAACTCATGCAGCTGTCGTCCACGGACACGGAGAAGTTCAAGGAGGTGGCTCAGCAAATCGCCGACGATCTGGCCGAACAGGCCGAGAGCGCCACCACCATCGGGCAGAGCACCATGCTCACCCAGATGTCCGCAAATTTCGCCACGGCAGCGCAGAGCGGCAGCATGGAGAGTCTGAAGCCCCAGGGTCCGCCTCCGCCGCCTCCCTCGGAGAGCTCGAGCGGTTCCGGCGGCGGGGACGCCTTCAGCGCCATAAGCGACGCCATCGCCGAGAGCCTGTCCAACGCCGGGATCAGCAGCGAATCGTCTGCCTCCTACACCGGCGGTGACCAGATGAAGGTCTTGATGGACGAATTGACCAAGCTCCAGGAGAGCGACCCCGCAGCCTTCAAGGAGGTGGCCGCGCAGATCGCAGAGCAGCTCAGTTCGCAGTCCGAGCTGTCCTCGGACAGCGGGGAGAGCAGCATGCTCGCGGACATGTCCACCCGCTTCACCGAGGCCGCACAGAGTGGCAGCATGGACAGCCTTGCGCCGCAGGGCTCGCCGCCCCCGCCCCCTCCGCCGTCGGCCTCCGGCTCGTCCTCCGAGAGCACGCAATACAGCTCATCCACCACGGCCAGCAGTAACCAGGAGCTGTTCGCCATGCTCCAGAACCTGATGGGGTCGACATCCTCGTCGCTTACCGACGCCACCTCTTGGAGCAGCTTCCTGGCTGCCCAGAACGCCTACCAGACGAGCCTGTGAGCTGACCCTCCGGGGTTTTAAGGCCCCGGAGTTTGCGCTCCTGGCGTCCGGCGCCCTCTCAAGCTTCCCGGACGCTCCCGCAAGGGACAGGAGCAACAGCAAAGGGGGGTGCCGTCAGGCATCCCCCTTCTTTGTTTCAATTCCTGGATCGTGGCCGGATCATGTCCGGGCCGGGTCGAGGCAGGCAGGCAAATCCGGCAATGGGCGGCGGAGTGGCCGGACTCTCGCTCCCGTCTCCCCGCGCTGTCGCAGGGAGAGAGTGGGCCTGGGGACGTCTACGGCTTGTAGCCCGTGTCAGGGGCCAGCTCACGCCCCTGGGCGGCGCGGCGGGCCAGCTCGTCGCAGCGTTCGTTCTCGGGATGCCCGGCGTGGCCGCGCACCCAGCTGAACTTCACCTTGTGCTTGGCCAGCAGGCCGTCCATCCGTATCCACAGGTCGCGGTTCTTCACGTCGGTCTTGGCGGCGGTCTTCCAGCCGTTACGCTTCCACTTGGAGAGCCAGCCCTTTTCGATGGCGTCGCGCACGTACATGGAATCCGTGACCACCTGCGCGTCGCAGGTCTCGGTCAGGGACTCCAGGGCGGCGATCACGGCCAGGATCTCCATGCGGTTGTTGGTGGTCAGCTTGTAGCCGCCGGAAAGCTCCATGTTGTGGCCGTCGCAGGCCAGCACGGCGCCGTAGCCGCCGGGGCCGGGGTTGCCAAGGCAGGCGCCGTCGGTATGGATCAGCACGCTGCGCAGTCCTGCGCAGTTGGGAGCGGCGGTTGAATCAGGTGGGGTCACGCAAAGCCTCCAGAATGGTGAGCACGCAGGCGTAGAGTCCTTCGGGCCATGCGCCTGCGGCGAAGTAGGGCTGGAAGTAGTCGTTTGCCAGGCTTTGGGCAAGTCCGGCGGGCAGCGCCCGTGCCAGGAGCGGCGGCAGCTGGACCACCGATGTGCCCGATGCGGTGTCCAGGCCGATGAACAGCGTCTTGGGGTCTGGCTCGGGAGCTTTCACCGGCCCCATGCGCACCTGCACCCGCAGCGTGATGCCGTAGGCCTCGCGCATGGCGTGACCTGCGTCACGCAACAGGGCCAGACGCTCCGGCGGGAGCTGCCCGGTCTCATCAAGGATGGCGTCCTGGGACTTCAGGCGCAGGGCCAGGTTCTCGAAATGCCAGGAATAGGCCCAGATCGTACCCAGCACCACCAGCATCAGGAGCAGGATGCGCCACATGGCGCTTGGCAGGGTGGAGCGCGACGGGGTCGAGGCGAATTCGATGCGCTCGCCGCCCAAATCGCCCAAGTCGCCCGGTTCGCCTGATCCGCCGGATTTTTCCGGTGCGCCCAAATCGTCCTGCAAGCCGGGTCCGTCCGGTTCGCTGGCGCGCGTCAACGCAGCTCCTCCACCACGCCGTCCTCCATGTGGGCCACGCGCCCGCAGCGCTCGGCCAGCCCCGGATCGTGCGTGACCAGCACCATGGTCGCGCCGGACTCCTGCGCCAGGGTGAAGAGCATGTCCACCACCTTCTGCCCGGTGGCGTGGTCCAGGTTGCCGGTGGGCTCGTCGGCCAGGATCAGGCGCGGCGAGGCCACCACAGCCCTGGCCAGGGCCACGCGCTGCTGCTCACCGCCGGAGAGCTGGGCCGGGTAGTGCTTCACCCGTCCGCCCAGGCCCACGCGCTCAAGCGCCTTTGCCGCAAGATCGAAGGCATCGGCGCGGCGGGCGAACTCCAGGGGCAGGGCCACGTTCTCCAGGGCGGTCATGGCCGGAGCCAGATGGAAGCTCTGGAACACGATGCCCACGTTTTCCAGGCGGAATTTCGCCAACTGGTCCTCGTCCATGCCGGTGAGCTCCTGCCCTGCCACGCGCACCGTGCCGGACGTGGCCCGCTCAAGCCCCGACATGAGCATGAGGAGCGTGGTCTTGCCAGCTCCGGAGGGACCCACCACGGCCAGGTGTTCGCCGGCTCCGGCCCGCAGGTTGGCGCCGCGCAGGATGTTGACCGGGCCAGCCTGGCTTTGTAGGATCAAAGATACGTCACGAAGAACTATCATTTCGCTGTCCATGCGCCCATCATGGCACGAGAAAAGCGGGGATGGCAACGTGCTTCGAATACTTGCTGGTATTGTGTCCCTTGTCCTTGTATTTTCTGGAGTTTCCATGACCGTTCACGCCGGGCCGGGGCCTTTGCGCATCGCAGCCCTGGGAGACAGCCTCACCGCCGGATACGGCCTGAGGCCCAATGAAGCCTTTCCCGCCGCGCTTCAGCAAGAACTGGCCAGGCGCGGCCACTCTGTGGAGATGATCAACTTCGGCATCTCCGGCGACACAACCGCCGGGGGCGTGTCCCGCGTGAGCGCCGTGATCCGGGCCAGGCCCGACGGCGTGATCCTGGAACTCGGAGCCAACGACGCGCTACGAGGGTTCGAGCCCGCCCTGGCCGAAGCCAACCTGGACCGCATCATAGGTATGCTTCGCGCGGAGGGCATCCCGGTGATGCTCACCGGCATGCGGGCCGTCATGGGCATGGGCAAGCGCTACGGCGAGGAGTTCGCGGCCATCTACCCCAGGCTGGCCGCCAAGCACGGCCTGCGGCTCTATCCGTTCTTCCTGGAGGGCGTGGCCGGGGACCCCGCGCTCAATCTTCCGGACGGCCTGCACCCCACCGCGCAGGGCATCCGCGAGATCGTGCGGCGCATCCTGCCGGACGTGGAGGCCTTCCTGAAGGACATTCCGACGAAAAAGTAGTTTTGGGAGGGGGTTTGTTTTGGCGAAGGGCTTGGCCCCACGCCGGGGATGATTATCTCCAGGGTGGCGAGTCTCTGGACGGCGCAAGGCCGCCGAGGATGATGTCCCCCTGATTTCCGATTTTATGACAGGTTTTTAAGTTGCCAAACCGTGGGGGCGCGCTTAGGTTCCCGCCACGGCAAAACGATAGGCGCACATGCGCAAGGAGAGGCTTATGGGTGCTTTTTCCATCTGGCATTGGGTCGTGGTTCTGGCAATCGTTCTTCTGCTCTTCGGACCCGGTCGCCTGAGCAACCTGGGACGTGATCTGGGCAAGAGCATCAAGGAGTTCAAGGGCGCCATGAACGACAAGGACATCACCCCGGACAAGATCGACAGCCAGTCCACCCAGGCTTCGGCCACGGTGCACCAGTCCGAAAAGTCCAAAGTCTAGCCGGAGTTTTCGGTCGATGCTGGGTAATTCCTTTTGTCATCTGCCCGGCGTCGGTCCAAAAAGCGAATCCTCCCTGTGGGATGCGGGCATCCACACGTGGGAGGATTTCCTTTGTGCGGCCAGACCGCCCGTGAGCGCGGCCAAAGCCGCTTCCATGCGCCCCGGCCTTGAAGCCTCTCGCGAGGCCCTGGACGCGGGCGACGCCGACTGGTTCGCTGCGCGCCTTCGCACCGCCAATTCCTGGCGGCTCTTTCCGCATTTTCTGCCCCACGCGGGCTACCTGGACATCGAGACCGACGGTGAGCGAGACCCCGTGGTCACGGCGGTTGCCCTGTACCATCAGGGGCGGGTCACCACCTACGTGCACGGGCGCAACATGGCCGACCTGGAAGAGGACCTGGCCCGCGTGAAGGTGCTGGTGACCTTCAACGGCAAGTGCTTCGACGTTCCCATCATCGAGCGGGTGCTGGGCATGCGTTGCCCCAAGGCCCACGTGGACCTGCGCTTCGTGCTGAAGTCGCTGGGCGTTGCCGGGGGGCTGAAGGCCTGCGAGAAGCGCTTCGGGCTGTCGCGGCGGGAGCTTGACGGCGTGGACGGCTGGAGCGCGGTGCTCTTGTGGCGCGAGTTCGAGCGCTCACGCCGCGAGAACGTGCTGGAGACGCTTCTGGCCTACAATGTGGCCGACGTGTTGTCCCTGGAGGTGCTCATGGCGCACGCCCTGGACGAGCTTTTACTGCCCACGCCGTTCGCCGCCCGCAAGTCCGTGGCCATTCCGTCCATGGCGGAGAATCCTTTCGCCGCCGACCCGGACGTGGTGGAGATGGTGCGCGGCGTGGTGCAGCGGCCCTTCTACTAGTGTTGCGTTCTCACAATAGGTTCATACAAATATGAGCATAAACCAAGAGAACCATTTATTTTGTTTGTGAAAAACATGTTCATGTTTTTCACAAACGCGACATGAGATTTTTCCCGTTCTTGTTTTGCCCCCGAGTCACGAACCGCCCCAAAGCTTACCAGTCTTTGTGGCGCTTCTCGTGCGCTTCTTCAACCCGTCCATGAGCGAGCCCCGGATGTCTTCCAGATCCTCGGGAGTGTAGCGCGGCGGGGCGGTCCTGGCGGGTTCGGAAATTTCTTCATTTTCTCCAAAAACAGGCCCGAAGCTCTTAAGCTGGCTCCCCGCCTCGATAACCGCGCTTCCTCCCTGGGAGGCGGCCTGACCGGAGCGTTCCAGTGTGTATCGCAGTTGTTTGATTTCACTGAGCATTTCTTTATTGACAGAGATGAGTTCCCGCAGAAGATCTTCCATGTGAGCGGCTCCGGATGGCTGGTTGGCGGTTGCCTTTTTCGTCGTGTGGCGTAAAATACCTCCACAAGCCGAGAGGGTGCCCCCAAGTCAGGGGGCTGCCGTTTCAACCGTCTGATTTTGTTGATATGTTTGGTGTCGCGCGCCGCACCTGCAAGGTCTGGCGCGTTTGAAAGAGTGTAACACACGCGAGGCTGCGTCAAGCCCATCGTTTTCAGGAACCATCGCAGGATTTCATCATGATTTTCGCCTCTCGCCGCCATGCAGCTTCTTAGCCTCGAATTCGCAGCCTTTTTCCTGATCGTCCTGGCCCTGGCCTGGACCCTTCGTCCATATTCCACCGCGTTCCGTGCTCTTCTGCTGGCAGCGTCGTATATTTTCTATGCGGGCTTCCATGCCGGATTCGCGCTCCTGCTGCTGGGCGTCAGCCTCGCCACCTGGGGAACCGCCCTGGGGTTGGCCCGCCTCGCAGGCCTGGCCACAGAGACGGGCGGGCAACCGCCGTCCCGGAAGGCCAAAAGCCTCGTGGCCGCCTATCTGGCCGTGGTGCTGGGGGAGCTGTGCTTCTTCAAATACTACGGGCTGGCCTCGGAGCTCACGGGGATGCTGCCGGAGCTGGCCATTGTCCTGCCTGTGGGCATCTCTTTCTTCACCTTTCAGGGCATCGGCTACGTGGTGGACGTGTACCGTCGACCCGGCGAAGTCGTTCGCTCCCCCCTGGACGTGCTCCTGTTCATGGCCTTCTTCCCCACGGTGCTCTCCGGGCCGATCCTGCGCGCCAGGGACTTCATCCCGCAGCTGAGCGCCGCCGCTCCGTCCTGGACCGATACCAACCAGGCCTTCTGGCTGATCATCGTGGGGCTCTTCAAGAAGGTGGCCCTGTCCAGCTACCTGTCAGAACACGTCACCCGCCAGCTGTTCAGCGCCCCTGACGACTTCTCAAGCCTCGGCGCTCTGGTGGGCGTCATGGGCTACAGCGCCCAGATCTACTGCGACTTCTCCGGCTACTCCGACCTGGCCCAGGGGCTGGCCGGGCTCATGGGGCTTCGCGTGCCCGACAACTTCAACCAGCCCTACAAGGCGCGCAACCTGCGCGAGTTTTGGCAGGGCTGGCACATAAGCCTCTCCACCTGGCTGCGCGACTATCTGTACATCCCGCTGGGTGGCAGCAGATGCGGGCCGGTGCAGCGCAATCTGAACCTGCTTCTTACTATGGGCCTTGGCGGCCTGTGGCACGGCGCGAGCCTGACCTTCCTGGCCTGGGGCGCGCTGCACGGGGTGGGGCTCATGGTCACGCACGCGCTGGCCGGGCGCGTGGGCGCAACGCTCACGGGCTGGCAGGCGCGTGCTCGTGACGCGGCCTTCTGGGCGTGCACCTTCGGGTTCGTCACCCTGGCCTGGGTCTTCTTCGCAGCTCCGGATTTCGCCACCGCCGCCCAGGTACTGGCGCGCATCGTCAGCTTCGATTCCGACGGAACCGGGCCTACCGTGACCCTCACGGTGATCACCCTTGGCGTGATCGGGTTCCAGGCGTTTCGTCTGGATTGGCTACGCGTCTGCCCGGCGGGGCTGTCGCGCCTTCCGGCTCCGGCCATGGCCGCCGCACTTGGGGCGCTTGGGGCCTTGATCGTTCGCATGGGACCCGACGGCGTGCTGCCGTTCATCTATTTTTCATTCTAGGCAAGAGGTGTTCGGTTTCATGAAAGGCGGACGCATCATAGCGATATACGCGGCGGCCCTGGCGGTTGGAGTGCTCTTGCAGTTCGACCGGATAGAGCCCTGGCTGGCTGGCAAGTTCGCGGACGGCCTGCCCGAAGGGCTGGCTGCCGTGGTGAACGCGGGTGAGTCCCTGCATTCGGCCATGGGCCTCACTGGCCTGGGGCTGGCCCTGGACTGCTCCACCTCGGGCATGTTCGGCGGCACCTACAAAAAAACCTACCGCTGTCACGAGGCCGCGCTGGTGGACGCAGCGCCTCCGGCCCCTTCAGGCCTGTCCCTGGCCTCGGCCACCCTGGACGCTCAGGCAGACTCCGGCACGATGGAGCAGCAGGCCGCCAAGGCCCAGCCCAAGCTCGTCCCGCCCTGCAACGTGCTGGTGGTAGGCGACTCCCTGGCCATCACCCTGGCCGTCAGCCTGGAGAAGGCCCTCAAGGAGTTCGACGGCCTGACCATGATCCCCAAGGGCAAGATCGCAAGCGGACTTCAGAATCCCCACTACTACAACTGGGAGCAGGCCCTACGCCAGTTCATGGCCGAATACGACCCCAAGCTGGTGGTGGTGATGATGGGGGCCAACGATGCCAAGTACTTAAGCCTGGACCCGGAAGCCCCGGAACCTGCGGCCGCAGCCGACAAGCGCCGCGCCGCATACGAAGCCAGGCTGGCAAAATTTCTTTCAATCATGGACGAACGCGGCGTGACGTCGTATTGGATTGGTCTGCCCGTCATGGGTGACCAGGACCTTTCGGACAAGAGCCGCGCCCTGAACGCCATCGTGCGCACGGCCTGCCAGGGATCCTCCCATGGCCGTTTCCTTTCCACCTGGGAGCTCCTCGCGGGGCCGCAGGGCAGTTATGCCCAGCACATCCAGGACGCCGCCGGACACAGAGTCCGGGTGCGCGAGGGGGACAAGGTCCATTTCTCCACGGCGGGCGGAGACATCATCGTCAAGGCTTTTTTGCGTGACGTGGAGGAGCTCATCGAGCTTCGCCCCAAGGGTGCGAAGCAGGTGGCCCAGGCTGCGCATGCGGCACCGGTCAGCCCCCAGTAGGCTCTTCCGGCCTTGACGGCGGCCCCATTTGGGGTCACACGGAGGCGCAATGCGTTTTTCATCCTTTTTCCGCAAGCTGTCGCTGGTTCTGGTTTGGGTGTTGCTGGGCGGCTGCGCCGGTCTGGACGGCGGCGAGAACTCGGCTTTCGCCAAGTCCACCCGCAAGTCTCAGGCTCTGGCTGCCCTGGAGCGCCCAAAGCTCGGTCCCAAGGACCTTTTCTCCAACCGTTTGCCCCGCCGCCAGATAGCCACCCTGGCCGTGGCCGGGGACTCCCTCTCCATCGGGCTGGCCTCTGAACTTGAAAAGACCCTGGCCTCGCGTCCTAAGCTGGGCTTCGCCAAACTCGGCAAGGTCTCCTCCGGCCTTGCCCGGCCCGACTTCTTCGACTGGGACCGCCACATGGAGGACCTGGCCCGGCGCTATCGGCCAGACGCCGTGGTGGTCATGCTCGGCACAAACGACAACAAACACCTGCGCATGCAGGACGGCTCCCAGATTTACTACGCCACCCCCGAGTGGAACAAGGCCTACATGGCCCGCGTCCAGCGCATCGTGGACATCATCCGCGCCCACAATCCCACGGCCACCGTGTTCTGGATGGGCGCGCCCGTCATGGCCGACCCGGATTTAAGCCGCGATCTGCGGCACATCAACGCGCTGGTGCGCAAGGTGATGGCCGCCGGGCGCGACTGCCACTTTGTGGACACCTGGGCGCTGTTTGCCGACTCCGGCGGAGGCTTCGCTTTCTCCAAGCCCGACGTTGAGGCAGGAGCCACCCTGCGCGCCCGAGACGGCGTCCACTTGACCACCGCCGGGGCTCAGGCTCTGGCCGAACGGTGCATGGCCGCTCTGCAGTCGCGAATCGACCTGGAGGCGTCCGCGCCAGGGGGCACCCCCGTGGCGGCCACAGGCTTCTAACCGACGAGGAACCCGCATATGAGACGTTTATCCCTGATGGCCGCACTGACCGCCGCCCTCTTCGCCGGCATCCTGAGCGAGCCGGCTCAGGCCAGACTTATCAAGGAGATGCAGGTAACCCGCAGCGGCAAGGTCGCCGTGGTCACCGAGGGACAGGCCAGTGTGTACCGCCTGCTCCTGGCCAACAACAAGCTCGTGGTCATCGGCGACCGCGAATTCTTCCCGCCCGCCACCCGCGCCGCGCTGGATCAGGCCGTGGAACGCAAGCTGACCGTGGAGATCGTGGGCCAGATGCTCATCTTCAACGATCAGGCTCCGGTGTTCACGCTGCCGCTGGGCAAACTGGACATCAAGGACCTGAACCCCACGTTCACCTCGTCCCCCGCACCCGCCGCTTCCCCCGGAACTCCTGCCGCCGACTCTGGCGACGCAGCCCCCTTCAAGGACGCCAAGCTCAAGTTTAACGCGTCCGTGCCTCTGGGGCAGGCCATCGACAACTACGCCTTCTTCTCGTCGCGCTCCTGGAAGGTGCTCGGGCAGGACAAGGCCGAGTTCCGAGGCGAGATCGACCTCTCCAGCATCACCGAGCTGGACAGCCGCTACGTGCCCCGCCTGCTCTCTAAAGATCTGCGCGAGACCTTCAAGTCGCTCACCTTCGTTGCCGTGGTCACTCTGCAAGGCGGTTCGGCTAACTGCCCCGACCCGGCGGTGGAAGCCGTCTTCCAGGACGGCGTCAAGGACCGGCTGGTCTGGAAGGACCCGCCCAACTATTATTGGGACAAGATCTATCGCAACAAAAAGCTCACCGTGGACTACTTCCTGTCCAAGGCCGCGCTCAATCCCAAGTACGGGAAGGGCATAAGCCAGCCCGCTCAGTAGTCGTCCGTTCACCGACACACGTACCCAAAGCACATCCGAGGAGACAGCATGAAGAAGACCAAGGCCGCACCGCAGAACAAGCAGCACGCCCAGCCGCCTGAGGGTATGGTTCTCAAACGCAATGCGGTGGTTTTCGCCGTGGCTATGCTTCTGGCGGGCGTTTTCATGGGGTGGCAGGGCGCGGTGGTCGTTTTCAATCAGGACGCGCTGCAAGGCGGCAAGTCCGGCGTGCAGCAATCTTCCGCATCTCCCCAGATGCCTCCTGGCATGCCTGGCGGAATGCCAGGTCAGCAGGGCGGAAATCCTATGACCTCACCGCTCATGGTCCAGGCCAAGGCCATGGAAGACCAGGCCGCCAAGGCCCCCAACGACCCCGTAATTTGGGCCAAGCTCGGCGACACCTACTTCGACGCGGAACTGCCCGAGCGTTCCGTCATGGCTTACCAGAAGTCACTGGCCTTGAAGCCCAATCAGCCCAACGTCTGGACCGACATGGGCGTGATGTTGCGCATGATGAACAAGACCGACGACGCCCTGAAGGCCTTCGAGCAGGCCGCGTCGCTTGATCCCAAGCACGAACAGTCGCGCCTGAACATTGGCGTGGTGAAGCTCTTCGACCTGAAAGACACCCCCGGTGCGATCGTCGCCTGGAAGGGGCTGATCGCCGTAAACCCCGAGGCCAAGATGCCCGACGGCAAGCGCGTGGCCGACGCCTTGAAAGAAATCAGCAAGTAGCCGGGGAGCTGCTGGGGCTTCGCCCCGGACCCCACCAGGGCTCCGCCCTGGACCCGCAAGGGCTCTGCCCTTGACCCGGCGGGCTCCGCCCTGCACCCGCCAGGGGGATGACCCCCCTGGACCCTCAGTGGGCTTCGCGTAACGCCCTGCTACGAATCAGTATTGAGCCAATAAAAAGACCTGAAGCGCGCAAAGCCGCGCTTCAGGTCTTTATTTTTTGATTTCGCCGTGTTCGACTATGGCCGGGTGCGGGGATGCACTGCATTGAACGCTCCCGACCGACCACCTGCGTCTTCGCCCTGACTCGCGGTTGAGCGCGCTTTCGGCTGAGGCGGGGGGCTGTCACGGTCGGGTTCTGGCAGGCGGGCGACGAATCGTCTTCCCATCGGTTCTAGCCCGCCCGCAAGGACACGAACGGGACAGCCTCCAGCCTCAGCCCTAAATTTCCAACACTCACGCATACGATGCGAAGCGGAAAGCCGGGTGCAGGGGAGGCTTCTCCCCTGCCGGGTCCAGGGCAGAGCCCTGGCGGGGTCTGGGGCAGCGCCCCAGCATCTCTCCCTACATCTTGTCGCGATCGACGATGGCGGCGGTCAACTCGGCTTCGCAGGCCAGTTCACCGTTGACGGTCGCGCGGCCTTTCATGCGCCAGAGGCTGAGCTTCTGCCTGGCCTCGAAGCATTCCAGGGTAAGCTGGTCGCCGGGCACGACGGGCCTTCTGAATTTTGCGTTATTGATGCCGGTGAACATGAAGAGCTTGTCGCCGAGCCCCTCGCGCGAAAGTCCGAGCAGCAGTCCGCCTGCCTGGGCCATGGCTTCCAGGCTGATTACACCGGGCATGATGGGCTTGTCCGGGAAGTGTCCCTGGAAGAAGGGCTCGTTGAAGGTGACGTTCTTGATGGCGGTGAGAGAGGTGTTTGTTTCGTAGGCAAGCACACGGTCCACCAGCAGGAACGGGTAGCGGTGGGGAAGGAGCTTGAGGATTTC
>WSYE01000001.1:126387-141298 GCA_009773665.1 Desulfovibrionaceae bacterium | reverse complement strand
TGCCCGCAGGCCGGGCCGGACTGCGACGCCGCCGCGCCGCCCTGGCGCGAGGCCGCACCCGGACACTTCGTGCGCTGCCACCGAACCGAAAACGAAACCTGAGAAGGAGCTTTCATATGTTGGACGACGAATCCACCCTGGCCCGCGACATCATCCGTGTCTTCATCCTGGAGCACTGGGCCAGGTTCTATTACGCCAAGGACAAGGACGGACAGACCGTACTGAGCATCCCGGCTGAGGTCATGGAGAAGATCCACGAGTCCCACGCAGAACTGGTTCCCATGCTGGAAGAGACCAACGGCACGGTGCTCACCTATGAGGAATCCTGCAAGAACGTGGGCGCCTTCGTGTGCCGCCTGCTGGACGGCCCCAAGTACGCCCCCGGCGTGGTCACCAAGGCGATGGACTCCAAGCCTTTCAAGATTGAGATGCACCTGTTGTCGCTGTGGCTCAAGGGCCATGAGAGCTACCTGGACGCCCACGACCTGAGCTACGACGACTGGTTGGAGATGTTCGTCAACTGGAAGCAGATGGACCAGGTGAAAGCCTTCATCGAAAAGCTTCAGAGCACCCCGCCGCCCACGACGAACACTGCCAACTCCGTGCATTAGAGCGGCGTTTCGCAGGAAACGTGTTGTTTTGGGTGAATGCCCGCTCCGTTGAGAACGCAACACCAGCCTGACGCCTGAACTTCCTGCGGCCATGTCCATTCGGACATGGCCGCATTTTTCCTTTGTGTCCCGACAGGTTATTCGCTAAATGGTTTTTCCAAGCATATCCTGGCACTTGCCCCGCCGCACGGCGGACAGCCTGTCTCTCCGGCCATACCGGCTGCGCCGGAATCTGTTTTCTGCCACGCCTTTTGTTCTCGACGGCCTTCAGGCTGGGACGGATACACGCGAAACCAGCTTGCCTACACGCGGCAAGCCCAAGCCATCCGGGTGGTGTATGAAGACCTACGGCATCAAGACGAAACTGATCTGCGGCTTCCTGGCGACCGCTCTCATCACGCTGTCCGGCGGAATCATGGGGCTGTACGGCATAAGCGCCCTGGACAAGGCCGTGATCGATTTCGGCCAGACCCGGATGCCCGCCCTGGACAGCCTGCGCCGGGTGAAAGCGGATCTGGTGGAGATCACCGCCGCCATGCGGGGTCTGCTGGTGCCGGGCATGAGCCCCCAGACCCGAGCCGTGCAGTACGAGGCTATCGGGAAGGGCCGCGAGAGCTACAAGTCCAACATGGACGAATACAGGCGCCTGCCCCACTCCCCGGAAGAGACCAAAGCTGTGGAGGCCATGCTGGCCGAGATCGATTCCTGGCGCACGGTGAACAACACGGCGCTTGATCTATCACGCCAGTGGGATGCCTCGGGCATCAGCTTCCCCATGGAGTTGCGCAAGAACATCAACCTCTTCCGGGGCGACCACTACAAGGCCATCAACCAGGCCCTGGACTACGTGAACCTGGGCCAGGCCTACCAAGGCGGCGCGGACCCAACAGCCTGCAACTTCGGCAAGTGGCTGGCCACCGAAGCCAAGACCATGGCCAATACGCGCATCCAGAATGTCATTTCCCTGGCAATCCCCCACCATAACGCCTTCCACGCAGGCATCGGCCGCATCAAGGAGCTCATCGCCCAGAACCACGCGAATGAGGCCCTGGGCGAATACCGCAAGCTGAAACCCAGCATGGACGCCGTGTTCGAGAACTTCGAGCTCCTCCTGAAGTCCGCCGACGAGGCCGACGCCATCCAGGCCGCCATGGTCAACAAGGTATTCCAGGAAAGCTACAAGCAGCAGCTGTCCTTCATGGAAAAGCTCGAAGCCCTGCTGAAGGACAACTCGGAGAAGACCAGGCAATCCAAGGACGAGGCTCTGGCCACCGGCGAGAACATGCGCAGACTCTCCCTGGCCGCCATGGCCGTAAGCCTTGCGGTGGCTGCCGCCATCGGCATCTTTGTGGCGCGCCTCTTCACCGCGCCCCTCACGCGGGGAGCGCAGCTGGCCCAGGCCCTTTCCCAAGGCGACCTGACCGAGAGCGCCCATTCAGACGGCGGGGACGAGATAGCCCAGCTCACCAACTCGCTGGGTTCCATGGTGGACACCCTGCACGGCGTGGTGGAGAACATCCAGGAGAGTTCCGACGCTGTGGCCGCAGGCAGCCGCCAGACCAGCAGCGCCGCCCTGGCTCTGTCCCAGGGGGCATCCGAGCAGGCCGCCTCCATGGAAGAAGTTTCGGCCACGCTGGAGCAGATGAGCGCGACCATCGCCAACACGGCGGACAACGCCCGGCTGACCGGGGAGCTGGCCGAACGGGTGGCGACCGAATCGCGCAAGGGGGGGGAGTCGGTGTCGCAGGCCTCTCAGGCCATGCGCAAGATTTCCGAGGGGATACTTATAATCGAGGACATCGCACGCCAGACCAACCTGCTGGCCCTGAACGCAGCCATCGAGGCCGCCCGTGCCGGGGAGCATGGCAAAGGCTTTTCCGTGGTGGCGGCGGAGGTGCGCAAACTGGCCGAGCGCAGCCGTCTGGCGGCTGCGGAGATCGGGACGCTCTCCAGCGAGAGCGTGGCCGTGGCCGAAGAAGCCGAACACTCGCTTTCCGGGCTTTTGCCGGATATCCAGAAGACGTCCCAGCTGGTGAAGGACATCTCCTCCGCCTGCGCGGAACAGCGCTCCGGGGCGGATCAGATCAACCTGTCCATGCGCCAGCTGGATCAGGTGACCCAGACCAACGCGGCGGCAGCCGAAGAGATGGCCTCCACGTCCAAGGAACTGGAAGAGCGCGCCGGTGATCTGGCCCAGGCAGTGTCCTTCTTCACGCTCAAGCACAAGGCCCTGAAGTAGAGACGGGCCTTACGGCAGACGCAGCACCTTGGCGTTGACGAATTCCAGGAGCCCCTGGCGGCCAAGTTCGCGCCCGAAGCCGGAGTCCTTCACGCCGCCGAACGGAAGCCTGGGGTCGGACTTCACCAGAGCGTTCACGGCCACGGTTCCCGCTTCGATGAGTCCGGCCAGCTTGTGCGCCAGAGCGGCGTTGCGGCTCCAGACGCTGGCTCCCAGCCCGAAACGGGTGCGGTTGGCCAGACGCAGGGCCTCCTCGGCGTCCTGCACGGTGGTGACGCTGGCCACGGGACCAAACACCTCCTCCTCGAACACGGGCATGCCGGGGCGCACGTCCGCCAGGATCACCGGTCTGAAATAGAACCCAGGCCCAGGCTCTGGCCCACCTTCCAGCACCACGCGCGCGCCCATGGCCACGGACTCGCTGACCTGTCGCTCCAGGTTGCGGCGCAGGTCGTCGCGGGCCATGGGGCCGATGCGCACCTCCGGGCGGGTGGGATCGCCCATCTTGAGAAGGCTCACCCCGTGAGCCATGCGCTCGATGAATTCGTTCACCACAGGACGCGCCACCAGGAAGCGCTTGGCGGAAACGCAGGTCTGCCCGGCGTTGTAGAAGCGCGCGCCCACGGCGGAGGTTGCGGCCAGGGTGAGGTCCGCGTCGGCCAGCACGATGAACGGGTCGGACCCGCCAAGCTCCAGCACGGCCTTCTTGAGCGCGCCCCCGGCGGCAGCGGCCACGGCGGCCCCGGCCCGGCAGGAACCGGTGAGGCTCACGGCGCGCACGCGCCTGTCCTCGATCACGGCTGCCACTCGCTCATCGGGCAGAACGAGCGTGCGCATGAGGTCTGCTGGCATGCCGCACTGCGAGAAGATCTCCTCCACAGCCAGGGCGCAGCCGGTGACCGACGGGGCGTGCTTGAGCAGGAAAGAGTTCCCGGCCATGAGCACCGGTGCGGCGCAACGCAGCACCTGCCAGAAGGGGAAGTTCCAGGGCATGATGGCCAGCACCGCGCCCAGGGGATCGAACACGATGCTTGCGTCCTCGGGGGCTCCGGCGGGCTTCTCCGGGCGCAGCATGTCTTCGGCGTGGTCGGCGTAGAAGCGGCAGACGTTCACGCAGCGCTTCATCTCGGCCAGGGCCTCGCCTGCGGGCTTGCCCATCTCGCGGGTGATAAGCCCGGCCAGCTCGGTGGTCCGCGCGGTCAGGATGTCGGCGGCCTTATGCAAACACGCGCCGCGCTCCGGGATACGGAAATTGCGCCAGCAGCGCAGCGCTGTCTGGTTGACGGCAAGGATGTCCTCGACCTGGGCGGGGGTGTGCCACTCGTACCGGGCGATTTCCTGGCCGGTGGCGGGATTTGTGCTGATCATTACTGAACCTCAAAAAAACAGGCGTCCGGCCCAGTGGCCGGACGCCCGGAGTACGTGCAAGCAGGCTGCAAGTCTAGTGGAGCATTGGGTCTTTGCCGTGGGACATGGCCACCTGCTGGTGCGATCCACCCCTCTCGGCGGCCACGATCTTGAACCCTTCCTCCACCAGACGGGTGGCCTCGCGTTCGCGGATGCGGCGGTTCTTGGCCCCGAGCACCACGGCCACCAGACGGGTATCGCCGCGCTTGGCCGTGACCACGATGTTGAACCCGGAAGCGCACACGAAGCCGGTCTTCAGTCCGTCCACGCCCTCCACCTTGCCCAAAAGGGAATTGGAGTTGTGCCGCACGCGGTTGTTGCGGGTGAACTCGGTCATGGAGTGGATGGACAGGGTTTCCGGGAAAGTCTTCAGGTAGGTCTGGGCCAGCACGGCCATGTCGCGTGCGGTGGTGACCTGACCTTCGGCGGGCAGACCGTTGGGATTGAAGAACTGGGAGTTGGCCATGCCGATTTCTTTGGCCTTGCGGTTCATGGCTTCCACGAAGGGGTGGGTGTCGCCCTTGCCCAGGTATTCGGCCACGGCCACGCAGCCGTCGTTGGCGGAGGCGATGGCGATGCCCTTTATAAGGTCGTCCAGGGTGACGGACTCGCCGGTCTTCAGGCGCATGGTGGAGCCGCCCGCGTGGCTGGCTTCCTGGCTGACGGGGATGGTCTCGTCGAGCTTCAGGCTGCCCTCGCGCAGGCGTTCATTGATGAGGAACAGGGTGAGCACCTTGGTGAGCGAGGCTGGGGGAATGGGCATGTCGGGCTCCTGCGCGAAGAGCACGCGCCCGGTCTGCATGTCCATGACCAGTGCGGCCTTGGTGTCCACGCCGAACTCGCCCTTGTAGGAATCGGGAAGGGCCGGGGGAGCGGCCTTGGCCTGCCTGGGCTCTCTGGACTCCCTGGGCTCGCTTGCAGCGCGTTTCTTGCTCTTGGATGCGGACTTCGACTTGGCGGTGTCGGCAGCCTTTTCGCCGGACTTGGCGTCAGACTTTGCCTCGGGCTTGCCCGCAGACTTTGACCCGGCCTTGCCGTCAGACTTAGCGCCAGCCTGGCCACCCGTCTGGCCACCCGTCTGGGATGACTGCTTCGCCACGTCCTTCTTGCTTTCAGACTTGGCGCTGCGGGTCGACTTTGACGACTGCCCGCCGTCCTTCTTGGGGGAAGATTTGACCGAAGACTCCGCCTTAGCGGCGGTCTTCTTTTCGGAATGGTCGGTCTGGGTAGACTTTGCCAGCGAGAAATCGCCCGGCAAGAGCATGCTGAGAACAACCAAGGCGGCTACGAACACCGTCCATCTGCGCATTCCGTCGATCTCCATATCGGCTGGTCGCCGGTTGACTGCTTGTTCCGGCCACGGGGGACAAGCCTGGATGCGGCCCGTTGTGTGGAATCCGGTTATCCTGGAGGGCAGGATGCGTTCACCTCGTGCGGGTCGAAAAAGCCCTAGCGCAACACGGCAAACCCATGCAACCCATTTTTTCCTTTCATTTGCATTACAACATATCGAAGCGCCCCTGTTGCAGTGCCGACACAAGGCGCAACTGTACGTTGCAGAAACACATCAGAACACGAGAGGCTACTGGGCGGGTTGCTTTTCCTCAGATATAACCGGCTGATTTTCCTGAGATTTAATCTCTGGCTGGAGAGATGGGGCAGCCGAGGGCTTGTCTTCCGGCTTGGGTTCAGGCTTGGGCGCGACAGGCGTCAGGCGTGACAGATCGCCCTCCAACTGGCTCACCAAAAGTTCCGACGCAGTGGCGATGGAGCGCAGGTCACCCTTGGCGTAAGCGTTGCGCGCAGCCACGATGCTGCCGCTGGCCACGTCCACCAGCCGGGCGTCCAGGCGCACGGAGTTGCCGTTCTTGGCCACAGAGCCGGTCAGCACGCCCTGCGCGCCCACCATGGTGCCGATAGCCTGGGCCACGCTGCCAGGCGCGTTGGAACCTTGGCCGAACTGCATTTCGTCCAGCACCTTCTTTATGGCGGCACGTTCCACCACGCCAAACGAACCGGAATTCACAGCGGCAGTGATGAGAAACTCCGCCGTAACGCGTCCCAGGTTGTCCTTGACCGCCTCCGATGTGACGGGATCGAACTCCAGGATGGCGATCTTGTAGGGCTTGGGCTGCGCCTGGGCGAAAGCCAGGCCCGAGCAGGCCAGAAGGAATATGCAAAGCGTCGAGACGAGTGTGCGCATGACAGCCTCCAAAACGGGCGGACCATACAAGGAAGGAGGCCGGGCCGCAAGGGCGGGCGCATGACGCCCACGCTGGCGGTTTACTCGGCAAGGTGGAAACGGGTGGGACCTGCACTCGCAGTGATTGCGGGCACGGACCCGACAAAGGCGGACACGCGCCGTCACCTGCACGTTGAAACGAAAAAAGCGCCGGTCGGCATGGCCGCCCGGCGCTTGAAGCCTCTTTGGTCTAGCTGCCCGCGCTACTGGCGCACGGAGCGTTCGAAGCGCGATTCCTTGCGCTCGATCAGGTAGCGGGCGAAGTCGGGGGCGTCCATGAACACCACGTCGGGCGAACCCGCGTTCTGGGCGATGGGCGCGAACTGGCCCAGCATCCCGGCGTCCTCGTGGATCCACCACTTTCCGGCGGGAATCGCCGTGCCGCAGCAGGGGGTGGTCATGTCGGCCTGGGCGTAGCCCCAGCGCTGGCCCTTGAACTTGGGCATGTTGGTGCACACGCTCTCAACCAGGGCGTCGATGTCCTCGTCGGTGATCTCGGACTTGCGCTTCCAATAGTCCAGACGGCGCACTTCCACGGCCAGCTTTCGGATTTCGCCGTACAGCTCATCAAGGGTGGGGCTGGCGTGGGAGAATGTGCGACGGCGGCGGGCCGGGTCCAGCACGTAGAAATATTCGTAGCCGCCAGCGGGCTCTTCTTCGCCAGTCTTGGCGACCTCGAAGCCTTTGGGCAGCACATCCGCCACAAGGCGGCGCAGGTTCATTGGAACGTAGCTCATTGTAAGTTCTCTATATCAAACGAGAAATTTTAAAACTCACTGCAAAAGCCTGCTGTAATTACATCAGGATTCGCAGTTTGTAAAGATGGAGACAGGCATATTCACGCACTAAAGCAGCGACTGAAGCAGAAAGAAGGGCCTCGGGCGGACATCAAGCCCGAAAGACCTCAGACGGGAGAGAAAGCGCAGACCCGCAGGGAGCTGCCGAGGGGTGTGCCCCAGCCTACGCTGACACTGACTGCCCCGACCACCGGAAGGACCATGGAGACGCTCAACTCATCCTTAGAATTTGCGCGGTAGGCAACGTTAAAGACAGAACAGTTCGGACAGGAAAGCGATGTACCGCAACCACTCAGCGACGTCCTGGCGTTTGCGCAGCCGCCCACCTCTCCCAGGCGCAGCCCCAGGACAGACGTAGGCTCATGCAGGTCCAGCAGGGTATTGAACCTGAGGTTGGTGAAGAGCACCTGCCAGAATTCGTTTAACACCGCGAGAGCCACCGGAATCGCATCCAGCATCCCGCCATGAACAGCAACTATCTCACTGCGCATCATGCCGAGCTCATGGAATTGCATCCTTGGCCCAAGGCCGGAGAGGATCGACGCGTCCATATGTCTCCCTTGCATTTCGCAGCGCTTTCAAATTAACACGTGGCAAAACGGGGTGGCGCCAACGCATCGCACTGTTTTCCCCGGATGGCCTTCCCGTATCCATTCAGCGCTCACCAGTCAACATACAAGAATCCTCTTGCATGTTTGCACCAACGCAACCTTGAACAATACCACGCGATACTGACCCCATCCAAATAAAATGAATGGCCATTCAACTCAAAAATCATGCAATGCACCGCCAACAGCACCCGTCGACAATCTTCAGGGAAAAGCCTACCCTGTCAAAAGAGGCTGCCATGAAATACATCATCTTCGAGGATTTCGCCGGGCATCCGGCACCTATCCTGTTCCCCAGCCGCATAAGCCACGGCGAGATGCGAGAACTGGTGCCCTACTCGAGCGTGCTGTCCGCCGGCTATGTTGAGGCCGTTGACGGAGCTTTTCGTGTGCATGGGCACTCCGTCTCGCTTGGGGCGAAGTCGCGCCCGCAGGACCTGGAGATCATCGTGCGCCATCTTGCCCCCGAGGCCTAGATTTTTCCCGCCCGGGACGCTACACACCCCTTGTTGACGTTCATTCCCAATACAATACTCAGGAGAGTCACGTGGAAGAAGAATTCGAAATCGACCCCCAGGACCTGCTCCTGGAAAACGCCATGCGCGTCGTGTTCAAGGCTGCTGAAATGCTGGACGCCGAAACCCTCACCAGCACCCAGTTGAAGGACATCTCCGGCGCTCTGCTCGACGCCACCCAGATCGTCGTGACCATCGAATCCGCCTGCGGATGCGACCATGACCACGAGACCGAGGAAGCCGAATAGCACACGCCAGATGGCAATTCTGCATAAGATTCTGTTCGTTCTGTTCTTCCCGCTGCTGACCGTTGGCGTCAGCGCAGCATGCTGGCTCACGGCCGGGATCGGGAAGAATGCCAGCGTGGCCCATTGGTGTCAGTGCCAATGGGCCAGGCTGGGCCTGTGGATATCCGGGGTGCGCATCACGGTGGACACCTCCAGGCTGGACCCGTCCACGCCCTACGTGTTCCTGGCCAACCACCAGAGCCAGTTCGACATCCCGCTCATCCTGGCGGCGCTCGGGAAGCACTGGAACGTCCGCTTCGTGGCCAAGGAGAGTCTGTTCAGGATCCCGTTGTTCGGCGCGGCCATGGTCCGCACCGGGCATATCGCCATCCTGCGGGAGAATTCGCGCAAGGCCATGAAGTCCATCGACGACGCCGTGGCCGCAGCAGAACGCGGCATCTCCGTGCTCATCTTTCCGGAAGGGACCCGCAGCGACACCGCCGAACACCTGGGCGACTTCAAGATCGGCGGCATGATCATGGCGCTCAAGTGCCACCGCCCCGTGGCACCGGTCATCATGACCGGCTCCTACGAGGTGCTGCCGAGAGGGTCCTGGATTCCCAACCCCGGAGTGGTGCACATCGAAGCCCTCGCGCCCTTCGATCCCTCCGAGCGGTACACCCTGAAACAGCGCGAGGACTTCAGACTCTGGCTCAAGGAACACATGGAAACAGCCTATCAGGAGCGACGGTCATGCCGGACGACGTAACCCTCTTCCCGCTGGGAGGCCTGGGCGAGATCGGCATGAACTGCCTGTGCATCTCAAGCGGCGACTCCATGGTCATGGTGGATTGCGGCCTCATGTTCCCCGAAGACTATCTCTTCGGCGTGGACGTGGTCATCCCCCGATTCGATTTCGTGCTGGCCCGCAAGCACCAGCTCAAGGCCATCATCCTCACCCACGGCCACGAGGACCACATCGGCGCGCTGCCCTGGCTGCTCCCCTACGTGGACGCGCCCATCTACGGCTCGCCCTTCACCCTGGCCCTTGTCGCCAAGAAGCTCGAAGAGCACGACCTTTTGAAAACCGCCGACCTGCGCCCCGTCCAGAAAAACGACCGCGTGGAGATCGGCCCCTTCGCCTTCAATTTCTTCCAGGTGTGCCACTCCATCGTGCACAGCTACGGCCTGGGTATCGAAACCCCGGTGGGACGCATCGTCCACACCGGCGACTTCAAGATCGACCGCTACCCCCTGGACGGCCACCTCACCGACCTGGACGCCTTCAGCGCCTTCTCCGACCCCGGCATCTTGTGCATGCTCTCCGACTCCACCAACGTGGAGCGCGAAGGCTTCGCCCTCACCGAGATGGAGATCAAGCAGTCGCTGGGCGAAATTTTCCGCAAGGCCACCGGGCGCATCATCGTCACACTCTTCTCCAGCCACATCCAGCGCATGCAGGAGATCTTCGACCTGGCCCACGAGACGGGCAAGCGCGTGGCCGTTTCCGGCAGGAGCCTCGCCAGCAACATCGAGCTGGCGCGCGACCTGGGCTACCTGCGCATGCCCCCCGGCGTCTGGGCCTCATTGGACGAAATGCCCGGCCTGCCGCTGGAAAAGTGCGTCCTCCTGGTCACCGGCTCCCAGGGCGAGCCGCTCTCCGCCCTCTCGCGCCTCGCCGCAGGCGACCACCGCCAGATGCGCGTGCAGGCAGGCGATCTGGTGCTCATGAGCTCGCGCTTCATCCCCGGCAACATCCGCGCCATCTACAAGCTCATCGACAAGCTCTACCGCCTGGGCGCCGAGGTGCTCTACGACCGCGTGCAGGCCATCCACGCCTCCGGCCACGCCCACAAGGAAGAGCTGTCCATCATGCTCGGCACCGTGCGGCCCAAATTCTTCATCCCCGTGCACGGCGAATACCGCCATCTGGTCAAGCACCGCAGGCTGGCCATGGAACACGGCGTCACCCCCGAGCGCGCCCTCATCATCGAGGACGGCCAGCCCATCACCTTCCGGGGCGAGGGCGGCATCCGCCTGGAAGACCCCATCCTGGTGGAGCAGGTCTACGTGGACGGCAAGGGCGTGGGCGACGTAGGGCAGACCGTGCTCAAGGAACGCCAGCTCCTGGCGGGCGAAGGCATGGTGGTGGTGATGCTGGTGGTGGACGAAAAGACCGGGCAGATCATGATCGGACCCAACCTGATTTCCAAAGGCTTCGTGTTCGAGCAGCACTACTCCCACGTGCTGGAAGACGCCAAGTGCATCATTCTGGACACCATCGACTCCGTGCCGCCCGGCAACCCCGACAAGCTGAAAGAACGCATCCGCTCCGCGCTGCGGCGATTCTTCAGGAAGGTGCTTGATCGCGACCCTGTTGTGGTGCCGTTGGTTATTTCGCTTTAGAGCGATGCTGGGGCTTCGCCCCAGACCCGACCAGGGCTCCGCCCTGGACCCGCCAGGGGGATGATCCCCCTGGACCCTGCAATTAGCTTCGCGGGCAGCACCGTTTCTGTTCAGATGTCTCGCAAGAAAGCCCTGAAGCGCGCAAAGCCGCGCCTCAGGGCTTATTTACTCTTGAGGGTCATGACTAGAACAGCGGGGACTTACCCTGCTAGGATCGAGTCATGGCGCATTCTTGAAATCACCATCACCCATGCTGGCAGGTAGCCGGGATGTACTGCATCGAATATTCCCGACGCACCATCTGTCTCTTCGTCCTGCCCCACGTCTCGCTGAGGCAGATCGCACGTGCGTGCAGGAGGCTGGGTGTTGTCTTCAAATCGGTTCTAGCCCGCCCGCCAGGACACGAACGGGACAGCACCCAGCCCCCTGCCATCCCTCCACAAACTTCCCGCGAACGACGCGAAGCGGAAAGCCGGGGTCCTGTATTCGGAGGGAACATCATCCGCCCGTTTCCCCCCCCAATGTAAGAGGCGTGTGCGCGGAACGCTATGCCGTGTTCGACTTTTTGCGAATATCTTGTAAAATTGGAACCGATGCTGGCGACAAGGCCTCTGTCAATCACAAGCTCCCGTACCACCCGACTCTCACCATAGGAGACTCCACATGAAGGCAATCCTCAAGAAGAAGCTTGAAAAAGCGGTCAACTTTATCCGCGAAGTCCACGACGACATTGAAGCGGAAGGCGCGGAAGATCTTGATAACTATGGTTCACGCCTTGAAGACCTGGCCGTGGAACTTGATGATATCCTGGAAGAGATAGAACGCGGAAACGACGAAGAAGACGTAGACGACCGCTTCCAGGTTGAATGAACCCCTTCTCCAAAGGCGCGTTTCCAATGATTCCCGCCTACACACGACGCGAAGCCAATAGCCGGGTCCAGGGGGAGGCTTCTCCCCCTGGCGGGTGCAGGGCAGCGCCCTGCCGGGTTCGGGCAGAGCCCGATTCTCCCCTCTCTCCAACTCACTCTGCCTTCAGCGGCCCGCCCAACGTATATTCCAGCCTCACCAGCGCGGCCTGTTCCTGCATGAGCGCCTGATCGTGCTTCAGGCGCGCGTGCAGCAGTTCCAGTTTTGCCGTCAGCGCATCCAAATCTGAAAGCTGCATGGCCTGGGCGTACTTGCCAGCCCAGGCTGCTGCGCGCTCGGCTGGCGGGATAACGCCGGAGCCGAGGCCGTCTGCGAGTTGCTTGGCGAGCGTTGCGTCTTCCAGCGCGCGCTGGACGTCCTCGCGGGCTTCGGCCTGGGCCTCTTGGTGGAGGCGCTCGGCTTGGCGCACGCGGTAGGTGGCCTTGGCTCGCTGGGCCTGGTTCTGGTCGAAGAGGGGCAACTTGAGGGACGCGCCCGGCCCGAGGGTGCGGTTGCCCTCGACGTCGTAGTCGTAGCCCGCGCCGACCTCGAAATCCTTCAGCCAGCGGACCTTTTCCAGTTCCTTGCCGCTTCGGGCGGCCTGGATGAGATACGCGGCGGCCTGGACGTTCAGGTTGTTGGCCAGGGCGTATTCGACGGCCTTGGCGGGGTCCGGCAGGGGCAGGGCTTTTTCTGGCACCGGGCCAGTGATGTCGAAGGGGCCGGAGACTCCCATCAGGCGCGCGAGGCGGGCCTTGGCGATGGCGGCGCGGGCCTTGAGCTCGGCCACTTCCAGCAGCGCCTTGGCCGAGGAGGCTTCCAACGCGGCCATGCGTCCTTCGTCGGTCAGGCCGAAGCTGCGGTATTGCTTGGATGCTACGGTGAGTTTTTGAGCCTGGGCGGCCACGTCCGAGGAGAGGACGACGCTGCGTTTGGCGTAGGCAAGCTCCAGCCAGGCGAGCTTGGCGTCGCGGGCGGCGATCATGGCGTCGCGCCCCACGGTGAGCACTTCGCGTTCCAGTTCGGCCTGGGCCTTGGCGGTGCGGTCCTTGATCTCGGCCAGGTCGGAGACGGAGACCATGGCCTGGGCCGCGAGGCTGGCCAGCGGCCCGCCCGAGAAGAGCGGGAAGCCGAACAGTGCGGCCACGGATGGGTTGCGCGGCAGCCTGGCCTGGACGAGCTCGGCCTTGCCGACGCCGATTTCCTCGAAGCGGGCCTGCACGCCTGGGTTGTTGATGAGGGTCAGGCGGACGGCGTCCTGCATGGTAACGCCGCGCGCCAGGATGGCCTGGACCTCGGACTTCACAAAGGCCTCGTCCGCCGGGGTCTGCACCCAGACGGGGCGCATGTCGTGGCGGGCCTGGGCGATGTCCGACACCTTGCCGAAGTCGGTTTCAGGCTGAACTTTGGCGCAACCGGCGGTCACGATGAGAAGGCAGAAGAGTACGAGTGCGCGGTACATGCTACTGCCCTCCTGTCTGGCCGTGGCCCGATTGCCCGTGCCCGGTCTGGCTGTGATCCGGCTGTGCCGGGGCGGGATTATGGCCCCCGTGGGATGCGTCCGGTTTCGGGGCAGCAGGCGCGTGCGCGCCGCCGTGCGCCGGGGTCGCGGACGCCCCTGCGGGACGCACGTCGAAGAGCATGGTCATGCCGCCCATGGGCATGACCGCCATGGGGACCGGCGCGTGGGCGTTCACCACGTGGTGCAGCTTGTGGCAGTGCATGTGCCAGTAGCCGGGCTGGGTGAAGGTGAACTCCACGTCGCGCACCGCACCGGGGGAGACGTTCACGGTGTTTCCGGGCCACTGGGCGGACTCCGGGATGGGGCCGCCCTCGGTGCCGGTGACGCGCCAGGTGACGCCGTGCAGGTGGATGGGGTGGGCGTGCATGTTGGAGAGGTTGGCGAAGCGCAGGCGCACGGTCTCGCCCACGGCGGCTGTCAACACGTCCGTGGAGGGCGCGGATTTGCCGTTCATGGTGAACCAGTTGGGGTCGGTGGAGGTCACGTCCACGTATTCGTTACCGGGAAGGAAGTGCCATTCTTGCAGCAGGATGGCGATGTCTCGGTCCACGCGGCGCGAGCCGTCCGAGGGATGGACGATGAAGAAGCCGCCGAGCCCCATGCCCACCTGCTTCTTCTCGTTGAAGGAGGAGTGGTACATGAAGGTGCCCACCTGATGCACCGTGAATTCGTAGGTGTAGGTCTGGCCGGGCCTGATGGGCGGCTGGGTGAGGCCGCCCACGCCGTCCTGGTCGTTGGGGACCTCCAGGCCGTGCCAGTGGATGCTGGTGGCTTCAGGCAGCTCGTTCTTGACGATGACGCGCACCCGGTCGCCCTGGATGAGCTCGATGGTGGGGCCGGGGACGGAGCCGTTGAAGCCCCAGATCTTGACCTTTTTGGGGACGTCCATGCCGTGCATGGCTCCCTTGGCTTTGTGCCAGCGGTCCCAGAGGGAGCCGGGGGCGGGCGGTCCGTCCAGGAGCAGGCGCTCCACGGGCTGGGCGGTGAGCCGGAAGACCTTGACCTGCCCGTCCATCTCGTAGCCGAGCGACGGCACGTGCGGCGACTGCACCACGCCCGTGCCCTTGCCGGTGAGCGGCGGGGGCGGGGTGAGGGCTATCTTGGGGTCACGCCAGGGGTACAGCATTCCCCCATGCCCGCCTGAAGCGCCAGCCTTCCCCGCTTGTGCCGTATGCCCGTCATGCCCATCCAGCCTGGCCAGGGCTGGTGCAGCTGCTCCAAGCGGAGCGAGCGCAGACAGAGCCAGAAACAGACGGCGTCCGGGTAAAGTCCGGACACCGTCCGCGTTTAATCCCGCCAGCCACTTCCTGATGATCCCGGTGATTCCTGCCACGCGACCTCCGCTTGTAGACGGTCAGAGTAAGCGCTCATGGCGTCGATGCCCTGCACACGACGCGAAGCCCGTTGAGGGTCCAGGGCAGAGCCCTGGTG
>WSYE01000001.1:0-126340 GCA_009773665.1 Desulfovibrionaceae bacterium | reverse complement strand
AGCCCCAGCAGGGTTCGGGACAGAGCCCCGCCGGGTCCGGTCGGAGTCCGGCGGGGCATGGAAAACTGTCCTGGTTGGCTCCCTCCGGATGCGTTCATACATCGCATGAACCTCATCCAGGAGAGCCATTCCATGGTATTCGATAACTGCGACTTAATGTCCAGAGTGGCCGCCTGCCTTGGAGGCATCGCCGTCCTTGTCCTTGCCGCCCATCATACCCATCATGCCGCCCTTGCCCATCATCATGTTGTGCTTGCCGTGGTCGAAGTTGCCCCAGGTGGGGATGCCTTCCTTCTCCAGCTTGCGGCGCAGCGAAATCTCGGCCTGGAGCAGCTTTTCCTCCCAGGTGGCGATTTCCTTCACCTGGGCCGCTATGGCCTTGTCGTCGGAGGTCGGCAGGGTAAGGAGCGCGTCCAGCTCGTGGCGCTTGGCCGTGACCATTTCCTTACTGGCGTGGATGACGCGTCCGTCCACCAGCCAGATCTTGCGGGCTGCCTCCTGCTTGTCGGCGGGCAGATTCTTGATCCAGCCGGGCAGGCCGGGAGCGTAGGTAGTGGGCACTGCGGAAGTCGTGGCGGCTGCGGCTGCCGGAGCGGGATCGGTCTTGGCGGCCTGCGGGTGGTCACCTCCGCCGGAATGGCTTGCGGCCTTGTCCTGGGCGGCGATAGCCGCGACGCCTACGAGGAAGGCCAGGGTGATGCCGCCGAAGGTCTGGAAAATACGAGATGTCTTGCTCATGGAGATGCTCCCTTGGGTTTAAATGCTACCGTATTGGTAGCATTTGCCGTGCCATCGGGTAAAACCTCGTAATACTAAGCACCATCCAACGAGAAAGAGCAACAGAGACTTTTGTGTGCAGTGCAACTGCACCAATTTGTGCAACAACCTGCACAAGCTAACCGCACACGACGCGAAGCGGAAAGCCGGGTCCAGGGAGCCCGCCGGGGTGCAGGGGCAGCGCCCCTGCTGGGTCTGGGCGGAGCCCAGCTCTTCCTGTTTCAGCCCGCCAGGAGCAGCGCCAGGGTCTTGAAGTCGAGCATCAGGAGCATGCCGAAGCAGATGTAGTTGAAGGTGAAGGCGCGGCAGAGCCAGACATAGGCCTTATTTTCGCGCAGGGCGGCAAAGAAGTCCGGCGCGTACCCATCTTCCAGCCCGCGCTTGAGCGACCACAGGGCCATGGAACAGCCGTGGAACAGCCCGTAGACCACCCAATTGAGGCCGTCGCCGTGCCAGGCCCCCATGGACAGGAAGGTGACGAACAGCGCCCCGGCCTGGGCGGCCTGGGGGTGCAGGCCCGGCAGACGCAGGCGTAGCGACTTGAGCGACGGGAAGAACAGGTAGTCACGAAACCAGGTGGAGAGACTCATGTGCCAGCGGTTCCAGAACTCCTGGATGTTGGCCGCCAGGAAGGGCCGGTTGAAGTTCTCGGGCAGGCGCACGCCGAACAGCCCGGACAGGCCCACGGCCACATCCGTATAGCCGGAGAAGTCGAAATAGATGAACAGGTAGTAGGCCCAGGCCCCAATCGCCAGCCCGAAAAGCCCAGGCAGGCGCGCGTCCAGGAACTCCGGGGCGGCCACGCTTGAGAAGTAGGCCCATTTGGAGAGCAGCAGAATCTTGATGACGCCAAGGCTCATGCGGATGATGGCGGCGCGCGTCCGCTGGAAATCGAGCGGCGCGTCCGGCGCGGAGAGGTCCTTGGCCAGGGTGGCCACGCGGTTGACCGGGCCGGACACGTAGGGCGCGAAGTACAGGCCCAGCGCGGCAGTCTCGGGCAGACCGAAGGACAAGTCCTTGCGACGGGCCTGGAACAGGGCGTCGATGGCCCGGAACACGAAGTAGGAGAAGCCCATCCAGCCCCAGCCTGAGATGCGCGCGCCGCTTTCTTCGACAATCGGCAGCCAGGACACATACACCGGGTGCTTGGCCAGCACCAGGAGCGCCACCCACAGGACCACCCACGGCCACACGCGCCCCCCGGCCCGCACGCGCCGGACGCCGACATACAGGAGCGCCACGCTGGCAAAGAGCAGCGGCAGGAAGGTGCGCCCGCCGGATAACAGCGCCAGGAACGGCAGCGAGACGAGAGAGAGCGCAGCGGCGCGCCAGCCCGGCGACAAACGCGGGGAGACGAGCCGGTAGGCGATCAGCGCCGGGATGATCAGCGCGTAGAACGTGAGTTCGGAATAGTAGTTGAGCATGTGGCTGAAATTACGTCTCTGGTTGCGTCGTTATATTTGAGAGAAGGTTGGGCGTCGTGGAAGAAGGCCTCCGGCGGCCAGAGGGCTCCGCCCTCTGGACACCCATTCCGCTTCGCGCGATTAGCGAGAATCTGGCGTTTCCCCTGCTCCAACGTCGCTTGTTTGAAAACCCTGAACTTGGTTTTCAAAAACCAACCAATTTAGGCTCTTGCAAAACTCATCGCCATCTGCCACCCGACCCAAAATGCGAGTCGGCAACAAGCTGGGATAATTGCGGATTCCAAAGGGCGCAGCCCTTTGGCCGCCGGAGGCGTTCCTCTACTGCGAATTTTGCAAGTTCCCCAATTGGTTCTCTTTGGCTCAGGGAGGTCAGCATTTTCGACCGGGCCAGCCGTCAGTGCTGCTCTGCCTGCTCCCGCATGAGCGCCTCGACCTGCCCAAGCAGGACTTTCCTGTCCGTCTTGCCGTTGCCATTCTTGGGCAGTTCGTCGAAGAAATACACTTGGTGCGGCAGCATGTAGGCCGGAAGCGCCTCGGCGAGCGCCCGCAGCAGGGCGTCTTCCGGGTCAGGCACGCCTGCGGCAGGCCCGGAGACGCAGGCCGCAAGTTCCGCCCCGTCCCGCCCGACCACCGCCAGCACAGCCGCCTCCACCACGCCCGGCAGGCTGGCCAACGCCGCCTCCACGTCGCCGGTTTCCACCCGATATCCCCGGACCTTCACCTGGTTGTCCGCCCGCCCCACGTAGTGGATCACGCCGGATTCGTCGCGGTAGGCCAGATCACCGGTATCGTAGAGAATGTCGTTGATGTCCGGCTGAAGCGGGTTGGATACGAACGCCTTTTGCGTCAGCTCAGACCTGCGCCAGTATCCGGCGCTCACCTGCGCGCCCCGCACGAACAGCCTGCCCGGCAGCCCCGGCCCGGCGGGAAGCATGCTCCCCGGCGACAGAATCAGGCACTCTGTGGGCGACGTCGGCCTGCCGATAGGCACGGGTTTACCCAGATCCACCTGGACCACCTTGTGGGCTGTGACCACGATGGTCGTCTCGGTGGGGCCGTAGTTGTTGTACAGTTCGCAGTGCGGCAGGGCGTCCAGCCAGGCCTTGGCCAGTCCGGGCGCGAGAGGCTCGCCCGCGAACACGGCCAGACGCAGGCTGGGGAAGGCCCCTGGCGTCAGCTGCCGGGAACGCACCATCATGGCGATAACCGAAGGCACCGAGTTCCAGCAGGTGATGCCGCGCGCGGCGATGAACGGGCCGGGAAAGGCCTTCTGGGCCGGGGTTTCCAGCGGATGCACCGACGCGCCGCTGAAGAAGGCCCCGAAGATGTCGTGCACGGAGATGTCAAAGGTGGGGCTGGCATGCCCCGAGAGCCGGTCCGCCGGACTGATCCCGAAGTGGCGCGCCATCCAGCCCAGATAAGCGCGCGCGTTGTCGTGGCGCACCATCACGCCCTTGGGCACCCCCGTGGAACCGGAGGTGTACAGAATGTAGGCAAGGTCCGAGCCGATGGACGGACACGGCCTGGGCGCGGGCGCGTGGATGAAATCCGCCGGGACGAGCATCCGGCACGTCAGGGCGGGCGCGCCCCCTTCGCCCGGTTCGGGAGGTCCGTCCAGCACGATCACCGCCTTGGGGCAGACCCCGGCCAGCTCCAAGGCCTGGGCCAGCAGCGGGACCAGGGCGCTGACGGTCATCACCGCCTCGGGCTCGGCGTCGCGGATGACCGCAGCCAGACGGGCGGGCGGGTTGCCCACTCCCAGCGGCAAGTAGCAGCCCCCAGCACGCAGGCAGGCCAGCATGCCCACGCAGCACTCCACGGAGCCGTCCATAAGCAGAGCTGCCCGCGCCCCGCGCGAGAATCCCAGGTCCTGGAGCATGCGGGCCACGCGCCCGGCCTTAAGGGCCAGGGCCGAATAGCTGAGCGCCCCGCTCGAACCCACCACGGCGGGCGCTTCCGGGGTGTGCTCGGCCCAGTGCCACACCGACTCATGCAACAACGAAAGATCGGAAGGCAGGCTCACTGGGTCAGCACTCCCTGGGCGCGCAGCCAGTCCGCCAGAGTTTCCAGCGTGGTCAGCTCGCCCATGAGCTCGGGCGGCACGGGAACACCGGCCCAGGTCTCCAGGGCCAGGATCAGATTCACATGCGCCAGGGAGTCCCACCCCCTGGTGCGGCCCATTCCCGCGTCGGGACCGAGATTTGCGGCCTTCAAGGTCTGGCCGATGAAGGCCGCCAAATCGTCCATGGTTTTTTGCGACATGGCTAGAATGCTCCGTAGAAGGTCCCCCAGGCGATGCGCACCCCGGTGACCTCAGGATTTATGAGAAGCGACAGCGCGCAGAACACCAACGCCCCCGCCAGCAGCGAAAGCGCCGCATCGGATAATTTCATCGTACGCCTCCCGTTTCGGGTTTCGGCCAGGGCAGGCAGCCGCCTGAGCCGCGCAAGGAGAAGTCCCGCACGCAGAACGGGACCGCAGGCAGGCGCGCCTCGCCCGGCCAGCAGGATCCAAGCGCCCCCGGACTCCCCGAGAGCGTTTCCGGACCAGGGGCCAGCCTGCCGGGGAAGGCCCCCGCACGGGTCATGTCCGCCAGCAGCAGCCGCACGGCCTTGAGCTTGCCCACTGAGCCCGGCTTGTATCCGGTCTGGTGCGGAGGCGAGTCCGACTCCATGATGAATTCGCGCTGGTTGAGCCCGTGGTCCAGCACGTGGTCGCTGACCACATGCCCCATGGGTTCAACGATAGCGCGCACGGCGTTCACGAAGCCGGGCAGATAGTGGCGCTGATAGTCCTGGGGGGTGATGCTCACTTCCGGGGGGAAGAACCACACCAGCCTGACCCCGGCGGCCCGCAGTACTTCGCCCACCATGCGGGTCCAGGCCCGGTTGGCCGCAGCCTCCGGGCCGTCGAAGGGATTACGGGAGGGGTTCAGCAGCACGGGCGCGTCCAGGCGCGGGTCGCCCAGTCCGGCAGCGTTCTGGTCCAGAAGCAACAGGGTGCGGCGCTCACGCGACTGTTCGCCGTAGCGCGTCAGAAGCGAGGTATTCCAGATGAGCGCGTCGCGAAGCTCAGCCGGTTTGTTCACGGCCAGATGCGGATTGCCGCGAAGGCCCGCCGCTGAGCGGTAGTGGCTGCCGCTCTGCATGGCGTTGGCCAGGGTCTGGCGGGGCGTATCGTTCAGGAACACCTCGCGCCCATCCAGTCGGGAACGCCAGTCCGCGCCGAAGCGCTCGAGCGCCGAGGCGTAGGCCGGGGAAGCTGTAAGCAGCACCACGTACTCGTCGATGGCCGGGCCAGCCGCAGGATAGCGCAGCTTCCACTGCTCCAGGATGTAGGCCGTCTCCAGGCAGGAGCGCTCCACGTCGGTCCAGGGGGTGTCGGTGAAGTGGGTCAGGTTGGTGTGGCCCGTGGCGTAGATGACCGTCTTCAGGTTCGGAGCCTTAAGCGCCTGGTTCACGTACCACAGGTGCTCCAGGAATCCGGCCCCCAGGCGGCCCATGTCGTAGAAGCCCTGGCCAGGGGCGTCGAACTCGCGCTGTGCGGCCAGCCTGGCCGTGGCCGCGTAGGAGCTTGACGGGTCTTCCAGGGCGGGCCAGCCCTTGGAGTCCAGGTCGTTGTCCACCCAGGCGTTTATGATGTAGCTGGCCCCCACGAAGGCGTGCCTGGGTTCATCCGTGCGGGCCGGGTCGAAATAGGCGGAGGCCGGGAGCTGCTGACGGCGAAACAACGGATAGCTTTCAGCGTAGTGCAGCTGCGGGAGTGCCGCGCAGGCCAGCCATGCCAGCCCGAATCCGGCGGCAAGCAGGAGCACTCCGGCAAACCGGGCGGCGGCGGGGGGCCTCTGGTGAGCGCAGGATTCCATATTGCGTGAAACCTACTCCATTTGCACCACGAAAAAAACCCCCGCCCGCACCGGACATCCCTCTTGCCAAAAGGGAGCGGACGTTGTAGCTAACTCCGCTTCCCAACTTCACACACGCCGGAATACACCCCCCACGGGTGCCCGCAAGGGCCGGAGGACGGACCCCGGCGTGGAGGAAAAAACCCAAGGAGAGCCCCATGGCCTACGTCACAATGAAACAGCTTCTGGAAACTGGCGTCCACTTCGGACACCAGACCCGCCGTTGGAACCCCAAAATGCGCCCCTTCATCTTCGGCGCACGCAACGGCATCCATATCATCGACCTGCAGCAGACCGTGAAGCTGTTCCAGAAAGCTCACGACTTCCTGGTCGACACCGTCGCCAAGGGTGGCAACATCATCTTCGTCGGCACCAAGCGCCAGGCTCAGGAAGCCGTGAAGAAGGAAGCCGAACGCTGCGGCCAGTACTTCGTCACCCACCGCTGGATGGGCGGCATGCTCACCAACTTCCAGACCATTCGCGGCTCCATCGACCGCCTGAAGAAGCTTGAGTCCGGTTTCGCCGACGGCACCATCACCAAGCGCTACCACAAGAAAGAGCTGGCCATGTACGGTCGCGAAGTCACCAAGCTGAACGCCACCCTGGGCGGCATCAAGAACATGGACGGCGTGCCCTCGGCCGCGTTCATCATCGACCCCAAGCGTGAAGAGATCGCCGTGCAGGAATGCCGCAAGCTCGGCATCCCCGTGGTGGCCGTTGTGGACACCAACTGCGATCCCGACGTCATCGACTACATCATCCCCGGCAACGACGACGCCATCCGCGCCATCAAGCTCTTCGTGACCTGCGTGGCCGACGCCTGCCTTGAGGGCGAAGCCTCCCGCAAGGACCAGGGCGCTGGCGCTCGTGACGAAGTCGATCTGGCCGAAATGGAAAAGATCGAAGAGAAGCCCGAAGCCGCCGTCGAAACCGAAGCGGCCGGGACCGAGGAGGTTTAGTATCATGGCTCAGATCAGCGCCAGCGCGGTCAAGGACCTGCGCGACAAGACCAGCGCCGGAATGATGGACTGCAAGAAAGCCCTGCAAGCCTGCGACGGCGACTGCGAGAAGGCAATTGCCTGGCTGCGCGAGAAGGGTCTGTCCAAGGCCGCCAAGAAGGCCGGACGCGACACCTCCGAAGGCGTCATCGGTTCCTACATCCACTCCAACGGCAAGATCGCCGTTCTGGTGGAGATCAAGTGCGAGACCGACTTCGTGGCCCGCAGCGACAAGTTCCAGGAGTTTGCACGCAACGTGGCCATGCAGGTCGCCGCAGCCTGCCCCCTGTGTGTCTCCCCTGAGGGCATCCCCGCCGACGTGCTTGAAAAGGAAAAGGCCATTTTCATGGCCCAGACCAAGGCCGAAGGCAAGCCCGACAACATCGCCGAGAAGATCGTCGAAGGCCGCATCAAGAAGTTCTACAAGGAAGTCTGTCTGTTGGAGCAGCCGTTCATCAAGGACGACAAGCTCACCATCCAGACGCTTCTGAACGACCTGGTGGCCACCCTGGGTGAAAACATCCAGATAGGCCGCTTCGTCCGCATGCAGCTGGGCGAAGAAGCCTAAGAATAACAACGGGCCGAAAGGCCCGTTTTTTCTGACCACGACGCCGCCGCGAGGGGACTCCCTCCCCGCCAGGGTTCCCCTCGCGCTTTATTTCCAAAGAAATTGACGGCTGTTCCCGTCACGGCGTAGCATGAACAACTTTCGCAGGCACGGTGCTGTATTACCGACCTGCTGCGGCAGGCTCCCGGAACCACCCCGCACGGGCCGGGCCGCACGTTTCGATCCGCACGACACATCTCCCCCGGCAGGTCCAGGGCAGCGCCCTGGCGGGGGTGTGGAGGCTTACGGCCTCCACCTTTCCAGGACCTGATTCATATGGAAAACCTTCGTTTCAAGCGCGTTCTTCTGAAACTCTCGGGCGAGGCTCTGGCCGGTCCCAGGGGATTCGGCATCGACCCCGACACCGTCATCGCCTTCTGCAAGGAGATCGTTGAAGCCGCCTCGCTCGGCGTGGAGCTGGCCATGGTCATTGGCGGGGGCAACATCTTCCGGGGCATGTCCGCCTCGGCCTCGGGCATGGACCGCGCCAGCGCCGACTACATGGGCATGCTGGCCACCGTGATGAACGCCGTGGCCGTGCAGGACGCCCTGGAGAAGATGGGACTGTCCACCCGCGTGCTCTCGGCCATCACCATGCAGGAGGTCTGCGAACCCTACATCCGCCGCCGCGCCATCCGCCACCTGGAAAAGGGACGCGTGGTTATCTGCGCCGCCGGCACCGGCAACCCCTACTTCACCACGGACACCGCTGCCGCGCTTCGCGCCATGGAGCTCAAAAGCCAGGTCATCATCAAGGGAACCAAGGTCAACGGCATTTACGACAAGGACCCCAAGAAGTATGATGACGCCGTGATGTTCAACAAGCTGACCTACATGGAAGTGCTGGAGAAACAGCTCCGGGTCATGGACACCACCGCAGTGTCCCTGGCCATGGACAACAACATGCCCATCGTGGTCTTCAACATGTTCGTTCCCGGCAACTTGAAGCTGGTGGTCACCGGCGACCGCGCCGGGACCATCGTGGAATAAGGAGAGAGAAGCATGGACAGCGTGCTTGCTGATGCCAAGACCCGTATGGACAAGGCCGTGGCCGCCCTTGAAAAGGAATTCTCCCACCTGCGCACCGGCAGGGCCTCCATTTCCCTGCTGGACGGCCTGAAGGTGGACTATTACGGTACGCCCACTCCCGTGGATCAGATCGCCTCCGTGTCCACCCCGGACAGCCGCACCATCACCATCCAGCCCTGGGACCGCGCGGCCTTCGGACTGGTGGAGAAGGCCATCCTGAAGTCCGACCTGGGGCTCACCCCGGTCAACGACGGCAAGATCATCCGCATCGGCCTGCCCCCCCTCACCGAGGACCGCCGCAAGGAACTGGTGAAGGTGGCCAAGAAGTACACCGAGGAAGCCAAGGTCGCCGTGCGCAACATTCGTCGCGACGCCAACGACGCCCTCAAGAAGCTTCAGAAGGACAAGGCCATCTCCGAGGATGACCTGCGCAAGGGCGAGGCCGACATCCAGAAGACCACCGACCTCTACGTGGCCAAGATGGACCAGACCTTCGCCAAGAAAGACAAAGAGATCATGGAGATCTAGTGTCCTTTTTTGGAAAAACATGAACATGTTTTTCCCAAATATTTGACATGGTCTCTGTGTTTGAGTTCATGAATTGCGTGGATGTATCTTGAAAACGCGACACGAGTAGAAGATGCCTCCGGCGGCCAGGGGGAGAAGCCTCCCCCTGGACCCGGCTATCAGCTTCGCGCATAAGTCCGCGCACGCGAACCCGCCAGCGAAGCCCTTGCCGGAAGGGGGAGAGAAGGCATCTCCCCAAGCGGTTGCCAGGACCGCATCTGCCATATATTTCAGGCCCCCTGGTGCTTCAGCCCTGGGGGCCGACGCTCTTACGACTGACAGGACTACCCGATGCCAGAAACAACCCGCCCGACCCCCCGTCATCTGGCCGTCATCATGGACGGCAACGGCCGCTGGGCCCAGGCGCGAGGACTCGGCCGCAGCGAAGGCCACAAGGCCGGAACCGAGACCGCCAAACGCCTAGTCACCCGCTGCCGGGAACTGGGCATCGCCCACCTGACGCTCTACACCTTCTCCAAGGAGAACTGGGGGCGCCCCCAGGACGAGATACGCACCCTGTTCGATCTTCTGGTGCGCTTCCTCAACAACGAGCTCAAGTCCCTCATGGACCAGGACATTCGCCTGCGGGTGCTTGGTGAACTGGAGGAGTTCCCCTTCGCGGTGCGCCAGGTACTGGGGCACGTGATGCGAAAGACCGAAAAATGCTCGTCCATGACGCTGAACCTCGCGCTGAACTACTCTGGGCGCGGCGAGATACTGCGGGCTTGCAAACGGCTCATCGAGCAGGGCGTGGCCGCCAAGGACGTCACCGAGGAGCGTTTCAGCGCGGAGCTGTTCACGGCGGGCCAGCCCGACCCTGATCTGGTGGTCCGCACCAGCGGCGAGGTGCGCATCAGCAACTATCTGCTCTGGCAGAGCGCCTACGCCGAGTACTACTTCACCGACGTGCCCTGGCCGGACTTCGACGACGCCCAGCTGGACCGCGCCCTTGAAGCCTACGCCTCGCGCCAGCGCCGCTTCGGCCTGACCGGAGCCCAGGCCGAAGGCGCAGACGCCCCCAAATAAACGTGCCGGGGGACCCGTCCGTACTGTCCCCATCCAAGAGACGCAGACGTTCATGAGTACCCCGCTGATCGACGCTCCCACCTCGCGCCGCCTGACCGCGCTTCGAGCGCTCCTTATGCTCTGCGTGGTGGGCATCCACTCGGAAAAGGGTGTGCTGTTCAACATTGCCGCCGAAGCGCCCCTGGCCCAGGTCCTGTTCAACGTGGTCTGCCGCCACATGTTCCAGACCGCCGTGCCGCTCTACTTCGCCATGTCCGGCTACCTGCTGTTCCTGCGCTACGACGGCAACCTGGCTGAGTACCCGCGTCTGGCGCTCAAGCGTTTCAGAAGCATCTTCCTGCCCTTCCTGCTGGTGAACGGCTTCTGGATCGCCTATCTGATGATCGCCGGGGGCATTCCCGGCATCGGGGGCACCACCTTCCTGCACGAACGCGGCGTGTTCAGCCTGCTTCTGGGCCTGAACGGCCTGCCGCTCATCTACCCGCTGTGGTTCCTGCGGGACCTATTCGTGTTCTTCCTGCTGGCCCCGGCCTTCGGGTTCGTGCTGCGGCGCGCGCCTTATGCGGGGCTGTGCGCTCTCTGGCTGTGCTGGAATTTCATGGAACTCAAAGCCATGCCTGTGGATTACGGCGGAGCTTTCTTCTTCTGCCTGGGGGGGCTCTTGGCCTTGAGGCGGGCCGACCTGGACGCCTGGAGCCGGGCGCTCTGGCCGATCTGTCTTGTCTGGGCGGCGCTGATCGCGGCAAGCGCGTCCATCCAGCTGGGAAGCCCGCTGATTCTGGACGTGCAGTGGCTCTTTCCCATGTGGCGCTTAAGCATTCTGGCCGGGGTCGTTGCGGTCTGGCAGCTTTCCGGTCTGGTCCGGCTGGGCGAGAGCCGCATGCTGCTGAAGCTCGCGCCGTCCATCTTCTTCGTCTACCTGCTGCACGAGCCGGTGCTGTCCTATCTGGCGAACTGGACGGGGGCGCTGGTTTCGGCGGGCAGTTCGCCCTCGCAGCTTGGCTACGCCCTGCTGCTGGCCTCGGCCACGGTAGCGATCACCTACGCCATGGGGTGGGTTCTCAGGCGGATCGCGCCACCGGTCTATTCGGTGCTGACCGGCGGAAGATAAAAGAAAGGCGACTCTCCGTCAGGCGAACAGAACAGAGAATTAGCGCCCGATCAGGCGTTCATAGGCAGCCGCACCCGAACTACAGTACCTTCGCCCTGGCCGGTTTCCAGGGCGATGTCCCCGCCGTGCACCTCGGCGATCAGACGGGCCGTATATGTGCCCAGCCCCGTGCCGCCCGCCTTGCCGCAGGTGGCGTACTTCTCGAAGAAACTCGCTCGGATGTCCTCGGGCACGTCCCTGCCGTTTCGCACCTCCGCCACAGCCCAGCCCGGTTCGCGCCGCAGGCGCACCGAGATTCCCTCCCCCGGCTTGGACGCCTCCAGGGCGTTCTTTATCAGGTTGGCCAGCATGGTGTAACACAGAAGCTCCTCCCCAAGCGCCGGGAAGGGGTCCTCGTCGGCCACAAGCTCAAGCTCCATGTGCGCCGAGCGGTACGGCCCGCCCGATTCGTTCCAGATGGCCCGCACCAGCGCCGCGAGGTCCAGGGGCTCAGGGGCCAGGGCGTACACGCCCTGCTCCATGCGGTAGAGCGACAAAGACAGGGTGATCATGGACTGCATGCGCCGCCCGGACTCCAGCATCATGCGCAGCATCTCCCGCTGGCGCTCCGTGAGGTTGTCGGACTCCAGCAGGAACTGCGGCAGGGTCAGGATGGCCGTCAGGGGAGACTTCAGGTCGTGCCGGGTGATGCGTTCCACATCCTCGCGCAGTTCCTCGGCCTTGAGGCGGTCCACCGCGCCCACCAAGGCGCTGCGCAGGGCGTCGCTGAAGTGCTCCATGTAGTCGGTGGCCATTTCCGGGCTGTAGCGTTCGGGGCTAGCGTCCAACACCAGGAGCAGCCCGGCCCAGCGCCCCTCATGGAAGCGGTCTTCCAGGGGGTAGGCGAAGCAGGAGCCGAAGCGCTTGGCCTGGGCGGGGGTCAGCAGGCCGCGCGGCGCGGCGGCCACCGGCCCCACGTAGCTCCTGCCCCCGGCGGCCAGCACCGGCTCGGCCATGGCGCGCAGGACGTCCTGGGGCACGCAGGAGATCACCTCGGGGAGATATTGGCCGTAATCGGCGGCGTCCATGAACAGCAACATGGAGTCCACTCGGAACAGCTTGCGCAGCGCCTCCAGGACATCGGCCAGATCATCGAGAGCGCGCAGGGATTCCAGAATCTCGAAGGCTTGCCGGAAGCGGTCGAAGGCGCGCAGGGTGTTCTCGTAGCGCCTGCGGTTTTCCTCGTAGGCCTGCTTGAGCCGCCTGGTTTTGGCCATGGCCACGGCGGCCGCGTCCTCCAGGGCTGCACGCTCTCCCACCACGCCCAGCACGGACTGGCGCAAGGCCTCGGCCTGCCCGGCCAGAAGCGGCACGCGCATTTCCCTGGCGGAGCGCTCCAGGGATTCCAGCTGGCCCAGAAGCGCCGAAAGCAGTGGGTGTCCGTGCATGGCCCGTGTGTATCCCAGGCCGCCCTGCATGAAAAGCGAAGGTTGCCAACGCTGGGAATGTCGGCCAAGAAGGTGTTGGTGGGTTTTTTCAGCATTCAATCTATCGGGATGGCATCTTTTCGGGCCGCCTTACGCATCGACACAATGCCAGAGGGAGAGCCTGACGTGAAAAAGCACTTTGGGGCACGCCTCAGAACCCTGCGGCTCGGTCGCGCCCTGACGCAGTTGCAACTCGCGCAGCGGGTGGGGATTTCGGACAGGCACTTAAGCCGCATGGAGCGAGGGCTGGTGTCGCCCTCCTTCGAGTGCATTGAAAAACTGTGCAACGCCCTGGGGACCGCGCCCGTGGAACTATTCCGGTTCCGAAGCCCAGGCCCGGAACCTGCCCTGCCCGCCCAAGCTCTCTCGACGCAGGAGGCTCAGGCCGTGCTCGAGGCGCTCCTGGAAAAGGACGCCATCCTCAAGAGCCTGCCCGGCCTTACGGTGAAATGCGTGGACCAGGACATGCGCCTGGTCTGGTTTTCCACGGCCACCTCCGGTTCTGCCCTGACCGACGCGCCGTCCTGCGTAGGCAGGCACTGCTACGAGGCCGCGCACGGGCTGGACGCTCCCTGCGCTGATTGCCTGTTGCCCACCGTGCTCACGACAGGAGCCCCCCAGGAGGGCGAGGTGACCGCCCCAAACGGACGAGCCTTCCTGACCCGCTGCAACCCTGTGTTCGCCCCCGACGGACGCATCAAGGGCGCAATCCACGTGGCCCTGGACATCTCGGGCCGCAAGCAGATGGAGGAAGAACTCCGCTCGGTGCGCCAACGGCTCGAACATCTGCTGGCCACTGGCCCGGCCATGCTCTATTCCTGCGAGGCAGTCGAGGACTACGCCGCCACCTACATTTCAGACAATATGCTGAGCCTGTTCGGACACGCGCCGCAAGCCTTCATCGGCTGCTCGGACTACTGGCTCTCACACATGTATCCAGGTGAAAAGGAGCGGCTGTTCGAGCGCATGCCGGTTCTTTTCGAGCAGGGCTGCCTGACGCAGGAATTCCGCTTCCGCCACGGCAATGGCAGCTGGCGCTTCATCCGCGACGACCTGCGCCTGGTACGCGACGAGGAGGGCAACCCAAAGGAGATCGTCGGGTCGTGGCTGGACATCACCGATGCCAAAGCGTCCGAACTGGCCATGCGTGAGTCGGAATCGCGCTACAGGAACCTGTTCATGACCAACTGCACGGTGCAGTTGCTTATCGACGCCGAAACCGGGGCCATCCTGGACGCCAACCCGGCTGCCTGCGCCTTTTACGGATACTCAAGCCACGAAATCCGAAGCAAAACACTCGGAGACATCAACGTGCTGCCTACCGATGAGCTGTCCGAAAAACTGCGGGAGGCCCGCACGCGGGACACCAGCCTGTTCCGCTTCCGGCACAGACTGGCCAACGGGGACATACGCGACGTGGAGACGCGCACGTCGTTCATGAACCGCAGCGGGCGGAGCGTGCTGCACTCGCTCATCATCGATGTGACCGAGAATGAAGAGTTCAAGCGCAAAATCTTGCAGCTCAACCGCGAATGGGAAGAAGCGTTCGTGCACGGGCCGCACGGACTGGCCATACTGGACGAAGACTTGCGCGTCCTGTCAGCCAACCGCCTCACCGCCAGGATGCTGGGCGCGGGTCAGGAACCGCTGGAAGGAGCCATGTGCAGGATCAGGCACAGCCAGGACGGCTGGCCACCCCGGCCAGGCCAGACCATCTCCGCCGAGGTGGCCGTGGACGGATACGCGGCGACGCTCAACGTGACCATCACACCACTCCCGCCCTCGCAGGACATGCCGCTTCGGTACCTCATGGTTTCCGTGGCCAACTACGCCACAACGGGGGTATGAACGGCCCGCCGGGGCGACGCTTGCCATGCCCCGGAGAATCCTCTAGAGTTAGAAATTCATGTCGGGGCGTAGCGCAGCCTGGTAGCGCACCTGCCTTGGGCGCAGGGGGCCGTGAGTTCAAATCTCGCCGCCCCGACCAAAGAAATCAAGGGGTTAGCTCGCACAGAGCCAACCCCTTTTTCTGTCATATTTCTTCTGGGTACAAATTGGGGTACAAAAAGTGAGGCCGTGTAAGGCGGCGCGCGATTTGGCACTGATTTGCGCCGCTTTCGGCACGCCGCCCCGTTGCTTCAACTCCCTATTTTAACGCTTCCTCGGCCCTGCGGATTCTCTCGGTGGCGAGGGCCGCATATTCGGTCGATATTTCCACCCCCGTGAAACGCCTTTCGGTCTCCAGGCAGGCCAGTGCCGTGGTGCCTCCACCCATGAATGGGTCCAGCACCATGCCGCCCGGCTGGCTCACGGCCAGCAGGTCCTTGACCAGGTCCACCGGCTTGCCCGTCAGGTGAACCTTCTGGGCAGTATTCACCGAATGCTTGAACACTCCGGGGAAGCACTGGCGGGTATGCGCCTTGGCCTGTCCTTTGACCGCGTGAATCACGAACTCTGTGTCTCGCCGAAAGGCTCCAAGCATTGGCCGTGCGCTTGGCTTGTGCCAGACCACGATGCCCTTCCAGGACCACCCGGCGGCTTGAACGGCGTCGGTCATGGCTGGGAGTTGCCGCCAGTCCGAGAAGACCATGCAAGGCGCTCCCGGCTTGGCCAGCCTCCAACACTCGCCAAGCCAAAGCGTCGCCCACATGGTGAAGGACCGCTGATCCTTGTGGTCTCCGAGCATGGGTGGGTAAGTCCTCTTTGTGTTCGAGCCCTGGTATTTCGCCGAAGGGGCGGTTTGCCGGGCGGACAGATGAACACCGCCGCTGGAATACGGCGGGTCGGTCAGAACCGTGTCCACGGATTCGCTGGAAAGGTCCTTCAGGATGGCGAGCGCATCGCCATTGTACAGTATTCCATTTTCAAAGATCGCTTGCATCACGGGAGAACTCCTTGCTCTGGCCTTCCTGGCTCTTGCTGGGGTTCTCGGCCCTCACATGGTTCAATGCCTTGCAGCGGGGGCACTTGATTTCAAGCCGGACCACGCTGCCTTTCGCCAACAAACGCTCACAAGCTCCGCATCGAATCTCCGTCATGACGTCCTTTACAGGTCTGCCTCGAACCGTTAACACCCCTTTGCCCGCGCGCGATGGGCAAGGAGTGCGGCCTTGGCCGTGGCGGGATGCGCAAACATCCCGTCGGTGGGGCGGTGGCTGCCGCCCTGCCGCTCCTCTCAGTCTAGTATTTCAGAACTTTCTCCGCACCTTCGTCCGCCTCAATGGATTCCCGGCAGTGTCCCTTGCCGAACACCGCGTCCAGGCACCGTTCCAGCGCCAGGCCAATCAGGCCCCCGGCTGCGGCAGCTTTGCCCACCCGGCTGGATACGGTCTCGTCGGGGTCGCCGCCGGTGAGCACCGAAAGGAACTGATCCAAGCCCAGCAGGACGTTCCAGAAGTAGCGCTTGAGCATGGCCATGAATCAGCCTTCCAGGATGGCCGCAGCCCGCGCCAGGGTGATATGCCCGGCGGCGGCTAGCATGTTGATGGCTCCGATGGTCCGGGGATCGTCCAGGCGGATGTTGTCCGCCACGCGGTAGCGCTCCCAGAACAGGGCAACGGCGTCGTCGGTCTTTTCCAGGCCCTTGAGCGCCACCTGTTCTTCGACGGTGAACAGGTCCAGGAAGTCGGTTTTCGTGAATTCGATCTTCGGGGTCGGGATCGACGGCGCGGGCTCCGGCGGGTTGTCCGCGAAATCCAGGCAGTCCTGCCAGGATTCCACCGGGGACTTCACCCGCACGGTTTCTCCGTCCTGGACCACGATGGCCGGATATGCGCTGAAGTTCGGGCAGGCGGCCACGGCCAGGGCATGCTTTGAGATGACGCGCACCTCGCGCCCTTCGTGGGTTATCGTTGCTTCGTTCCCGGCGGGATCGCCTCCAAGTTCCCGAACGATGTTGCGCGAGGTCGCAACCTGGGCGCTATGCAGCAGAGTGATCTCCATGTTTACCACCCCATGTCGCTGAAGGTTTTCGTGACCACGGAGCCAGCGCCCCCAGCGCCCCCAGCGCCGTAATGTCCAGTGCCTCCAACGCCGCCAATGGCCTGAATCGTGCCCAAGTTGGAGGGAGCAGTGGGAGTGATGATCGAGAGATGTCCGCCACCGGAGCCCCCTCCACCCATTGCATACGTCCCAGGACCATTTCCGCCCAGCATGCCGTTGGCCTCGATCTTACCGCCGGGCTGGACGGTGATGGCTCCGGCGCAGATGATGGTCAGCTTCCCGCCGACTCCCTCCCCCCCGTTCGTAGAGGCTGCACCTCCCCAAGGACTGTTTGAACCAAGGCCAGCAGGTATCCCCGCCCCACCACCTCCAACTTGCGCATCACCCAGAAGGGAGGAGTAGCGCGGGTAATCATATTGGTCGCGCATGCTTCCGTAGCCGTTGCCAGCGGAGAACCCGCTTGTCCCGCACCCACCGCCATAGGGGTTCCCCTTGCCTGCGGAATACGCGTGATAGGCCGGGTAGCTGGAAACATCTATGCGGGCACAAATCCCTCCATGACCGCCACCACCACACCCTCCATTTACACCTGCGGAGCCAGCATTCCCGTTCTGATTGGCCTGGGCCACACTTTGAGGCACAGCACCAGCACCGCCTGGGGATGCCCAGTTCAAGAGCACCAGCGAACCGGCGAGGCTGATCCCCAGGTTGAAGCCGAACAAGCCAGCGATGATATGGGCAAATGTCCCTGCGTCCCACGGAGCCAGCCCCATGGATTTTATGACCGCGAGGGCCTGGACCAGGGACATTCGGGAAGAGTCCAGGGAAACTTTGAACGGGATCTTGTAGTCGATGAACGGGAAAAACGGGTCGTCTGCCCTGTCCACCCGCGCCCCCTTTCCGGTCATGTGCAAGGTCGCGTTGGCCTTTACGGTCAGCGAGTCGCACAGGACCGTCAGCCCCTTGCAGCGGTTGCTTACCGTAAGGCTGGTAGTGGTTGCGCCGTCCCCCAGCGTTAGTGCGCCGTAGCGCACCACCTTCTCGGGGCCGTCCAGAAGAGTGGGGATAGTGTTCGCCCCGGTGAGCGTCTTGTCGCCCAGCGAATCGTAAAGGTTGAACAGTCCGTCGCAGCCTTTTCCTGCCTGAGCCAGGGTAATGACCTGGGACCACGGCTGCACGGCCCCACCGCCCGCCTTCTTGAGAGAATAGAGACTCATGCTGCCATCCTCCTAGAGCGGTGCGCCTTCGAGGTGCAGCCAGATGGTCTTCGCGGCGGTGATGTTCGTGATGGGCATGACGAACAGCCCTTCGGACGGGGTCAGGGCCAGGGATTCGCCCAGGTTCAGGTCCGCCAGCAAATCCTTCCAGGCCACGCCCGCGCTGTTGCCAGCGCCCGCTGGCACGGTGGCGCAGCCGATGCGGTAGTAGGTGCCCCCGATATTGCGAGCGGCGATCAAGCTCACGCCCGCCGTGTCGTCGCTGACGGCGCGCAGCCTTCCCACCAGAACGCCGGAGCCATCAGCGGGAGCCTCAAGAATTTGTTTCCACGCGCCGTTGTCGGCGCTGGAGAGCGTGACGCCTGCCGAAACCGGGGGCGTGGACGGGAAAGCGGGATGAGAAGCCATGTCGCCTCCTAGTAGTTCAGGCAGGGATAGAGGTTGGCCAGATAGAGGTCCGCGCCCGCCACGCCAGCCGATTCGCCGGGCAGCCCTTGCAGTCCCTGTTCGCCCCGGTCTCCCTTGTCGCCTTTTTCGCCCTTGTCCCCTTTCTGGCCTTGCAGCCCCTGCGGCCCGGTGATGGCCGTTTGGGCGTGGGGGCGGATGAGCACGTCGCAGGGCGAGTTCGGGATGGCCACGAAGCGCACGATGCTGCCGCCCAGGGGCGGGGTGACTGTCAGGGAATATGAGCTGCCTTCGCTGCCCAGGTCGTTGGGGAAAAGCTCCAAGACCGCCTTGCCGTGCACGTCGGTCACGCCCAGGACCTGGCCCGGCACTTCCAGGCCCTGGTAGCGTTCCTGCGCGGTGAGCAGCGCCTTGACGGCTGCCCCCGGCACGGCCTGGCCCTGGTTGTCCTGCACGGAAACCGTGACTTCCACGGTGGGGATGGCGCTCATGGGCTACTGCGCTCCGGGCCAGGTGACGGCGTTCAGCACGGTCTGAACTGCCTCCGGGGTTTGGGCTTCGCGCGCGTTCTTCTTGGCGGCCAGGCGCACGGATTCGATGGCCGCGCCCATGGAGTGCCACGCGCGAGACATGGCCAGGATGGTTTCGGCCACGGCCTGGGGAGTGTCGCCGGTGATGCCCACCTCGCCGATAATGAGCGGATAGTCCGCCGGATCAGGGCTGGCAGCCTCCAGGAATTGGCGCGCCTGGGCCTCCTTGGCCATGTAGGTCATGGCCCTGCCGGGCGTGAGCGTCATGTATGGCGCAAGCAGCGCGTCTGCCTGGGCATCAATGACGGCCTCGGCGCTGGCGCGGACCTGGGCCATGTCCGGCTGCCAGACCGCGCCGTCCCAAGTGTGAAAGCGGCTGGGCGGCGGGGTCAGGGTGTACCCATCGGGAACAGGCCCGACGGTCTGAATGGCTATGGGATGGCGGGTGGCGGTGGCGTAGGCGATCTTGCCCCGGTGATCCTCCACCACGCGCCAGTTCTGGCCGTCGAACACGGCGGCCTGACCTTCGGCCAGCGCAGGAGGCACGAGGTCCGTGGCGTTGGCCGGGTGCAGGTAGTTGGGCTGCCCGTCAATGAACGGACGTGCCGGAGAAAGGCGCGGAGAGATGGGGCCGGTGTACAGGCCGCTTTCATCGTAAGAATAAAGAATCACGGATTACCTCCAGCGAATGATGAACATGAGGTTGATGTTCTTCATGCGGGTTTCCGCACCGCCTGCGATCTGGCAGACGGAGGTGTTCATCGGGCAAGGGTTTGGGTTGCCCCACTGGCCCGCCTCACGGTCACCGAAAGCCCAGGCGCTGCCTTCGCCGATCCCCTGAGCGCCCATGTCCATGTCGTGTTTGTGCGCTCCCAGAGCGTCCTCCTGGGTGGAGCCTACGTGGTCGCCGCCTGTACGAAGCGCCGCGTCCGGGTCCTTTCCGCGTCCGTGGTCCCAGCCGCGAACGCCGATGCCCCGCGTGTCCGGCAGCCGGAAGTATCCAGCCGGGGCAGCACCGAACGTGTGGCCGTACATGGCGTACAAGGCCGGGTAGTCCACGATGAGCAGCGACGAACCGTCGCCCTCCAGCCAGTCGCCGCTTGGGGGCAGGGTCTCGCTTCCCCAGAGCTTGATCTCGCCGATCTCGCCCGAACCGGACAGCAGCAGGACGGCCTGGCGCAGCTGGTCGTAATCGCCTTTGACCGGCGTGATCCCGGCGGCCTCGATGGCGCGGGTAATGTTCTCCTGCACGTCGTTCAGCCAGGGAGCCGTCACCACCGTGGCCATCTGCGGCACCGAAGGATCGCCCTCGGTGAAGAGGTTGTTCACGGCACCGGGGCCGTCGATTCTGTGCATGGCTATCCTCCGTATGCGAAGTGCACCGTGGTGTGGGCCGGAGCCGCACCCCTGATGGCGCATTCGAGTAGTTGGTTGCTCCAGCTCACCAGCGGTTCGCCCGCGCAGCTGACGCCCGCCCGGAAATACGCGGTGGGTTCGCCCTGGGCGTGGACCACCCAGACGAATTGCCAGGGCGCGCCCTGACTCAGCGGCTCCCCGGCACGGCAGCCTGCCGTGAACAGGGTTTCGTAGTTGGTCAGGCTGTCCCCGGCGCTGGAGAATCCGGCCCGGAACGGGGCGAATTCCTCAATGGAGATGGTGTAGCCCAGCTGCGCGGCCAGCCAGATGAAATACTCCCGGTTGATGGTCGCGCGCTCCGCCAGGGCGATGCCCAGAAGCGCCAGGCGCTCCTGAAGCAGCAGGCCGGACTGGCGGCAGTCGCCGGGCAGGCCGTAAACCCGCTCGTAATCCTCCAGCCATTCCAGGGCCTGAAGCGGCGTCAGGCCGCGCAAAGGGTCCAGGCTGACGGCCAGCGCCGTGTCCAGCGCCTCGCCCTCGGCTGTCAGTTCGGCCTCGATCTGCCCGGTGAGCGCGTAGCTGGCGGGCAGCAGCAGGGCCAAAAGTTCGGCGTGACCAGCCATCAGAGCGCCTCCGCCTGCACCAGGCCAAGGCGCGGCCATTCCAGGCGCTGGGCATTCACCAGGGCCACGAAGTTGGACTGCGGCACCTTGACCACCCGGTCGGTGACGCCCGGAACTCCTGAAACAATGGATTCGATGCGCGAGCGGTAGACCACACCGCCCGGCGGCATGTCCGCCAGCGCGGCGGCCAGGGCGTCCTGGAGCTGGGCCGTGAAGATGGCAAGTGTGGTGATCTTGGAGTCCAGGCGCACGGCCACGTTGACCGTGACCAGCACCGGAGTGGGCGACAGCACCCAGGCGTCCTTGCAGGCCACGGGGCGCTTGAAGTCCACGGCAGATTGGGCGGCGGCGATGGCCGAGGGCAAGGCCGGGCCGTCCGGGCCGAGCACGGCCACGTCCACGGTCCCCAGGCCGCGCCGACCTGGAAAGGCCCAGGCGCGGGAGATGCCCGGCACTTCGAGCGCCCAGCGCCTGTAGTCGTGCGCGTTGCCGCCGCCGGGCGGATGCTGCATGTAGTCCAGCAGCCGCGCCAGCAGCTCCGCGTCGCTTTCGCCCGCCTGTCCGCCGGAGAGCGTCAGGCCAGCCTGGGAAACCACGCCCGCCGGGGCCTGGATGAACAGCACCGGCTCGCCCGCGAAGGCAGGCATAACGCCAGCCGAAGCGGCGGCCATGGGAACCACGGCCCGGCCATCCGCGCCGATGATGCCCTGCGCGGACGTTAGGAAGGTCAGGCCCGTGGCCGCGTGTCTAACGGATTCGCCCGAGGAGATGACCGCACCCGGCGTCCCTTCGACCGTCAGTTCGCCGGTGGCCGCGATGGCGGGCTTGCGGGTGATGCCGCGAAGCGCGGCGTGCCGCTCCAGGTATTCGGGGTCGGAGGTGTCGGGCAGCACCTGGCGCGCGGTCCAGAGCTGGTGATGATAGAGGCCGTCCACGGCGGAAGCCAGAGCCGTGCCTCGGATGTAGAAGTCCGAGTCCGAGTCCGTGGCGGCGTCCGGCAGCAGGTTCTTGATGTCGCGCAGGTAGGCGGCGCGGATGTCCTCGAAGCTGGGGATGGCGTACATCAGGCCACCCCCACCGGGTGCTGAAAGGTGGATTCGCGCCCGGTGGCGTCCTCGACCGTGATGATGAGCAGGCAGCGCCCGTTGTGGGGCTGCTGGGAAGTGACGGTGACGGAGCGCGCCCGGCCATCTTCAATGAGCGGGCGCAGGGCCTGCTCGGCGAACTGTTCGGCCAGGATGCCGACGCGCGGAAGGTCCTTCTCGCGGGCCAGTTCGTGCAGGCGGGAACCGATAGCGGGGTCCGCCCACCACGAACCTAACTGCGTGGCGAGACGGATATAGACGGCGTTGCCCAGATGATTTATTCGGGCTGGTAAGTATTCGCCGGTAGAGGGGTCGATTCCCTTGTCGATGCTCATGCGCGCCACTTTAGTGGCGCAAGGGGGCGGAGAGATAGGTGAAGGGGTTCAGTGAACCAGCATTGTCTTCTGGTGAATTTCCTAATAAGGTAGATAGTTAATGTCTTGGCCTGAATTCTTTCCACCTAACTGCCCACCTGAGGATGCATCTGGGGCGGATGGAGAGATTTATATATTTATTAGCAACGACAAGCCAATCAGTGAGAGCTTTACCTGCAAAGGTGTGAGATTTCCTGGCCAAGTCTATGATGACATGTGCATGGCATGTGGTTTGTCTGTCGCCAAGTCCTTGGAGAAGTGCGAAGCGAGTAGGCGAAGAGTCCCTTCTTTGAGGAAAAAACAACTGCTTTACGCGGACCTCGAAGAAGCGGTAGGCAGAATAAAGCACACGCCTCTACCGGGAATTGAACACCATTTTACTTGGTGGGTTCCTGTTGAAGTGGATTGTCCTTGGGGACATTTTACAGACATTTGAGACAGATGCCATGCTACACCTCCCAGACTTTACATTCCTCGGAAAACTCACCACTCAAGAAGTGTTTGAGTTTTATGACATTCCGCTATTGTTCACATGTACAAATGAAGCGAATCAGGTGTATATTGTTGTTTCTGTAGAGGAAACTTCTACAGAGCACAAATGGCTTTATTCTCCGATCTCTAGCGATGCTATCGAAAAGCTTAGAAAGGGGTTTGTCGACTTTAAAGAAACATTTAAAAATACAGTGAATGGATTTTCTTTTGTCGTAACAAATATACCAGAAAAAAAATCAGAAATTCAACCTATATTCTCCCTAGAGATACCTGACGACTGGCTTCCTCTTCAAGGGGAGCGTATTGAAAACGCTGGAAATGAAAAGACAGTCCCTTACTATGCTGAGCCTAAATACATTGCGGACAGCACGCAGAGGGGGATTCTCAATGTTATGCTCGACGTGAATGACGAGAAACATGAGGCTTCAGCAAGATACCTTGGCCGCATCATAAATGATCTTCAAGATTTTATCGATGAACTTGGATTGAAACACAGCGGGCAAAAACATAAGAATGTTCCTAAATATATAAAAAATCAAACAGAATTAAATGTTGCCTTCTCATTTCCTAGCTCTTTTGGCTTACAGTTGAGGTCCGTCGCTCATTATCTTGATCCAAGTTTCACACTCATAGAAGAAGCCATCCTTAGTTTTGTTAAAATTGTCAATGCAAAGCCAGATAGTGACTCGCTTGAAACGTACCTTAATCCGTCTGAGAGTCGTATTGTTTCAAGGTTTTCAAAATTTCTCGGGACAGTTGATAGTTTTGGAGTTGGTTTTTCATGCCAATATGCATCTCCTAAGAGAGTAGGCAAAGTAGTTGCCAACAACAGCAGGAGAGATATTGTTGAAAAGCTTGCCATAGTCAAATCAATTGAGTCCGCAACGGTTAACATATCTACAAATGGCATTCTTACGGGCCTCAACATTAGAACCCGACGATTTGAGATTGTTTCATCCAGTGGTTCTATTTATTCAGGACATATCCTTGATGAAGCGTTTGAATCCGCGCTGCAAGCAAAGATTGGATCAAGATACTCTGCTACACTCGCACAAGTTAAATCTATTGGAACTGGCCCTGGACATATGAGAGACAAATTCTTCTTAGTTTCTCTTGTCTTAGACACTGTGAGCCCAGGAAATGACTCAATGTTGAATTCATAGTTCTCTCCTGCCACTTGGTTCGTCTGTCAGCTGCCCGCCGTCATTCTCCCGGTGGACGTGGTGGCGCAAGGACACCTCACCACTCACATGATCCTCGTCCGCCCGGCTGGTCCCCGTAAAATGCACGCTCCCGCGCCACAGGGCCTCGCTGTCGCCTTCCCCTTCCGCTCCCATGTCCCACGCCGGGGCATACAACCCCATATGCTCGCTGGCGTAAGCCTCGATCTCCGGCGCTTCCATCCTGATTGACTTTCCGGCCTTTATCCGCAGCTCGTCGCAATCAATCTCGATGACCTTCTCTTCCTTCAGCACTATCTTGGCCCCGGACTGGTTGTACACGGCCACCTCGCCGCTCTTCAGCCCGTCAATGCGATAGGCCCCGGCCTCGGTGGCCACGATGACCGAGTGGGCGGTCTTGCCCCCCAGGGGCAGCACGATGCATTGCGTCCCGGCGGGCGGCGCGCTGGTAAAGCCGAAGTGCTGGAACAGCTCCGACGCCTGGAGTTTCTCTCCACTCAGGCCGCTCGCCTGGGTGAGCTGCACGCCGGGCTTGGTGTCCAGGGCGGTAAGCACAGCCCGAAAGGCCAGACGCACGCGCCCGAAGGCCCGCGCGATCCGCGCGTCTATGCGGGACGTGTCGTCCATAAATCCACCGCCTCGCCGGGGCCTTTCTTCCCCTTTTTCCTGGACTTGGCCTTGTCTGCCAGCTCCGGCAGCCAGACGCCGTCCTCTTTCAAGGTCAGCTCGGTCACGCGGCCTTTATCTTTGCCGCCGAGGAATACCCGTTTCATCAGGAAATACACGCCGTCCAGCCCGTCAGGTTCACTCAGCACATGCACGCGCTGGCCTGGCTTCCACGGTTCACCGCTTTGCCCGCCCACCCTGTGGCCGCGCACCCTGGCCGCGATCTCGAAGCCCTCCAGGCGGCTATCCATCAGCGTCTTCTTGGCCCGGCGCTCGGCCTCGGCCACGTCGTCGCACTCGCCTTCGGCGATGATGAGCGGGCGATAGCCCGGCACGTCTGGGTCGGTCTCGCGGTGCATGATACTGTTCTTGCCTTCCTGGTCCTCGGTGCCGTGGGTCTGGCCCAGCACCGTCACTTCGGAATAGCACCCGGAAACATCCTCGCGCACGGACAGGCTCAAGGTGTTGTTGCCCTTGCCGTCGAAGGTCGTAACCAGCGTGGCCACGGGTGCGGCGGCGTAGTCTGGCCCGCCCACCACCAGCGTGCCCTCCGGTTCGCACCAGGCCCAGCAGCCATTGGCCTCGCAGGCCTGCTTCAGGGCGTCCCAGGCGGTCATGCCCGGTTCGATGGCCACCTTCTCCTTACGCCCATCTGTGCGCACGTCGGTGCGCAGGATGCCCAGCGGTCTGGCCACCAGGTCAACCACTTCCTGAAGCGTGGCTTCGCGCTGGGTGAAGATCGGCGCGGAGCAATCCACCAGCACCGCCGCCCCGTCGCGCCCGGACAGGCTCAAGGTCTGGGTGTCCTTGGCCAGCTCGCGTTCGATGCGGTCGATTCGCCCGGTAAGAATGATGTCCCCGCCGAGGAGCACTTCCACCTGCGCCCAGGGGCGGATGCTTGCCGGAATCTTCTGCGCCGGGATGCCCAGCGACACGCGCCAGGCGTCAGCCGGGGTGAGCAGGTCCGAGTCGATGGAATAGGAGGTCCAGTCGCGGTGCTCGCCACCGGCCACGCGCAGGGTGATGCGGTCCTCAGCGGGCGAAGCCACTCAGCACCTGGCCGGGAGCCACGAAGTTGGGGTTGCGCAGGCCCGGATTCAGGCGGGCCAGTTCGTCCGCGCGCGTGAAGTCGCCATAGAGCCAGTGGGCCATCAGGTGCAGGTTGCACAGGGCCGGGGCGGTCTGCGCCACCAGGGGCGGATGCAGGCGGATGACCTGCGCGCCCATGTCCTGCACAGCCAGGGCGGCAGTGCGCAGCTCCTCGGTGATGGGATAGGCTTCATGGGTGGGGAACAGCGCGCGGTGATCGTCTATGCTGTCCTGGAGGCGCTGGCGGCTGACGCCCACCACGGCCTCCACCTCCGCCGGGGTGAGCGTGGGGGCGCTTACTTCGGCGGTCAACGCGCTGGACGCGGCGCTGGCCACGGCCATGGCGGAGGCCAGATTGAGCGTGCCCGCTGCCATGGCGTGGCCCTGGCCTGTGGGCGTGGACATATCCGGCGCGGCGTCCTGGCGCGCTTCCGATGCGGGCGGAACCACCAGCAGCGGGCGCGGTTCGGCCTGCCCGGTGATCGGCCCGCTGACGGGCGTGCCGGAATACCTGGCAGGGGTCATGGCGTAGGACGTGGTCTGGCCGTCGGGACTTAATGAGAACCGGGGCAGCAGATTGGAGAAGTCGGCCAGGCCCGCGAACTGGCCGAACGGGTTGGACATGGTGGACAGCTGGACGGCGCTGGAAACCAGGGCCTGCGCCGTACCCATCAGGCCGCCCTGGCTCATGCCGGTGAAGTCCGGCATGGCAGGCACGGTGATGCCCGCCAAGCTGGCCGCGTTGGTGTACACGCCTCGCGCCGCGCCCAGCAGGTCGCCGCGCGCCACCTGGGACATGGTGGTGGCAAGCTTGCCACCCCATTTCTGCACGGCGGAGAGGTTCAGCTTGCGCAGCAGCTCCAGGCTGCCCTGGAGCTTCCCGGCGTTGCCCAACGCCTTGGCGGCGGGAGTCCTGCCGTTTGCGAAGAACGGCGCGTCCGGTTCGGCCTCCACGAAATCCAGGGTCAGCTGGGCGCTGTCCGGGTTGTCCTCGTGATGGGCGACGTGATGGCTCGCCAGACTGACATTGATGGAACCGAACACCGGATGGATCAGCTCGCCCGGCCCAGGCTTGTCCAGGGCCTCCAGGAGCTTGCGCAGGTCCGTCTCGTACTCCTTGCCCCAGACGATGGCCTGGACGTGGATGGTGCGGGCGCGCCGCCCCAGGTCTTCCACCTCGGCCCCGTCCCGGTAGGGGTATTCGTGGCGCACCTGGGCGCGTTCGGCAGCGTCATCGGTGTTGAGGACGCTTAACTTCACGCCCCGGAAGGTGGCGTCGAGCAGGGTGTCTTTCCAGGCCATTACTGCCTCTTCGCCTCGGAGGCGTTGTGTTCGTTCACCACGCGGGCCACTTCGCGTCCGTCCAGGTTGATCTTGGTGTCCACGGTGATGGTGCCGCGATCTTCCACCACCAGCTTCTTGGCCGCTTCCGTGGTCTCGGAAGACGGGCCGAACATCCAGTCGCCGATCTGGCGGCCAGCCTTGCTGCCGCCCCACCAGCCCATTGCGCCGCCAGCCAGACCGCCCAGGATCGCGCCGGGAACGGCCCCTATGCCCATGAACGCCGCGCCAGCGCCGCCGCCCAGGGCCGCGCCCATTTGGGCTCCGGCGATGGCTGCGGCCAGGCCACCGGCATTCTCGGTGTGGGAAATGTTCTTCTGGGCGCGGCTCATGGTGTCGTTGGATTCGGTGGCGTAAATGTCGTAGGCGGCCAGCCCGGCGGTGGCCAGCCAGCCGCCCTTGCCCTTCATCCAGCCCAAGCCGCCAGCCCCAAGCGCGGCAGCGCCAGAGCCCCCACCGCCGCCGGAGAACATGCGCATGGCCCCGAACGCGGCGGCAGCGGCGGTCATGGCCCCGATGGCGGTGGTGGCCTCCATGGCCACGGTGGCGAGGCCGGGGAACTTCTGCGCCAGGTCGGCAGCTCCATCGGCCAGCGCTTTCAGAGGGCCGGACGTGTCGGAGAGCATCCCCGAACGGGCGATCTCCGTCTCGTTGGCGGCCCGTTCCACCGAATAGGCCGTTGACCCTTTGTAGGTCTCGAAGGAGCGGTCCCCTTCACCGGAGGCGCTGGCCATGTCGCCGAGGATCTTCTTGATGTAGTCCTTCTGGTTGATGGCGGCGATCAGGGCCAGCAGCGCCTGCCGGTCCTGGACCACCTTGCCGATGGCCGAGGCGCTGGCCAGGTCCGCCATGTCGTTCATGACCTGCTTTTTCTCGTCCCCCTGGACTGCCTCCAGCTTCTTCTTGAGCGCCTGATACCGCTTGTCCTTGCCCATCACACGCTGCTCCAGCAGGTCGCCGAACGCCTCCAGCGGGAGCACGCCTTTCTGGCGGGCCTTCATCAGCGTGCCGGTCAAATCAATGCCCAGCTTCCCAAAATCCTTCTGGGTGTCCTGGCTGTTGAGCTTTTGCAGCAGGTTGACCAGGTTGTTTCCGGCGTCGTCCTTGCTGCCCGCCGTGGTGGCCGCAGCCTGGGCGTATGCCAAAACCTGCTCGTATCCGCCCATGCCCTTCATGCCGGAGCTCAAGGCGAACATCTTGGGCAGCCACTTGGCCATATCCTTCAGCTCAAAGCCGCCGGACTGGCCCGCGACCAGCGCCTTGTCCAACGCCTGGACGGCTTGGTCCTCGCTGAACATTTTGTTCTGAAGGCCCCGGATGACGATGTCTGCGATGTCGCCGGACTGAGCGCCCGAGGCGGCGGCGAACTTCTGGATGGTGGGCAGCAGACTCATGGCCGAATCGGCTTTGACCGCTCCCGACGCCAGCATCTTGTCCAGGGCCTCGGCGGCTTCGTCTCTGGTGCCGCCGCCGGTGCGCACCGCCGCATTCACGCTGTCCGTAAGCTTTGTGCGGCCAGCCAGCCGCTTTGCCGGGTCTTTCTCGTCTGCAAAGGCCGTGTTGGCCATGAGCGTCATGCGCTTCTCGAAAGCTATGGGCTGCCTGAGCGTCGCAGCCGCTACGCCAGCTCCTGCGGCCACGCCAGCCCCGGCTTGCCCGATGCCGCGAAGCGCGCCCCAGGCGGCCCGGCCAGCGCTGCCCGCTCTGGAAAGGGAGCTGGCCAAACGCTCGCCGGACTTCGCTGCCGCGTCCAGCTCGTGCCGGGCCTGCCGGGATTCCTGGCTGATCCGCGCGGCATCCTGGGCGGCCTGGCGCACGCGGTCGCTTCGGAAGGCCCCGGCGGCACGGTTCATTTCCCCCAGGGCCTTGGCCGAAGCTCCCGCGCTTCCGGCGGTGTCCCTGGTGGCGCGGTTCAGCGTGTCGAGTGCCTTGGCCGTGGCCCCGGCCCCCTGGGCGGAACCCCGCGCGGCCTGCGTCAGTGCGTCCAGGGCCTTTCTGGCCTGCCCGCCCATTTCGTCGCGCAGGCGCAGGATGACCTGTATAACGGTATCTTTGGCCATTTAACGCCCCTTGCGGCGCACCGGCACCATGCGCCGCCCTGTCCCGGACGGGCCGGGCTTGCCGCTTAAGATGCTCACGAAGGATTCGATTTCAGGCATGGTCATGGCGCGTATCTCGGCCCGTGAGAAAGCACGGCCCGCGAGAGCCGTTTCCAGGAGCCTAAGCTCCCTCATGCGGCGCTCGCGGGCGTGAGCTTTCCCTTGAGCTCCACCTCTGCGGCTTCCAGGACGTTGTATTCGCCGTAATGCAGGCCAGCGAGCAGCTCCGGCGTGATCTGCTCCGGGGTCAATTCGCCCAGGCTGACCAGCGTGCGCGCCCAGATATAGCGGGCCATCCGAGCGGGACTTGCGCCCTCCGGCGCGTTTTCGATGGCCCATTCCATGTCTTCCAGGGTGGGCATGCGCATCTCGAAAGCGGCGTGCGCCTTGCCCTCGGCGTCCACGTAGCCGTAAAGCAGCGTTCCTTTCACGGTAAGCACGGGCTACTCCTTGATGTGGTTCAGGGCCGACAGCTTGAGGTCGATGCGCGCCTCGTTCTCAACCGAGTACTTGCGCCCGGCGCTGACGCACACGCAATCCTGGTAGGTCTCGCGCAGGCCTCCCTCGCTGGGCGGGAACACGGTGATCTTGGCCCCTTCGATGCTCTCCCAGTCAGCCGGTTCTTCCATGGGAATGGCGGCGGTGACGGACAGCTCCCAGGTTTCCACGCCCTTGTGGTAGCCCAGGGCGCGGCCCGTGCGGTTCATGGTCTTGACCGCCTTCTTGCCGGTCTGGTGGTCCACGTTCAGGTCGATAACCTCGTACTCCTTGCCGTCCACTTCCAGGACGATGGAGCCGACGTATTCTTTGAGCGCCATGGCGTTCTCCTTATCTCTTTGGGCTTACAGCAGCAGGTCGATGCGACCGGTGAAGATGTGCAGCCCGTTGACCACGTCAGCCGGGATTTTCGCGTTCAAGCGGTTGGGGTCCTGGTCGTCGCGCTCCACGATGAGGCCGGGAAGGTTGGCCTTCACCTCCTCCAGGATTTCCAGCTCCTCCAGCTTGTAGGCCACGTCGATCAGTTCCGAGCGGACCTTGGCCTGCGTGCGCCCGGACAGCTTCTCGCGTGGGAAGCGCAGGCTGATGCGCTCGCGCATGGCCTTGCGGACATAGTCCAGGGTGCGGATGGTGGTCAGGTCCAGGAGCGCGATGTCTTCCACTCCCTGCGGGTCCAGGGTGTAGGTGGTGATGGCCCGCACGATCTGCACCTTCTCGCCCGGCCCCACTTCCAGCGGCGTGACGCCGTTTAGCAGCGCCGCTTCCTGCTCCATGCGCGACAGGCGTTTCTTCACAGGCGGCGGGCTGATGGCCGTGAGCGCCAGGGTGTTCAGCGGCCTGGCCGGGTCTTCCTCGGAGGCGATCACGGCGGCGTAGGCTGCGGCGATCTCCCAGGGCAGGCTTACGCTGCCGGGCAGGAGCGCCCCGGTGATCCTGCCGGAGTTTATCAGCCCGGCCAGCGTGGTGGACGCCGCCAGGGTGCCGGTGTGGGCATAGACGCCGATGGCCCCGCGCTGTTCCAGGGCGTGGCTCACCGCGTCCAGGTGCTCGCGCAGGTTGTTGAGCGATTCCTGCGCCGCATAGGGCGTGACGATGATGTGATGCCCGTCCGCGAACACGGCGGCCAGCGCCTGGGTGATGTCCGGGTCCGTGGCACCGTTGGCCATGGCCGTGACCGCCACGGTGACGCCGTCCACGGCGGCCTGGCCGCTCACGGGGATGGAGTTCCCGGCAGCGCCCTTATTGCGGGCGGTCAGGGTGATGACGCCGTTCAGGGCGGCGGCAGTCACCGGCAGCGACGGGTGGGTGTTCACCTTGTCCGCCAGACCCGAAGCGATGGCCGTGGCCGTGGCCCCAAGGGTGACGGCGGTCTGCGCGTTCTGGTTGCCGATGGTAAGCCCCACCACGCCAAGGCCAGCCGCCGGGCCGGTGAAGGTGGCGGTGCAGGTCGCAGCGATCCCGGCCTCGTCGTCGGCCAGGCCGATGGCGGAAAGGCGCAGGTACGGGTTGGCGGTGATGGCCGCGCGGGCCATCAGGTGCGCCTGGCTGCCCGGCCCGAACAGAAGCGCGGCCTCGAAGTCCGAGAACACGTCCACGGGGGTGAGCGGGACCTGCGCGCATCCGACGTTGACCTGGGCCACGATGAGCACCCGCTGCACGTTGGCGGGTAGCGTGCGCACGGCCAGCCGGGTGTTGAACTCGAAATACTTGCCCGGCTTTCTGATGCTGGAAGGCAAGGTGTCGAAGCTGATGTTGGCGCTACTCATTGCCTTTATCCTCCCTGATGTTGGGGGCCTTGGCCGGGGCGTCCTCCGCCCGGATCAGGTCGCCGTCATCCAGGCGGCGCAGGTAGTAGGCGCTGCCCGGCACGGCTTGGGGCGCGTCCTCGGTGATGTATTCGCGGGGCGCGCCCTCCTTGGGCACTTTCACGCCCGGCGCTGCTTTCACGATGATGTTCACGGGTTCTCTCCTTGCAGTTCAACGATGTCCTGGGCATCGGCAACGCCGTCGTCCGGGACCAGGTGGATGTTCAGGCCGATGCGCTCCAGCATGGGCGGCTCTTGCGGAGCCAGCTCGCCAAGAACCACGTCGTAGCTGGTGTGCCATTCCGTGGCATAGGCGCTGACGCCGTTGCCCTTGAAGCGCGCATTGACCAGCGTGCGGGTGCGGCCCGGCGACAGCTCCGCGATCTCCAGGCCGAGGTCCTCATTGATGAGCAGCCGGCGCACGTCCGCCAGCATGGCGTATGTGCCGATCTTGGAAGCGTCGCCCTTGCGGCCCGACGCTTCGGAGCGAAGGTTGCGCGCGGCCACGATGACCACGAACATGGCCGGGAAGCGCCAGACGCGGCGGTTGCTGGCCAGGGGCTTGCCCGGCCCGTCGTTTCCGAACACCACCCAGATGGCCGGGAAGGAGCGGATAACGGCCTCCAGGCCGTCGTCAAACTCCCCTGCGTAGGTGGCCACCGTGGGTTTGTAGGGCAGGCCAGCCTCCGCGATGCGGCGCTTGATGGCCTCTTCGATCTGGCTAATCATCGAAGACTCCGGCGATTCGGTTGAAGACCCGGCGGCCCGTGGAGAACTTCACGCTCCCCGCCGTTTCCGCCGGGCCTTGCAGGCCGGGCAGGTTGGCCTCGCCCTTGGCGATGCGTTCCAGCCACTTGATGGCCCGGTCGTAGCGCGCCTGGATGGGGTCGGTTTCGTTCACTTCCGCGCCGGTGAGGCGGTAGCGGGCGATTTGGCACACCGCATCCTTCAGCGCCGGGTCCACGGTCAGGACCGGCACCGGGTAACGCACGGAGAGGTAGCTGTCCGCCTCGCTGCTGGCGCGCGCGAGGGCTTCCAGGGCCACGTCCGCGCCCACCGTGTCGGTGTCGTCGCGGTTGGTCAGGGCGATCACTTCGTCCAGGCCGAAGGCGGCAACCAGGTCCTCAACCGTGGCGTACATGGGACGTTAGTCCTAAGCCGCGTTCAGCCAGGGCGTGACCAGCACGTCCACCAGCCCGGCGTTGGGGTTATCCGAGCCGTCAGAGCGGCGGGCCACCTGCACCACTTCGGCGGCAGCGGTGCGCAGGTTGCCGGGCACCACCAGCAGGGTGGGCTTGATGCCAAGCGGACGCCCGCCATCGGCCTTGACGGCGGTCATGGCGTCGTAGGCGGCGTTGAAGTTCTCGTCGTTCAGGGCCAGCTTGGAGCAGTAGGCGGTCTGCCAGAAGCCGAAGCCCACGTTGCAGCGGGTACGGATGCCGTACCGGTAGGTGTCGGTCATGAAGACCGCCTCGTCCTTGCCGTCGGTCATGTGGGTCAGCTCAGGCTTGGTGCGCTCCTGGAACAAGACGGGCTTGAGCACGCGGGAGCAGTCCAGAAGGAACCAGGCCGGGTCGGTGCCAGCGGCGTAGTTGGCCACGGTGACCGCCGCGCCGGTGCCGTCCACCTTGGGAAACACGGGGTGGTCGGTGTCGAAAAAGTTCTGGCCGTCGTAGCAGAGGGAGGCCAGCCCCTGGGCCAGCAGCCCGTAGACCAGCTCGTCCGGGAAGCTCTTGGCGGCGCGGCCCATCTCGCCGAACAGGGGCTTGTAGATGCCCACTTCGTCGTCTTCGATGTCCACGCGGCGCACGCTCACGGTGGACTCGAAGAGCTTGTTGGTGATGCTGTAGCCGTGGGCCGCCATGTCCTTCAGCACACGTTCGCCCACCCACTCGACCAGCGCCGGGAACTGCCCCAGCCAGCCGTAGGTGTTGGACTTGGACGTGGACGGCATGAGGGTGGCCACCTTGTCCCAATTGGACGGGGTCTCGCCGAAAACGCGCTGGAATTCGGACTTGAAGCCCGTGAACAGCGCGCTGATGAGCGCGGGGGTAATGATCGCCATTTACTTGGCCTCCTTGGATTTAGCGTAATCGTCCTCGGAAATGCCGAGGAGCTTGGCGGCTTCCTTTTCTTCCGCCGACAGGGCGGCCACGCCCTGGGGCGCGCCGGGCGGGATGTTCGTCCCGCTGGTCTGCATGCTGGTGAGCGCGGCCACGGGCGCGGCCTTCTCCAGGTAGGCCTGGGCCTCGGCGGGATGCGACGCGGCCAGCCCGGTGATCCAGCCTTCCAGGCTCTTGTGGATGCGCCCGTCGGCCAGGGCGGCCTGGATTTCCGCCGACAGGGCGGCGGTGCCATTCGCAGTCTGGGCTTCGGCCAGCTTGGCCTTGAGCGCGGTATTCTCCTCGGTGAGGGCCGCGATGGCGGCAACCGGGGCGAACTTGGTGGGGTCAGGCTGGCCCGCCTGGGCGGTGAGGGCCGCGATCTGCGTGTCCTTGGCCTGGATGATGGCCAACACGTCGACGCCGGTGTCGGCGGTGCCATCGGTGGCCAGCATGGCCTTTGCCGCGTCCAGCGCGGCCATGATCTCCTGCGCCGTGGCGGTCACGGGCAGGTTGAACATCCAGCGCAGCCGCTCGGCGAAGTCCTCGCTGAGGGCGACCTCGCCGGTGCCAGGTTTCTTGAAACTCATGTTCTCCTCCATTCGGGTGATTTCCAGCGCGGCGGCCACGGCGGCCATGCCATCCAGCGCCGGGTTGTTCGTGAGAGCTGCGTTGATGAGAGTGCGCACGGCCCCGGTCTTGAGGTCGAACGCGAAAAGCGGGCTGATGAAGCGGTATTCGTCGGCCTGGATGTGCTGGCGGGCGGTGTCGGTCCAGGCGACCCTGGCGAACAGGCCCTGGCCGGGGATGTAGGCCAGGGCTTCGATCCATCCGGCGGCCACGGCCTTGTGGCCGGAGTCCTTGGCGGTGAGCGTGTGGTGCTCGTAATCGACGAAGAGGGGCGTCTCGCGCGATTCGATCTGGGCGATGAGCGCGGCGGCGATGTCGGCGTCCATGCGCCAGGCCGTGGCCTCGCACTTTTCCACGGTGGCCGGACGACCATCACGGGCCGAGAACTCGCCGTCAGGGAAGAGCTGGACATTGACGCCCTCGGGCAGGCCGGGAGCGTCCGGGGTCAACTGGACGGCCAGGGCCGCCGTCAGGGTCGAAGAAGTGGGAGTGGGTGTCGCGTTGCGCATGCCCGCCGCTTTAGCGGCGGCGGGGGTGGGGGTGATAGGTGAAAGGGTTCAGGAAACAACCCGCCACTAATACATGGAGGGTATTGGAGTTACTTTCAAGTATTTCAATAAGCCACAGAAATATCTACTATAAACTGAACAACTTTGCCGGAGGGTGCTTGCGAATTTAGCACTTCCTATGCCATAATGTGAATGGAAAGAGCGAATATGTTTGCCCTGGCTATCCAATGCACATAACCAGGGGGTGCCTTTTGTCACACTGTCCATTGTGGACACGATAGCTCCTTGTTGAACATCACTAGATGGCGGAAATGTGGAACTTGTACATCTATTTATTGACGCAATTAAGCGGCTTGGCGTGCATGATGTTTATGTAATTATTGGGATTGTAGCACTTGCCTTCATTGTCACTGGATACAAGTTGTACGCAAAAATTCAAAAAAGCATATTTTATACATACTGTCTTGCTTCATTGTCGTTTGTCGCGTACACGTCATACTCTTCTTATGTTGATTTGACATGTGCACTTCCAATAAAAAGCATAACCGGGTCGTATTGTGGCGTTAACTCTGTAAGTCTTGATCATGTAGAATCAGCAAAAATGGATATTGATTGTGATGGAGTTGCTTTTTTACAAATAAATTTTGTCAGAAAATTGCTTTTTGATAGGGTTGTCAATGTAAGGTTTCCCAGTGAAGGAGCAGTTGAATTAAAGGCTCAGGGTTCTGGCGTTCATGTTGACGACATGGGTGACGGGGACTATAAAATTACATTGTCAGGTGGATTTAGTTCATACAGACTTGCGCTTGCTGGAGCCATCGACACACACAAAGGGTATGTAGACTCTTATTTTCGAATTTTTGACGAAGAAAATACATATTCGAAATTCAACTTCACGTCTAAATATATTGAATTTTCCGAGGTCAGTATTCAGGAATACGGCAAAGAGCGCTTTGCGGACCCACGTGATGGCCAAATCAACATGACACGTGGCATCAAGCTGCGCTTAACGCCAAGACGCGTTCCGACGGTAGACAAAGTCGTAGTTTTACGAGTTGAACCCAGAGGGCTGGTGAGAGTTGTCAATAGTGTCCCCATCGATAATAATGCTGGGTGGTTGCTAAACATCCCTGCAAACTCTATTCATGTCGAATATGACATAGTTCCGGTATGCAACGACACAGATACACAAGGGAAAATAAGCATTTCAAAGTCAGACGTTGTCTATTTCGAAAATAATATTGCGCTCTGCGGTCCGTCTGTAACCTTAGATTTTCCTTACGCAGCGCTGGTTGACAAAGACCATGATGGGCAAGGAATTCGTTTGTTCAAGATCAAATCGGATACAAGCTTAAGAGTCCGATTGGATTGCCCATCCAAGGATGATGTCAAATGTGAAATCAAAATAAGACCGTTCTCTCTCAAAGGTTGGGCGAGCGAAGGGTGCGCAGACATTGTTTCAAAGCCTGGAAAATTCAAAGTGTGCACAGTCGAAGGCACCGGAGATGAGTACAAATGCATTGATATCACAATACCAGCGGGACAGGATCATGTAATGATTCCAGTGCAGTATATTCGATCAAAAGGATTGTCCCATATTGAGGCATGGACTAGGTGTGGGAAAACAGAAATTAAGGTCGGTTCTCAATAGGCTTAAGGCGATTCCCAAGGCGTTCGTGGTGGCCGTCAAGTATGAGCTGGGATATTTTTTCTAGTTAGTCCCCCGTTAGAAACCATCCTGCCGCCTTACCCGCATCAACCACCCGCCAAAACCCGTTGAAGCGTTTCTAACGCCGTTTGCTCGATTTCGGCTTCGTCAGCCGAACCGACGCCAAAGAACGGCCTTGCCGGGATGTCTCCCCAGGGAATCGGCCCGCCGCGCCTGGTGCGCCCGAACTGCCCCTTCTTGGCCCCGAACTGATGCGTGGGCGCGTACTTCGTGGCCGTGGTCACTCGGGCGAAGTCCGCCCCGTGTTCGGCCTGGATGGACCCGGCCAGGATGCCGCTCACCTGGAGGATCGGCGAGGAGCTGCCCCGGCGCTTCACCGTCACCGGCGAGAGCTGCGCCCAGGGCGCGCCCGTCACCGGGTCGGCCTGCGCCGCGAAAGCCCGCTCCGGGATGTCCGCCAGAATGCCTGCCAGCGCGCGGGTGATGGGGGTCATGTTCGCGCCCAGGGAGACGATGCGGGCCAGGGTGGCATCCACGCCGGAAGTATTTACTTCGATCTGAATCACGCTTATCTTCTCCTTGTGGATGTGACACGGTGAAACTCTCCCTGCCGTAGCCTGGGAACTCAGCCTGGAGCGCTATGTGAGGTTTCCGCGAAAGCGGGTGGGAGGCCTCGCCATCCACAAAGCGTCAGCGCCCAACTTACCGCCGGGCGCTCCGTTTTTTCAGCCTGCGCAGTTCCCGTTCCCTCTTGGCATCGTCGCCGCTCAACCTGACAAGACTCTGCACGAACAGCTCGTCGCCATCGGCGGCTGCTTTCACTACGACCAGCACGCCGTCTGGCCTGTCCAGCACATAATCCAGCTTGCGGGCGCTCTCCTGTATCCGCTCGCCGTGGTCAACGGCATCCTGGGCGGCCCGGTAGTCATCCGGCCCAAGCTCAGGGTGCTTCGCGGCCTGCTTGCCCGCCGTCTGCTGCGACAGCCGCCCCACCTGGCACTTGGCCCCGATCCGCTTGGCGTCCGCCTCCGGCACCACAACCAGCGGGAAGTTGCCCACGGGGCGCTCCAGCCACGCCGAAAGCACCGGGCCGTGCGTCATGTCCTTCACGGCGGCGCGGGCGATCTCCGGCGGCGCGGCTTCGATCCTGCGCACGATGTCGTCCAGCTGCTGCCCGATCCAACTCGCGCCGGGGTTGGCGGAGAACCCCACGTCTGTAAACACGGTGTACCCGGTCTCCGGCACCTTGTAGCCCGTCACCGTGCGCCGCACTTCCTGCTGGATGGCCCGGTCCATGGTGGTCACTTCCTCCGTGACCATGTTGCCCACGCCGGATTCGGGCTGGATGTTCTCGGCCTCCAGGCGACTGTCCGACAGCGCACGGGGGCGGCAGCGGCAGTTGAAGCCGTTGGGCGGGTAGTGGCTGACCCAGAACGGATCGTCGAAGCGGAAGGTGCGACCGCCCAGGATTTTATGGGACGGGCGGGTCTTGCCGTCCAGAATGGCCACGTACTGCCACCAGGGACGCGCGTCGGCGTTTTCCAGCATCTGCTTGTAGCGCCCGGCCATGAAGGCGGTCTGCATGTTCTGGCGGTAAATGAGCTTCAGGCGCGCCGGGCTGCCGAGCTGCACGCGGCGCTCCTCGCCGGTACGCGGGTCGACCATGGGCTGCTTGCCCCACCAGCCCTTTTCGCGCAGCTTCGGCTCCATGTGCTTGAGGAACCAGGCTTCGGTTTTGCCCTCTTTTAGGGCGGTCTTGCAGGCTTCGCCGATGTCCTGGAGGATGGCGAGCTTCGCCGCCTTGGCCACGGTGAAGGCTTGAGCGTGGGCGGCCTGGTCCATCTCCTTCCAGTCAAAGGTGATCTGGTAGCCCTTCGACTTGAGGTAACTGACGGCGTCCTTGGGCGGCAGGCCCATGGCGAAGGACAGGTTAACGGGCTGGGGCATCAGTCCGCCCCGGACTCAGCCTGGGCGCTCAAGCGCCCCCACAGTTCCCCCACAAACAGCACCCGCGCGCACAGCTCTTCCAGGCCCGTGGTGTCCATCTTGGGGTACAGCTCGGCCAGCTTGCCCAGCAGCTCCTGCGGCCCGATGCCGTCCGAGGCCTCGGCGATGATCGGGGCCAGCATGTCCCTGGCCAGGGCCGCCAGCACCGCGTCCGGCACGTCCGCCGCATCCACGGCGGCCTGATCCGGGAACAGCGGTCCATCGCCGCCATCTTCAGCCGACAAGGCTACCGTGGCTTCGGCTTTCCCCTTTTGGCCGGGCTGCCCAGGGTCGCTTTCTGCGGCCTCGGACTTCGCCTGTCCCTTGAGCTGCAACACCGGCTCGCCGTCCTCGGGAACGGGAATCCCCGCCCGCTCGTGCGCCCAGGCTCTGGGAATATCCATTACCTGCACCAGCTTGGGCAGCGCATTGGCCAGCTTCTCCAAGTCCTCCGGGCGGTTGAAGTCGAAGGCGAACACCGGCATCAGGCCGGGATCGGTCACGCCTTCGTTCAGGAACGCCAGCGGCGCGCACAACTGCCGGGTGAACGTCCCGCCGAGCTGGCGACCGTCGCTCTTCAGGATGTCCAGGCGCACTTCGTTGTGGATCTCACCCAGCGCCTGGCTGCCCACTCCTTGCGTGTCCGTGGTCAGGGTGCTGCCCAGGATGGCCTTGCTCGCGCCCTTTTCGCACAGCTCATGCATGGCCATGAACGGCTTCTCGCTGCCGCGCGCTGCGTCGTGGAATTCGATCATCATGCTGTCAGGGATGGCCCCGGCGGCGTCATGCCCGATGGCCTGCAACGCCTTGAGCAGCGTGGCCTGCTCCTCCTCGGGAGTGCCGGGCGGGAACTTGCCCAGGCGAAGCGGCAGTCCGTGAATCTCCAGGAACTCGGCGAAATCGCCCCTGCAGTATTGCTTGAGCAGGTAGGTCCACACCAGCACCCGGAACAAGCCGGTGCGTGGCAGCCACCCGGACATGGACGCATGCCGGTGGATGATCCAACCGCCGGGCCAGAGTTCCTGGCCCTCCACGGTGTTGTCGCGCAGGCGCAACGTCATGAAGTCCGGGGCCAGCTGGAACATGGACTGAGGCCGGAAGTGCAGCGCCTGCGGCACATGCAGCTTGCCGCTGAATCCCCACTCGAACTCCAGACAGGCAAACCCGTGGCCAATGGCGTCAGCCGCATTCAGGATGGCGTCCTCGAAGTCCGGGATGGAAAGCACCTGCTCGCGCACGGCGGCGGCCACGTCCTCTGCGCGCTTGTCGCCCGCGCGGCCCGGCTTGATCTGCCAGGGAACGGAGAGCAGCGCCCGGCGGCGCTTGGACAGCTCCGCGTGGATGTGTTCGTCGCGCGCTTCGATCTCCGCGAACAGCTCATGCTGGCCCACGATGTCGCCCTGATCGGCGGCGGCCAGGATGGATTCCAGCTTGCGCGGGGTCAGGCCGCCGGTGAGGCTGGCGATATAGCGGTTGTGCAGCGCGGCCAGGGATGCTGACTGCATTTCGTCGCGGGACTGGCCCTTGAAGGCGCTGAAGGCGGCCTTGAGGCGATCAATCATCGTCGTCAGCATGTCCCCTCCGAATCATGGAACGCCCGCCGCCCTTGGGCACGGCGGTGAAGCTCATGGTTGTGAATCCTCGTGTGGCGGCCTGCCAGAGCATCTCCAGGCAGTCCGGGCCGTCGTCGTGGTCCGCTTTGGGGAAGTGCCGGAGCTGAGCGACGAGCGTGTGCTGCGAGCTATGCACGCGGATGCGCCCCTGGGCGAAATAGGGCTGCATGGCCTCGATGCGCAGGGTCTTGTCCGCGATGGGGGTCACGGCCCTGGCCGGGATGGTCATCCCGCGCACCATGGCCCGACGAATCAGCTCCGTGCGCAGGAACTCCTGAAACTGCACCGACTCCACGGCCCAGAGCAGGCAGCGGTACTGCGCGTGGAAGGCCAGCACGTCTTCGATGATGCGGTCAGGGACTCTTTTGCGAATTGACGCCTCCACCACGTCCAGCACGGCGCGCTCGCGCGAATAGCCGCCCACCAGGATGGCCGAGGGGTCGCGCCCCGCGCCGGACTTGCCCAGGGATGGGTCCACCGCGCCGAAGAACATCCAGTCGTTGCGGCGCTCCACCCAGAAGGTGATGCAGGTGGCGAAGGGCGCGCCGTCTCCAGCCAGGGGGTCGTTCTGCTGTTCGGAGTCGAAGGCGTCGTGGCCGTCGCGGGCGCGCTTGACCATCAGCTTGTAGATGGGCCGGGCGCTGGGCCAGCTGACCACCGCGCCTTCGTCCATGGCCTGGGCGCGGTCGCGGTAGTAGTCCAGGGCGGCTTCCTCGCCTTCGGCAAGGAGCACTTCCTCCCAGCGGTCCCAGAGGTCCATGCGGTGCGGCCATTCAATGACCGCTTGGAACTTGCGCGACCGCCAGAGCTTGTTGGCCAGCAGGCGCGACAACACGGAATCATAGTGCAGCACCGTGCCCACCAGGATCACGTCCATGGTGTCCCCGGCCTCGCCCAGGTTCAGCACGGTCTTGGAGAGCCAGCTTTGCAGCTTGTCGCGCTGGGCCGGGCTTTTGACGTTCTCGTCGTTCTCCAGGTCGTCGCCGATGACCAGGTCCGGGCGGTGCGGGCCGTGGCGCAGGCCGCGCATGCGCTTGCCGGAGCCGAACGCCTGGAGCTTCACGTTGGTGGCGGTGATGGCCACGCCCACGTTCCAGACGCGGCCCGGCATGCACGCCTCGGGGAAATCCATGGCAAGGCGCGGGTTGGCCTCCAGTTCGGCCTTCACCGCTTCCAGGAGGGTGGCGGCCTGCTCGAAGGCGTCGGCCACCAGGATCACGAAGCGCTTGCGCCCGGTGAGGATGCACCAGAGCACGAAGATCAGGCTGACCATGGTGGACTTGGCCTCGCCGCGCGGAGCGGCCACGGCCAGGCGCTGCCCGGCGGGGTTGGCCACCAGGGCGGGAAGGGTATCTTCCAGCCAGACGTGCAGCACGGAATCGGCGTATCGGCAGTAGTGCGGGAAGTAGGTGCGGCGGAAGAACGAGAAGTCCCTCCAGGCGCGCTCCCGGCGCTTGCGGGCGGCGGCAGCGTCCGGCGAGAACCCCTCGCACTCGGCTTCGATGGTGCGGCGCAGGCCGTCGGCCATGCGGGCCAGTTCGAGGAGGAAGTCCTTCCTCGCAATCTTGACTTGTTTTGCTATGTGCATATTCATTCCAAATGCTGAAGAAAGATTTTGAGCACATCGGGGTCAAAGTGACGTATTTTGTCGAGAAAAAATATCTTATCGTAAGATCACGCAATCCGTTCCCAAACGGAGAAACGCTTTGGCATGTCAAAAATGTTCAACGCAACACTGTCGAGTCTTTTCTTGAAAAGTGCGATGACGCTGAACATAATCTAAAATCAACACTCAACGGCCTATATGTAGAGTTGTACTGAGCCAGACAGCAGTACAAACTACCCGAACGCCCGCGCCAGCTCGCCGCCGAACGGCTCCAGAACCTCCACGAAGGCCGGGCCATGCTGCGGGAAGTGCTCGCGGATGAAGTTGGAAAGCCGGTCCAGCACGTTCAGCGCCGTGGCCAGTTCGCTGGTTTCCGGCAGCACGCGCTTGCTGGCGGCCACCGTCTTGTTGAAGCTGTCCGCCAGACTGGCCAGCATCTGCACCTTGGAGTGCGCCGGGATGGTTTCGTCGGTGCTGATGGCGTCCATGATCGCCTTGTACTGCACCACGTAATCGGCCAGCATCTGCCGGGCCACGGACTCCACGCCGTCTCCGGCCAGCAGGCACGCGGCGCGCATCTTGTCCCAATCGTCGCCCAGCTCCTTGGCCCGGCGCTTCCAGCGCGTGGCCGTGCCCGGCGGCACCCCGGACTTGAGGGCGGCGATATCCAACGGCATGCGCTCGTGGATGTAGGCGGCTCTGACCGCTTCGCGCTTTTCGCGGGCGTGAGCCACTTACCACCCCATCTTGATCTTGATGGAGAGAATGGCCGTGGACACGATGCCCCCGACCAGGCCGCCCGAAAAACCGCCAGCAACGGCACCGGCCACGACGGCGCGGCGCTCGATGTTCTTCAGGCACCCGGCCACGCCGTCCACCTTCGTTTCGATGCGGCTAAGGGCCTGCATCTCCGGCGTGGCCGGTTCGACGTGTTCGTCACTCATGCCTTCACTCCTATGCGTTCGATGACGCGGTCCAGCTTGTCTTCGATGCCCTTGAGCCTATCCACCACGGCATCGGTCTGCCGGTGGCAGTCTTCGCGCCGCAGGTAGTTTTCGGCGGTTCTTTGGGCCTGTTCGGCCTGGGATTTTTCCAGCTCCGTGCAACGCTCCTGGAGCGTCCGCACCGAGTCGTTCAGGTGCTTGACGATGAAGCCCCCAAGAGCGCCCGCCAGGGTCAGCAGGGCGCTCAGGATGAGGGCGATCAACGCGGCGGTGTCCATCTACAACCCCTCCTTCAGCAGCTCGCCCAGGGCGGCCAGCTGCGCCCGCATGCCCCTGGCCCAGGCACCGTAGTCACGGGCGTGTGCCAGCAGGTCTTCAGGCGTCACGGGTCGGTCTGGAAGTAATCCGGGGCCAGCGGCGGGGGCGGGTCCGCCAGCGTGGTCAGTTCCGGCGGCACTGGCGTCCTCGGGCAGAGCACCGCCGCCGGGATAGCCGAGGGCTTCGTTGTACAGGCGCACGAAATCAGGGCCAAAGCGGCAACCAGCAGCACCAGCTTGCGCGGCATGGCGTATCCTCCGGGTGATGTCTTGGGTTTGGGCGGCGATCTGGCGCTTTGCGCCCATGAGCTGCACGGCCAGCAGATTGGCCCGCTGGGTTTCCTCTTCCAGGTGTTCGCGGGCCTGTTTCTCGGCCTTGGCGTATGCTTCGGCATATCCGGCGGTGAGGGCGGCCACCTCGGCCTTGCGGCGGTCGTTGGCCTTGTCGTAGCCCACCCACACGCCCGCCGCGTAGACGGCCACCACGACGAGCGCGACGGCGATCGCCTTAGCGTAGGTCATCATGGCATACCCCCCGGCCCCATCCGGCCTGGACGTAAAGCGGTTCCAATGTCAGCAGAATGAGGCGCGGATAGCCCCGGTTTTCCCGGCTGGCTGCGGCGCTCCGCCCGGCGTTAAACCGCTCCACGGAACCGAACCACTCTAACGGGTCCGCGCCGCGCTGCCGGGCAAGGGCCTTGTCGCGCTGCACCCAGCCCAGGCCGCCGTTGTAGGCGGAAAGGGCCATGGCCATGCGGTCGCAGGGCGTGGACGCCTGGACGCGGTCCCACAGCCATTTGTCGTAGGCGGAGAGCGCCCGGAGCGCCCAGCCGGGGTTGAAAGGCTGGTTGGCGGTCAGCTCCGGGTCCACGTTGCCCATCCAGGCGGACGTTGCGGGCATGAACTGCGTAAGGCCCTTGGCCCCCACCGGCGAGACCGCGTTGGGGTTCCAGCGGCTTTCCTGGTGGATCTGGGCGGCGAAGGTGGCCACCGGAGCCTCCAGGCCCCAATGGACGCGGGCGCACCGGGTGAGGTCCGCCTTGAAGCGCGCGGCCTGGGGCGGGACGGTTTCAGCGTGGGCGTGCTTGCTCACTACGGCGATGACCAGGCTCACGCCCAAAGCAAGTCCGATCCCGGCCATGAAGGCCATCCAAACGATGGCCCCGGCCATCTCCAGGTTCTTGGCAACTCGCTCAAGCCAAGCGCGCATGGCTACAGCCCCAGCCCCACGGCCAGCATGCAGCATCCGACCACGAGCGCCCGGCGGATGAGCGCTGCGGAGAAGACGGTCTCGTATCCGGGTACGATGGCGTGATCGGGCTCGGAGTACTTAAAGCCCGGCGCGGCCTGCCAGTTGCTGAGCAGGTAGCCGTCCGGGCGCGAATACGGGAACAGCCACACGTCGGCCCAATAGCCCAAGTAGCCCGCCAGGAGCACCAAGGCGAGCTTGTAGACGGTCACGGGCAGCTGCACCGGCGACACGGCGGCCACGACAGCCAGACAGGCCAGTGCGGCCAAGCCGCAGATGACCATGCGGAACGGGCTCGCGCCGGTGCGGCGGTCGCAGTACGTGGTGATGTCGGACCTGAAGCGCCAGGCCAGAACAATCAGGAACGCACCGGCGGACATGATGACGAGCCAGGGGATGATGTCGAAGATGCCGAGCATAAAGCCTCCATGAGTTTGTTTGTGGAGGCGACGGCACCAAAACGGTCGCCCCCCGTCGCCGCCTGAATAGGCGGCAGACGGGGGGCGTGATAGGTGAAGGGGTTCAGTGCGGCGGCGTTAGCACAACAGAAAAAACACTAAAGCTTGAAAATACGAAATAGCGCCACCAACCCATCTGTGACATATACTTTTGATGCTATGCGGAACCAAATATACAGCATTGTTGCTGGAACTAAAACGGGTACCCATCTGGCTACAAGTGAGCGGCAACGCCCAACTCTTCCAAATGTTAACCCATCAGCAACCCTCTTGTCATTGCATGAGTCAATTAGTGCAACCAACTCACCAAACCAAGTATGATGCATCCATGCTGCCGACACAACGCTAGCAACCGTAGATACAGACGAGACAATTCCTATTAAAATAATAAATGCCACAATATTTTCGATTCCAAGGTTTCCAATGATAAAGGCCGTATGCTCGTTTGGTGGATTTGCTTTTGTACTATTTCCATCGTAATATATTTTAATGATTGCAGCTAGTGAGCCAAGGAGGATGCCGTTTGCAGTAAAAAACCACCCAAGACGCTCATTTGTCCATTGCTTTTCTAGTTTGCAAGCGGAAACTAGTCTTACCCATTTTTTTGTAATTTCGCGTGCTTCATTAGCTTGGCTCATTACATCTCCTGCACAACACGCTCCTTGGCTTCTTGAGCGCTGTTGCCCGTAAAAGCCAAAAGAATTGTATTTTATTGAAAATTGCAACACAATTACAAATAACGCAATAACCGCAAGGCTGTAAGGGAAGTTTTCCTTTATGCACAATGTCGTTGTCAATGCAATAACAACAATAACCCAGACCAATGACATTATGCTTGGAAGTCTGTCCATTCCAACGCAGAGTGTCGATATGTCGTTTATTTTATTGCGTTCGTCTTGGGTGAACTCTGTATACTCGTTTGCGTGTCGCCTTCCTGTCAATGGAGGGTAGTCCGACATGACAAACCCTTGACTTGAATCACATTCTGTCGTTTTTTTAAACCAAATATCGCAGGCTCGAATTTGTCGCAGGGCTGCGCACATGCCGGACCTGAGCAGATATGACGCGACAATGCCAATGATTGGAATAATATATTCAATTATTATCAGTAATGTGTTCCAGTTGCTGTCAAGGTTGTCATTCAGCTTGACGGCCACTGCGCAAAAAGCAGCAAATAAAAAACCATGAACAGCAAACGCCGTAGTAGTTCTATGGTGAATTAGATCATTCTCAAGTTTAATTATTTGAACTGCATTGTTCCAGTCGTCGTGAAACTTCTTTGACATATTCACGGCCCTCTGCTCGTTGTTCCATCATGTAAATAGTCAATAAATAATGTTATTTCACATTGTCAGCCGGAGTGGCCATGAACATAAGAGTTCCACCGGCCATGCTGAGAGTATAAGCAACCTGACCAGCATCCAACCTCGCCTCGTTGCCTCCACTGGCTTTTTCCACAAGCTTGGCAACCAAATCCATGCGCTGTTGAGCAGCCAATTGCGAAGTCATACCCACCACGGCATTCATCGCCATAATGCTGGAAACCTGGGCAGCGGTGTCCTTTTTCTCCCCGACGACATTCGGGGCCACAACAATGATTCCCGTGGGCTTGGCTGCCTTTCTGTCCAGGATAAACGTCACGACCGCCTTTCCGCTTTGGCTTGACAGCATCGGGGTTTGCCCCGAGATTTTGAGTTCCCAGGAATCAGGAGCTACCGCTCCGACATGCTTGCTGGAAATGGCGAAACCCTCAGCGCAATCAACTGGATTGAGATTGAAGGCTTTCTTGGCTTCGGCCTGCGTTGCGCTAGCCAAAACCAAGCAGAGAATTGCTGCGAACAACAACCGCGTCATGCGTTCCTCTTTTAGAACAATCGAAGCTGCGCTCCGCCCCTTGGAGAAGATTTCAGAATATCCCAAACTCTTCTGTCGGTCAGCTTATACTCCCTCGCCAGCGAATTGACAATATCCGTGCTGCTCTTGCCCTCCCGGCACTCCCGCACAAACGTACTGTTGATCTCGGCGTCGCGGCTCTCCTGGAGGGCCTTGGCACATCGGGGAATATACATATCCCCACCTCCGTAGTGGTAGACCACCAGGTCCGCCGCCTCTTCACCTATCACTTCGACCAGCATGCGATAACGGACCTCGCCTTGCTTGGTTTCCCGCTTGGGAACAGGGAACGTCGTCCCCCCCAAGCTCCGAATGAGCGTCAAGACGGTATCCATCCCCAGGATGTCTGCCAGCTCGCGCACGGACGTGGGCAGCTTGTCGCTCGTCACGCGGGCCTCCCGTTGCGTTTGGCGTCCTTCACCAGCGCAGCCACGATGCCTTGCAGCTCCGGCGCGGTGCAGAAAGCCAGGGCGTCGCGCTTGTACATGCGCCGGGCCATGGCCTCGGCGTAGGCGTCCGGGCGCTTGGCTTCGGCCAGCAGCGCCGTGATCTTCCCCATCAGAGGGGCCTTGCCCTTGGGCGGCATGGGCTTCTGCGGCTTCTCGGGCGGGCTCCAGCCCTTCTTGCGCATCTCCACCACCACGGCGGTCAGCTGCGGCACGGTGCAGTCTGCGGCGCTATCCTTGCGGGTCACACGCGACAGCAGCGCGCGGTAAGTTTCATCGTCCAGGCCCAGCGCCTTCTTGGCGATATGGACCTTGGCCAGCAGGCTCTTGCGGGATTCAGGTCTCACGGGTGTTCCTCCGCCTTGGCTTCCTGTTTGTCATGTCGGGCCTGGGCCTCGCGCCAGGCGTCCAACTGAACGCAAAAGTCTGCGCAGTAAGGGCCGTGCGCGTGACAGTTCAGGCACGGATAATCCGTCGGTACGGTCGGTTTTTCGATGTAGGGTATGCCAAGCATAATGTGCTCCGTGTGGCTGCTCATCAGGCCGGGACAACCACGTCCCGGCGACCGCCCCGCGCGAGGGCGGTTTCGCTTACATCGCCGCCATATCCAGGGCGATGGGCATGTACTTGCCGTCGCCCCGGCGTTCGTAGACGCGCACATACGTCTTCGATCCGGCCACCCGCAGGCTGTCCGACACGGCCTGCATGGCTTGCAGCCAGCGGGCGTCCTTGATGTTCAGCCGCCGCAGGCCAAGCACGCGCCCGGTGTTGATGCGGCCTTCCTTGTCCACCTGGAAGGCGTCGTTAATCAGCGCCTTCAGTTCGTCGCGGCTGCCCTCGGTCCATTCGGTGATGCACTCGTCAATGAGTTCCTTGGCGGCCTGGAGGCGCTCGTCGAACACCAGCGTCTCGCTGACCTGGCGCTGAATCTTGTAGCGGCCATCGAAGGACACCAGGGTCAGGTTGCCTTTGTCGCCGCCGATCTTCGCTTTGTACTTCTCGGCGGACAGCGAACAGAACGCGGCCATGTCGCCCATCACGTCGTCCCGGAACTGGCCCATGTCTTCGCGGAGCTTCTGGGCCTTGCCCACGACTTCCAGCACGAACTCGTGCCGGGCCTTGTCCACGTCTTTGACCATGCCCACGGGCACCAGGCGGCCCTGGGCGTCTTCCATGTAGCCCTCCGGGATGGCGGGGGCGGCGGGGTTCTGGATCATTGGGATACCTCCTCAAGAGTGGCCTCGGGCAAGCGCTCCATGGCCTTGGCTTCGTCATCCAGACGGTTGAAACAGGTCTCCAATTCCCTGCGGTAGGGCTTCGGAGTCGCCACGATCAGCGCCACCAGCATCAGCTGGATGGCCCTCAAGCGCAGAAGGGTCATGTGGACCTCCTTTCGGATTGTTCGATTTGCGGTTTGTTGGGGCAGGTCTGGCAGGCCCGCCACAGGCGTAGGTCCCCAGGGCTGGACGTGGGCATCTTCCCGGAGCTGGACGCGCACTTGGCGGGCGTAACCGAAAGCCCCAGGTGCGGGCATTCCAGCGTGCCGAGCACGGCCAGGACAGTGGAGGCCAGCTTGTCCGTGGCTCCGGGATACTTTTCGGCCATGGCCAGACTGATGGCCGTGCGCGAGTAGCCAAGCCTGCGGGCCGTGGCCGCGATGGAGGAGTTGGCCACCTCGTTGGTGAGCAAGGCGAACCAGTCACGCGGCACGGCTGGCCTCCTTGACGGGGATAGCGAAGGCTTTGCCGTTGTTGTGGTCCCGCAGGGTGCGGGCCTTCTTGTTCCATGCCGGGGCCTCCGGTCCGGTGTCGTGGTCACGTTTCAAGCGCCAGCGCTGTTGTCCGGCCTCCCCGCGCCGGGGCAGTTTCTGGAGGTATCCGGCTGTCTCCAGCGCCCGGATGTAGCTGCGCAGGTTATCTTTGGCGTGGGCCTCGGTGCCGTCGCACAAGGTGCGCAGCATGTCCGCGAGGCTGAACCCGTCACGCATGCGCATGAAACGCCACGCTCGGACCCGGAGCGTTCTGGAATGGCGGCTCGTGGCGTCTCCGTTGCACGGGCCGGATGTGAGTTCGACCCCGGCAGCCAGAGCGGCGCGCCCTTTTTCGGTGATTTCATGCACGCCCTCGGCGCTGAGAATGAGGCCCTGGCGGCGAAGCGCCCCCAGGCAGCCGGACATGTCGCGCGAGGGCTTGTCCAGAGCGGCGGCGATCTGCCGCGTCAGGCGCGGGCCGTCCGCCAGGGCGTTAAGGATGGTGAGTCCGTTCCAGGCCATCTAACGCCCTCCCGCCACGCAGACGCGCTTGGGCGCGCGGCGCTGCCAGTCGAAGGAAAGGTCCACACCCTCCAGGTCGGCAACGTCCACCTTGTCCGACCCGTTCAACCTCGCCATGCGTTCGATGGCTGCGATCACGTTCAGCACCTCGCGCATACGCCCTCCCGTGATGCGGTGGACCTCGCCCTTGAGCGCGTCGGACATGCCCACCTCGGCCAATTGTTCGCAGGCGTGGGCCACGTCCGCCAGGGTGGCGGGCTTGAACTCCACCACCTGGGCGATGCGCCCGTGAATCTGCTTGTGGCGGGCTATGGACGACTGGATTTTCTCCATGCCGATGAGCACCACCGTCACTTCGGCCCGATCGGAGATGTCCCGGATTTTCTCCAGGGACTTCGCGCCGTTGTGGAGGGTGAACTCCGCCTCGTCGATGACGATGGGCGTCTGCGAATCCACCACCCGCTCAAGCAGACGCTCGAAAAGCTGTTGGGCCGTGCCGCTGGCGTCCACCGTGAGCTTTTTGGCAAGCTCCATGAGGAAATATCTCGGGGTCCAATCCACGTTGGCCCGCAGGAACACGGCCCCGACCTCGGTGGCCCATCGATCCACGATGCAGCTTTTGCCGAAACCCGGCGCGCCATGGACCAGCATCATGCCCGCCTCTTTCGCGCCGCGTTCCTCCACGGCCTGGATGCCTGCCGTGAAGCGGCTGTAGTTCTCAGTCTTGACGAAATGTTCGCGCATGGCTTCTCCCTGGTGTGCTTAGTTCGCTTCGGCCTGGACGGTCGCGCCGGTCCAGGCAATGCCTTCGTAACGGTAGTAGTCGTGCAGGTCCGCGTAATGCGCGGAGCGCACATAGTCGGCCATCCATGCGTCATCCGCTCCGGTCCAGCGGTCACGGTTGCGCATGAGCCAGCCGTAGCGCTCCTGGACGCTGGTGAAGAAAGGGCGCTTGGCGGGTGTGGCTGGGATTTCTTCGGGCTTGGCCGTCGGCAGGTTCAGGACAACCACCTCGGGTTGCGTGAGCGAGTCCGCCACAACAGTGACCGCTCGGGGCACTTCCTGAACCTGGATCGTGGCCCCCGGCGATATGGCCGCGACCTTCTTCCCGACCCTGGCAAGCTGGGCCTTTTCCCGCTTTTCCAGGGCGGCCTCGACGCGGCTTTGCGCGTAGTAGGGGATGGAGTTACCGTTGAGCGTCGCTGAACAGATTTTCTCGCCCCTGGTGGTCCAGACGTAAATTTTGGAGGCGTCCCAGATGTCGTAGCGGGCCTCCACGTAATCCAGGTGGAAGTCGGCCAGTTCGTCTGCGTAGTAGATGCTGTTGAACAGCTGAATCTCGCCGTTGCGCACCTGACGCGGAATGCCGGGCATGAAGAGTTCGTCGCGGATTTCCTCGGGAACGCGCACCGGCTCCCAATTGCGGCGCAGGAAGCCCTCCCAGGCTTCGTTCGGGGAAAGATGACGACGCCTGCCGGTTGCGGCGTCTTCGACCTTCGGCAGGCCACGATGCGGCGAGGCGTTGTACTCTTCCACGCGCGCCAGCATGGCGGCCTTGAACTCCTCCCAGGAGGGCATAAGTCGGGATTTGCCTTCCTTTTTGGCCTGCGCGCGGGTGATCTTGAACACCTTCTTGCCTGCGTCGCCGTCCATGTCCGCGTGGCTGCATGTCACAAACCGCTTGGACACGGGTTCGCAGATGGTTTGCACGGCCCGCTCCATGAGGCCCTTACCCTGCGGACGCCCTGGGATGGAGTGCGTCATTTCGATGCCCAGGCGGTCCATCATGCCGCTTCCCTGCGCGGTCATGAGCTGGTTGCAGTAGCCGGAGCCGTTGTCCGTGTAGAGAATGGCCGGGATGCCGCCGAACAGGCAGGCCATGCGCAGGCCGTCCAGCACCGTGAAACCGCTCTCGGACAAGCCCAGGCCAAGGCCCACGCACCGGCGCGTGGCCACGTCGATAAACAGCGTCACTTCAGGCTTGAAGGGTTGCCCGTGAATGGGATGCTGGATTTCGGCATCGAACGTGGTGCCGTCCGCCGTGTACACGTCCGTAGGCCAAAGCTCGTCCGTGCTGCGGCGCTTGTGCGGAAGCATCTTGAGCCGCGCGTTGCCCGTCACGCGCCCGGCCTCGCGCTCAGGCATGGCCATCTTCTCCAGCCAGCGGCGCACCGAGAAGATGGAGGGCAGCTCGTCCGTGTAGGTGTCCTTGAACTCGCGGTAGGCGTCCGCGACGGTCGGTTTCTGCGGGCGCTGCCAGATAGCCAGGAACGCGCTGGCCCACGCGGGCCAACTCATGTCCTTGCCCTTGTGCTGGGGTGCAAGCGCAGCCTCGCCGCCCTCGGCGAACTTGGCGCACCAGTCGTACAGACGGCGGCGGGACAGGCCGAGCGAGCGCTTCTCGCCCGTGCCGAAGCGGTCATTGGCCACGCGGATCAGCCCCGCGAGGCGCGGGGGCAAGGTGGCGTCCGCGACAGCCTTGAGCAGGTTGCGGATGGCCTTTTCCTTGCCGATGATCGCGGCGGCGCGCTCGATCTCCCGGACGAAGGCCAGACGGGCAAGGGCAGTCTCGCGCTGGTGAGCCGTGAGACTGGCCGTGGGTGCGGCAGGGACAGCTGGGACGGACGCGGCAGGGAAGGCCGGGGTGGGCGAATCAGCAGCCAGCATCGCAGCCGCAATGGTTTCGCGGGTGGCGGCGGGCATGGAGGCGAGGAGGTATTCCTTGCCTCCGCCGCGTCCCTGGCGCTTGCGGAAGTCCCAGGATTCGCGTTTGGCGCGCTCACGAACATTCCGAGCGTCTATTCCAAGCAAAGGGGCAAGCTCTGATGCGGTATATGCGTCTTGGAGCATGTTATGCGCCCCTGACCCTTCCTATGTGTCCGCAAAGCGGTCCGGCACCCATCTACGCAACCTCCCGCGGTTTCAGGTCTTCTGGTAGGTCCAGATACCGCTCCGGGCAGCCGAGATCGCGCAAATAGGCCAGTATCTTCCGATGGTTGCGGATTCCCCTAACCGTCTCGCTCATCAGGTGCTTGCTGGCACCCACCTCGCGGCCCACGTCGGCGAGATTCTTCCCTTTGCTTTCCAGAAATTCACGGATGCGCCAGGGCTGGCGGTTCTTTCCAACGCGGATTCTCATTTCAACCCCTCCAGGATTTCATCTTCCAGACGGCGCTTGGTCTTGGCCTTCGCCTTGCTTTCGATGCAGGCCCGGCCATAGTCCCGGAGCCGCCTGTCTTCAGGCGTCATCACGTCCAGGCCGAGCGGACGAAGCATTGCCCGCAACGCGCCTTGGTCCTTCGTCGCCATGCAGAACGCCAGCACCGCCAGGATTGAAGGCGGGTGATCGCGGTCAGACGGCGACAGCCATTTGTCCAAGGTGTCCTTGCTGATCGACTTAGGACTTATCCATAAATAATTTTGGTCTTTACTTTCCGCAACGCAATGATTGCCGCCGCCAAGTGGATCAAAGCTAAATGGGTTGCCCCAAGCTTTTCATAGCGAATCGTCAACTTGCGGAACCGGTTGAACCAAGAATGGCAGGCCTCAACGACCCACCGTCGTGCTTTGAAAGAAGGGTTTTCCATCTTCTCCCGCTTTTCTTCACCGCGAGGGCGCACATGTGGCTCGTATCCGGCCGCGAGAATTGCTTTGCGAGGAGCTTCTCCCGCATACCCAGCATCAGCACATAGATTTTCGGGCTCGGATTCCATGATCGGCTCCGCAATCTTGTTTGCCAGCACTGCTTCCAGTTGACTGACATCATGCCGATTGGCTCCGGTGACGACGACCGATAACGGGACGCCACGCCCGTCCACAAGGATATGGCGTTTTGTTCCTTTTTTTTCCCCTATCCGTGGGATTTCTTCCGGAATGCTCTTTGGCCATTGGAGCTTTGTTCATGCAGCCATCTATGGATTGCCATTCCCAGGCGATTCCTTCCATGTCGTCATACTCGGACAATCCTCGCTGCCAAAGCTCCAGAAAGAAGCCCGCTTGTTCCCATTCTCTGAAATATCGGTGAATTGCACTCGGACTGCCAAAAACTTCTTTAGGCAACGCCTTCCATTGAATTCCGGTCCGCAACACATACACAATAGCGGAAAAGACAGTGCGCGCCTCAATCGGCTTTCTGCCTCCCCCAACCTTGCGTTTATATTGCTTTTCACCGTCTCTCGTTGGCTTGGGAATCAAAGGCTCAACTATTTCCCAGAACGCGTCCGAAACTTCCCATGATTTTACGCTCATCTGCTTGTCTCCTTTGGAGAAAAGCATACATCAAATTGAATACAAATGCAATTTTATTTATGGATAAGTTCTTAGTGTTGCCAGCCGTCAGCCGAACGCTGGCGTTGCCCGCCACGGCGTTCAGGCTGTCCACCAGCAGCTTGCGGCCCTCTTCGCTCGCCCCTGCGGCGGTGTTCATCGCCGCGCGGATAGCCGCGAGGACGCCCGCCAGGGCGTTGAAGTCGTTCTCGAAGAGGGAAAATTGCCGCATGATTCACCTGTTTTCTGATTCGGCGTCCAAACGCGGGAAGCCGCTGGACGTTGACCCCGGACTTGCGGGCGGGTAGACATGGCCCATGTGGGCAATCCGTCTACCGTCCACAACTTTTCTTTGCCCAATATTCTTTGCCTTATCAACAAGAAAAGTGCGTCCGAGTTAAAGTTTTTTGAGGCGTTGTCTGCTTTTAGTGGAAAATACAAAGATATCGGGGCGGTAGATGACGGAAAACACCGAAGGATATTCATCCGAGTTGCCATCCGAGTCTGATCGTGAAACTCGGACACTAACTTCACTTGGTGAGCGCGTAAAAAAAGCACGCGAGACGCTTGGGTTTGGCCAGCAAGTTTTGGCAACAAAAGTTGGCGTCAGCCTCACGACAATTCAAAATTACGAGGGCGGCAAATTCCCTAAAGGTGAGCATGCCGTAAGCTTGGCAAGGGCTCTTGGATGCACCATTGACTGGCTGCTAACGGGCGAAGGCTCAGCCTATGACGTGAAGCGGACAACGATTGAACCAGCTCGCGCAGGGATGATGCAAGCGGGAGATCGGCTGAACGAGATTGTGGTGCTGGACAGGCCGAAGCCCACGGCAGACCGCACCATTGAGCACGACAATGGCGACATCATTATGGTTCCGATGGTGGAGGCGAGGCTTTCAGCGGGCACAGGCAGCTTTGAGACTGGAGCGGGGCAGGAGCGATTCTACGCCTTCCGGCTGGATTTCCTGCGCCGCAAGGGCATCCCGGCTCAGATGGCCTTGATGCGCGTGTCTGGCGACAGCATGGAGCCGGAAATCAAGGACGGCGACGTGGTTCTGATCGACCAGAACCAAAAGACGCCGACACCCGGCAAACTGTTCGCCGTGGGCGTGGAAGATATGGTTTATATCAAAGAGGTTAACGCCGAACCCGGCAAGCTGGTCCTCAGCAGCTACAACAAGGCATACCCGGCGTTAGAAGTGGATGCTCGGGGCGACCTGGCGACAGATATCCGCATCATCGGGCGCGCCGTCTGGGTGGGGCGAGAGCTGAAATAGCCGCCCGCGCAGTCTCGACCATTCCGCGTTCAATCTAGTGCCGTTTCGTGCGCATTTTTCGCGCACTCTGGCTCCATTTTCGCGCATTCAGTGCCAAATCGACTTTGAGCCGCTTTTTGCCCGTCAGCCCATAGCTGGCGCGGCTTCACGCGGCTTTTCCTCGCCTTACTTCTAGTGCCAAACTGCACGCCTCCCCGGTGGCCGTTGGCATTTTTACCTTCTCGCGCTGTGGGGACACCCTCATCGTCTCGCACAGAGGGTGTGAGGACACAGCCTTTCGGCCTGCCCACTATCGGTTACGGCCAAGCAATCTGGGGCGCGGTTCAAGCGGGATGCGTGACCGAGTGAGGCATGCTGGCTCCATGGTGGCCGGGGGGTGGTGCGCCCAAGGCAACAAGAACAGGCTCACGCACGGGATGCGGACCAGGGAAGCACAGGAGGAGCGGCGGCAGATCCGCGAGGTGATCCTGCTGATGAAGGATCTGGGGGAGAGGGGAGCCTATTATTCGGCAAACAAACACCTGTTTTGGTTGAATTAAATAAATTCTATTTTCTGAAATGTCCCTAAAAATGACCCCAAAAAGCGAGGCTACCTCTATTTTCCGAGCAGAATACTCCCCTACCCCTCTCACACCCCCACGTGTAGACGTATTCGTTTTTATGCCTACGAGCGATCCACTCCTCGCCTCGAATGCCTACCTTGGAAAGGGCCGACCAATTCTCGGCAGTTTCCGCCAGCTCCCTGCCCAGGCGCTGCCGCTTCACCCCTTCTTTACTCCAATAACGATTGTATGGCATCCTGAAGCTTCCAGGCAAAACACTCTCAACATGACTCAATCGGAAAGATACCCACCAGAGACAGTGTTATTTTGTTCTTATGTCAACAGTTACATTAACCATAAAGGCAAAGAACAGCTAATAAAGATGTTTTAATAAATATTTTGTCTTGGTGCGTGCCGGGTGACGGGAAGAACTGTGCCATTCATGCGCGCGGCGCGGCAACGCGGGCATATGTTCACTTGGTCCCGGCTGCGACGCAATCAGGGTGGGTCCCGGTTGATTGCTACGCAAGCGCCGCGATTATTCTTTGAACCGGTACCCCACCCCCGTTTCCGTGTGCAGGTGCCGGGGGCGAGCCGGATCGTGCTCGATCTTCTGGCGCAGCTTGTGGACGTGGATGCGCACGTAGTGTTCCTGCCCCTGGCTGTGCTTGCCCCAGACCTCCTTGAGGAGCTGCCCGTGGGTGACCACCTTGCCCGCATGGCGCGCCAGGAAGGCCAGCATCTTGAACTCCGTGGGGGTCAGGTGGACCTCCTCGTCGCCCAGACGGACCACGTGCGCCTCAATGTCGATGGACAGGTCCCCGAATCGGTAGCTGGCCGGGGGTGGGGCGTCCGCCGTTGCCCCGCGTCGCAGGAGCGCCCGAATCCTGGCAGCCAGCTCCGCCAGGCTGAAGGGCTTGGTGAGGTAGTCACTCGCGCCCAGGTCCAGGGCTGACACCTTGTCCTGCTCCCGACCGCGCGCAGACACCACTATCACCCGCGCCCGGCTCCAGGGCGGCAGCGCCTGTATGATCTCCTCCCCGTCCATGTCAGGCAGCCCAAGGTCAAGCAGGATGACCTCCGGCTCGTGGGATGACGCCATGGCAAGGGCCTCGCGTCCGGTGCGCGCTTCAAGCACGCTGTAGCCTTCAGCCTGGAGAAAGGGCTTCAGGAAACGAAGGATGGCCGCTTCGTCGTCCACGACCAGGATGGTGGCGGAGATGCTGGTCATGACTGATGATGGAGGGGAAGGGTCATGGTGAAGCGTGCCCCGCTGGGTGCGTTGTCGCGCGCCGTGATGCTTCCGCCGTGGGCCCGGATCACGGCCTTGCAGATGGCCAACCCCAGGCCGTAGCCTTCGGCGTCCCGGCCATCGCCGCGCCCCCCCCCTCGCCGGTCGCCACGCTGATAGCGCTCGAACAGCCTGTCGTGATCGCCCGGAGGCAGCCCCGGCCCGGTGTCGCGCACCTCGATCACGGCTTCGCCCCGGTGCGTGTCGGCCAGGATGGCGATGGCGGTCCCCGGCGGGGTGTATTTGGCGGCGTTCTCCAGGAGGTTCAAAAACACCTGCTCCATGAGCACCTCGTCCATGGGGATGGGCGGCATGTCCGGTGGCACGTCCACCCGCACGGGGTGCCCGGCCAGAATGGACTCCAGCCGCGCGAGCGAACTGCCGATGACCTCCTCCAGCGGCACGGGCTTGAGTTCCGGCACCACGGCCCCGGACTCCAGCGCCGCGATGCGCAGCAGGTTGTCCGCCAAACGCTCCAGGCGCGAGGCCTCGGCGGCGATGTTCTCTTCCAGGGCACGGCGGACTTCTGGGCTGGCCGATTCTCCCAGGGCCATGAGGCTCTCGGCGCTGCCGGAGATGGCCGCCAGGGGGGTCTTGAAGTCGTGCGTCACCGTTGAAAGCAGGGCCGAGCGAAGCTTCTCGCGCTCGGCCTCCATGAGGGTTGCCTTGGCCTTTTCCTCCAGCCGGTCCACGTCCAGGGCCATGGCGGCCTGATGCACGAAGGCGTCCAGCAGACGCCTCCTGTCCGGCAGCAGCAGGGAATCACGTGCATCCTCGTCCAGCGGTTTAAGCCCGATCACCCCCAGAACCTCGTCTGTTCCAGGCAGCGGCAGGAAGAGGATGTCGGAATCCGCCAGGGTCTGGGTGGACAGCCCGGCAGGCTTCTCGTTGTCGAAAACCCACTGGGCCACGCCGTGGTCCTTGCTGGAGATGAGTTCCTCGTCGCTGGGCATGAAGGCCGTCTCCAGCTTGCCGGAAGCTCCGGGCAGCAGCACGAAGGCTTTGCAGCCGAACACGGCGGCGATGTGATTTCTGGCCACCTGCACCAGACTTGCCGTGCCCCGGTTGGCGGCCAGGTGCCTGGAGAGACCGCTCAATTCGGAGGCCTGTCGCTCCAGCTGACCCGCGCTGTCCGCCTGGGCCTTGATGCGCGAGGCCATACCGCTGATTACCAGGGCCACCAGGAACATGACCAGGAACGTGACCAGATAGGCCACGTCCGTCACCGCGAAGCTGAAGCGCGGCGGCACGAAACAGAAATCGAAGGCCAGCACGCTAAGTCCCGAAGCCAGGGCGGAGGCTCTCCGGGGCAGCCAGAAGGCCACGGCCATGACCCCCACCAGATAGACCATAATCAGGTTGGCCAGCTCGAAATACGGGAACATGGCGAAGCAGGCCGCCGTGGAAAGCCCCACCACCGACACGGCTGCTGCGTAGTCCTTCCACCGGGGTTTGGGGAGCGCTCCAGGCTTGGCCGTACGCGGAGTGCCGGTGTCCTGCCCCTTGATGACGTGGACGTCGATTTCCTCGGAGAGGCGCACCAGCTGATCCACGGGGCTGCCCCGCAGCAGGTCGGTAAAGCGCCGGTGCAGTGGCTTGCCCACCACGATGCGGGTCACGTTGTGCTGTCTGGCGAAGCCGACAATGAGCCGCGCCACGTCCCCGCCAGCCAGCACGTGGGTCTGCGCGCCCAGCTCACGAGCCAGGTTCAGGTTGGCAAGCGCCCTGCTGGTCTGCCCTCCGCCGGGCTGGTGCTGGATATACAGGGCGTGCCAGGGCGCGTGCAGGCCGTCGGCCAACCGCTTCGCGGCGCGCACCAGGGTGGCCGAGGTGGGAGAAGGCCCCACACACACCAGGATGCGCTCCGCTGTAGGCCAGGTGGTCTGGATGGAGTGCCCCTGGCGGTAGACCAGCACCTCGGTGTTCACGCGGTTGGCCGTGGAGCGCAGCGCCAGCTCGCGAAGGGCGCTCAAGTTGCCGGAGCGGAAGAAATTCTCCCCGGCCCACTCGGCCTGCCTGGGCAGGTAGACCTTGCCCTCGTTCAGGCGCTGGCGCAGGTCCTCGGGAGGCAGGTCCACCAGGATGACCGATTCGGCGCGCTCAAGCACCGCGTCGGGCACGGTCTCGCGCACGCGCACCCCGGTTATCTGGGCCACGATGTCGTTCAAGCTCTCCAAGTGCTGTACGTTCAGGGTGCTCCAGACGTTCAGCCCGTTCTCCAAAAGCTCCTCCACGTCCTGCCAGCGCTTGGGATGGCGCGAGCCGGGGACGTTCGTGTGGGCCAGCTCGTCCACCAGGATGAGGGCGGGACGCCGCGCCAGGGCCTCGTCCAGGTCGAACTCTTCCAACAGGTGGCCCTTGTAGTCGATCCGTTTGCGTGGCAGGGCGGGCATCTCGTACAGGAGGGCTTCGGTCTCCTCGCGTCCGTGGGTCTCGACGATGCCCGCCAGAAGGTCCAGCCCCTCGGCCATCTTGGCGCGCGCGGCCTCCAGCATGGCGTAGGTCTTGCCCACGCCGGGGGCCATGCCGAGGAATATCCTCAACTGGCCCCTGCGTTTGCCTTCCTCTTCGCGCCTGACCATGGCCAGCAGGGCGTCGGGGTCCGGGCGTTGATCCTCGTCTCGCATGGTATCGTCCTACTCCTTGTCGGCCAAGGCATCCAGGGCAAGATTGAGTTCCAGCACGTTCACGCGCGGCTCACCCCAGAATCCCCACAGAGGCCCTTGGGTGTGCCTGGCAACCAGGGCAGACACGCTGTCGCGGGAGAGTTTCCGGGCCGTGGACACCCGGTCGACCTGGTAGGCGGTTGCCTGGGGGCTTATGTGCGGGTCAAGGCCGCTGCCCGACGCCGTGACGAGCTCCATGGGGATGGGAGCGTCCCCATGAGCGGCCTTGAGCTTCGCGGCGCGCTCGGCCACGGCCTCGGCCAGGGCGGGGTTGGACGGCCCCAGGTTGGAGCCGGACGAGGCCCCGGCGTTGTAGGCGTGCGGCGAAGTGGTCGAGGGCCTGCCCCAGAAGTACTGCCCTGACTCGAAGGGCTGGCCGATAAGCGCCGATCCTGCTGGTCCTGCCGGGACGGCATGGCCGGACTGGCCCAGGATCAGGCTGCCCGAGGCCTGGGCCGGGAACAGCGCCTTGCCCGCGCTGGTCATGGCCAGGGGATAGGCCAGCCCGGTCAGGAACGTCATCCAGAAGAGCATCAGAAACGCAGGCTTGAGCTGCTGGGCGAACATCGTGAACATGTCAGGCTCCTGTGGCACCCGTGAGAACACAGCCCTGTTTTCACGGGATAATCATTGGTTGTATTCTCTTCCGTTACGCCCAACCCAGGGCGGAGATGATGACGTCTATGAGCTTGATTCCCGCGAAGGGCACAAGCAGCCCCCCCAGCCCGTAAATCAGCAGGTTTCGCCGTAGGGCCATGGCCGCCGGGGCGGGCACGTACTTCACACCCTTGAGCGCCAGCGGAATCAACACCACGATGATGAGGGCGTTGAACACCACGGCGGAAAGCACGGCGGACTTGGGCGTGGCGAGCCCCATCACGTCCAGTACCCCAAGCTGCGGGTAGATGCCCGCGAACACCGCCGGGATGATGGCGAAGTACTTGGCGATGTCGTTTGATATGCTGAAGGTGGTCAGCGAGCCGCGCGTCATCAGGAGCTGCTTGCCAATGGCCACCACTTCCAGCAGCTTGGTGGGGTTGGAGTCCAGGTCCACCATGTTCCCGGCCTCCTTGGCGGCCTGGGTGCCGGAGTTCATGGCCACGCCCACGTCGGCCTGGGCCAGGGCCGGGGCGTCGTTGGTGCCGTCGCCGGTCATGGCCACCATCTTGCCCTCGGCCTGGTACTGGCGGATGCGGGCCAGCTTGGCCTCGGGCGTGGCCTCGGCCAGGAAGTCGTCCACGCCCGCCTCCGCCGCGATGGCCGCTGCGGTAAGTGAGTTGTCGCCGGTGACCATGATGGTCTTGATGCCCATGGAGCGAAGCTCGGCGAAGCGCTCCCGGATGCCACCCTTCACGATGTCTTTGAGCCATATGGCCCCCAGCGGCCTGCCGTTCTCGGACACCAGAAGCGGGGTGCCGCCGGATTTGGCGATCTCGTGGATGAAGGTGTCGATCTCTTTGGGGATGCGCTGGCCGGAGTGCTCGGTCAGGGCTTTTATGGCGTCGGGCGCGCCCTTGCGGATCTGGCGCTCCGGCAGGTTCACGCCCGACAGGCGGGTCTGGGCGGTGAAGGGCACGAAGGTGGCCCCCAATTCATGCAGGTCGCGCCCGCGAATCCCAAAGCGCTCCTTGGCCAGCACCACGATGGAGCGGCCTTCGGGCGTCTCGTCGGCCAATGACGCCAGCTGGGCCGCCTCGGCCAGCTCGCGCTCATCCACGCCCGGCACCGGCATGAAGGCCGAAGCCTGACGGTTGCCCAGGGTGATGGTGCCGGTCTTGTCCAGGAGCAGCACGTCCACGTCTCCGGCGGCCTCCACGGCGCGCCCGGACGTGGCGATGACGCCCGCCTGGATGAGGCGGTCCATGCCCGCGATGCCGATGGCCGAGAGCAGCCCCCCGATGGTGGTGGGAGCCAGGCACACGAAAAGCGCGGCCAGGGCGGTGATGGTCACGGCCTGTCCCTGGCCGGAGAGCGCCACGGCAAAGGCCGACATGGGCCTCAGCGTCACGCAGACCACCAGAAAGATGAGGGTCAGCGAGGCCAGCAGGATGTTCAAAGCGATCTCGTTGGGGGTCTTGCGGCGCTTGGCCCCTTCCACCAGGGAGATCATGCGGTCCAGGAAGGTCTCGCCGGATTCGGCGGCCACCTTGACCACCAGCCAGTCAGAGAGGAGCCGCGTCCCACCGGTGACGGCGCTGCGGTCGCCGCCTGCCTCGCGGATCACCGGAGCGCTCTCCCCGGTTATTGCCGACTCGTCCACGGAGGCGATTCCTTCCACGATTTCGCCGTCTGAGGCGATGGTGTCACCCGCTTCCACCAGCATCAGGTCGCCCCGGTGCAGGCTCTTGGCGGGCACGGTGGCGAAAGGCGAATCGCGGCGCGGGTGCACGAGCTTTTTGGCGGCCACGTCCTGGCGCAGGCCGCGAAGGGCCGCTGCCTGGGCCTTGCCACGGCCCTCGGCCATGGCCTCGGCGAAGTTGGCGAAGAGCACCGTGGCCCACAGCCAAGCGGACACCGCAGCCACGAATCCAAAGGGGGCCTCGCCCTGTCCCAGATAGGCCTGCACGGCCAGCAACGTGGTCAGGATGCTGCCCACGTAGACCGTGAACATCACGGGGTTGCGGGCCTGTCGGGCCGGGGAGAGCTTTCGCACGCAGTCCACAAGCGCCTGGCGCACGATGGCCGCATCGAACAGGGGCCGTTTGTTCTTGTCTTTGGACATCTCAATATACCTCGTTATTTCAACTGGTACAGGGCCAGATGTTCGGCAACCGGGCCGAGCGCCAGGGCGGGCACGAAGGTGAGCGCGCCCACCACCAGCACCACGGCCATAAGCAGTCCCACAAAGATGGGGCCATGCGTGGGCAGGGTTCCGGGGCCTTCCTGCAGCCGCTTCTTGCCAGCCATGGACCCTGCCAGAGCCAGCACCGGGATGATGAGCCAGTAGCGCGACACGAACATGGCCACGGCCCCGGCGATGGTCCAGAAGGGCGAGGAGGCGGTGAGGCCCGCGAAGGCGCTGCCGTTGTTGTTGCCCATGGACGAGAACGCGTAGAGCATCTGGCTGAAGCCGTGCGGTCCTGGGTTGGAGACGGCCTCGGGAGGACCGGCCACGGCGGCCAGGGCCGTGCCTATCAGGCACAAAAAGGGTGGGATGAGGATGATGAGCGCGGCCATCTTGGTCTCGAAGGGTTCGATCTTCTTGCCCAGGTACTCCGGTGTGCGCCCCACCATCAGCCCGGCCACGAAAACGGCCACCACGGCGAAGACCAGCATGCCGTACAGTCCGGAGCCAACGCCGCCGTAGACCACCTCGCCAAGCTGCATGAGCAGCATCGGCCACATGCCGCCAAGGGGCGTAAAGCTGTCGTGCATGGCGTTCACCGAGCCGTTGGACGCGGCAGTGGTGACGGCGGCCCACAGGGCGGACCCGGCCACGCCGAAGCGCAGTTCCTTGCCCTCCAGGCTGGGGGCGGATTCCACGCCCATGCCCGCAAGCGCCGGATTAAGGGCGGATTCGGCCTGGAGCGTCAAGAATGCAAACCCTGCGAAAAGGATGGTCATTGCCGCGAGGACCGCGAATCCCTGCCGCCTGTCGCCCACCATCACGCCAAAGGTGTGGCACAGCGCTGCCGGGATGAGCAGGATGGCCAGCATCTCCAGCAGGTTGGTGAGCGGAGTGGGGTTCTCGAATGGATGGGCGGAGTTGACGTTGTAGTAGCCCCCGCCGTTGGTACCCAGCTGCTTGATGGCCACCTGGGAGGCCACGGGGCCTAGGGCGATGCTCTGTTGCGCTTGCGTGGCCGGTTCCGTCCTGGGTTTGCCCGCCTCGTCCAGGACCGTCCTGCCCGTTTCATCCAGCACGGGTTTGTCGTAGCTGGCAGGCTCCAGGAAGGCGGCGGTTGCCGAGCCTTCCAAGGTCTGGGGCACGCCCTGCCACATGAGCGCAAGGCTCAACACGATGGACAACGGCAACAGCACGTAGAGCACCGAGCGGGTGACGTCGCGCCAGAAGTTTCCCAGCCTGTCGGTCTCGCGCCGGGCAAGTCCCCGGATGAGGGCGGCCATCACGGCCATGCCCGTGGCTGCGGACAGGAAGTTCTGCACCGTGAGCGCCAGCATCTGGGTGAGGTGGCTCATGGTGGTCTCGCCGCCGTAGGCCTGCCAGTTGGTGTTGGTGGCGAAGCTCACGGCGGTGTTGAAGGCCACGAAGGGGTCTACCGCAGGGAGGTCCGCCGGGTTAAGCGGCAGCGCGCCCTGAAGCCTCTGGAGCGCGTAGACCGCCAGGAGGCCCAAGGCGTTCAGGCCCACCATGGACAGGGCGTAGGCCTTCCAGTCCATCTCCTGACGGGCGTCCACGCCGCACAGGCCGTACAGCAGACGCTCCACCGGGCCGAACACGCGGTCCAAGCCGCAGGGCTGGTCCTGGTAGACGCGGGCCATGTACAGGCCCAGCGGCCAGGACGCGGCCAGGAGCAGAGCGACGAAGAACACGAGGTGAAACAGGCTGTTGGCGTTCATTCGAACCACTCCGGCTTGCACAGCGCCGCCAGCAGGTACACAAACAGGACGGCGGCAAGGGTGAGCGCGAGACTGTCCATGGTTATTTCCTTTCCAGGTTGCCAAGCAGGCCTATGAGGCCGAACAGGCCGAAGACCAGGGCCAAGGTGAGCGAAACGAAGAGAATGTCCATCGCAACCTCCGATGAGTGTCGATGGGGAATGAATAATCAGGGGGGTGTTAAAACAGTGTAAAAACAGCGGGTGGAATTATAAAAATCATCGTCAATATGGCGAGGACTCTGTGGGCCAAGGATCACGGGGTCCCGCCAAGGCGTGAAGCCTAAAACCGAATATCAAACAGGGACCGTGAGCGTCTGTGTTTGTTGACAACGACACTTGGCCCTTGTTTCTTTTGGGGGGACGTTCGAGCTGCTGGTCGGCAAGGACAAGCGCTCCAAGGGACTGATAACGTGGTGGCAGGAAGACGCCACCCAGAAGGTGGCGGGGAGTAAAAACCTCGCGGAAGTGTTCGCCCACATCAAGGACAAAGAGCACTACCGGGACTGGACCCGCATGGTCTTCGCGGAACGCGATCTGGCTGGACTGCCCTGAACTTTAATTTGGTGCAGAGGGGGGCATGTTATTTGACAACCGAGCACATGCTATCATTTAATTAAGGCATCTCCAGAGGGACGCATTGAGTCAATATATCAACTCGGAGAAGTGGGATGATTCAGGGCAAGGTCAAGGAGGCCATGGAGGCGAAGGGAGTCACTATCCGTCAGATGGTTACGATGACGGGCCTATCCTCGGGAACTCTCCACCGCGCCAGGGGGGAGCAGTTCACGAAATGCACGGTGGAAACCCTGGCGGCCATCGCCGGGGCGCTGGGGGTGAAGGTCAAGGAATTGTTCGAAGAAAAGATTGAAGGTTGGGAGGGACAGTGATTCTTGAATCCTTAAACGAGCAAGTTAAAACCGAAAATAGCAACTGGATAGAAACATGTGACTCTCTAACAATTCTTATCAAGCAGATTATCGCCACGGGCAGGATTGACAGAGGTGATGTCAAACGCACCGCATTAGCTACCTTGTTTTGCAAAATTATCAACTCGTTCTTTTCAGCCAGCATATTACTTCGCTGTGGATATGCGCAAGACGCTGGAACAATAGTGCGCAGCTTGATCGAAGCGCTTTTTGTGATGAAGGCATGCCATGAAAGTGCGGAGTATCTGGATCAGTATATGCGTACTGACATTAAGGTACTAGACAAGGTGCATCAAAAGCACTCGACTTATGTCGAGAGGATGAAAATTAAAGGCCTCATGACAGACGATGATTCACTCGCACACAAGGATGCTCATGAGAAAGCTATGGAAGTGTACGAGGGGCAATCAGGCGTTGAGCTAAATATAGCTCGTGCTGCTGAAGTTGCAAAACTTCAAGACATGTATGACATAATATATATTCACTTGAGCACGATGAACTCTCATCCATCAGTCAGGAGCCTTGGCAGCAGAATGACCCTGGACGATGGCGGAGGATTGAAGGAATTTAATGTAGGCCCTGACCATAAAGGCGTTGACTGGATGTTCTCAATTCTAATCCAACCGGTCATAATCACCCTTGAATGCATGGACAAAGAACTATCTATTGGGATCAGCAGTGAAATTCGCGCATCATGGGAGTCGTACAACAAGGCAAGAGAGGCTTTAGTCTCATAGCTATTTGTCGTTGCGGTTGCGAGCTCCCACCCTGGCAGAAGCAAGAAAAGCCCTAGCATCACGCCGGGGCTTTCTTGCTTCCAGACGCTCACTCGCCCGCGTGCCTTCGGAAGCCTCGCCAGTGCTGCCTTTCCTTCGCGTAGATGAGTTTCATGGCGTTCCGCTGGCGGTCTTCCCTCGGCCCATCTCCTGGGGTCCGCCAAGGGTGTCTACAGTAATGACCCCCTTTTCATCATCTTCCAGGCGGCCTACGGCCTTACTCACGTTCGCTATCTCCAGAACCGCGCAGGCATCCTTGGCTACGAACCAGGCGCTGCCGTCCTGGCCCTCTATGGGCCTTTCCCTTGTACAGCCCACAAATACAGGTCATTCCGGCGGCAATTTCATAGCATCGGCATTGACCTTGACCCTCCGGTCCCCCAGTTGACACGCCAACCACACGGACAACAAATTCCGGTGACTCATCCAGTTCCCAAGAATACGGGCAATCGGCGCTCCCAGATCAACGAGTTTCCTAATCGTGCGCCAATCCTGTATGCCCGTTTCGGCTATGATTGCCTTTTTCCCCACCAACCACTGTGATTGTTGCATCATGGTTGCCCCCTGTGTCTCGTAGCTCTTCGGTTTTCCAGGCCCACCAGTTCTGCCACGGCCTGGGTTTCGGCCTGACGCGCTTCGACCTCGCGGACGTACTTTTGAAGCGTCCAGTAGGTAATGTACTCTCCGCCCGCCCTGGAGCCTGCAAACACGAATGGGCAGGCATAGCGCACCTGGAACGCCAGGATGCTTTGCAGGGCCGCGTGTGGGTCCATGCGGCTGGTGTAGCGGTGGCGGGCAACGTCCTCCATGCTGGCCTCGACCACCACGGCGAACAAATCCATGGACCGCCCACGGGCAAGCTCACGCTCGAAGCGGTCACGGCCCACCGCCAGGCAGCCTATGAGGTCATCCAGGGATTTGCGCTCGATGGCGGCATGTCGCTCATGGCCGGGGAGGGAATAGTCACCTGTAGGCAATCCGGCCCGGACGCTCTCCGCCTGGAACCGCTCGAATGCGTAGGGGGCCTGCTCCCTGGTGTCCACGATGATGGTGAGCGGCGAATCAGGCGCGGGCATGGTCAGCCCCTCCCTCCGACTCTTCAACCCGCAAACGGGCCTCGGCACGGATCGCAGCCGCCCACCTGGGGACAAGGTATTGAGCCTGTCCCTGCCCCTGTTGGGCCAACCACGCCACGACGCCGCGAGGATCACGCTCGAACCGGGTCAGGGCCTCCAGGGGGGAAGTATCGGCAGGAACGGGGGCCACCAGCCCCCCAAGCTCCGCCACGATCTCCGCCCTGCGGGCGCGGGCCACGTCCAGCACGCGGGCGGCGGTGTCCCGGTCCAGACGATCCAGGCCCGCCAGCTTCAACTTGCCGCCCACCAGGGAGACGGACGCCCCCATGGATTCGATGACTTGGGCGGCGCTCATATCTCCACCTCGGCAGGGCCGTCCCACATGGGAACGGGGTCTTTTCTCTCCCCCACGTCATTTTGACCGGGGACACCGGGGACAACCGGGGACATGGCGTCGTTACTTGCTTCCTGGCGTCCCCGGTACTCTTCCGGGGACCGGGGACAACCGGGGACAAACCCAACCCCTCCGCTCGACGTGTCCCCGGTGTCCCCGGTAGCGTTTTCAGAACCGGGGACATAGGAACCTAGACGGGACAACGTGTCCCCGGTGTCCCCGGTTGTCCCCGGTGTTTTTTGCGATGTGCGCGGTTGCGATGTGTCCCCGGTGATGCCCGGAGCGATATGATAGAACCTTGTTCCTTTCCCTTCGCCGGGGATTCGCGGCTTGACGGTGAGATGTTCGGAATCCTGGACCAGAAGCAGGCCACGGGCTTTCAGTTCGCGCAGGATCATCCCGGCGTTGTGCCCCTGGCAGACCTCCGCCTTGAACACGTCCTGGAACACGTAGAAGCTCCACTCCCCCGTGGCCTCATCCTTACGGCGGAACCCGGCCCGATTGATGGTCTTAACGTCCAGGGAGACTTCGCCCCACGTCTCAAACCGTGCCGCGCCGTGGGACTGGAAGAACGCCCGCACCTGGGTAAGCCCCGCCGTCACCTCCGCCGCGCCGCTGCCGCCCCTGGCGTCCAGCCAATCCCGGAAGCAACGGGCCGCAGCCTGCCGGGCTTCGCCCTTGGGCCATGGCAGCACGTCCAGGAATATGCCGAACTCCCCAGCGGCAGCGACCAGCCCGAACCGCCCGGCCACGCGGGAAACCTGTCCGTCAGCATCGCAGGGGCAAACCTCCGCCACGAACTCCTTGATGAACGCCGGGGCAGCTTGGGAGACTTCATCAATCCGCCCTGCCAGTTTCTCCAGGTAGGCCCGTAGGGGGGAGCCATAGACGGCCTTGGCCTGTTCATTGAGATGGTGGGCGAAGGTTGCGGCAGACTCGAAACCGTGGATGTTCTCGAACAGACCGAACCCGGCCCCGGCATCCGCCTGAATATCCACGACTCGGACTTGCTGCCCGGCCATGATGCGGCCCCGGCCATCCTCGCGCACCTTGTCCCCCAGCGTGATTTCACCCGTGGACAGGAACAGCACGCGCCACTCCTGGGGCTTCCTGGCCGTGCCGTCGCGCCTGGATCGTGCCTTTCCCTGCCCGTTGGTGAGCATGTAGGCCACTGCCCCGGCTGTCTTGGCGTCCGCCTGCCCGAGTTCATCCAGGGTGAGGAGGCAATCGCAGGCCCCGGAAGAAACGGACTCAAGGGCGTTGTCTGTAGCCCTCCACTGGCGCAGATAGCCATGGAGGCCACCGCCACCACAGAAGGACCCTGCGACCCTCAAGGCCGTGGTCTTGCCGCAGGAGGAGCCGCCTACCAGATGAAACCCGCCCGACTCCGCCCCGGCCAGTGCCAAGAGAGGAGCGGCCAGGGCAGCGGACACAGCCAGAACCAGCCGGGAGTTTCCGGGGCAGTAGCGCCCGATGGACCCCTGCCAGTCCTGAAGGCTCCCGGCCACCCGATAGGCGTGGTCAGACGGTCCACCCTGAAGGATGACCTCTTCCCCATCCTGGGAGCCGTGGACAGCATCCGGCAGGACAAAACGGCGGTCATGCCAGCCCACGCGGGAGACGCAGCGGGCGCGGGCCTCGGGACGGGAGAGGGTCAGAAAGTCATGCAGGCGCTTCGGCCCCTTACCAGACGCCACCCGCAATCCCAAGGAGAGCAGTTCCCGGCGGTATTCCTGCCCGTCCCCAGCCAGGGCGGACATGGGCATTGCCCAACGATGCGCCTGCCCGTCGCTGTCCACCACCTCGAGGAGGCGGCCCCACTCCCGGCCCTCGCCGTCGCGGGTCATCGCCAGCACGGCCAGCGGGGAGCACAGCCAGGACGGTTCGCCGTCATCCTCCAGGAAGTAAACGCCATCGTTCTTGACCTTAAACGGGAACCAGCCTTGCGGCGTGGGCTTGACGGCGGCCTTGGCCTCGATGCCGTACCGCACACGCGCCACCGCCTCGAAAGAGATCACGTCCAGCTTGTGGCCCTGGATATGCGCTGTGACCTGTTCCGGGGTCCAGCCTTCGCCCTCCGCGTCGGCCAAGTCCCATCCCTTGGCAACGCCGTCAGGGGGCAGGATGATCGAGACTTTCTCTGCCCCGGCCTCCTTCACCCTGGCGGCCAGGATAAGGGCGGCCTCGAAGCCCGGCTTGTCCGCGTCCGGCCAGATCGCCACGCGCCGCCTGTCCAGAGGGGAGAAGTCCGCCTTGCCCACGCTCTTTGATCCGTTGGGCCAGGTCATGCACACGGCCCCGGCCAGGAGAGGCCCGGCGGCGTCCGCTGCCTTCTCCCCCTCCACCAGCAGTACGGGCGCGTCAGGTTTAGCAGCTGCCAGACGGTCCAGACCGTAGAGCGGGCGCGGCTCCGGGAATCCCTTCCACCTCCAGCGCATGGCCCCCCCTGCCCCCTGGCAGTAGGTGTGCGGGACGATCTCCTTGCGGTCCTGGCCTGTGTCAAAGCGGCACACGTAGCCCAGCACGCAGGACTCGGCATCGCGGTAGGGCCACCTTGCCGATGGCGTGCCGTGGCCGGGGTGATTGAAGTCCGGGGCGGGCGCTCCGTCAGGAACGGGGAGGACGGGCCTCCATTCATCGGCGGGCTTGGCCTTGGCCTGCCCTTGTGGCCTGGGGGCGCTCCCGTTGCCTCCAGGATCAATGCCCAGCTCTCCTGCCAGCTTCCGGGCAGCTTCGCCCTGCTTGAGGTTGTAGATAGCGGCGTACAGACTCACGGGGTCAGTTCCGCCCACCTCCCCGGCGAAGTCCTTCCAGACCCCGCGCTTGTCCGTCAGGTTGATGCGGAGGGAATCCCCCGACTCTCCAGCCACGGAACCAACCATGAATTCGCCGTTTAGAGCGCGTCCGTTGGGCAACCATCGGGACAGTAGGTTTTCCAGGCTGGGCAGGGCGGCGGCGTTGATCCGCTCGAAGTTGATGATGGGGGCGCTCATTGAGTCCCCCCGCTCTGCCTGAGTTGGTAGCAGGCTACCCGGTGCGTGTTGCCCTCGGCAGTTACGTCCGTGGTCCAGATGGTGACGATGTTGAAGCCCAGGCGGCGGAGTTCCATAACCCTGGCGGCAGGGTGCATCACGTCCAGGCGGCGGCGGGCCTCCAACGTGGTCAGGCTCCCCCGGCGCAGGGCGTCCAGGAGTCGGGCGCGTTGCGCTGTCGCTGTGCTGGCGTCGATCATTATGCACCTCCCAAGCGCAGGACGCGCAGCAAGAAGGCCACCAGGGCGGCAGGGGCCAAATCGTGGACGGCCAGGGAGACGAACAGACACTTGACGGCGGCGGCACAGTGGGCGAAGAAAAGAGCAGTCCGCTTCATTTCTTGCAGCCCCCGGCCCGTGCTGGGGGTTTTGCTTTTCATGCTCCGCCACCCAACCCAGAACATTGAAGTTCAACGCGGGCGGCGGCGCGGCCCTCTATCCAGCCCACCACCTCCCGCTCATCCCAACCAACGGCCATGGCCGAGAGTTGGAGGCGCTGGGGGAATTTTCCCGCCAGTTCAAGGCGGCGGATTGTTGCGGCACTCAGACCGGTACGGCGGACGACTTCTGGCTTGCGAAGGATAGAAGCAGATTGCATAGGGGTGTCCTTTTGTGCGCTCTGTTGGCGCTTTGGTGTGGACACCCAATTAGGGAGGTGAAGAAAAGCGTGGGCCTATTAAGGGAAGAGAAAACCCAATTAGGTTTTCGCCCTAACTTTCATTCAATAAACCAAGAACTTCTCTGATGACATTTCTCGCGGTTTGTTCGTTAAACTCGAGTCCTATTCTTTGTGCTCTCTTCGTCATTCTGCCCGCCAAGCCCCTTTCAGAAAGGGGATCGCGCACCCCATCTTTGCAAAGTGCCGCCGCGATGATCCTCAAGTATGTATTCCTCTTTCGGGAATCTAACGGACCGTCGGCTTCTATCTTCTCCATACGCTCGACCACTTGCGTAAGCCGCGTGTTTTCCCGTCTGGCCTTGTCCAGTTGATCCTCAAGGCTGGCAATCTTATTCGACTGCACAAGATACTCAGATGGTTCTTGCCCAACCATGTACGAAAAGGGATGGCATTTATTGATAGCTTGAGAAACACCCTCAAAGGGCGGAAGCGACGAAAATATCGTAGCCCACTCATGAGGGCGCATGTCGCTTACGTGTCCAAACCTTTTCAGTGCAAGGTCAGCCTGCTGGTATGCCCTGGATTTTCTGTCGTCATCGGTCGCCAAGTGTGGGTCTTTGTGGAGAAACAGCCAGGACGCCTCTTCTGGTGTCCATGTGGGTAGTCCACGCCAATAGTGCCAATCAGCCCACGGGTTTTCGTTTATGGCCCTCATCAGGGTATATCTGCTGGGTTCCGGTGAGGACAGTAGGCTTTTCTTGCCTGTATTATTCATCTTCAAGCCCCCTCGGCTCTCCCCTGAATGATCCCCGCCCAGGCCGCCAGGGAAGCGGCTCTTCGGGAGCTACCCTAGGGCGGAGAAATTTCGTCACCTCAGATTGATGACCTTGCCCGCACCCTCAATCTCAAGCCCAAGGATGCGCCTCAACCGATTCTCCCAGGCCAGGAGCGCAGCTCTCTTTTCGGTGTCGTAGGAGTGACGGTTGTAGACCTTCAGAATCCCTTGGAGTTGATGTCCCAGCACTTTTTCCGCAACAACGTCGTCAACGCCGATCTCCGCCAGCCGTGTGCGGCAGGTACGGCGGAGGTCATGCGGCGTGTAGTGTTCAGTTATCCCCATTTCCACACGATGGCGCAGAACCCCACGCGAGAGGCTATGCACGGTGATAGACGCGCTCCGGGTTGCCTGTTGGGAACTGGCGAACACAAATGGCCGCCCTCCGGAATACCGCCGGGCCTGCTCGATTACCTCCAGTGAGAGAGGGGTGAGCGGCACGCGGTGGGCCTGTCCGCCCTTCATCCTGGTGGCGGGAATGTTCCACCATTCGCCCTCGACCTCCCCCCAGGTCATGCCCGTTACTTCCCCTGGCCGCTGGCCGGTCAAGAGGATCATCCGCAGGACAAGCCGGGTTGCAGGGTACATGTCCGCCTTGTCCAGCCCAAACCAGAAGCAGCGCAACTCATCGTCAGTGAGCACGCGGACTCGCGGGGCCTCGGACGGGCGGCGAATGTGCGTAGCTGGCGAGTTCTCGATAATCCCCCGCTCCGCCGCAAAGTTGAACATGCGGGCCAGCACTCCAAGAAGCCTGTTGGCGGTGATAGGAGCGCGGTCCCGGACCTCATCCATGAGCACCACGATGTCCCGGCGGGTTATGTCCTTCGCCTTGCGGGTCCGCCATGCTGGCAGGGCGTCCTTCTCCACCAGACGCTTGCGCTCCGGGCCTGACTTGGTGGCCTTCAACTCCCGCGTCCAAAACTCTTCGAGCAGGTCATGGAACGTGGGTGCGGCCTTCCGCGCCCTCTTGGCGTCGGTGGCAACGGCTCCCGGATCAATACCGCGCTCCACATCGGCCAGGGCCTTACCGTGCGCCTCACGGGCCTCCGCCAGGGTCATGGAAGGGTATTTCCCCAAGCTCATCCGCCTGGGGGTTCCCTCGAAGAGATAGCGGAAAATCCAGGTCTTCGTCCCTGTAGGGGCCACACGAACCGCCAGTCCTTTTCCGTCTAAAACCTCAAAACGGCTCTCGCGGGGTACAAGGCGCTTCACTTGAAGATCGGTAAGGGCCATGTATTATTCCCCTTATTGCCCCAATCCTGGGTACAAATTTGGGTACAAAAAGTGGGTGCGTAAGGGTGCTTTTTGGTGAACAGCCATGAACAGCTTTTATGGCCTTTTCTCTATTGCCGTCAATGGTTTATGCTCTGCATGAATAGAGCTGAAAAGACCTGAAAACACTAGTCAATTGCCTTGGGCGCAGGGGGTCGTGAGTTCAAATCTCGCCGCCCCGACCAAAATTTGCCTAAAGATCAAGGGGTTGGCTCAATTTGAGCTAACCCCTTTTTCTGTTCGATCACAGTCCAGGCATTCATCCTGTCTTAACGCCGGATCTTATCCCGCTGCCTCAGCACGCCACCCAACGCCATCGCCAGGAAGGTCCATGAAAACAAAGCGCTTGCCTGCGCTTTCGGCATCAACTTTGCTTGTAAATCACATCTCTTGCGTAAGGAGCCCGGCATGAATGAACCGGCCCCACCGACAACCATGCCCCGGGAACTGGCGGCGCGCTACACCATGAACGGCCTGGCCGACGTGTACGACTGGTATTTCAACGACAGCTACGCCTCCGGGGAGCCCAGGGTCTATGACCTGCGGACCTTCTCCGAGCTCATGGAAAGAGCCCGCCGGGGGGAAACCCACTACTACGGTGAGACGGATTTTTGGCTCTATCAGGCCCTGACCCTGTTCCCCCTGACGGGCAAGCGCGTGGCGGTCTTCGGATCGGCGCAGCCCTGGTACGAATCCGTCTGCCTGATGCACGGGGCCAGGGAAGTGGTGATCTTCGAATACGGCCCCATCGTCTCGGAACATCCGCGCGTGCGCATGGTCACCTACGACGAATACGCCAGCAACCCTGACCCCTTCGACGTCGGGCTCTCCATATCCTCCTTCGAGCATGACGGGCTTGGCCGCTACGGTGACCCGCTCGATCCCGACGGAGACCTGAAGGCCATGCGCACGGCCAAGTCCATCCTCCGTCCGGGCGGCCTGCTGTTTCTGGCCGTGCCCCTGGGCAAGGACGCCATCACCTGGAACGCCCACCGGGTTTACGGCCTGGCCCGGCTGTCCATGCTACTGAACGGATATACAACCCTGGCCAGCTTCGGCTTCGACCCAAGGCAACTGCTCACGCCCGGCAGAAGCGGCGTGCAGCCGGTGTTTGTGCTGAAGAACGACTAGACCATCAGGCGCATGCGCCTGATGACGCTGCGAGCATCCCCTCGGGGTGCAGAATGCCGGAGACCTCCAAGCATGCAAGATACCGTGCCGCTGAAACTCTTCCTCTACCGCGAAGGCGAACACTTCCAGATTCCGGCGAGGCTTGGCGAAGCAGGCGTCAATCCAGTCCTCATCCCGCTGCTCCAGGACCTGGGCGAGCACGGCGACTGCGTTCGAGGGCGGTTCGTGCGCGCGGCCTCGCCCGAGGAGGCGGACTACATCGTCTTCCCATACGTGCTGGACGTGTTCATCAACGTCATGAGGGCCATGTCGGTCCATTATTTCATCCGGCAATTGCCGTACTTCCTGCAATATGAGCGAAAGCACGTCTTCTTCCACTGCCAGGACCTGGGCGATCCCCTGTTCACGGAAGGCCTGATACTCACCACCACCCCGGACCGGTTCAATGTGGACGACCCGTTCCAGGCCACCTTGCCCTACCCTCCGGGCGGACACGTTTTACGAAACGCCCCGGATTTCGATTTCGACGCCATCGATCTGGACACCAACTTCGTGGGCGCACTGTCCGGCACGGTGCGCTACGACCTGATCCAGAGCGTTTCCAGCGAGCCGGGACTGCGCGCATTGATCCAGCATCCAAGCACCGGCGACTGGGCCTCCAAGTCTGCCTCCTACCTGCACATGGAGGACACCGTCAAAAAGAAGGCGCTGGGGGACAGGTTCGTAAGCGCGCTGCGCCGCTCCTGGACCAGCCTGTGCCCCAGGGGCAACGGCTCCTCCAGCATCCGCTTCTACGAAACAATGTGCATGGGGCGCATACCGGTACACGTCTCGGACGCTTACGTCCCCCCCTTCGGGAAGGACATCGACTACTCGCAATTCTGCCTGTTCATCCCCGAGTCCGAGGTGAGCCAGGCCGGACAGATTCTTCGCATGTGGCTGGTCAGACGCGGCAAGGAAGAGCTCATGGCCATGTGCCGCAGGGCACGTCAGGTGTGGGAGCGGCATTTCCGCCCCGAGGATCAGTCGGACGTCTGCCTTGAATACATGCGCAGGCATTTGCCGGAGACGAAGATGCAGGGCCAGCCGCGCTATCTGGACGGGCCGGGTCCGCTGGCCGGAGACGCCTCCTTACGCATCATCACGCCGCCCGGACACTACGCAAACATGATCGCTGACGAGCGCAGACTCTGGCTGAACGCCATGCCGCAAGAGGCCATCACCCCGCCCGGCCCCGACGGCCTTCGCAGCCCGGCAGAACGCCTTGTGGGCGGCGTGCCCTCGCCCGTAAGCCTGCAAGAGCTTACACGCCTATGCGAACTGGTCAGGGACGTGCCGGAAAACGGGACCGTCGCCTGCTCCGGCGCTCCCTCGGGCGTGCTGGCCATCGCCCTGGCCAATGGGCTCGTCACTTCCGGAAACTTCTCTTCCATCGTGTACGGCGTGGAGGACTGGGAGGAAGACGCAGCCACGGCTGGCGCGTCTCTTGCGGGCTGCAGGTCCAACATCCGCCAGGCTCGTGTTCAGGATCTTGTCAGGACCGTGGAGGACGGGCCAGAGGCCTTTCGCGACGGGTGCGTCCACCTGGCCGTGCTGGCCGGAAAACCGGCGGATATGCTCACGCAGACCCTTTCGACCTGGCTTGGAAAGATCGCCCCCGGCGGGGTTCTGGCGGTCATCCCCTCGGATAAGCGGGCCAGCTGCGCCCTTGCCGTGAGGTTAGCCAAGGACAAGGGACTTGCCCCGGCAGTGGAACCGGATACATCACTCATCGTGCTGCGAAAACCCGGAGTGCCCGAGCCGCCTGCCGCACTGGCCAACCGAAAGCGCAGGCTGAGGCCTGTCCGGGGCGCCGCAAGGCTGTCGTCGTCCAAGGGGCAGCCCCGTGCTCCCAAATCCCCTGCCCCAGCCTCCGATCCGCACGGCCAGCGCCTCCTGGTGGTGAAGCCAACCGGCGGCATGGGCAACCGGCTTCTGGGCCTCATGTGCGCAGTGCCCTACTGCCTGATGACCGGCAGGCAGCTCTACGTGGATTGGTCTGACTTCATGTATTCCGACCGGGGCGAGAACGTCTTCCCCAAACTTTTCAAGATTCGTGGCGTGCCCTTCACCTACCGGCTGCCGCACGCGCGAGACGTGTACCCCGAGTTTTGGGGCGAAGAGCTTACGAAGAGCTCACTCGTCGAACAACTGGGAATCAACCACATGGACCCCCAGGTGATGGACGCCACGCGCATCGAGCTCTCCAGACGATATCCGCAGACCGTGGCGGCCTTCTGGTCCTTCAACCTGGACCCCATGCAGGCCGCACTTGGCCACATCCGCAAGCATCTGCCGCAGTTTTCAAACCTCACGGCGGACGGCGTCTGCGGGCAAGTGATGAAACAGCACATTCTCCCCAGGCCTGCGGTGTCCGACCAGGTAGACGAATTCGCCGCCAAGCACTTTTCCGACCCCATGATCGGCGTCCACATCCGGCACACGGACATGCGCATGCCCCTGGAGGAGACGCTGCGCAACGTTCACGCGCTCAAACAGAATATGGGCGCGCGCATCTTCCTGGCCACCGACAACCAGAGTGTTGAACGGACGCTGGCCAGGCAGTTCGGGGATGATCTTGTCACCATGCCCAAGCGCTATCCCGACAACGGAAAGCACCTGCACAGCCATCGGGTGGCGGGCATGACCAACTACGAGAAGGCCCTGGACGCAGCCGTGGAAATGTATCTTCTCGCGCGCTGCGACGCCATCGTGCGCTATCAGCCCAGCACCTTCGCCCAGGTCAGCTGGTACATTTCCGATATCCCGGCCGAGCGCGTGATCTGCGTGCAGTAGGAGAACCTGGCGGACGGAACGCCTTTCCCGCTTCCTGATTTCTCGCCACCTCTTGGCCAAACCGCCCTGAACCGGGATGAACCGGTCCAGGGCGACCACGTGCTCAACGGCCCTTGAGCCTCTCGTACAAGGCCGTCAGCTTGGTCGAGTAGATCTCCTCGATCTGGCCGGAGACATCCGCAAGCGGCTTCACCGGAACCGTGTCCTCCACCTCATCAAACGACATCCCGGACTGAAACAGGAGCTTCGCACTTCCGGCGATCATTGCCTCCAGGCCGCTATCGACCTCGTGCGTGGACAGCCCGAAGCTTTCGCCAAGTTCCCGCAGCTTCTGCCACTGGAACCAGAGGTACGTCGGCCCCATGGCGGTCAGTATTGCGTAGGCTTCAAGCTTTGCCTCGTCCACTTCCGGGTGCTCCCCAAAGACGTCGAACAACCCCTCGAGCGCTTCCCGCTGGTCCCCGGGAACCCCCGGCGCGAAAGCGACTGGGTTGTAGCCCTGGTTCATCAGGGAGGGCGCGTTGGGGATCATGCGCACGATCCGCTGGTGACCGCCCGCAAGCTCGCTCAGCTTGGCGAACCTGAGCACCGGAGCGAGGGACACGAGGACGGACTGCTCCTTCAAGGCCGCACCCAGGCTGGGGAGTACCTCCTTGAACAGGGGCGGATGCAGCGCGGCGAAGACGATGGCCCGGCTCGCCGGTCTCCGGTTGTCATCGCAAACGACTATGGACGGAAATCGTTTCGAGAGCCCCTCGCGCACGGCCTCGCTCGGATCACTGACACAGAGCCCGTCCAGCACCATTCCACGGCGGACCATCGCCTCCAGCAGTATCGCGGTTATCCGGCCGCCCCCGATGAATCCGATATCCTGTGCGTCCATGGCGTTCCTCCTATCCGTTCGGTCCATGTGCGCCTACGCCCCCGGGCAGGAAGGACCGGAGCCGCAGGAACACGTCGTTGTGAGGGTGTTTTCACTGGCCCCGGGGACAAAATCCCCGAATGAGGCCCGGGAGTGTTCGTCCATGTCAGCCCTGGCGCGGTTCGCCGCCATGCAGCCGATTTCGCGGGCGCGGGCGACCTCGCGCGGGTCTATGCCCAGTTCGAGGCAGCGGCCCAGGGCGACATCAAGGCATGGCCTGCATCCGGCGGCCATGGCCGCGCCGATGAGAACGAGCGTTTCCTGAGAATTGAGAGCGGACATCGTGTACCTCCAATGGTGTTTGGAAGCATGGACGAGAGCGGCGGGTGAAAAGGTACACTTGGCGGTGAAGAGGCACGTAAGCCTCAGCGGCAGGGACCTGACAGGGGGGCTGACCGCGCCTGCGCCGGGACGGCCCGGACGGGGGGGACATGCGGCTCATTCTTGGCAAGGGGCATGCGGCCTTGCTCAACACAAGAACAGGGCCTCCAGGGCAGCGTCTCCAGCGGCGCGCGCCCGGAAACACGAATCCAGCGGACGCGACGCTAGAGGACGCTTCCCTGCTTGCGGTCGCAGGACAGTTGTCCAAGATCGTCGCGGTAGAACTGGCACGCCTGCTCAAGGGCCAGGCGCAGGCGTCCCCTGGCCCGGTGCAGGCGAATCTTGGCCGCCTCGAGGCTGAGCCCCAGCCGGGCGGCGACTTCAGCGGGCGTAAACCCTTCAAGGTCCGACAGGATCAGGACCGCTCGGTAGTTGGCAGGAAGCCCCTCGACCACTTCCCGGATGCAGGCGTTCATTTCGTTTCTGATGGCTTGGTGCTCGCTGTTGGAGGGGCGTTCAGCGAGCGTCGATGCGTCGGGTTCGCCGACTTCCTCAAGCGATGTGTCCCGGCGGCGAAAAGCGGGGCTGCGCAGCAGATCGACCGCCACGTTCGTCGCAATGCGGTACAGCCATGTCGCCACCGAGGAGTCGCCCCTGAATTCCTTGAGGGAACGGTTGGCCCGTTCGAACACCAGCTGCGTCATGTCCTCGGCATCCGCCTCCCCAACCATGCGACGCAGAAAGCGCAGGATGCCTGGCCTGTAGCGGCCGTGCAGGGTCTGAAAATCTATTGGTTCAGACATGTTCATTCCTCCTGGCGATTTCGGTCCCTACCAGTGCCCAACTCATCGGGCAAGCAGTTCAGGTTGTGCGAATAATTCGCGCCAGGGTGTATCTTTCGACGGCGGCGCACGTCTTAAGGGGCAAAATCAATTTTGGAGGTTTTGCCATGAGCTGTTCTGGAAACACGACCGTCCCTGAAAACCCGGCTGTGCGCGAAAAGGAATTCGAAACCATATACATCCGCAAACCGGTCGGAGTCTGCCAACTCTGTGAGGATTATTCCGCCCGCGAGTCGGTCAAACCCGTGGCCATCATGTGCTGCGAGGGTTCCTGCCTGCGGGGCGAGATCGCGCGTCAGGCGTCCAACATCCTCTGCCATTCGCTGCTCAGGGACAAAACGGTGCGGGTCTGCCTCGGAGGGGCGTTCACCAAAGACACCGGCCAGCGCAACCTGGTCCGCAACGCTCCCCAGGTCATCGCCATGGAAGGGTGCTTCCTGAAGTGCGCCACACGCATGATGCAGGGAGTGCTGGAAGGGCTTGAGCCCGACGTGGTCATCACGGATTCCCTCATCGAGTTCGACCGGGAGCTCTTCAGCGTGGACGAAATGCCCGAAGTGGAGATCATGAGGCTTGCCCTGGACGTGGCCGAGCAGATGGCCGCCAAGCTCGGGGAACCTACACTGGCCAGGGCTGCTGGTGAGGCGTGCTGCGCCTGCTCCTGAAACCCGGCCCGGTGGAGGTTCCCGTACTGTAGCGGCATGCCCTGAACCGCTGAAGCAAGCATGCCGGGGCCGCTACTCCCCGGATGCCGCGCCTGTTCAGACATCGTATCTGGAAGGCATACGGGCAACGTCAGGACCCGTTGGATACGCGCACGGGAAAGGGGACCAGGGCGCTCGTGCTCCCTGGTCCCCTCGATGCGCATCGCGCGTTGCGCCACTCCCCCGGCAGGCCGCCTCAGCGCAGAAGCGCCAGGGCCAGCTGGGGCAGCGTGTTCGCCTGGGAGAGCATGGCCGTCGCGGACTGGCTCAGTATCTGCCCCCGGACGTAGTTGGCCATTTCCGTGGCGAGGTCCACATCGGAAATTTGCGCTTCGGCCAACGTGAGGTTCTCGGACTGGAGTTGCAAAGCCTGCACTGTGTTCTGCAAGCGGTTCTGAAGGGCTCCGAGGTTGGCCCGGATTGTGTCCTTGGACACGATGGCCTTGTCGATCTGGGCCAGGGCACTCTGCGCCAGCGACTGCGTGGAGATCGACTTTCCGTTGGTGGTGGTCGCCGTGTCGCCCACCCCGAACGCAGAGGCTGTGGAGCGGCTTATTTGAATGTAGTAGTAATCCGCGTCCGAATTGTTCTTTGAGCCGAAGTGAACCTTCATCTTTCCGGTTGAAGTCAACGCGGTCCCGCTGTGCGTCGAGCTCGAAAGATTTCCGTTCAAAAGATATAAGCCGTTGAAGTCCGTGGCGTTGGCGATCCTGGTAATTTCCTTTGCCATAGCCTGGTATTCCGAATCAAGGATCAGACGCTGGTCCGACGTGTACGTACCCGTCGAGGCCTGGGTGGAGAGTTCTTTCATGCGGATGAGCTTTTCATCTATGACGCTCAAAGCCCCGTCTGCGGTCTGAAGCAACGAGATGGCATCGTTGGCGTTGCGCACGCCCTGATTCAGCGAGGCGATTTCCGCCCGCATCATCTCACGGACCGCCAACCCAGCCGGATCGTCGCTCGCCCCGTTGATCCGCAGGCCGGAGGAGAGCCTGCGCGTGGAGACCTCCAGGCTGTCGTAGGCCTGGCCAAGGTAGTACGCGCTTATCGATGCCAGACCGTTGCTATTGATTGAGAGTGCCATTGTAGTTCCTCCGCCGGCAGGAACCGCCGGGGCAAGATGTCGGGCCGGGGACATCCGAAAATTTCGCCTATTCTGACTACTTATCGGAAGACGAAAGGATAACTTTAGGAACGCGCGGGATAATCACGCACGAAAAGGGGACCAGACCGAACTTTTCGGCCTGATCCCCACTCGATGCGGATCGCGTTGCATCACCCCGGCGGGTTCGACCTCAGCCCAGCATGTTCACCTTGGCAGGGCCGCGTCTGGCCGGACGGTGGTATTGAACCGCCGGCTTCCCGAACAGCATGGCGTACCCAATGGTGTGGTCCGCCGGGATGCCGAGCCGCTCCACCAGGTCCGGGCAGACCGACAGCGCCATCATGAGCAGGCCATCCCACAGCGTGCCCAGCCCGTGCGAACTCGCCAGGAGCTCGAAGGTGGCCAGAGCGACGTGGGTGTCCTGGACGGGACACGGTGCCCCCTTTGGGGCGCTGGTCACCAGCAGGTGCGGCGCGCCCCGCAGGATGACGTCGCGCTCCTGAGTCCTCCAGGCGCTGACTACAAAAGCGAGATATTGCCCGGCAAGGCCGCCCGGCAGCTTTCCAGACTCCTCCAGTTCCGAGAGGCGGGCCATGATCTCCCGGCTAAAGGAGGCCATGAATTCCTTGCTCCTGACCACCGTGAACAGCACGTCCCGGGCGTTCACCCCGGTGGGCGCGTGGCAAGCCGTATCCAGGAGTTCATCGATCAGCTCAGGGGGCAGGTTTTCGTCCTGGTAACTCCTCACGGACCTGCGCCACCGGATCAGGTTGCCCATCTGCGCGGGAGAGGGCAGCTCCGGCACCTCGGTTTCGGCCTGGGCCGGATCGTTCCCCAGGATCGACAACGCCCCCGTGGGGCAGACCGCGTAGCAGTGCAGGCAACGGTAGCACCGCTCCTCGTCGGGAATTTCAGGAAGATCGTTCAGGACGATGATGCCCGCCGGACAATCGGCCGCGCAGTCGCCGCACCGGACACACAACGTCTCATCCACATGGAACTGGAGCATCGTTTTCCTCTCTTGTTTGCTCGATTGGAAGCACCCAGCCCCCGGGAGGGCCTGTGGTCATGCGGACGGATTCCCTGCGCTCCCGGGCTCCTCCCACCTGTTTCGCGCGCACAATAGCCTGATTCCTCCCTGAATTGAACAGGGAACACCCCCTGTTCCCTAAAGCTCCCGGCGTGTCCCCTGCGATCCCCAGCCGCAACAACGCAAGCTGCAGCGCTGTCAGCCGGACGCCCATGATCATCTCGGCGCTTCGTCCTCCAACGATGATCGACAAACTCGGCATCCTCGTTCTGCCTCCTGCACGCATGGCTTCCGGCTTGACACTCGCCATGCCCTCGGTATGAATCTCTATGCGCAATTCGCCGTCCAGGAATCTTTGCGCCTTTTGGAGTGATTACGCCCTGGCTGCGCGCCCTGCGCCCGATCGGATGCCAACGATAGCCTGCACAATCATGCGCGTGGAGACGCAGGCCCCGCGACTGCTTCATCATATGAACCGGCCCGGTTCGACGGACACTGCGCATGCACTATGAAGGCAACATCATCCGCCCGCCAAGCGAGGCGGACAGCATCCTGCTCCAGGTCACGGTGGGCTGTTCCCACAACCGCTGCGCCTTCTGCGGGGCGTACACGGGTGAGCGGTTCCGCATAAAGGACGAGGCCACCGTCTTTTGCGATATCGACTACGCTGCCCGGCATATGCCCATGCTGCGCCGCCTCTTCCTGTGTGACGGCGACGCCATGGTCCTGCCCATGGCGCGCCTGCGGGCCATGCTTGTGCGCATCCGGGAGCGGCTTCCCCAGGTGGCGCGCGTGGGCAGCTACGCCAGCGCCCGCAGTCTTCGCGGCAAAAGCCCGGCGGAGCTGGCGGAACTTCGCTCCCTGGGGTTATCCATGGTGTACATGGGCCTGGAATCGGGCGATGATGAGCTTCTCGCACGCATGGGGAAAAAGTCCTGCGTGGCGGACATCCTGGACAAGGCGCGGCTGGTGCGCGAGGCTGGGATGAAGCTGTCGGTCACGGTGATCGCAGGCCTGGGCGGCAGCGAGGGATGGCAGCGACACGCCCGGCTGACCGGCGAAGCTCTCACCGCCATGCAGCCGGATCAGGCCGCGTCTTTGAGCCTGATTCCCGTGCCGGGCACCCCACTGTGGGACTGGGTCGCCGATGGCAGCTTCAGCCTGCCCCAAGGGCTGGACATGGTGCGCGAACTGCGTCTGACGCTTGAGCACACCAATATGGAGCGCGGGCTTTTCCTGGCGGACCACGCCTCCAATCATGTACCGCTCAGGCTGCGCATGCCCCGCGACAAGGCTCGTGGCCTTGCGCTTCTGGACGCCGCCCTGGCCGGGGAGCGCCCCATCAAGCCGGAACGGGCCAGACGGCTGTAGCTCGACTCCAGCCACGCAGCGCAGCGTGCCTGACGCAATTCCGGATTTGCCGGGCCTCCCGGAGCAGTTGAGCCGGGCTGTCCCCCTGACGGCACAAGGAAATATCACCCATGCCCACATACCGGACAAAACGAGTCCTACTGCTTGCGGCAGGCGCCCTGCTCTACCTTGCCGCCGCATGCCCCATTCTCGCTGCCGAGCACACACCCGGCGAATTTGATTTCCGTGTGCCCAAGGGCTCTACCACCGCCCAGATGAAGGTCTGGATCAGGGAGTCCTCAGCGCGCCACGGGCTGGACCCGTTTCTGGTGCAGGCCCTCATGGAGGTGGAGTCCGGCGGCGACGCCAGCGCCGTGTCGCCCAAAGGAGCGCAGGGGCTCATGCAGATCATGCCCCAGACCGGCAAGGGCCTGAACCTGGGCGACCCGTTCGATCCCTCGGCCAACATCGAGGCGGGCAGCCGCTACCTGAGCCAACAGCTCAAGTCCTTTGGCGACCTGCGTCTGGCCCTGGCCGCTTACAACGCCGGGCCGGAATCCGTGCGCAAGTACGCGGGCATCCCGCCTTTCCCGGAAACCCAGCGTTACGTGGCCGCCGTGGCCAACCGGTTCATCGTGCTGAAAACAGGAAAGGGGATGGACGCCTTCGTGAAAAAGGCCCTGGAGAATGCGGGGGTCGGGAAGTGAGCGGGCGCGCCCACTGTGACTAAGCCGGGACAGCCTCGCGCGAGGCGGCCCAGCGCGACAATATCGCCGTGACCACCAGCGAGAACAGCAGCCGCGCCACAAGCGTCCCCCAGGGGCTGGCCCCGATAAGCGCCAGCAGCAGCGTGTCCTCGATCAGCGCGTGCGACAGGCTCATGAGCGATACCGCAGCGAACACGTCCTTCTTGGGGATGTGCCCGGCCTGGGTCTCGTGGATGATGAGCCCGCCGCCGTAGGTCAGCCCCATGGTCATGCCGATCACGGTGACCGTGGCCGCCGTGGGGCCGATGCCCATGAGCTTCAGAAAAGGCGACAACAACGCCTCCAGGAGGCGAGTCAGGCCCACGGTGTTCAGAAAACGCATCAGGCCCATAAGCGCCAGGATGATAAGAAAGATGTAGCCGAGGTTCTTCACTTCGCCAAAAGCCCAGTTCAGGAGCCCGGCGTCCTGCTTGGGCGGCAGCCAGAGCATCACCGCAGGCCCGGACAGGAAGTCCCCGCTTTTGAGTATCAGGTGCAAAAGCCAGGCGCACAGCAGCGCTCCGCCGACGCGCAGCGCGTTCTGCCCCAGGAAGCTCACCCCGCAGCGTTTGGTGACCTGGCCTTCCACCAGCAGGTTGTGCGCGATGAGCATGAGCACGCCGAGCACCGTAGCCTGGGCGATGGTCACCGGGCCGGCCTCGGCGGACAAGGCCTGGAACACCAGAAGCCCGCCGTAGATATTGGAGAGCATGGCCGTGGCCCAGGCCAGCCCCATGCCCGCAGGCAGGCCCACCAGCTCCATCACCGGCCCGAGCGGCGCGGCCAGATACTCGATGATGCCGAGCTCCTTGAGCACCTTGACCACCACAATGATGGGGATCATCACCTTGAACAGCGACAGGCTCACCCGCAGCGAGTCGCGCACAAGGGAAACCGCCGCGCTGCCCATAGCGGTCGGGAAAGCTCCGCCCACTACGCCCCCTTGCTCTGGCTCAGGGCCTTCAGAATCTTCTGTTTGAGCACGGACCCATCGATGGGCTTGGTCATGAAGTCAGCAATCCCGAGCTTGATGGCCTCCACGACCACTTTTTTATTGGGCATGCCGGTTATCATGATGAACGGTGTCGCCGCGAAGCGCTCGTCCCCGCGCATCTTGCGCAGGAGTTCCAGTCCGTCCACGCCCGGCATCAGCCAGTCCGCCACCACCAGCCCGATGGGGGTGGATTCCATGATGCTCCAGGCTTCAGCGCCGTTGCTGGCCTGATAGATGGCGTGCATGCCGAGCGGCTCCAGAATTCCTTCCACAATGCCGCGAATGATGGGCGTATCGTCCACCACCAGAAGGTTCGTATCCCCAAGTATCCGTCTCAGGCGTTGAATGGACTGCTGATCCATGCTTCCGCTCCGTTTTTCCTGCGTTTCAATGCGTCGCGCCGTGACCCGGCTCGTTGGCCGATATTTCCTACCAGTTCACTGGAGGATTAGCCAGAGCGGAGGCCAGCCCGAATCCATCCCAAGCCAGAAAAGTGCGCGTCCAGACCCGGCCTGAACGGGTGCAACGCGCTCAAAGCAGGTCCACGGCCCCCAACAGGCCAGGAAAACCGTTTTTCTGACGGCATTTCCCCCTACCTCGCAAGAGTGCCGTGCAGGTCAGCAGGATGACTCGTGAGCGCTGCCCGCAGCAGCCTCGAGACGGGAAGCGCCACCTGGGCAGGCTGCCCGCCTCTTGCAGGAGGCACTCCGGCAGGGAGCGGGTCGGGCGCGGCTGGTGACACATTCGCAGTTTGTATTTTTATCCCTGGAAAACATGCTCATGTTTTTCAGGGACGCGACACTGGCCAGAAAAAACCGGGGGCCAGAAGCCCCCGGTCGTAGAGATCGTCGGAAATCAAAAAGAGCGAATCGACGCTACTTCTTGGTGACCACCATGTTGATCAGGCGCACCAGTTGGTGGGTGAAACCGGCCTCGTTGTCGTACCAGATGACCACCTTGAGCATGTGGTTGTCCAGCACGGTTGTGAGCGGGCCGTCCACCACGCCGCCGTGGGTGTCGCCCAGGTAGTCCACGGAGACCAGGGGCTCGTCGGTGTAGCCCATGCTCTCGTTGGCCTTGGACTTCAGCAGGGCGTTGACCGCTTCCTTGGTGACGGGCTTCTCCATCTCGCAGGTCAGGTCCACCAGGGAGCCGTCGGCGGTGGGGACGCGGATGGAGTAGCCGTCCAGCTTGCCCTTCATCTCCGGCATGACCACGGTGACGGCGCGGGCTGCGCCGGTGGTGGTGGGGATGAGCGAGAGGCAGGCGGCACGGGCGCGACGGGGGTCCTTATGGGAGCCGTCCAGGATGCGCTGGCTCATGGTGTAGGAATGGACCGTGGTCATGAGGCCGTGCTTGATGCCGAAGGCGTCGTTCAACGCCTTGGCCACAGGGGCCAGGCAGTTGGTGGTGCAGGATGCGGAGGAGACTATGTGGTGGGCGGCGGGGTCGTAATCGCCATCGTTCACGCCCATGACCACGGTGCAGTCCGGGTCCTTGGCGGGGGCGGAAATGACGACCTTTTTCGCGCCGCAGGCCAGATGCTGGGAGGCCTTCTCGCGGTCGGTGAACTTGCCGGTGGTGTCCACCACGATGTCGATGCCAAGCTCGCCCCACTTCCACTCGCCAGCCGGGCAGCGGGTCACGAGAATCTGCTTGCCGGCCACGGTGATGCCGTGCTCCCAGGTGCCCACTTCGCCCTGGAAGATGCGGTGCACCGAGTCGTACTTCAGCAGGCGGGCCAGCTCGACATTGGAGGCGCGGGCGTTGATGACCCCGATCTCGATGTTCTTGTCGCCAGCCAGTATCCGGGTCAGGTAGCGGCCAATGCGGCCGAATCCGTTCACGCCAATCTTGATCGCCATGGATGCCTCCTGGGTCTTTCTGCGAAGCCCGCGTGGTGAGTATTATGAGAAACCACAGGGGGCCGACCCGGCCCCCTGCCCGTTGATCGCTCTATGCCTTGCCGGAACAGCCCAGCACGTTCCTGATCTTGTGGGCCACCATGTCCCGCACGGCGTCGCGGGCGGGCACAAGGTACTGGCGGGGATCGAAATCGCTGGGGTGCTCTGCGAAATGCTTGCGGATGACGGCGGTCATGGCCAAGCGGATGTCCGTGTCGATGTTGATCTTGCACACGGCCATGGTGGCGGCACGACGCAGCATCTCCTCGGGCACGCCCTTGGCGTCGCCCACGGCTCCGCCGTAGGTGTTGGCCATCTTCACGAACTCCTGGGGCACGGACGAGGAACCGTGCAGCACCAGGGGGTAGCCGGGCATGAGCTTGCCGATTTTCTCCAGGCGGTCGAAGTCAAGTTTGGCCTCGCCCTTGAACTTGTAGGCCCCATGGCTGGTACCGATGGCGATGGCCAGGGAGTCGCAGCCGGAGCGCTCCACGAATTCCACGGCCTGGTCGGGGTCAGTGTAGATGCTGTGCTCGGAGCTGACCTCGTCCTCCACACCCGCCAGACGGCCCAGTTCGGCCTCCACGAACACGCCCTGCGCGTGGGCGCATTCCACGACCTTCTTGGTCAGGGCGATGTTTTCCTCGAAGGGCAGGTGTGAGCCGTCCACCATCACCGAGGTGAACCCGGCCTTGATGACCATCTCGCAGATCTCGAAGTTCTGGCCATGGTCCAGGTGCAGCACCACCGGGAGATCGGTGTCGTCCATGGCGGCTTCCATGAGCTTCATGATGTAGTTCTCGCCCGCGTACTTGCGCGCCCCCGCCGAGACCTGGAGGATGAGCGGCGAACGCTCCTGGTTGCCAGCGGCGATGATGCCCTGGATGATCTCCATGTTGTTGACGTTGAAGGCGCCGACGGCGTAGCCGCCTGCGTAGGCTTTATCGAACATTTCTTTGGGCGAAACCAAAGGCATGACGCTCTCCTCCTTGAGGGGTGTGGGCGGATTATGGGCTGGTGATGGCGAGGCGCGGAAAACGCCCCGATACGCCGGGGATATAGGCTTGAGCCATCTTTTTTGTCAACGAAAAGCCCCGGTTTGCCGCCCTCTTGGCCCTGCATACGGACGCCTTGACGCGTCGTGCGCACGCACAGGTTTCCCGAATGACTCCACCGTGTTTTTCATAGCGCTGCTCTCCAAGTGCAGCAACCCCGCCCCTGTAATCCGATTTGTCTGGCCCCGTGCGCATGTTCGGCCGCCTTGCCTTGGCGCCTTGTCGGGGCGCCTTGTCGGGGCGATCACGAAAAAGGACCGGGGACGCATGCGCGTTCCCGGCCCTGGATGATTATCGTTCATGCGGCGACGCAGCCTACTGGAAGCGCACCGGTAATGCCTTGGACAGCGCGTCACACAGGCCGTTGTGGGCCTTGTCCACGTCTTTGTCGGTGAGTGTGCGCTCGGCATGGCGGTAGGTGACCCGGAAAGTCACGTTCTTCTCCGGCGCGCCTTCCGGCTCGAACAAGTCGTGCACGGCCACGTCCTCCAGGATGGCGGCCTTATGGGCGCGCACGGCTCCCAGCACCTCGCCCACGGAGAGCGTGGAGGGCATCACCAGGGTCACGTCCCGGCGGGACGGCGGGAACTTGGGCAGGCCCCGGAAACGGATGGAGCGATGCTGGTGCAGGGCCATGAGGGCCTCGGCGTCCAGTTCAGCCATCCACAGTCCGGCCTTGGCCTCGTAGCTGTCGGCGACGTCTTGCAGCACACGGCCCATGACGCCGAGCACGCTCCCGTCCAGGCTGACCTGCACGCAGGGCGAAAGCCAGGGGTGATCCTTCTGCACGGCGTACTGGGCATCGGGCAGGCCCAGGGAGGATAGCAGCTGCTCCACAAGCCCCTTGAGGTCGGAATAATCGACTTTTTCTTCGGGCCAGGGGAACGAGCCGAAGCGCGCCCCGCACAGGGCGATGCCCAGGCGATGAGCCTCGCGCACGGTGGTCTCGCTGGCGCTGTCCGCCGTGAAGGCCTTGGCCAGCTCGAACAGGCGCAGCGTGGCGTTGCCCTGCGACAGGTTGTGGCGCACGGCCTTCATGAGTCCGGGGGCCAGCTCGGTGCGCATGACGTTCTGGTCCTCGGAGAGGGGGTTGGCCACGGGCACGCGGCCTTCGCCCGGTAGGCCCAGCAGGTCGAGTTCCTGCTGACCCACGAAAGAGTAGTTCACGGTCTCGCGTAGTCCGGCTCCGCAGGCCCAGGTCTTGAGGCGGCCCATGAAGGGCACTTCAGCGCCCAGGCGGTCGGGCACTTCGAGGGATTTCAGCATCTTGGGCATGGCGGCCGGGATGCGGTCCATGCCGTACACGCGCGCCACCTCTTCGATCAGGTCCACCTCGCGCTCCAGGTCCTGGCGGGCGGGCGGAGGCGTGATGGTCCAGGCGTCGGCGGTCGTGAGATCCACGTCGCAGCCCAGGCCCTGGAAGGTCTTGCGGCAAAAGTCGTTGGCAAGCTCGATGCCCAGCAGACTTACCGCCTTGGCAGGCCTGAACCCGATGGGCGAGGACCTCCAGGGCTTGGGCTCTGCTTCGGCAATGCCGGGCAGCACGCGTCCGTCGGCCACCTCGGCCATGAGGGCGGCGGCGCGATTCATGGCGAACAGGGAGCCGGGCTGGTCCACGCCGCGCTCGTAGCGGTAGGAGGACTCGCTGGAGAGGCCCAGGCGACGGGCGGTCTTGCGGATGGTGGCCGGGTTGAACACGGCGCACTCCAGCAGCACCTCGGTGGAGCGTTCGGAAATCTCGGAGTTCCCACCGCCCATGACGCCCGCCAGCGCGACGGCTTTGGCACCGTCCCGGATCAGCAGGTCGCGGGTGGTCAGCACGCGCTCCTGGCCGTCCAGGGTGTTGAAGCGCATGCCCTCGGCTGCGCGGCTGATCTCGATAAAGTTTCCGGCCAGCAGGCTGCGGTCAAAGGCGTGCAGGGGCTGGCCCAGCTCCAGCATCACGTAGTTGGTCACGTCCACGATGTTGTTCACCGGGCGCTGGCCCATGGCGGTCAGGCGGTAGCGCATCCAGGCGGGCGAGGCCTTGATCTCCACGCCGCGAATGATGCGGGCGCGGTACACCGGGCAGAGTTCGGGCTCGGGGATGCGGATGGACACCAGCGTTGAGGCGTCCGGGCCGTCTTCCTTCAGGTGCACGCTGGGCATGGTGAGCGGCAGGCCAAACGCCATGGCGGCCTCGCGGGCCAGACCCAGAACCGACAGGCAGTCCGCCCGGTTGGGGGTGATGCCGATCTCCAGCACCACGTCGTCCAGGTTCATGGCCTCGGCCAACGTCTTGCCGGGCTTAAGGCCAGCGGGAAGCTCAAGGATGCCTTCGCTCTTCTCGGCCAGGCCCAGCTCCGACTCGGAGCAGATCATGCCGAAGGACTCAACGCCGCGAATCTTGCTCTTCTTGATGGTCAGCCCGCCGGGCAGCACCGTGCCGATCCTGGCAACCGGTACGCACAGGCCCGCAGCCACGTTGGCCGCGCCGCACACGATCTGCAAGGGTTCGCCCTGGCCCACGTCCACAGTGCACACCGAGAGCTTGTCAGCGTCGGGGTGCTTCTCGCGGGTGAGGACGTGGCCCACCACCACGTCGGCGGTGGCTGCGAAGGGACGGCTCACGCCCTCCACTTCCAGGCCCAGCATGGTCAGGCGGTCGGCCAGGGTATCCACGGGTCCCTCGTAGGGGACGAACTCGCGCAGCCAATTGAGAGAAAGCAGCATGTAAAAAGCCTCCGGCGTCAGGTCATCAGCCGCAATCCGGCTGCCCGGCCACCATCAAGAACGTGAGGAGACGTTACGCGAACTGGCCCAGGAAGCGGACGTCGTTCTCGAAGAAGAGCCGCAGATCGCCCACGCCGTACTTGAGCATGGTCACACGCTCCACGCCCATGCCAAAGGCGAATCCGGAGTAGACTTCCGGATCGATGTCCACGGCCTTCAGCACGTTGGGGTCGATCATGCCGCAGCCCAGGATCTCCACCCAGCCGGTGGACTTGCACACGCGGCAGGTCTGCCCGCCCACGTGGCCCTTGCCCTCGCACATGACGCAGGAGATATCGACCTCGGCGCTGGGCTCGGTGAAGGGGAAGAAGCTGGGACGGAACCGCACCAGGGTGTCGGGTCCGAAGATGCGGTGCACGAAGAAGGTGAGCGTGCCGCGCAGGTCGGCCATGGTGACGCCCTTGTCCACGAGGAAGCCCTCGATCTGATGGAACATGGGCGAATGGGTGATGTCCGAGTCGCGGCGGTAGACCTTGCCCGGAGCGATGGCCGCCACGGGAGGCTTGCGGGAAAGCAGCGTGCGCACCTGCAAGGGCGAGGTGTGCGTGCGAAGCAGAATGTTGTCCCCGATGTACAGGGTGTCCTGCATGTCGCGGGCGGGATGTTCCGGCGGGAAGTTCAGGGCCTCGAAGTTGTAGAAATCGGTCTCTATCTCCGGGCCTGTGACCACCTCGAAACCCATGCCGGAAAAGGCACGGCAGATCTCGTCAGAAACAAGGCTCAAAGGATGCAGGCCCCCCGTGGGGTGCGACCTGCCCGGCAGGGCGGGGTCGAACCCGGCGAGCATGGCCTCGTCCTGGGCGCGCTTGAGTCCCTCCAGACGCACAGTATAGTGCGCCGTGAGTTCCTCTTTCACGGTGTTGGCCGTCTGGCCCGCTTGGCGCTTCTCCTCGGCGGTGAGGCCGGGGAGCTTGGCCATAATCTGGGCCAAGCGGCCCTTGCGGCCCAGATAGGCCACGCGCAGTTCCTCAAGGGCCTCGAAAGAGGACGCCTGGCCGAGGGTGTTTTTGGCTTCCCCGGCCAGGGCGGTCAATTCCTCAATCAGGGCCTGGCCTGAACTCACACGCTCACCTTGGCTTTGGCGACTTCGGCCAGCTTGGCGAAGTCGGCCTTCTCGCGAACAGCCATGTCAGCCAGAACCTTGCGGTCCAGCTCGATGCCGGCCAGCGACAGGCCGTGAATGAACTTGCCGTAGCTTATGCCGTTCTCGCGGGCGGCGGCGTTGATGCGCATGATCCACAGCTTGCGGAACTCGCGCTTCTTAACCTTGCGGTCGCGGTAGGCGTAGGCCATGGCGCGCTCGACGTTCTCGCGGGCGGTTTCGTACAGCACCGAACGGGCGCCGACGAAGCCCTTGGCCAACTTCAAATACTTCTTGTGCCGCTTATGGGCGGCCTGTCCGCGTTTGACACGCATGGGGTAGTCCTCCTGAGTGAGAAGAGAGGAATCGAGAGGAAACTTTTTGAAAAAAGTTTCCTCTCGAGCTCTCCTTCAAAAACTTTTTAAGCAGCTTCGCGTCGAGCACCGTCCATGCGGCAGCAGGGTCTGGGGCAGCGCCCCAGCAACGCCCGCGCCTTACGCGTAAGGCAGCAGACGCCTGACCGCACCCACGTTGGCCGGGTCCACGATGGCCGAGGTAGACAGCGCGCGCTTACGCTTAGCGGTCTTCTTGGTCAGGATGTGGCGCTTGTTCTGCTTGCGACGGCGGAACTTGCCGGTGCCGGTGGTGGTAAAGCGTTTCGCCGCGCATTTATTGGTCTTGATCTTGGGCATGTGATCCTCCTGAAAATACGGCCCGCCCCGGATTTCCGGGACGGGCTGCAGGCCGTGGCCTGCGGAAAATTATATATGCGCCTATGGCTTCTTTTTCACGGTGGGGGCCAGCATCATATTCATGATGCGTCCCTCGAACCGGGGCTCCTGTTCCACCTTGGCCAGGTCGCCGAGATCCACCACGATGCGCGCCAGGATGGCGGCGCCACGGTCCTTGTGGACAACTTCGCGGCCACGGAAGAACACGGAGACCTTGCAGCGGTCGCCCTCTTCCAGGAAGCGGCGAATGTGCTTGAGCTTGGTCATGTAGTCGTGTTCGTCTGTCTTGGGCCGGACTTTGATTTCCTTCACAAGGATGACGGTGGACTTCTTCTTGGCTTCCTGCTGCTTTTTCTGCTGCTGATACTTGAACTTGCCATAGTCCATGATTCGGCAGACAGGGGGGTCGGCGGCGGCGGCGACTTCGACAAGGTCCAGACCCTTTTCCTGGGCCAGTCGAAGGGCTTCGCTGGTGGGGATGATACCCAATTGCGAGCCGTCGTCAGCGATCACCCGCACCTCGCGGGCGCGGATCTGATGATTGCAGCGGGCGGTGTCACTGGCAGAAGATATAGCGCATTCCTCCTCGTTTGAATGGGGCCTGGCAGTCTTCCAGGATGGCCTGAATGACCTCGTCCACTCCCTTCAGTCCCAAATTCTCGCCCGAACGCAGGCGTACGTTGACGCCTCCCTGCTCAAGCTCCTGATCCCCGATGACGAGCATGTAGGGGATCTTCTCCAGTTGAGCCTCGCGCACTTTGTAGCCCAGCTTCTCATTGCGCGTGTCGGCCTCGACGCGGATGCCCGCATCGCGCAGGCGCTCGTATACGAGGGCCGCGTGGGCGTCATGCGCTTCGGTGACGGTCAAAATGCGTGCCTGCACCGGCGCGAGCCATGTGGGGAAAGCTCCAGCCGTGTGCTCTATCAGCACACCCAGGAACCTCTCCACGGCACCCAGCACGACACGGTGCAACATCACAGGCCGGTGCTTTTCGCCATCCTGACCTGTGTATGTCAGGTCGAAGCGTTCCGGCAAGGTGAAATCGCACTGTATGGTCGCGCACTGCCACCGGCGATCTAAAGCATCCTTGAGTTTGATGTCAATCTTGGGTCCGTAGAACGCGCCGTCGCCTTCATTGATGGTGAAGGGCATGTCGATGGCCTGCATGGCCTGGGACAGCGCGCTGGTGGCCAGTTCCCACGCCTCGTCGGACCCGATGGACTTCTCCGGACGGGTGGAGAGCTGGGCTTCGAACTCGAAGCCGAACAGGTCCAGCACGTCCTTGACGAAATTGATGATGGCGATGATCTCGTCTTGCAGCTGGTCCGGGCGGCAAATGATGTGCGCGTCGTCCTGGGTGAACTGGCGCACGCGCAGCAGGCCGTGCAGCACGCCGGACTTCTCGTGGCGGTGCACCACGCCCAGCTCGAAGTAGCGCATGGGCAGGTCGCGGTAGGAGCGCAGGCGCGATTTGTAGATCAGCATGTGCGACAGGCAGTTCATGGGCTTGACGCCGTAGGCCTGCTCGTCGATCTCGGTGAAATACATGTTCTCGCGGTAGTTCTCGTAGTGCCCGGAGCGCTCCCAGAGGTCGCGCTTCAGGAGCTGCGGTCCCTGCACGATGCCGTAGCCCCGGCGCAGGTGCTCCTTGCGCTCGAAATCTTCCAGAATGGTGCGCACCAGCGCGCCCTTGGGGTGCCAGATCACCATGCCCGCCCCGGCCTCGTCGGAGAAGCTGAACAGGTCCAGATGGGTGCCCAGGCGGCGATGGTCGCGCTTCTTGGCCTCTTCCAGGCGATGCAGGTAGGCCTTGAGTTCCTTGGGATCGGCGAAGGCCGCACCGTAGATGCGAGAGAGCATCGGGCGCTTCTCGTCGCCGCGCCAGTAGGCACCGGCCACATGGGTAAGCTTGAAGGCCTTGAGGAATCCCGTGGAAGGCACGTGGGGGCCACGGCACAGGTCCACGAAATTTCCCTGAGTGTACAGCGAGACGCCGTCGGAGGGGATAGCCTCCAGCACCTCAAGCTTGTACTCCTCGCCCATGCCCTTGAACACTGCTGCGGCCTCGGGCTTGGTGGCCGCGCGGCAGGTGAAGGGATGGTTGGCGGCAGCGATCTTCTCCATCTCGGCCTGGATGGACTCCAGGTCGTCGGCGGTGAAGGGGCGCTCAAAGGCGAAATCGTAGTAGAAACCGTTCTCGATGGCCGGGCCGATGGTGACCTGGGCCGTGGGGAACAGCTTTTTCACGGCCTCGGCCAGCACGTGGGCGGTGGAGTGCCGGATGACGTCCACGCCTTCGGGGCTGTTGGCTGCGATGGGGGTAAGTTCAGTGCAGGTATCGGGAAGAGGGGCGGACAAATCCAGAAGCGCCTCGCCGCAGCGAGCCACTACCGTGTTCTTGTAGGCCTTTCCGGAAAGGGCTTTGGCAAGCACCTCCCCGACCGACTGACCGGCCTGGGCCTCAACGATTTGATCACCGACGCGAATATTCACGCTGTCGCTCCCTGCGCGTCAAAAAAAGGGAGGCTGCGCCTCCCTGTGGGGTCGTGTGGTAGGACCGGGGAGATTTGAACTCCCGACCCCTTGCGTGTCAAGCAAGTGCTCTCCCCCTGAGCTACGGTCCTACACGGGCAAAACGAAGGGTCTGTTTATGCTCGGGCTTGAAACTTGTCAAGCGCCATCGCTTTTTTCCCTGCGCTTATCTCAACTTTTCTTCGCGGCCTGCCCCGCCAGACGGCAAGGCTTGTCGGCCACCCCATGACGCGGATGCGCTTATGCCCGGAAGACGCGACAAAAGCTAGCCCCTGGATGCCTCCTTCCCGAACTTCCGCCAACAAAGGCTCATGGCGCAATTGAACGTCGATGCATTCGGGCGCGTCAGGCCATCTCGTCGTGTTTCACCGGCAGGCTGACGGTGAACACGCATCCCGAGCCTGCCTGCGAATCCAGGCGGATGTCGCCTCCATGGTCCTGCATGATGCGGTAGCACACGGCCAGCCCCAGGCCGGTGCCGCGCTCCTTGGTGGTATAGAACGGGTTGAACACCTGCCGGGTCTGCTCAGGCGTGAGCCCCGGCCCGTTGTCCTTCACTTCCACCTCCACCGTGTTTGCGCGCAGGCGGCTGGTCAGCGTGACCTGTCCGCCCTGGGGCATGGCCTCGGCGGCGTTCTTGATGAGGTTCAGGAGCACCTGGCGCATCTGCGAGGGGTCGTGCGGGGCGGGCGGAATAGTCTTGTCCAGGTTGGTGGTCAGCGTCACCCCGCGCGAGGCCAGATCCGCCTCCATGAGCATGGCCGTCTCCCACACCGTGGCGTTCACGTCCACGGACGCAAGCTTTGGGGTGGCGGGACGGGTGAAATCGCGCACTTCCTCCAGCATGGTTTCCAGGCGTTTGGCCTCCTCCTCGATGAGGGCCAGCTTTTCCGCCTCCTTCCCCTTTTCGGGGAGCGTACGGCGCACCTGGCGGGCGAACCCCCCTATGAGCATGAGCGGATTCTTGATCTCGTGGGAGATGTGCGCGGCGGCCTCGCCGACAGCGGCGAAGCGCTCGGAGCGGATGAGGCGTTCCTGGGTCCGCAGCAGTTCCTGAAGATTCTGACGGAGCTTGTCGCGGGCCTCGCGCAGCTCCGTGGTGCGCGCCTCCACCTCGGCCTTGAGGCTGGCGGACCAGCGGAAAGCAAAGAACATGGTCACGCCAAGCCCCAGGAACACCACCACCTGGAAAGCGGCCACCATGAGCATCTCGCGAAGCGCCGCCCGCCCTATGATGTCCTCCACCTCATCCACGGGAGCCACCACCGCCACGCCCCAGCGCACGGGCGGGATCTGGCCAGGGGCGATGTCCACCGGAGTGAAGGCGATGAGTTTTTTGACCACGCCCACATCACCCCGGTGCCAGCCGGAGATGTACCAGTCCACGCCCTCTGTCCCGCCCATCATGCGATCGCGCATGATGGTGTCGATGCGGTCGAAATCCACGCTGGGGTCGCGCTGTTTGCGGACGCTGAAGGCGTCGCGCGCTATGAACTGCTCCACGTGGTGGTCCAGGAAATAGCCGCGCTGGTCCAGCACCCAGGCGTAACCGGTGCGTCCGGAGCGGACGTCGTGGGCGTAGCGCCAGGCCACGGCCTGCACGTCCACCACCAGGAAGATCACACCGGGCTGGTCGGTTCCCGCCTCGGCAGGCCAGTGCCGGGCCGCCATGCGCAGGATGGTCCTGCCCGCGAAGGGTCCGCTTTCCGGAGCCTCCACCGGCCCCACCAGAACCTCGCGCGCCAGGTCGGCCCCACGCGCCCAGTTCAGGAACGGGCCGTAGTCCAACACGGGCGATCCCCTGAGCAGGCCCTCTTCATTATAAAGCGCCACCGCCTGGCTGCCGGGGGACACATACCCGATGGCCAGCACGTCGCTGAAGCGCAGAATCTCCTGGAACGGCGGCAGCGCCCGCTCGGGCGAGCCCATGAAGTCGGGGTGCTTGCGCCAGATGCTGGTGAGTTCCAGCAGGCTTGCCCGCAGGAAGGCGAAGTGCTGCCCGATGTCCTGAGACACCTTCTGGGCAAGGATGAGCTGCTGGCGGTTGAACTGGTCCGTGGCCACAGCCTGGAGTTCGTTTTGGGCGCGCAGCCCCAACTGCCACATCATCACACCCATGAGCAGCAGGGCGGTGATGGCGATGATGACGAACTTGCGGGTCATGCAGCTCCCTGAAGAGGCTTGCCGGGCAGCAGGCAGTCCGCCGCCCAGCGGGGTCTTCACGCAAAGACCTATCCCAGATACGCCGCAGGGGCAACGGTTGGGAATTATTCCTTGTGTCGCGTCGGACGCGCTTGCCGAACTTGATCGCACCGGGCGTCAGGCGTAGAAGGCGGGCATGAACACAAACACGCTTCTCTCTCGCGCCGACGCCGTCTTTGCCCTTTCGGGCATGGCCTTTTACGTGCTGGCCCTCACCTGGCTGTGAAACGGAGCGATCCATGCGAACCAAGACTCTTCTCCTCCTCGCCGCAGCCGCGCTTCTGCTGGGCGGCTGCGGAGGCAGGGACAAATACTCAAAGGCAGACGCGGAACTGACCCAGGAAGAGCGGGACTATGACGAGTGCGACTGGGAAGTCACGCGCTCGGTGGGATCGACCGTCAAGGACGGCGACCGCACCGAACGTATTGAGGAACTCGTGGACAAATGCATGAGGGCCAAGGGATACCGGAAACGCTAGCCCCGCCTCGTGTAGCGATTTTGAAAAACATGAACATGTTTTTCAAAAACAAAATGTATGGTTCTCTTGCTTTCTGTTCACAGATTGCATGAACGCATTTTAAGAACGCCACACTAGATCAGCTTGTTTCCCCTGAGCCAGGCGTATCCGGCGCTGGTGGCGATGTAGCCTTTCACCACATCGTGCTGCTTCTGCTTGATCTTGACCTTGGCCACCAGCCCCAGTTGGTAGGCCTCCAACAGGCTGGCCTTGGAGTGGTACTTCAGCAGGTGGGCCTTGGGCACGGCCTCCTCGGTGTAGGACAGGCGTGTGCGGAGAAAGATGTCGCGCAGGAGCAGGTCCATGTCCGCCACCGGAGGGCACACGACCTCGTCGTGGCTGGCCAGACGCCAGATCTGCTCGCCCTGGGACGTGAAGCGAAGCCCCTTGACCCGCTGGCTGAAGGACTTCAGCTTCACCTTCTCCAGGATGTCGTCCTTGATGAGCCCGCGCAGGACGTCGCCCCGAAAGCCCACCAGATACTCCTCTGGAGTTATACCCTGATATTTTGATATGTTGCCGAACTGCTCGATGATTCGCAGCACGGCATGTTCCGTCTCGGTGAATTCACGCACGCCATACCTCCAGGCCCGGTTTCCCCGCAGGGGTCGGGTTCCAATTACGGTGGCGTGGTTACGATTGGATGGCGGCGTAAATCCCGGTTCTCGCAGCAGGTGCGTCAGGCCTGCTTTTCTTCCAGCTCGGCCCAGCGGGCGTAGAGGCGGTCCACCTCGGCCTGGGCTTCCTGCTGGCGTACGAGGCGCGCCTGCAATTCGTCGTGCCGGGCGGCCACGGCGGGGTCGTTCAGGGCTTCGTCGCAGGCGGCAAGCGCAGCCTCGGCCTGGGCGATGGTCTCCTCCATGGAGTCCCACTCGCGCTGCTCCTTGTAGGTGAGCTTTTTCTGTGCGGGTTTGGCCGGGCGGGCCTTGGCGGCAGGGGCAGCCCCCCCGTCCGCCTGAGACTTGGTCTGAGACGGAACCTGGGCAGCCGCCTTGTCCATCTCGCGTCGGACCTCCTCCCACTGGGCGTAGTCCGCCAGGGCGACCGTACCGCCCTGCCCGTCCAGGCCCAGGATCACCGTGGACACGGTGTCCAGCAGGTAGCGGTCGTGGGTGATGAGCACCACAGCGCCGGGGAAATCCGACAGGCTGTCCTCCAGCACTTCCAGGGTGGGGATGTCCAGGTCGTTGGTGGGCTCGTCCAGCAGCAACACGTCGGCCGGGCGCAGCATGAGCCGCGCAATGAGCACCCTGGCCTGCTCACCACCGGAGAGAAGCCCCACCGGCAGGTCCAGCTGGTCGGGCCGGAAGAGAAAGCGTTTGGCCCAGGAGGCCACGTGGATGGAGCGGTCCCGGTAGACCACTGCGTCGCCGTGGGGTGCGAAGGCCCGGCGCAGGCTCTGCTCCTTGTCCAGCTGTTCGCGGTTCTGGTCGAAGAAGGCCACTTGCAGGGCGGGCGCGCGGTTCACCGTGCCGGAGTCCGGCTTGTCCTCACCGGCCAGCAGGCGCAGCAGCGTGGACTTGCCGCTGCCGTTGGCCCCCACCAGCCCCAGGCGCGTGCCCGGAGACAGAACGATGTCCAGGTTGTCGAACAGGGTGCGCCCGCCCAGGGCCTTGCTCACGCCCTCGGCCACCATGAGACGCTTGGTCTGGCGGGCGGTCCCGGCGAAGTCGATCCCGGCGCGCTCGGTGAGGGCGTTGCGCTCACGGGTTCCGGCCAGTTCCTTGATGAGCCGCCCGGCCTCGTCGATGCGGGCCTTGGCCTTGGTGGTGCGGGCCTTGGGGCCGCGCCGCAGCCACTCCACCTCGCGGCGCACCTTGGAGGCCAGCGCTTGCTCAAGCCCCGCCTGGGCGGACAGGAAATCCGCGCGTTTTTCCAGAAAAACGCTGTAGGGGCCGTCCACGCTCAGAAACCCCTCGGGATAGGCGTGGTCCAGGTCCACTGTGCGGTTGGTGGCGTTCTCCAGGAAATATCTGTCGTGGCTGATAACCACATAGGCAAACCGTGCGCCACGCAGGAGCTTCTCAAGCCACAGCACCGAGTCCAGGTCCAGGTGGTTGGTGGGCTCGTCCAGCAGCAGAACGTCCGGCTCCTGCACCAGGGCCCTGGCCAGGGCCAGACGCTTGCACCAGCCGCCGGACAGGCTCCCGGCCAGCACTGCGGGATCGGTGAAGCCGGTCTTGCTGAGGGCCGTTCCGGCGCGCGCGTGCAGCTCGGCGTCCGGGATGCCAGCGCCAAGCAGCGGCTCGGCCACCACCTCCTCCACGGTGAGACCCGGCGCGAAGGTGTCCTCCTGGGCCAGATAGGCCAGGCGGGCCTGCCGGCGCAGGGTGCGCTCACCGGAGTCTGGCGTCTCGACGCCCGCCAGGATGCGCATCAGGGTGGACTTGCCGGACCCGTTGGCCCCGATGAGGCCGATGCGCTCACCCTGGTGGATGGTGAGCGAGATATTGTTGAAGAGGTTCCGGGCTCCGTAGGATTTGGCGACGTCGCGCAGTGATACGATGGTGCTCATGGCGAGAGGGTTCTTAGTGCATCGGTCGCGCCGCGTCAAAGAGCCGGGGCGGGGGCCGTGGCATGCTCCTGCGCCCCGCCGTCCAGCTCCGCTTCGATCCGCGAGGCAAGCGCCGCCAGATCGTCGGCCAGACGGGTTGCCGACTGCACGTCCCCCGACCTGCACGCGGCGTCGAACGCGGCGGACGGTTCCTGCAACGCCTCCAGACCCATGGCCATGAAGGTCCCTTTGATGTCATGCGCGGCCTTGGCAGCCTGCTCCATATCGCTGCGGGCCATGCCGTCCCGGGCCTGGGCCAGCCTCTCCCGGAAGAAGGCCAGGGCATCACGCATCAGGGGCTTAAGCTTCGGGTTGACCGACACGGAGCCTGCGGGCGCTGTCGAGTCCTGAGGCCTGGCTCCGGACTTCACGCAGGAATAGCGCGCAACAGCCGCCTGCAAGGCGTCCAGGGTCACGGGCTTGGAAAGGTATCCGTCCATGCCCGCCTGAAGAAACCGCTCCCGGTCTCCGGCCATGGCGTAGGCGGTCAGCGCGAGGACCGGCAGGCGCGCAGCGGCTTCGCCGCACTCCCCGGAGCGCATCCTGGCCACCACCTCCACGCCGTCCAGCCTGGGCATCTGCACGTCCATGAGCACCAGATCGAAGGCGTTGGCGCGCAAAAGCTCCAGCGCCTCCAGGCCGTCGGCGGCCACCTGGGGGGAATGGCCAAGCGATGCAAGGAAGGACTCGAACACATGCCGGTTCACGGGGTTGTCCTCGGCCACCAGCACGGAAAGAGGCCGGTGCGCCTCGCAGTCGATCGCGGCGGGAGCCTCTTCCAGCGGGAGAGCCTCTCCGGCCAGCTCGAAACGGGCCGTAAAGTGGAAGGTGCTGCCCTGCCCCGGCGAGCTGTCCACCCAGACCCGCCCCCCCATAAGGGTCGCAAGTTCGCGACAGATGGCAAGGCCCAGCCCCACTCCCTGGTACTGTTTTGAAAATGTCGAATCCGCCTGACGGAAGCTGTCGAAAATGATATCGCGCATCTCCGGGGCGATGCCGATGCCGGTGTCCGCCACCCGGAAGTCCAGCTCCACCGCGCCGCCGGACTGGCCGGGAAGCACATCCACCCCCAGGACGATGCCGCCCTGCTCGGTGAACTTGGCGGCGTTGCCCACCAGATTGCCCAACACCTGCCCCAACCGCAGCGGATCGCCCAGCAGGCGTACGGGCACGGCCTCCGGCAATTCCATTTCCAGCGACAGGTTCTTCTCGCGGTACATCACCCGATAGGGGGTCAGGGCCTCTTGCATCACCTGGCGCAGGTTGAAAGGCCTGCATTCCAGTTCGAGCATGCCTGCCTCCACCCTGGAAAGGTCCAGCACGTCGCCTACGATGCCAAGAAGCGACCGGGCCGATTCGGCGATCATCTCCAGGTTTGCCGAGGTCATCTCCGGATCGGCCACGCGCCTGCTGAGCTCGGTCAGCCCCAGGATGGCACTCAAGGGTGTGCGGATCTCGTGGCTCATGTTGGCCAGGAATTCGCTCTTGGTGCGGTTGGCGGCCTGGGCCGCCTCATGGGCGGCGCGCAGTTCCTCTTCGGCCTGCTTGCGGTCGGAAATGTCCTGAAGCGAACCATAGAGCCGCACGCAGACGCCGTTCTCGTGGACAGCGCGCCCGATCACCCGCACCCAGATGGGACGGCGCTTGAGGGTGAAGCCCTGCAACTCCAGGTCGAAGGGGTCGCCGTGCGACACGGCGCGCTCCAGCGCGTTTTCGAGCACGGCCCTGTCAGCAGGGCGGTAATAGTCCAGGTGCTCTCCGGGGCCGGGGGGAGTGTCGCCCTCGCATTCCAGGATGGTGTAGAGTTCCCTGGTCCAGCGGCCCTGGCCGGTGACGAGGTCGTGTTCCCAGCCGCCGACCTTGGTAAACCTTCCGATTTCATGGAGGAAGGCTTCGCTTCGTTTAAGGGCCTCCTCGGCCTGCTTGCGCTCCGTTATGTCCAGCACCGCCCCGAACGCCCGGACCGAGCCTGACTGGGAATCGCGGTCCATCTCCGCGCCGTAAACCCGCAGGGTGCGCACCTCGCCGCCGGGGCGCACTATCCGGCACTCGAACGGGCCGGGCCTTTCCCCGGCCACAACTCCGGCCAGCCAGTCCTGATGAACCTTGCGGTCGTCGGGATGCACAAGAGCCGCGATCGCCTCCAGGGTGAGAGAAAAACTGTCCCTGTTCACCCCGAAGATGCGATAGGTCTCGTCGGACCAGCGCACGCCGCCCTGCTCCACGTTCCAGCACCAACTGCCCAGATGCGTGATGGCCTGGGCCTTGGCCAGGTCGGCTTCGCTTCGCCTGAGTGTCTCCTCCACACACTTGCGCTCGGTGATGTCGATGAACATGGCGAACGAGCCCTGGAACTCACCCGATTCCGAGTGCAGGGGAAGCGCCGAAAGGAGCGTCCAGATTCCCGTGCCGTCGAAGCGTCGCAGGCGGCGTTCGTAGCGTTCGTGCACCCCCCGGCGGCGGTTCTCGACCTTCTGGCGGATGGCCTCGATGTCCTCGGGAAAGCCGTACTGCTCCACGAAGGTGCCGACAATCTGCTCCACGCTGCCGCCGAGCATGTCGGCGAAGCGCTGGTTGGCGTAGGTGATGCGGGTCTGCGCGTCCATGACGAAGATGCCTTCGTTGGCCGTGGCCACATACATCCGCCAGCGCTCCTCGCTCTCGCGCAGCGTCTCCTCAATCTTCTTGCGCTCGGTGATGTCCACGTTCATGGCCAGCGACCCAAGTATGCGACCGCCGTCCCGAATGGGCGCGACGATTGTGTCGAAGGCGCGCGCCTCGCCCTGGCGCACGAAGGTCATCTCTCGACGCACGATCTCCCCGGACAGGGCGCGGCTGTTGTTCTGCTCCCATTCCCCGATGGTCTGCGCCGACGCGGGCAGGTCGGCCGGACGCTTGCCGGTGGCGTCGCCCCAGATGTTCTTGGCGTTGGTATTCAGGAGAATATAGCGCCCCTCGCGGTTGAGCGCCCAGAAATCGAACGGAAGGCTCTCGATGACGCTTGAGAGCATGGCCCGGCTCTGGCGCAACGCGGAAATGGCGTCCTCGCGCTCCCCGACAAGATCCTCCAGGACGACGGCTTCCCCGGCCTTGGTCTGCGCCCGATGCAGCGTCCTGGAGACCCCGCAGACCAGTGCGCCGCTGGCCGTGAAAACAGCCAGGGCCAACCAGTCCTGCAAGTCCATGGCGTAGGAATTCCCCCCCATCTGGATGAGGAGCGCACATAGGGCGGAAAGGCAGGTGGCCAGCAGGCCAGGGCCGACGCCCCCGTACAGGGAGGCGAGCATCACGGCGGGAAAGAAGGTCACATACGGCACACGCGCGCCGAGCGCGCCGAGAAACAGCACCCGCACGCCAGCAGCGAGCAACACGACGAGCACGGCCAGTGCGTACCGGCTGCGGATATGCTGAAGCGGAGCTGTCCAGGCCATGGGTTACGCTGCTCCTGGGGAACGGGGCTGCCGGACGCCTAAGGGATGCGGTCCGTTTCAGGCACGGTAGCCTGTTGACCTTACTGTAGAGAGGGGGGGCCGTCCAGAACAGCTGTGCAATGTTGTTTTCAGATTGACACTGTATGACCAGGCAACAACACTCTACAAGACCTGCATGAAAAATGTAAAATCAACCGACACATGAGTATACTAACTTTACAAGCCTCATACTTCCCCAGGCTTTTATGGCTGGCGGAAATTTCCCTGCGCGTTCCAACCACCCGATCTTTCTAAAAAAATAAATGCGCAATTTCAGGCATATATGCCACTCCTGACATAGAAAGCGTGGCACGTCTCTTGCTGCGGACAGTTGCCATACAGCTGCCAGCCAGGAGAGAAGATATGAACACCATCAGGCTTGCCGTCTGCACCACGATGTTGGTTTTCGCAGCCACCGCCCTGCCGAGTTTCGCGGCGGTCTTCACCTTGCCCGATTCTTCAACCAACTCATTTCTGTATGGGAGTTTCAACAGCTACTCGCTGCCGATCCTCGCTTTTCAGTATGATGTGGCACATCCTGGCACCGGGGTGGGTCCTGGCACCCCGTACTATGTCACGTCCACCCCTGGAGCCATCCAAGACCATATTGTTGTCATGACGGGTGCCAATGGTAGCTCGGTCAAGACAAACTTCGCAGGAATGGATGATGCTTTCGCCGCCTCCGGACCTAGCTCACCTACCTTTTCGATGACATCGGGAAATGAGCCCACAAACACGTTCGCCGGTGATCAGACCGGCAGTTGGGATTCAACAATCGCTGCCTTCAAGAGTTTTCTTGGGACCACCGGCGGAGTGCAGAACTCGCCGATATTCATGTTCAACAACAACCAGGAAGGTACTGCCCAAAACCTCAAGGCATGGGGCCAAATCTGGTTTGAAGACTCGCAGCATGTGTATCAGAACCTTGTCTTCGATTTCACCAACACTCCTTCAGGCGGACTGCCCGGAGGCAATGGCGCAAGCTATACCACTCCGTTCCCCACTGGGTACGTTCCTCTCGGTACAGATTACGTGTTGTCCGGTGGTGCCATCGCGCTTGATGCTCAAGGCAACGCCGTCCCCCCCTCCCCGGGACCTGTGGTCACCACGATAAACCACAACCTGGGAGCGAACCAGGCCGCTTACGCTCTCATCTCGACCCAGATCAACTCGTTCCTGGCCTCATCTCTTTCCGACCAGTATGAAACCATGCATCTGCGGCTGTACATGAATGAGCTCAACAACGGCGCAGAACAACTGTTCATCATGGCCGGGATGGTTGACACGCCCCCCGTCGCCACCCCCGAACCCGGCACCATGCTGCTCATGGGTGTCGGTGTATTGGGAGCAGCCTTCATGAGCAGGCGGATGAGAAAGCACTAAACAAGCCGACCTCGGCATCTTGAAAACCAAAGCCCCCCTGGCCGAGCCAAGGGGGCTTTTTCGATGAGTTATAGCCTGGAACAGATGTCTCCTCATGCCCTGGCACAGAAAGCAGACGACGCATTATCCGGGCCGCAACGCCCTGCAAGCCGTTCGCGCATCGGCAACACCTGATGGGACATCCGAACAGCACGCCCCGCCAGGTATCTGCTGCGTCGTCAGACCGGAAGCCTCACCACGAAGCGCGTGCCACCCTCCGGGGGCGTTTCCAGCTCGAAGGTCCCCTGATGGTTGTTGGCAACAATGAAATAGGACACCGACAGCCCGAGTCCCGTCCCTTCGCCCACTGACTTGGTGGTGAAGAACGGCTCGAAGATCCGGCTGCGCTGTTCCTCCGGAATGCCGGGGCCATTGTCCTGAACCCCTATGCAGATGTGGCCGTCGCAAACGCTGGTGCGCAGCATAATTCTGGGAGGCGCGCCGTCGCACGTGCCCATGGAGAGGGCCTGGGCCGCATTGCGAAGAAGATTGACCAGCACCTGCTCTATCTGCGGCGCGGAACATCGTACCAGGGGCAGGTCACGGGCGTACTCGCGCTCGATGGCGATGTGGCGGAAATCGTATTTTTTCTTCAGGTCGTAATCGGTGGAGGAAAGCTCCACGCCTTTGTCCAGCAGAGCGTTTATGTCCACCAGAGTCTCTTCGGAAGTGCTCTTGCGGCTGAACTCCAGCATATCCGCCACGATGCGCGCGGCCCGGACTGCGGACCAGGGCGGCCTCGCGGTTGGCCTGAGAGTCGGACCCGAGGCGCGACAAAACAACCTGAGCGCTCTGGATGATGCCACTCAGAGGGTTGTTGATCTCGTGCGCCATCCCAGCCGCAAGCCCCCCGACCGAGAGCATCTTCTCGGACTGCACCATCATGTCCAGCATGTGCCTGCGCTCGGTGATGTCCGTGTGCGTGCCCACCACGCGCAGGGCTTCGCCTTCCGGCCCCCAGGCAACCACCCGCCCCCGGCTCAAGACCCACTTCCAGCTGCCATCCTTGCAGTGCATGCGTACTTCCATTTCGAACCCGACTCCGCTTTGCATGTGGCTGCGCACCGTATCCACAGCGCGGGCCGCGTCCTGCGGATGGAGCAGGGACCGCCAGGTCTCGTAGTGGGAGGGGAGCTCTCCGGGTTCGTAGCCCAGCATGGCGAACCAACGGGTGCTGAAGTAGGTGTGCCCGGACGCCACCTGCCAGTCCCAGAGGCCGTCGCTCACCGCCGCCAGAGCCAGATCGAAGCGCTCCTGGCTTTCACGCAGGGCGGCCTGGGCGGCTTCGCGGCTGGCCGCTTCGTCGCTCAGCTTCTGGAGCGACCCCACCAGCCGCGAGGTTATGTCGTTGAAGCTCTCCGCCAACTGCTGCGTCTCGTAGAGCCCCTCGCCGCGCGCTCTGGCCGACAGGTCGCCGTTGCGGATGGCGCGGGCCGTGCCGGTGAGCATGGCCAGGGGGGCCATCAGACGCTGTCTGGCTGCATAGGCCGTCACTGCGGCCAGCAACAGGCCGCCGGAAAACACCAGGAAATAAATCCCCACGGAATGAAAAAACGGCTTCATGGCGTGCTGTGCATCGAGCACCGCCACAGCGGTGAAATGCTGCCCCCCGATCTCCGTGGAAAAGGAGCCCGTGACCACCTCCCCGCCCTGGGGGCCGGACTGGATGCCGGAGGCGTTGGCCGGGTCGTAGGCGATTCCCGCCAGCACGGTGCCCATGTTGGGTGCGGCCACCACACGACCGCCCGAGGTGATCAGCACCTGCTGGTGGGGGAGTACTGAGAGTTCCCGCGTCAGATCGTGCAGCACGGACAGCTTCAGCGTGCAGGCTGCCACGCCCCGGACCTTGCCGGAGCGGGGGTCCACGAACGGCACGAACATGTCCATGAGGGGCTCGTTTACGTCCGGGTCCACCCGCGCCAGGGACAACACGGGCGCGGCGCTGGATACTGCGTCCTGGAAGGACTTGTTCGCGGACATATCGCGGCGCTCATGAAGCGAGTGGGCTTTGAAGGTCCCGGCTCTGGCGAGCTGGGTCCCCTGCGCGTCGAGAATGGCCACTTCCCGGAGGGCCGACTCGAAGGTCAGGAATTCCAGGATGTCGTCGCTCATCTCGGCGGGCGTCAAGGCGAAGAGGTCGCGGAAGCGCCCCAGGGAAAGCGCGTCCTGGGCGACCTGCCCCAGTTCGCGGGTAAGGCGCGACCCTGCGTCCGCCGCCAGGCTGGATGCATACCGGCGCTCGTTCTCCAGCTGGTTCGTGTACCCTTTCCAGCCCAGAAGCAGGCCCAGAGCCAACATGGGAGTCACCGCGACCCCAAGGAGCATGATGAAGAGAAGCGATCCCAGCCGGTTCATTGCTGCGGCTCTTCCGGCCTGAGCACGTAGTGCGTCTGCCGCAGGATCGAGTCCGGCACGTCAAGGCCGATTTCCTGCGCCGTGCCCAGGTTCAGGAACAGGAAATCCCTCGCGGTCTCCACGGGCACGTCAGACACGGGCGTGCCCATCAGGACCTGATGCGCCATGGACGCGGACTGCCTGCCGATCTCCCTGCCGATGAAGCCGTATCCGGCAAGCACGCCGTCCTCCACCTGGTCCAGCCGGGGCGTGGACATGGGGATGCGGCGGCGGATGGCCAGCTCGTTGAAGGCCTTGTAGTGCGACATCGCCATGGCGTCGCGGGGGAGGAACACTGCGTCGGCATCATTTGGGATAAGCTTCTCCAGGTCCTCGGGTGTGTCGTGCACCCGCATGGGGACCGCCGCGATGGCCACCCCCAGTTCTTTTGAGGGCTGCACGAGTTGCTCCAGGGATGACAAGGCGCTGACGTCGGCGGGATTGTAGGGGACGAACACGGTACGTATGCCGGGGCGCAGGGAGACAAGCGACTGGAGCCTGCGTCCTTCGCTCGGGGCCAGACCGACTCCAGTGACGTTGGCCTCGGGCCGGGCAAGATTCTGCATCAGCCCCGCCGAGACGGGATTGTTCACGGGCGCGAAGATGACGGGAATCCCAAGCGGGGCGGCAGCCTTCCGGGAGGCAACGGCAGCGGGAGTGGGCGACGCGAACAGCAGATCAGGCTTGGCGGCCAACACCACGCGCACATTCTCGGCGAGGGTCCGGACATCCGAGGCGGCTTCGGGATACACGTAACGCACGGAGACTCCCTCCACCCACCCCAAAGCGGCCATGCCTTCCTTGAAACCGTCCACGGTTTCCACGTTGTTGGCGGTGAACAGCACGATTGCGACCACGCGCATGCGCGGGCTTTTTTCCCGCGCAAGAAACCACGCTACCGCAAGTGCTACGCACACGACAACAAGGCAGACAACTTTTTTCATCGTAACAGCCTGTCAGAGGTACTGACAAAACGCTTTATCCCGCAGAATCGTTCCATGAGGAGTACAACGCCAGGATGTTTTGGTCCAGATTGTTTTCGAGGCTGTAGTCATGGATCGAGACTTCCCAGACAGGAGCATGGGCTGGCCGGGACAATATAAAAGGCCCCACCGACGATGCCAGCAGGGCCTTGGAAGTCAAGGAGTAGGTCGGGTCTCTACGCGTCCTTCATCTTGCGGCGGCGCATGAAGGCAGCAACGGCAACGCCGATACCCATAAGCATCATGGTTCCGGGTTCGGGGGTGGCAGCGGTGGGACTTCCTAGAGCAGTGGCGTCTAGCCTGACATTGTCAAAATGGGATTGAGTCCAAAAGTCACCTGTATTGAGTAGTGCGATTCCCAGAAATTCCCCCAAAGGCACAAAGTTGCCCGACTGATAGACTAAATTGATGGTTCCAAATGTTCCATCATCTGGCAGAACAGAAATGCCCTGAGACTTCAGTACAGTCTGGTTTGACCGTAGCTCAATTATGGGATTGAGTGTCCAGAATGACCCACTTCTATTACCGACATCAACGGACAACGTGTATTCATGATTTGCAAGGAGCGGGGCTGTTAGAATCTGCCAAATTGAATTGACACCCTGAACCCAAGCTGCATTTTCACCTACAGAGGCAGTGTTGCCAAAACCACTTGTTGGCCCAGCATTGATCACTCCAGTCATGTTATCATCTGTAGAGGACCACCCAGGAATAGGTATTCCTTGGGTCCAACTTCCAGGGTCACCAGGATCTGGGTTTTCAAAAGAGTAGTTAGTTATCGTAATTGGCAAGGCGTATGCAGTACCGTGTACTGCACACAGTACCGAAATGAGTATCACAAGACGCAGGAAGTTCCGGTTCATACTGTTTCTCCCAGTCGAGTATTATTGCTCTAGCAAGCAAAAAATATTCCCGGAAGAACACCTGAATTCTCAGTTGGTTGCAGGTTGTGGAGTGATCAACCTACTGCCGGACTGTAAGGAAAATCGACAAAATATTCGAAAGATTAAACACTTGTACTGCCTTCTTCCCTGCGCCCCTCTCGCATACGTCCAGTTCCCAGGCTGACCTTGAGTTCGCGTCGCCCGTTACTGTCCTCGCAGGCCAGATGGAATCGTGGCCCGAAACCACAAGATGCCGCCGCGACGTGTGAGGCCGAAGAGACCCGACAAATCGCCACCGACGGATGCAGCAGCACGCAACTTGTGCCAGTGATATGCACCACTGACCCTAACTGCCCGTTGAGGAAGTCGATTCTTGCAGCCTGTTCAAAAAACTAGCTGGCAAGGCGCAGGAAAAAGTCAAGCCCGATGCGTATTTGGCATACGTGAGGGTTTGGCTTTTTCCATGCAACGCAGCCAGCGAGGGTTTTTCAACAGGCTGCTAAACAGACTGTATTGACGAGGACCGGGTGAACCCCAAGTCTTTAAAAGCAGAAAGGCCGGGCATTTCTGCCCAGCCTGTTGCTGTGCGGAGAGGTGTCAGCCCTGCCACATAACACATCTAAATAACTATTATTTTCTTGCAAAGCATGCTGCTCCCAGACTTGCCCCCGAATTTCTTTGTTACCCATTCTCGGGCCGTGGCATTTTCAATTGAAGCGGCTTGGTCTGCCAGGAAAAAGAGTCCCTCTCGTTCTGTCCGTAAATAATTGGAGGGGTACCCTGCCCTGGCCCCGCCCTGGACTCCATTTACCCGGTGATGTCGCGAATCGAACTTCGCCTATTGTAAAATGCAGCCATACTTAACGTCGGCATTCTTTACATCTACATAAACTTAAACTTACATCCGCATAGAATATTGAGATTTATATTTGGAATAATTTTTGCTTATGTACACATAAACACACGGAGGCAAGAAATGCGAAATCTACTGACGCTCGTTGCACTTATTGTTGGGATACTGGCGTTTCAAGCCAGTGCAAATGCTATCGTTATCACGCCAACAAATAATGCAAACACTCTTGTTAATTCAATTCTTGGCTCTGGTGTAAACATCATTTCCAGTAGCTACACAGGTGCATCCGACTCATCAGGAACGTTCTCAAATGGAAGTGGATCTATTGGAATCAGTTCTGGAATAATCTTAACAAGCGGCCAGGCTATGTTGGCAACTGGACCAAACAATTCTTCTGGGGCAGGCAGCAATAATTCTCTTCCAGGAACTTCCCAGTTGAACACATTGTCGGGTGGAAACACGAATGACGCATCTGTTCTTGATATAACATTCAGTACAATAAACAATAACTTGTTCTTTAACTTCGTCTTTGCATCTGAAGAATACAATCAGTATGTAAATAGCTTTAATGACGTTTTTGGCTTCTTTCTTGATGGAGTTAATATTGCACTCCTTCCTGACCTTACCCCCGTATCCATCAACAACGTCAACCTAAATTCAAACTCGTCTAAGTACATCAACAACTCCGTAACCGGCGGTGTTGATGGCCCCGTGGTCGCAAACCCGCTTGACATTCAGTACGATGGTTTTACCACTGTACTCACTGCCAAGGCTTTGAACCTCGGATCTGGGCAGCACACGATATCAATTCAAATTGCCGATGCTCTTGATTACGTACTTGATTCAGGCGTTTTCATTCAGGCAAACTCATTCAGCAATACGCAGACCCCTACTGCAGCCACTCCCGAACCCGGCACGATGCTGCTGATGGGAATTGGCGTAGCTGGCGCAGTCTTCATGAAGCGCAGACGGGACAAGGCCAGCCTGTAAATCCTCCAGACAGGCTCCTGTCGGACACCACAGTCCCGGTCGGTTCATGCTGGCCGGGACTTTCCGCTTCTCTCTCCTCAACCCTGCTGGTCCGTGATTTTGCACGGCCCCCTACGTGGTACGACACGAAGAATGACGACCTGAAACGAACGGCTGAAACCCTTGGACAGGGACCATCCTCATGAGGGAGACCCAGGACGCTCTGACCGAACTCCAGAGACTGTTGAGACGGCCAGATGGAATCGTGGCCCGAAACCACAAGATGCCACCGCGACGTGTGAGGCAGAAGAGAACCGACAAATCGCCACCGACGGATGCAGCAGCACGCAACTTGTGTCAGTGACATGCACCACTGACCCTAAACAGACTGTATTGAGGAGGACCGGGTGAACCCCAGGCCTTTAAAAGCAGAAAGGCCGGGCATTTCTGCCCAGCCTGTTGCTGTCGATGGTGCCGAAGAGAGGACTCGAACCTCCACGGAGTTGCCCCCACTAGACCCTGAACCTAGCGTGTCTACCAATTCCACCACTTCGGCACGTCGTCGGGAGAGATGTATTTAGACTCAACCCCACCCCTTGGCAAGCACTTTTTTCAGTTTCCTGAAAATTTTCCGGAGTTGAACCCTCCGGCTCTTTGCTGTAGCGTGTTCCCCGCCCCTTCGGCCCACCGGAAGAACCATGATCGTAGCCCGTACATTCGACGACCTCGAAGGCGTCCTGACCAGTTCCTGCCTGACCATCGGCAACTTCGACGGCGTGCATCTTGCCCACCAGAAGCTCCTGCACCGCGTTCGCGAGCGCGCCAAGGTCCTGAACGCGGTCAGCCTGGCCGTCACCTTCGAGCCGCATCCGCGCAAGGTGCTGCTCGGCAAGGAGGCCCCCCCGCGCCTGACCACCCCGGACGTGAAACTTGAGCTGATCGCCGAGTGCGGCATCGAGGCCTGCCTGGTGTTGCCTTTCACCCGCGCCTTCGCGGCGCTGGAGCCGGAGGAGTTCGTACGCGACTGTCTGGTGCGCGACCTGGGCATGAAGGAGCTGATCATCGGCCACGACTGGGCCTTCGGCAAGGGCCGCAGCGGCGACTACGCCACTCTGGGCAAGCTTGGCCGCTCCATGGGATTTTTGCTGGAGCGCCTGGGACCGGTGATGGTGGAGGACGCGGTGGTGAGTTCCACGCGTATCCGGGACATGCTGCTCTCTGGCGACGTATGGGACGTGAAGCCGCTTTTGGGCCGTTTCCACAAGGTGCGCGGCGAGGTGATTCACGGCGCGGACCGGGGCGGCAAGCTGCTGGGATTTCCCACGGCCAACGTGGACGCGCGCGACCAGCTGCTGCCGAAATCAGGCGTGTACGCAGTATGGCTCTCCAAGGGTGAGCTGACCTGGGCGGGCGTGGCCAACATCGGCACCAATCCCACCTTCGGCGGCGACCATCTGAGCCTGGAGGCCCACATCTTCGACTACTGCGGGGACCTCTACGGCAAGTCCGTGGACCTGCACTTCGTGCAGCGGCTGCGCAGCGAGAAGAAGTTCTCGGGCATCGAGGAGCTCAAGGCGCGCATCACCGAGGACGCGGCCCTGGCACGTCGCATCCTGGAAGAGCCGGAAGCGGGACTCTAGCCTCGCGCGCTCATACCAAGCGCGCACAGTTCATGAACCCGACTCCCGAAAGCCAGTCGATCCGGCTCTGAACAACATCCCCCGTCTTCCAGTACACATTCCCGAGTCCCTGCCGCATTGACCACTCCAGCACCAAACCAGCCTGGAAACGCAGACCCATACGGGATTCCAAAGGGGCTCGCCCCTTTGGCCGCCGGAGGCCTTCTTCCGACACCCTGCCCTCTCCTCCCCACAAAGCAGCTTCCCGTCTCAGCGCCTCCCGCCTCCTCCCTACTTCCCCGCCGCGTGCGCAGCCAGGAAATCCGCCACGCCGGTCAGGGCCATCTCCACGGCGATGGCGGTCAAGATCATGCCCATGAGCCGCTCCAGGGCGACCATGCCGCGCTTGCCCAAGAGCCGCTCAAGCTCCACCGACATAAGCAGCACCAAACCAGTGGCCAGCCAGGCGCAGACCAGCGCCAGGAGCCAGTCCGCCCAGCGCGAGGGATCGCCGCTGGCCATGAGCATCACCGTAGCCAAGGACGACGGCCCGGCCACATAGGGGATCGCGAGCGGCACCACCAGAGGCTCGGCGTGCTCCTCCTCCACGAGGTCGTCGTGACTGGGAAACACCATCTTGATGGCGATCAGCAGCAGCACGATGCCCCCGGCGATGCTGAGCGACGGCCCGGAGATGCCCAACAGCCTCAGGAGCTGCGGCCCGAGAAACAGAAACAACACCAGCACGCACAGCGCGATGACCAGCTCGCGGGCAATCACCCGGCGTTTTCGCTCCGGCGGCACTTTTTTCAGCACCGAGACGAAGAAGGGGATGTTCCCCAGGGGGTCCATGACCAGAATCAGCAGGATGATGGCGGAAGCGAGCGTCATGCGGGCATTCTAGCGCAATCAGCCCGGCAAAGAAAAGGGGCGCCGCATGTGCGACACCCCCGGCGTTTGCTTTCATATTATAAGGAAGGGAAAAACTAGATCGCGTCGTGCCCGGTCTCTCCGGTGCGGATACGCACGATGTCGTCCACGGGCATCACGAAGATCTTGCCGTCGCCCACCTGCCCGGTGCGGGCGGCCTTGGTCACGGCGTCCAGCACGGCGGCGACGCGCTCGTCGTCGATGACCACCTCGATCTTGACCTTGGGCACGAAATCAACCTGATACTCGGCTCCCCGGTAGATCTCGGTGTGGCCGCGCTGGCGCCCGAATCCCTTCACCTGGGTCACGGTCATGCCCAGCACGCCCATGGCGGTCAGGGCCTGCTTCACATCCTCCACGGAGTGGGGGCGGGTGATTATCTCGATCTTCTTCATGGACCGGGTCCTCGCTTATTCGCTGTAGGCGGCTTCGTTGTGTTCGGCTACGTCCAGGCCGATGCCTTCGTTTTCCGGCGAGACGCGCAGGCCCATGAAGGCGTTGACCAGCTTGAGCAGCACGTAACTCACCACAAAAGCATACACTCCCACGACGGCGATGCCAAGGGCCTGGATGCCAAGCTGGGCCGCGTTGCCGTAGAACAGGCCGTCCGCGCCGTTGGGGTTGACCGCCTTGGTGGCCAGAAGACCGGCCATGAGCGTGCCGATCACGCCGCCAAGACCGTGGATGCCCACCACGTCAGAACCCGGCGGTCAGCCCGATGAGCACGGCCGAGTTGGCCGTGACGAACCCGGCAGCCGGGGTGATGGTGGCAAGGCCCGCCACCGCACCCGAGGCCGCGCCAAGCGTCGTGGGCTTGCCCTGGTAGAACCACTCCACCACGGTCCACATGGCCATGCCCGCCATGCCGCCCAGGTGCGTGGCCACGAAGGCCGACCCGGCAACGGCGTCGGCGGCCAGGGCGCTGCCAGCGTTGAAGCCGAACCAGCCGAACCAGAGGAGCCCGGTGCCCAGAAGCGTCATGGGCAGGCTGTGGGGGAAGAACTGGCGCCTGCCGTGGTCCTTGCGGGGCCCGATCACCATGACCGAGGCCAGCGCCGCAGCGCCGCAGGTCAGGTGCACCACGATGCCGCCCGCGAAATCCAGCACGCCCATGGCTTTCAGGAACCCGCCGTTGCCCCACACCCAGTGGCACACCGGGTTGTAGACCAGCACGGCCCAGGCCACGCTGAACACCACGAAGGAGCTGAAGCGCACGCGCTCGGCGAAGGCTCCGGTGATGAGCGCCGGGGTGATCACCGCGAACATGCACTGGTAGATCATGAACACGGCGTGGGGGATGGTGGGGGCGTAGTCGGGGTTGGGAGCGGCTCCAACGCCTGTGAGCCCGGCCCAGGAGAGGTCGCCGATGACGCCGGACACGTCGGGTCCGAAGCTCATGGAGTAGCCCAGGTAGACCCACTCGATGGTGACGAGCGAGATCATGATGAAGCTCTGCATCAGAGTGCCGAGCACGTTCTTGCGCCGGACCATGCCCCCGTAGAACAGGGCCAGACCGGGCGTCATGAGCAGGACAAGGGCGGCGCAGATGAGGATGAACGCGGTGTCACCGGCCTGGATCATGGGTGAGCCTCCTGGGAAACGGCTGATCGTCGGAATGGGGTGCGCAGGCGTAAAAAAACGGGCACCCGGTGCTCGTTTTTGCGCAGGCCGATTTCCCTTGGTGCGTCACAACCGCGCAGGAACTCGCCAAAGAGCGGACACGCCTGACTTTTTACCGCACGAGCGCCCACACAAAAGTGTTGGCACCGCGCCAAGGCAGGGCGTTCTTAACAATATTGTATTGCGTAGGCAAGACAGGAAGGGCGGCGAAGTTTTCAAAATTGAAGATTTCCCCACATTTTTGTGGTGGAAACTTCGCCGCCCTCACAGAATCAGAACAGCAGCGCGCTGGCCAGGGCTCCGCCCAGCACCACCCAGAGGATGTCCACCTTTTTGGCCAGGGCCAGAAGGGCCAGCACCAGCAGGATGCCCTGCGGCCAGCCCCAGTCCACGGCCTTGGCAAAGCTCACGGCCACGGCCAGGATAAGCCCCGACAGTATGGCCAGCACCCCGGCCAGGGCCTTGTGCGCCCAGTCCGAAGACAAAACGCTGTCCTTCATGCGGATGGCCGCCATCACCATGAGGAACGACGGTGCGAACACGGCGATGCCGCCGATCACCGCACCCAGCATCCCCTTGAGCTGATAGCCCACGAAGGCCGACACCAGCAGAAACGGCCCCGGCGTCACCTGGGACATGGCCATGGCGTCCATGAAGATATGCTCATCCAGCCAGCCCCTGGCCCGCACCACCTCGGCGTACATCATGGGGAAGGCCCCGAATCCCCCGAAGGACAGAAGGTCCACCTTGCCCATGGACAGGGCGAAGCGCAGCATGGGGGACTCAAGCAGCCCGCAGCCGACCAGGAACAGGACGTACAGCCCAAGCAGGGCCAGCGGGGTCTTCCAGCTCTGGGGCTCGTCGCTTACAATGTGCGGTTTGCGGGGCTCGTCCTTGAAGGTCAGTACGCCTATGATCGCACCCCCCAGGATCAGCATGAAGGGCTTGAGCCCTATGAGGAACAGCACGCACGCGCCGCCAGCCAACGCGCGCTGCATGGCGGTTTTGGCGTAGCGGCCCAGAAAATCCAGGCTGGCCATGAAGCACACGGCAACAACGACAACCTTCAGGCCCACCAGCGCCCCCAGCATGGCGGGCAGATCGGCGGTTTTCTGGTAGATAATTGCAAAAGCGGTAATCATGGCCCAGGCTGGCAGGGCGAACCCGGTGAAGGCCGCCAGCGCGCCGGGGAGCCCGGCCTTGGCGTGGCCCAGGTAGGCGGCCAGCTGCACCAGCGGCCCGCCGGGAATGGACTGCACCAGGGCCAGCCCGGTCTTGAATTCGTCGTTGGTGAACCAGCCAAGCTTGTCCACCAGCCGTTGGCGGATGAAGGGCAGCATGCCGGGGCCGCCGAAAGCGGACGCACCGATTCGCAGATACGTGAAAAAGATGCGCCAGACGGTCGGGGATGGGGTCATTGCGGGTCCTTATTACCGGAGGATGAGCATGGACAGGCAGGACGCCCCCAGCACGATCCAGTACACGGGTATCTTTTTGGCCAGCGCGGCCAGTGTCAGAATCAGGAGCACGGCGGCGGGCCAGCCCCAATCCACGGCCTTGGACAAGGCGAAGCTCACGGCCACGATCATGCCGCCGAGCGTGGCCAGCACCCCGGACAAAGCTTGCCTTGCCCGGCGTGAGCCCACGATGCGGTCGCGGTAGTGGGCCGCAGCCAGCACCACCACGAAGGACACGGCGAAAATGCCCACCGAGGCCCCCGCCGCTCCGGCCACGCCGCGCACCATGTAGCCGATGAAGGCCGAAGCCAGAAGGCTCGGACCCGGCGTCACCTGGGCCAGGGCCATGCCCTCGATGAAAGTGGATTCGTTGATCCAGCCCCGGTGTTCCACCACCTCGGCGAACATCACCGGGAAGATGCCGAAGCCGCCGAACGCCAGCATGTCCACCTTTATCATGGACACGGCCAGATCGAAAAGCAGCCTGTCAAAGACGAACAGCGCCCCCAGGCAGAGAAGCTGCACCCCGCCCATGATGATCGCCAGCCGCAGAGCCCCGCGCGTGTCCATCACGGCGTCCGGCCCGGTATCTGGAGCCGGGCCTGGGTCCAAAAAGAGCATTCCGGCCACGGCAGCGCCCAAAATGATAGGGATCACGCCCACCCCGGCCAGAAACAGGGCCGCAGCGCCCGCCGTGAAGGCCTGATGGCGGCGCGTGGGCGCGAAGCGTTTCACGAAATCCAGGCAAGACATCAGGCAGATGGCCAGCACAACAACCTTCAGGCCAGAGGCCACTGCGTGGGCCAGGGGCGCGGCCCGAAGCTCCACGTAGAAGCCGGAGATGAGCGTCATCAGCAGAAATGCCGGGAGCGAAAACCCCGCATAGGCCACCAGCGCGCCCCACAGGCCGCGCATCCCAAGCCCGATGTAGGCCGACAGCTGCATGAGCGTGCCGCCGGGTATGGTCTGGCACAGCCCCAGGCCCAGGCGGAACTCCTCGCGGCTTAAGAAAGCTCGCTTGTCCACCACCTCGCGGCGCATGGCGGGCATCATGGCCGGGCCTCCGTAGGCCGTTGAACCGACGACGAAAAATGCCTTGAAGATGGACCAGAGGGATACGGGCGCGGCCATGCGGACTCCATGCGGATTCGAATGCCCGGTGACGATACGGCCAAGCGCGAAAAAAGAAAACGCTGCGACGAAGTCTGGAAGGGTTCCAAGCTAATGCCCCGGCCACGTGGGACAAAGCCGTGATGCGGCCGGGGTGCCTCATTGACGCGACCGCGATCCTCCCGACGTGCCGGACAGAATCGCCCCGGCACGGAAACGATTGACGCAGGCCCCAAAGCCGGGGAAAACCCCGCCATGCGTGCCGTCCTCTTCGATGCGACCCCGCCGGTTGGCGACGCCTGCCGCCAGGGGTCGGACGCCCTGCGCCGCGCTTTGTCCGACGCGGGCCACGCCGTGGACGTGTTCCCTCTGGCAGAACTACCCATGGCCCCCTGCCGGGGCTGTTTCGCCTGCTGGACAGCCACGCCGGGACGCTGCCCGGTTTCCGACGCCTCGGAAATCGCGGCCAGGGCCTATCTCGCCTCGGAGCTGGCCGTGTTCTTCTCGCCCCTGTCCTTCGGGGCGTGGAGCTTTCAGGCCAAGAAGCTCCTGGACCGGATGATCTGTCTGGTGTCGCCCTTTTTCGATACGACACATGCCAGCGGGCTCACCCGCCACAAGCCCCGCTACGCCCGCTACCCGGCGTTGCTGGGCGTGGGCTGGCTGAGTACGCCGGACCGCGAGGCTCAGCACATCTTCGCCCGCCTCGTAGAGCGAAACGCCTTCAATCTGCGCGCCCCGGCCTGGGCGCAGCTGACCCTCAGCCATGACCGGCCCTGGTCCGCCCAGCGCGAGGCCTGCCTGGCCGCACTGGATTCGCTCGCGACTCCACCTGAGGAGAACGCGTCGTGACCAAGGCCCTGCTCCTGGTGGGCAGCCCCCGCGACAGGAGCACCTCCCAGGTGCTGGGGCAAACGATCCTGGACGCGCTATCGGCCAGAGGCTTCGAGTGCGAGACCCTTCGCCTGACCGGACTCCTGGAAACCCAGGAGGGCCGCGCCCGGCTCTTGGGCGCGTACCTGGGAGCGGATCTGGTGGTGCTGGCCGCGCCCGTCTATGTGGATGCGCCCCCCGCCGCCGTGATGCGCGCCCTGGAATTCCTGGCCGGGCCAGAGAATTCCGCAGACCGCACCAAACGCTTGTGCGCGGTGTTCAACTGCGGATTTCCCGAAGCCGAACACACGGCCATCAGCCTGGACGTGTGCCGCCTTTTCGCCAAGAGCGCCGGGCTCCAGTGGGCAGGCGGCCTTGGCGTGGGCGCAGGCGGCGCGTTGAACGGCCTGCCTTTGGAAAGGCGCGGGCGCGTCACCCGCCCCCTGCGCCGGGCTCTGGAGCTGGCCGGGGACGCCTTGGCGCGCGGGCTGCCCATCCCGCAGGAGGCCGTCGATCTTGCCGCGAGGCCCCAGCTCCCGCGCTGGCTGTATTTGCTGTTGGCGCAAACCGGCTGGCTCTCCCAGGCCTGGAAGCGCCGTAGCCTGCTTCGGCTGAACGCCCGGCCTTTTGCCGAAGCACCCCGAATCAACGACTCAAAAACCAGGACTTCCAAAATTCCATGACCGACCGTCCCGGATTCTCCTTTCTGGTCTGCCCGGACCCCGAAATGCTCAAGCGCCACCTGGAGCGGCTCATGGCCTCCTCCGGCGGCGGCTTCGCCCGGCAGGTGTTCTGGGGCGACGCCGACGACTTCGACGTGGCCTACTGGCAGGCCCTGGCCACGGTGAGCCTGTTCGCCCAGCCCAAGGCCGTGGTGCTCAGGCGCGCCGAGGGCCTGCTCTCGGACTTCTGGGAGAAGCTCTCGCGCCCGCTGGCCGGTTTCAACCAGCACGTCTGGCCGGTCATCTGCCTGGAGGGCCAGCACGACCCCAAAAAGGGGCCGTCGCTTCCCAGGGGACTGTCCGAGCGCCCCTACTGGAAGGTGGGCCAGAAAAAGGGCTGGGTGTGGATCTCTCCGGGCCTGACCGAGGAGAACATGATGCCCACCCTGCGCGACTGGGCCAACGCGCACCGCCTGAACTTCGGCAAGGGCGTGCTCCAGGAGCTGGTGCGCCTGCTGCCGCGCGACATGACCGCCTGCGCCCGCGAACTGGAAAAGCTGGAGTTGGCCGCGCATGACGGGGTGATCGGCCAGGACACACTGGGGCTCCTGAGCGAAGAGGCGGAACTTGATATCTTCGGATTCCTGAAGGCTCTGGAAGAAGGGCGCGACGCGGCGGGCGTGTGGCGCACGGTGTTCGGCCACCAGCTTTCCAGCGACGACGGTTTTTTGTTTCAGTTCCTGGCCATCCTCACCCGCGAGGCCCGGACCATGTGGCAACTCCTGCACGAGGACCCGGAATGCAGGGTGCACCCCTACGTGAAGAAGCTGAAGACGCCCATGGCCTCGCGCCTTGGTACGGCAGGCCTTGCCCGGCTGTTCGACCTGGCCATGGACGCCGAATCCTCGGTGAAGTCGGGCATCAAGTCGCCCGATCAGGCCATGGAGATGCTGGTGGCCGACCTGCACCTGCTGTTCGCCCGGGTAAGATCGCGCTCCTGACCTATTATCCTTTGAAAAACGGGCCGGATTCCAGTACTCCTTTCCTTCAGGGTTGGTTTTTCCATCTTTTTGCCTCAAATCAGCCTCCAGGACTTGCGCAAAGGCATGAGCATGCTTACAAAAAAGGATCGCCCGCACTACCTGGGGCACAGAAGCCGCCTGAAAGACCGTCTGCGCCAGGATTCACGCTCACTCGCGGACTACGAGATCCTTGAACTGCTCCTGGGCTACGCCAACCCCCGCAAGGACAACAAACCCCTGGCCAAGGCCCTGCTGGACCGTTTCGGCACCCTGCGCGGCGTTTATCAGGCCCGCGACACCGAACTTATCGGCCTGGACGGCATGGGCGAGGGTCTTCTGGGCTTCTGGACGCTCTGGCGGGAGTTTCTGGCCCGGCTCGGTGAACAGGACGTGCGCGAGCGGGTGCTGGTGGACGACCCCAAGGTGGTGGCCGATCTGGCACGCGAACGCCTGGGGCATCTGCCCTCCGAGGAGTTCTGGGTGCTCTTGCTGGACGGAGCCAACAAGGTGCTCGGCTGGGAACGCGTCAGCCAGGGCACGGTGGACCAGACGCCGGTCTATCCCCGCGAAATTCTGGCGCTTGCACTCACGCGCCAGGCAGCCGGGGTGGTGATGGTGCACAACCATCCTGGCGGGGACCCCAAGCCTTCCAAAGCCGACCAGGACATCACCCGGCAGGTGACCCTGGCTGCACATGGGCTTGGCGTGAAGGTGCTCGACCATGTAATCGTGGCGGGAAAGAATTTTTTCAGTTTCAAGAAGGCCCGGTTGATGTAAGGAAGGTGCAGGACCACATTCTGCAAAACCTTCCGGAGCGCCTGTGTAAGTTCGGGAGCGCACGGCTTCGTACAAGGAAAGCGTTGTGGGGAAGAGTCTTCACTGTCTGGTCAGCGGGCGCGTGCAGGGAGTCGGCTTCCGGGCCTTCGTGTTCCGACAGGCCCTGGAGCTGGGTCTGTGCGGCTGGGCACGCAACCTGCCCGACGGACGCGTTGAGGCCCTGGTCCAGGGGCTGGACCACGCCAGAGAGGACTTCGCCCGCCGCCTGCGCAAAGGGCCGCTTTTGAGCCGCGTGGACGAAGTCGTGACCACCCTGGTCGAAGGCGAACCGGACTTCCCCGATTTCCAGATAAAGCATTAGTCGCCACCAAGGAGCGATCCATGACCATAGAAAACGATCCCATCCTCACCGTACTGCCCGAAGAACCCGTTGAGCATCCCGTGTCCGAGGACCCGTCCGCTCCGGGACCGGACCAGGCCAAGCTGGACATTCCGGCCATCCTGCCCGTCCTGCCGGTGCGCGACATCGTGGTCTTCAACTACATGATCCTGCCTCTGTTCGTGGGCCGGGAGAAATCTGTCGCCGCCGTGGACGCCGCGCTCAACTCCAACCGCTACATCCTCATCCTCACCCAGAAGGACGAGAAGGTGGACGAGCCCGGCCCGGACGACCTGTACATCACCGGCACCGTGGGCATGATCATGCGCATGCTGAAGATGCCCGACGGCCGTCTTAAAGTACTGGTGCAGGGCCTGACGCGCGCCCGGGTGCGCCGCTTCACCAAGACCGAACCGCACCTGGAGGCCTTGGCCGAGGTGCTGGAAGAGACCGAGCTCAAGGAAGTGGGCGTGGGCGAGGAAGCCATGATGCGCGCAGCCCGCGAACAGAGCGAGAAGATCCTGTCGCTGCGCGGCATTTCCGCCACGGACATCATGAGCGTGCTCAACTCGGTCAACGAGCCGGGCCGTCTGGCCGACCTTATCGCCTCCAACCTGCGCATGAAGGTCGAGGAGGCCCAGAAGATCCTGGAAACCCTGGACCCGGTGGAGCGCCTGGAGCTGGTGAACACCCAGCTCAACAAGGAGGTGGAGGTCGCCTCCATGCAGGCCAAGATCCAGTCCATGGCCAAGGAAGGCATGGACAAGGCCCAGAAGGACTTCTTCCTGCGTGAGCAGATGAAGGCCATCCGCAAGGAGCTGGGCGAGGGCCAGGAAGAAACCGAGGAGCTCGAGGAGCTGCGCCAGGCCATCGAAAAGGCCGGGCTCCCCAAGGACGTCAGGCCCGAGGCCGACAAGCAGCTCAAGCGACTCAGCTCCATGCACCCGGACTCCTCCGAGGCCTCGGTGATCCGCACGTATCTGGACTGGCTCACGGAGCTGCCCTGGAAGAAGATGTCCAAGGACCGCCTGGACATCAAGCAGGCCCATACCATTTTGCAGGATGACCACTACGGGCTGGAGAAGGTCAAGGAGCGCATCCTGGAATACCTCTCGGTGCGCAAATTAAACCCCAAGATGAAAGGCCCCATCCTGTGCTTCGTGGGTCCGCCGGGCGTTGGCAAGACCAGCCTGGGCCGGTCAATCGCCAGATCGCTTGGCCGCAAGTTCGTGCGGATGTCGCTTGGCGGCATGCGCGACGAGGCCGAGATCAGGGGGCATCGCCGCACCTACATCGGGGCCATGCCGGGCCGCATCATCCAGTCCATCAAAAGCGCCGGGACCAGAAACCCGGTCATCATGATGGACGAGATCGACAAGGTCGGCGCGGACTACCGGGGCGATCCCACCTCGGCACTGCTTGAGGTGCTGGACCCCGAACAGAACTTCTCCTTTCAGGACCATTACCTGGGCGTGCCTTTCGACCTGTCCAAGGTGATGTTCGTGTGCACGGCCAACATGCTCGACACCATCCCCGGCCCGCTGCTGGACCGCATGGAGGTCATCCGCATCCCCGGCTACACTGAGCAGGAGAAGGTGAAGATCGCGCGCAAGTACCTGCTGCCGCGCCAGATCAAGGAAAACGGCCTCAAGAAGACCGACCTGGAGATGACCGATCAGGTGCTGGGCAAGACCATCCGCGAATACACTCGCGAGGCGGGCCTTCGCAACCTGGAGCGCGAAGTGGGCTCCATCTGCCGCAAGCTTGCCCGCAAGAAGGCTGAGGGTGAGAAAGGCCCGTTTAAGGTAACCGCCAAGCTGTTGCCCAAGCTCCTTGGCATCCCCACCTACCAGGAGGAAGAGACCGAGCGCGAACTGCCGCCGGGCGTGGCTGTGGGCTTGGCCTGGACCCCCGTGGGCGGCGTGATCCTGCACATCGAGGTGACCACCATGCCCGGCAAGGGCGCGCTGATCATGACCGGCAAGCTCGGCGACGTGATGAAGGAATCGGCCCAGGCGGCCATGTCCTACGCGCGCTCCAAGTCCGAGAAACTGGGCATCGACCCCAGCTTTTTGGAGAAGCACGATGTACACATACACATCCCCGCAGGCGCGACCCCCAAGGACGGGCCTTCGGCGGGCGTGACCCTGGTCACGGCGCTCATCTCGGCGCTGACCAACACGCCCATCTGCAACGACATCGCCATGACCGGCGAGATAAGCCTGCGCGGGCGCGTGCTGCCGGTTGGCGGCATCAAGGAGAAGATCCTGGCCGCCGTGAGCGCTGGCATGAAGCGGGTGCTGATCCCCTCACGCAACGAAAAGGACCTGGCGGACATCCCGTCGGACCTGCGCGGCAAGATAAAGGTGCAGCTGATCGACCAGATCGATGAAGTGTGGCCCCTGGCCTGCGGCGTGAAAACCGAGGCCCATAAAGCCGAAGACGAGAAGGCCAGGAAGGCTGCCGAGAAAAGGGCCGAGGATAAGAAGTCTGAAGAGAAGGCCGACAAGAAGTAAGGCTGACGCGAGGCGGGAATGCCCCGCGTGATCGAAGAAATGCGGACGGCCCGGAAGCGTGATGCTTCCGGGCCGTTTTTGTTTTTCCGCGACATAATGAAATAACGCTTGCGCATGTCACCGACGAGTGACATGAGTCTTCCCAGGGGGTGATTGGGCATGGCCAAGGACAGCACGGAAACACGAGCCAGGTTGATCGATGCGGTTGGCCGGGTGCTTGCTCAGGAAGGCTTCGAAAAAATCGGAGTCAACTCGGTGGCGCGAGAGGCTGGCGTCGACAAGGTGCTGATCTACCGGTATTTTGACGGATTGAAGGGGCTGGTGGCCGCCTTTTGCAGTCAGGAAGGTTTCTGGCCGTCTCCGTTGGAACTCATGGGGGGAGACAGGGACGCGTTCGCTCGCATGCCCTACGCGCAGCAACTGTCCGAGGGCGCCATCAATTACCTGCGGGCGATTCGAGCCCGGCCCCTGGCCCAGGAAGTGCTGGCCTGGAGGTTCCTGGTCCAGAACGAACTCACGACCGCCTTCGATTCAGTCAGGATGGCAAGCGGTGCGGAGGTCGTCAACCTGATGAACGTCCCTACCGGTGAACATGCGGTCGATTATCAGGCGCTTCAGGCGATAGTGGCGGCAGCCATCAACCACCTGGGAACCAGGTCAGGAAAACTCAAGGATTTTTCGGGAATCGGTTTGCAGGATGGTTCCGGGTGGCTGCGGATCGAGGCCATGATCCACACGATAGTCTACGCAGTGCTGGACGAAAAGGGACCGCCCCCCGCATAGCCGTCTGGCCTGAGGGAGACGGTCAGGACAAGCGCAAGCGCGCTCTTGGGTGCGTGCCGGATGAGCCTGTGCGCCTTAAGTGTCACCAATCGGTGACAAAAATAACAATCTTACCGGTCAAAGGAGCAAGCAGATGTATCGGGACTTTGCATCGATAAAAATGAGACCAGCCGGAATAACAATGACCATGATAGCACTCGGCGTGCGGACGGCACGCGAATCGGTCCTGGTTTCCGCCGTGTCCATGATGGTAGCACTTTTGTTTCTGCTGGTACTGTCCCCGCTTCTTTCCTGGGCGGGCGAAGGGATGGACGCCTCTATGGAAGGCGAAGGCTCGGTGAGCCTGCCTGCCTCGCTGAACGACGGATCAGGCAAATATTCAGTGGTCCGGGCGGGCGCGACGGGCACGGTGAAAACGCAATACGTCACGGTGAGGCTGTCCGCACGCAGGGACATGTACTCCTGGTTCAACAGGCATAGCCTTCCGTTCGGGAACGGCAGCAAAGTCCCCTGGGAGGCGCTCAATCGGTTGGGGCTCTCGCTCAGGCACTCCGGCGAACTGGGCGGCGACTGGGGATATTTCGCCTCGGCGAGCGCTTCGGCTTCCTACGAGAAGCAGATCGACGGATCACTCGGCCTTTCAGCATCAGCCGGGACAGTGTGGAAGCCATCGCAGGAATGGACGGTCCGGCTCGGAGCGGGCGTGGTCTGGCACAAGATCCGCAGCTATCCCATTCCTGTGGCGGGAATCAGCTACCGATCCCAGGCACTGAAAGGCTTCGAGGCGGAACTCGGTTTCCCCTATTCCCACGTGGGTTACCGCGTGAACGAGTGGCTTGGCGTGCGACTGACCGGCGAAATGGACTACGGGCTGTACCGTCTGGCCTCGGACAGCGCCGTGCGCCGCGACGGCTATGTGGAGTTCTCAGGGTATTCCACTGGGCTGTGGGCCGAACTGACGCCGCTGGAAGCCATGACGCTGCGCCTAGGCTGCGCCTGGGATTTCCAGGGCAACGTCACGCTCTACCGGGAGAACGGAGAAGGCAAAAAACAATACTCCCGTGCAGGGACGCCGCGCCTGGGGGCCACCATGCGCTATGATTTCTAATCGGCGGGGGCCGGGGCGAGAACGGGGACGAAAGAGCCTTTCCCCCTTGCCCCGGCCCCCCCATCCAGGCTAGCGTGCCTGCCCATGAGCGGAAACACCATCGGACGCCTTTTCAGGCTCACCACATTCGGCGAATCCCACGGCCCGGCACTCGGCGGCATCCTCGACGGCTGCCCCGCCGGACTCCCCATCACGCCCGAGCTCATCCAGGAAGCCCTGGACAGGCGACGGCCCGGACAGGGCGGCCCCGGCACCACCGCCCGCCAGGAACCCGATGCGGTGCGCCTGCTCTCGGGCGTTTTCGAGGGCGTGGCCACGGGCACGTCCATCGGCTTCGTCA